>CAMYKK010000001.1 GCA_947258975.1 uncultured Gammaproteobacteria bacterium
GTCGGAGAGCTGCACATAGAAGATGAAGATGTATGCCGCGCAGAAAGCGCCGACCAGCGCCATCACCCAGTCCTGAATGGGGATGTAATGGCGTGGTGAGGACCCGAAGGTCGGATAGGCGGTGTAGGCGAGGAAGATGGCGAATGCCAGATGGATTGCGCGTGCCTCGGTGTCGTTCAATACGCCGATGCCGAACATGAAGGGAAGCGGCGACGCGTACCACAATTGGAACAACGACCACACCAAAGGGATGATGATCAGAAGTTTGCCGGGGATGCCGGCCGGTGTGCGTGCGCCGGTATCCGCCTCGGCGATCATCTCCTGAACGTCGCTGTTGTCGGCGCTTTGCTTCATCTTTGGTTGCTCGCTCATTACCAATTATCCCTCAATATTGAACACGGGGTCAGAACACGGGGTCTGACCCCAATTTCCACCCCAATTTCCACCAATTTCCAATTTCTTATTTCAATCCCCATTTTTCGCGGAAATAATTCTTTGCGCCTTCGTGCAGCGGCGCCGTTATCCCGTCGCGGATCATCGTCTCCGGTTTCAGAGCACCCAAGGCGGGATGCAATTTGCGGAATGTATCCAGGTTGTCGAACACCGCCGCGACTATCTTGTAAATCGTCTCCGCGGGAATGTCGGACGAGCTAACCACTATTGCCTTTACGCCGAACGTGCGCACCGCTTCGGATATGCCGGGATACATGCCGCCGGGAATGGTGGTGTAGGCGTAATAGGGATTTTCGGCGATCAAATTGTCGATCACCGGGCCGTTGACGGCGGCGATGGTGGCGTCGCACAGTCCGGCGGCCTTGGCGACGGAGGCATTGGGATGACCGACGGTATAGACCATGGCCTCGATCCGATCCAGGCACAGGGCCAGGGATTGTTCCGCGGCGTTGAGTTCAGTCGCCAATTGAAAATCTTTCTTGCTCCAATTCAGGGCCTTCATCAGTACCTCCATGGTGGCTCGTTGGCCGGAACCGGGATTACCGATGTTGACGCGGTGGCCTTTGAGATCTTCCAGGCGGCGGATACCCGAGTCGCGTCCCACGACCAGGGTGAACGGTTCGCCGTGCAGCGAAAACAATGCGCGCAGGTTGGCAAAGGATCCATCCATGAATTTGACCGGGCCGGTGCCCTTGACCGCGTGATACTGCCAGTCCGACTGCGCGATACCGACGTCGAGGGCACCGTTGCGCACGTTATTGAGATTGTGCAGCGAACCCGGCGTGGCGACCGCCTTGCAGGAGATGCCTACTACCTTGGTGTTGATCAGGCGGCAGATCGCCCGTCCGGCATGATAGTAAACGCCGGCCGTACTCCCGGTGCCGATGACGATCTGTTGCTCCGCCGCAGCGCTGAACGAAGCGAGCAGCAGGAGCGTCAGCAGCGCCGGCGTCCATGGTGTGGGGGCGTGTCTCATTGGCTCTCCTCTCGCGGCGCGACCGACGCTCTGTGCGTCCCTCATTGGGTGCACCTGCGAAACGCTGACAATGGACCGGAGGACGACGTGGTCGCATCCCCCGGTCCGGGTTGTCGGTTAGAGCAGACCGGCTTCCTGATAATACTTCTTAGCGCCGTCATGCAGCGGCGCCGATAGCCCGTCCTTCACCATTGCTTTCTCATCGAGCACGCCAAACGCCGGATGCAGTTTCTTGAACTGCTTGAAGTTCTCAAACACCGACTTGACCACTTGGTAGACCACGTCAGCGGAGGTGTTGGTGGACGACACGAAGGTCGCACCCACGCCGAACGTCTTGACGTCATTATCGCTACCGCGGTACATGCCGCCGGGAATGGTGGCGTGGCGGTAGTAGGAGTTGTCGTTCACCAATTTGTCGATGGCGCTTCCCGAAACCTCTACCATGACCGCGTCGCAAGTTGTTGTCGCTTCCTTGATAGAGCCACTGGGATGACCGACGGTGAACACCATGGCGTCGATCTTGTTGTCGCACAGGGCCTTTGACTGCTCCGCGGATTTCAACTCCGAGGCGAGTTTGAAATCACTCATCTTCCAGCCCAGTGTCCCCATGACCACTTCCATGGTGCCGCGTTGACCGGAACCCGGATTCCCCACGTTTACCCGTTTACCTTTGAGGTCGGTAAATGTCTTGATGCCGGAATCGGCTCGTGCGACCACGGTGAACGGCTCCGGATGCACGGAAAACACCGCACGCAGATCTTTATTCGCACCTTGGTCCTTGAACTTGCTGGTGCCGTTATAGGCGTGATACTGCCAGTCCGACTGGGCGACGCCCATGTCCAGCTCGCCGGCGCGGATGGTGTTCAGGTTGTAGACCGAGCCGCCGGTACTCTCCACCGAGCAGCGAATGCCATGGTTTTTACGCCCTTTGTTTACCAGCCGGCAGATCGCCCCCCCGGTGGGGTAATACACGCCGGTCACACCACCGGTGCCGATAGTGATGAAGGTGTCTGCCCTTATCATCGGCGCGGCGAAGAACGACAGAGCGGTTGCCAGTGCGGCTACGAGTGTGACGGGGAACTTGTTTTTGTACGACATAACACTTCTCCAAGTGATGCGTTGAAAAAAACGACGAATTTGCTCGTCAAACTTACCACTCACGAGGTCACGGGTCCATGGCCTGCGCGCATTTCACGACCAGTGTGGGCATGGAAAAGGGGGTCAGGGTCGAATGGCGCTCTCTTGGAGAATCCGCTTCGTTCGGAAACGAGTAAAGAAATGCGTGTCGTGCCCGTGTCGCAAACCTGTGCGTTCATGGACGGCGCCGATGCTGGCGACGGTCCCGAGAATTCCCTCCGGAGAAAGATTTATGAATGAATCCGTGGCGGTATCAAATTATTAGGGGTTATTCGGGCAACAGTTCTTGACTGCGGCCCCAATTATGCAGAATCTGCTGCGTTGGTAATCAATCTGACAAACTGAACGTGGAAAACTGTGATCAACCCGGCAAGCCAGGCACATCGCCAGCGCTCAAAAATCAGGCGACGCGGCTGCGAGACATCAAGCCATTTTACGTCATGGAGATCCTGGAACGCGCGTTTGCGTTGGAGCGAAGCGGGCGTTCGGTGATTCATCTGGAAGTGGGTGAGCCCGATTTCCCGACCCCCGCACCGGTGGTGGAGGCGGGAATGCGGGCGTTGCGTGAGGGCAAGACGCGTTACGTGCAGGCATTGGGCATTGATGAGTTGCGCGCGCGCATCGCGGCGCGTTATCCGCCGCCGTGCCGGCCCCCGTCCGAGCGGGTGGCGGTGACACCCGGGTCGTCGGGAGCGTTTCAGTTGATCTTCGGCTCCTTGATTAACGCCGGAGATGAGGTGTTGTTGACCGATCCGGGTTATCCCTGCAACGCCAATTTCGTGCGGCTCTACGAGGGCAAACCCAAGCTGGTCGCGTGCGATGCCACCGCCGGCTATCAATTCACCGCGGACGCGATCAAGACGGCATGGACTGAGCGGACCAAAGCGGTCTTGATCGGTACGCCGTCGAATCCCACCGGAACTTCGGTGCCGCCTGATGAAATGACCCGGATCGTGGAGACCGTGGACCGATTGGGGGGAACTTTGATTGTCGATGAGATTTATCACGGACTCACCTACGACTCCGATGTGCGCACCGCCTTGTATGACAGTGACCGTGCGTTCATCGTGAACAGCTTCTCCAAGTACTTCGGGATGACGGGTTGGCGCGTGGGCTGGTTGGTGATGCCGTCGGCCTTCATTGATGGCATCACCAAGTTGGCGCAAAATCTTTTTATTTCCACCAGCACGCCGGTGCAATTTGCGGCTCTGCGCGCCCTTGAAGAAGATGTAATTGCCGAGCTGGAACGACGCAGGAATGTGTTTCGCCAACGGCGCGACTTTCTGGTGCCGGCATTACGCGAACTGGGCTTCAAGGTGCCGGTGATGCCCCAAGGGGCGTTTTACGTCTACGCCGACTGCAGCGCATTTACCGGTGATAGTTACAGCTTTGCGCTGGATGTGTTGGCGTCGACCGGGGTTGCGATCGCGCCGGGCAAGGATTTTGGCCGCCATCGCCAGCATGAGCACGTGCGGTTTTCCTATGCCAATACCCAGGACATGCTGCAGCAGGCAGTGGAGCGCCTGGCGGAGTACTTACGCGATAAACAGTCGGCGTCGTAATCCTCGGTCCGATTTGCGGTGCATCGTTGTTGGATGTGAAAAAGGCAATCGCGGCTGGAAAGCCGCTCCCACAGCAACATTTGAATTGTGGTGGCTGTGCCTGACTTGAAGCGTGAGTAAATTAAATTAGAACAGTTTCTTCGCCAGTCCCAATACGTCGTCGGCAATGGAGCCATCGCCATCCATATCCAGGAACGACGCCAAGCCGCCGAGTTGTGAACCGCTGCCACCCAGTTGACTCATTAAGTCGCCAATGCCGCTACTACCCTGCACCTGGTTCAGGATGCCCGATGATGATGCCTGCTTACTCACTGAGCCCATCGCCAACCCGGCGACCATGGGCAGCATCTTCTTCAAGATTCCGAGATCCAATCCGGTCGACTGAGCAGCCTGCGCCGCGACCTGACGGCTTTGCTCTCTACCGCCGAGAATGTGACCCAGAATACTGTTACCGTCGTCGATACTGGATTGATCGCCGAGGCACTCGGGCTCTTCAACGTAGCGCTGGTGATTACCGCGATTCAGAGCTGACAGCAGCGAGCCGAGGCCCTCTTCACTGGACATATTGTTTTTGATTCCACCGGTCAATGCCGGTAACAGGCTGCCAAGGGCGGTCTGGGTTTGCTGACGGTCGAGTCCTACTTGTCCGCCCAGCCGGTCGAGAACTTGCCCGTTTCCGGCGCCGAGAATTTGATTCAAGATATTCATCTGTTTACTCCTGCTTATACTTTTGGTTAGCAACTGGCCGTCATTGTTAACGAATATGGCGCCCGCACCAAGTAAAAAATCGTAAATAGCACCAGCGTGGCGGCGGGGTGCCTTGAATGTGACGCGTGGTCCAGCATTCACGATGGCGCATTAATAGCTGACGACGGGTTTGAGCATCTTTACGTGCGCCACCCAAGCCGCGACCATCTTCTCATGAGGCACTTGGCGGACCAGCTTTTTCTTTTCGTTGATTTCAGCCATCGCTTGTGTGAGTCGCTTGGCATTGCGGTTCTTGAGTTCTCTTACCGTGTCGACTCCGGCTGCTTCGAGCAATTCGGCGTACTGTGATGCTACGCCCTTGATGCGGAACAGGTCGGCCATGTTTATGCAGCGCAGAATGACTGCCTCGCTGATACCGGTCTTAACGGCGATTTCTCGCCTGCCTTTGCGGCTGGCACCGTCCCGGAGCAGATTATCAGGTGAACTGCAGCCAACCGCGCGTAGTGTCGCGCCGTATTGGGGGCCGATGCCTTCCAGCGCCTCAATGGATTTGCCCATTACACTGAACTCACTTTGGAGTGACTAGTTGTTGCTTGCGTCCAGTGCTGATGCCATCCCGTTCGCATCGTCGTTTGGAGTGTGTCGCATGGTGGGCGGGACGATTTTGAGCTTGAGTTTACAAAACTTTGCAATGCAACACCGCGATTGGTGTGCGCCGGTATTTATGGTGAGTGATCGAAACTGGTAAAGTAACGAGCATGGATGTGTTGTGACTTTCGATCGGCGCGTTGCTGGGTCGGATCGTCGCCTGGATATTGGGTGTCATGAGTCGCGCGCATGATCAGCGTAGGATTGCTCCCGCTTTGGGCTCGACGCGCAGATTCGATGTACGCAGGCGTTTGCGTCACCACGCGTTCCGCGCGGTCGTGATCCTGGTGTCGGTTGGGGTCATTTGACCGTTTGGTCTATGCGTGCGGACGCATCACCCTATTTCAGGAGACCGAATAAAACATTGTGATGGATGTGTTTTCTTTTTCGGTTGTGAACCATTAAAGTACTCGCGTCAAATAGCACGCGGTGCTGGCGCTTGTGCGCGGAGCATAAGCGTTAACCAATACCATAAGGAGGTAATCATGGCAGTAGCACGGATAACCGAGATCATCGCATCTTCCGCCAAGGGTTTTGACGACGCAGTGCGGGTCGGCATGCGCCGGGCGAATAAGACCTTAAAGAAAGTGAAGGGCGCGTGGATCAAAGATCAGAGCGTTGTTGTAGACGCCAAAGGAAAGATAACCGAGTATCGCGTCAAGCTCAAAGTGACCTTTGTATTGAACGACTGATTTTGTCGACAGGCAGCGGCACCTGTTTATCAGGTGCCGGATGCTTTTCGATGTCCGCCAGAGTCATCAATGAATTCCGATAAACTCGCACATTATTATGCCCGGATCATCGATGAGATCGGTGAAGATCTGAGCCGCGACGGGTTGCAGAATACGCCGGTGCGTGCCGCATCTACAATCAAGTATTTGACCCGTGGTTACCACCAGTCGCTGGATGACGTCGTCAACAACGCGGTGTTCGAGTCCGACAACGACGAGATGGTGGTCGTCAAGGACATCGAACTTTATTCTTTGTGTGAGCACCATCTGCTTCCGTTTATCGGTAAATGCCATGTGGCCTACGTGCCCACCGGCAAGGTGATCGGCCTGTCAAAGATTGCGCGCATCGTTGATATGTTTGCGCGCCGGCTCCAGATCCAAGAATCCTTGACGCAGCAGATCGCGGATACAGTGTTGACCACAACGGATGCGGCAGGGGTGGGCGTCGTGATCGAGGCGAAACACCTGTGTATGATGATGCGCGGCGTAGAGAAACAGAACTCGGTGATGAAGACGTCGATGATGCTGGGATCGTTTCGCGACAACGTGCGTACCCGCGCTGAGTTCCTGGAATTAATTTCCGACTGATACGGTCGGTATAATGACAGGCAGATTGCGGTTGCGTAACTTGTTATATACTAGCGGGTAGCTCGCACCAAGGCGTTTTTTCAACGCTGAGGTATTCTCTGATCGAGGGCTGAGTATCGCGGGCGTGAAGACATTGAACTGAGAGGGTGGGTTATGCGTATTGCACTGCTGGAAGATGACGCCGACCAGGCTGTATTGTTGGAACATTGGCTTACGGAGGCGGGTCACAAGTGTACGCACTTCAACGAAAGCAAACCATTCATTCGCGCCCTAGGCCGCGAGAGCTTTGACCTGTTGATTCTCGATTGGATGATTCCGGAGATGAGTGGGTTGGAGGTGTTGAAGTGGGTGCGTTCTAATCTCGATTGGCCGGTGATGGTCTTATTCATTACTCAAAAGGAAGATGAGAAGCATATCGTGTCAGCGCTCGAAGCGGGTGCGGATGACTATATGACCAAACCGGTCAAGCGATTGGAAATGGCGGCGCGTGTGCACGCTTTGGGACGGCGGGCTGGAATGTCAAATGATGAACAGGAAATCATAGAGTTCGAGCCGTACAGGATCGATGTGAGTAACCACGCGGTGACCGTGACCGGTGAGCCGATAAAACTCACTCAAAAGGAATATGAACTGATTGTTTTTTTATTTAAGAACATCGGACGAGTCGTATCCCGCAGCCATCTGTTGGAGAGCGTGTGGGGTACCAACCCCGATATCAATACCCGCACAATTGATACCCACATGAGCCGGATACGCGGAAAGCTGAAGATTGCTCCGGAGAATGGATGGCGATTGAACTCCATATATCAGCACGGTTATCGACTGGAGAAGTTGGCCCAGGCCGCAACGGCGATAGATGGATAGCACCGACCGTCTCGCACAGTTGAAGAAGCGCTACCACTGTTCACTGTCAGCCAAGGCGACGGAGCTCGAAGCTCGATGGTCTACTGTTACTACCAGTGGTTTTTCCTCGCCCGCATTAACCGAGCTCACGCGATACGTCCACCGGCTGGCAGGTTCGACCGGCATGTACGGTTATGAGGTGCCGGCGCAATTGGCGCGCAATCTCGAACGGTGTCTGCGGCAGCCCGATCCGGCGGAGAACGTGTGGCAAGAGCAGATCTCAGCGTGCGTGCATTCGCTGGCACAGGCGTTGGCGAATTCGCAGCGGACGACTTAAAATTATCTGTGCGTGCGGCATGAGAGCGAAAAACCCGCGGCAACGTCTTGCGCCTTGTTGTGCGGGGACAAGCCCCCTGCTGTGCGGGGACAAGCAGCCGCGACTGTCACGACACTTGTCCCCTGTCTTTAATGCTATGCTGAGCCTACTGCCGTTCCTTCGCCGCTTTCGTGACCAGAAAGTTGACCAAGTCCATCAGTTTCTCATGCCCCCCGGCGCTCGTGGCAGTGGCGCGATATTTCCCGTCGACAATCATGGTCGGCACGCCGGTGGTCGCGTATTTGCCCGACATTAGTTGCGAGTGCCGCACTTTGCTGTCGACGGCAAACGAATCGTAGGTGTCGAAAAATCGATCCTTTGGAACGCCATTAGCCTCGAGGAAGGGGATCAACTGCTCTTTGTTGCGGATACGGTTTTTCCGCTTGTGCAGCTCGTCAAAAAAACTTGCATGCAGTTTGTCTTCCATATCCATGGCCTCGAACGTGAAGTAGACGCGGGCGTGAAACGCCCATGTGTCCCGCAATATTGCCGGCATGCGAACGTAGGCCGCGTTCTTGGGTTTGTTAGTCAGCCATTTTTCGATCGTCGGTTCGAGCTCGTAGCAATGTGGACATCCATACCAGAAAAGCTCCAGCACCTCGATCTGGTCCCCGGTTTGCACCGGCTGGGGGGTAGGCAGCTTGAAATAATGAATATCGGCAGTGTAGTTGGCGGCATGGGACGAGTTTCCCATTACCGCCAACAAGAACAGCGCGGCACAGGTCAAATTAATGGACTTTGGCATGCG
This sequence comes from uncultured Gammaproteobacteria bacterium, assembly GCA_947258975.1. Classification (GTDB taxonomy): domain Bacteria; phylum Pseudomonadota; class Gammaproteobacteria; order Arenicellales; family JAANXG01; genus CALZGZ01. The sequence goes on from CAMYKK010000001.1 coordinate 8,771, forward strand.
GTGTGACTCCAAACTTGTTCCGGAGCCAGACTATTTAAACCGTCTCTGGAAAGCAAGCCTTGTAGGGATTATTAAGGTATTTTAATGAATCGATGTGGGCGTCATCTCGACCCGCTTCAGCAAGCGCGCTGCCATGTTATCGAAACCCCCGTTGCTCATGATCACAATATGATCGCCGTTAGCCATTTCGTTGGCCACGCGCTCAATGATCGCTGGCACCGAAGGAAGCACCTCGACGCCGTCCGCGGCCAGCGAGTTGACGTCCCAGTCGATGTGGGGCGGTTGATAAAGCAGCGTCAAGTTGGCGCTGGATAATGCTCCAGGTAGCGTATGCCGGTGCCGGCCCATGCGCATGGTGTTTGATCGCGGCTCGACGATGGCTATGATCCGCTGGTTACCCACATGCTGACGTAACGCTGTGAGCGTCTCTTGAATTTCCGTTGGGTGATGCGCGAAGTCGTCGTACACGCGTATACCGTTGCGGTCGCCGATTACCTCCAGACGCCGTTTCACTGATCGAAACGAAGCCAGGCAGTCGCAGGCGTCAGCGGGCGGCACGCCGCAATGGCTGGCTGCGGCGATCGCCGCGAGTGCGTTGGACATGTTGTGTCGGCCGATCAACTGCCATGCTACTTTGCCGGCGGGTTCCCCCCGATACGCAACTTCAAAGGCGGTGTGGTCTTCGCTCAACGGTCGCCCGGACCACACTCCTTGCGCGGCCGCGCCATGGTTATCGGACGGCAGTGAATTGAAGCTCTCGAGCGTCGACCAACAGCCGCGATCCAGAACATCTCGTAAATTCTCGTCGGCGCCGTTGACGATCAACAGTCCGTTGGCGGGCACGATACGGATTAAGTGATGAAATTGCCGCTTGATGTCGTTCAAATCATGGAAAATATCCGCGTGATCGAACTCCAGGTTGTTCAAAACCACGGTTCGCGGGTGGTAATGGACGAATTTCGCGCGCTTGTCGAAGAATGCGGTATCGTATTCATCGGCCTCAATTACAAATAATGGGGCGTCGCCGAGCCGGGCGGATACCGCGAAATTTGTGGGGATACCCCCGATGAGAAAACCCGGGCGAAGTTTCGCTTGGTCAAGAATCCAGGCGAGCATGCTGCTAACCGTGGTCTTGCCGTGGGTGCCCGCTACTGCCACGACGTGGCGCTGTGCGAGGACGTGCTCGGCAAGCCATTGCGGACCCGAGATATACGGCAAACCGCGATTCAAGAGTGCCTCCACCGCTGGATTACCGCGCGACAGGGCGTTTCCAACAATCGTAATGTCGGGAGCCGGGTCGAATTGCGCCGGGTCGAACCCGGGGATGATTTCGACACCAAGATCAGCAAGTTGGTCGCTCATCGGTGGGTACACGTCGTTGTCCGACCCCGTTACGTAATGTCCCAGCTCCCGCGCCAACCGTGCGATCCCACCCATAAAGGTGCCGCATATACCGAGGATATGGACGTGCATGTCAGCCGATTTGACCGAATGCCATAAAAACCACGATCAATGTAAACACCTGGCAAGCCACTGTAATTAGAAAACTCACGCCGGCACCGAAATCCAACGCGTGCTTCATTACATAGACCGCAATTGCCAGTACCCAGATGCTGAGCGCGAACAGCAAGGTCATCGGCATAGACGCGTCCGGAGACTCCTGCACCTGATACAGCCAGCCAACGACCGGCCACGCGACGAGTTGTAATAGCGCGCTGGTGCCGAAGATTGCGGTTATAGTCTGTCGGAAGCGCTCGACTCTTGATTTCCAACGAAGCACGATCCAGATCGCAAATCCAAACACAACCACTTGCGCCGTTGACATCGCTACAACGAGAGGAATCTGGCCTTCGGCGCGGTGAGTCAGAATGTTGGTCACGATTGCGGCGATGGTGGTTGCCGCAACGAGTGTACTATTGGCCGGCAGGTCTTGTGGTTTTGCCTGGAACAGGCAAAGATCGAGCAGAAGTTTCAGAACATTCATTCGGTCATACTAATATAGTTGCGCACTCAACGGTGAGCTTACTCGTCATACAAGACGCCCGACTACTCAACGAGCGGTGCCGGGAGTTGGCATCCTGCTCCTGGATTGGTATCGATACCGAGTTCCTGCGCGAGCGAACCTACTACCCGCGCTTGTGTCTGGTTCAGGTTTCCAGCTCTAACGGGGTGATAGGCATCGATCCTCTGAAGTGCGACACCCTAGAGCCCTTGATTCACGTGCTTGGTGACAGCGCGCAGTCGAAGGTGATCCACGCGGCGCGTCAGGATTTGGAGGTCTTATACCATATCTGTGGTTGGGTGCCGCAACCGGTTTTCGATACTCAGATCGCCGCGGCCTTGCTTGGTTTTGGAGATCAAGTCAGTTATGCATCGCTGGTAGCACAGATCGCAGGCAAAACGCTGTCCAAGCATGAGACACGGACCGATTGGTGCTCGCGGCCGTTAACCGCTGGCCAACTTGAATATGCATACCAGGATGTCAGCCACTTGGGCGAGTTACATCAATATCTAAAAGCGGAACTAGAACGCCGGAATCGTCTGGCGTGGCTGGAGGAAGAGTGCCGCCCGTTGGCGAACCCGGCACTTTACGCCATGGAGCCAAAACACGCCTACAAACGACTACGAAGCGGTCATTCCTTGGACTTACAGTCCCAACATCTACTCAAGCACCTCGCGATATGGCGGGAGCGAACCGCACAACGCAAAGACCTGCCCAGGAACTGGGTCATAAACGATAACCAGCTCGTGGACATCGCCGCCGCCAAGCCCCAACGACAGGATCAGTTGTCTGCGATCGAAGGTGTCCCGTCTCGATTCGTGCACCGCTACGGCAACGCGGTACTGTCGGTGATCGGCCGTTACTACCGCGGGAACGACGGAAAAACCGTGTGGGAACCGCCCGCGCGGCTCAACGATCGCGAGAAGCAATTGGCGGACCGTCTGATTGAAATCATTAGAGTACGGGCTCAGCTGGAGCATGTTTCCCCTACTTTGGTTGCTTCGCGCAAGGAAGTGAACCGCTTCGTGCGGCAACAGCAGCATCATCCACTGGCAACCGGGTGGCGTTTTGAACTGGTTGGCCGCAGGTTGTTGCAAGAGCTGGAGGCCGGCCAAGACGGTTAATGGTTAGTGATGCTTAGTAGTCCGGTCCCGTCACAGAGGGGCCAGATCCATTAAAGCTAATGTGTGGGAGCGCCTTTTCCCCTGCTATGCGGGGACAAGCAGGCGTGATAATTTTTTTGCGGCAGAATACCGCTCCCACAGATCTTCTCTTTTTAGAAAAAAATAAATCCCCTTAATTTATGTCACTTTATTTACTACGTTACCCCACGCTAGAGCAAAACCGTATCGCCCCGGGTACGGCGGAGCACAGATACATAACAAGGTGAGCGGCTCGACGCCGGTGTTGGTAATTCGATGCGGTGTTCCGGGTAAGATCAATATCTTGTTCCCCGTTTGAACCGGACACACTTCGTCGCCCAAAGTCATTCGTCCGGTACCGGGGGTAATGTGATAGAGTTCTTCGGCGTCGTGGTGTTTGTGCAACGACGTGGTTCCCTTCGCCTCGATGATCGCTTGCCCCGGACTTTTCGCGGCAACGCCACGCAGGCGGGGATGCGGGAGTTTGCGGGTAATCGCCGGTGTTTGGCGATATAGGATTTAATGTTGGTTTTCCCTGTATTGTCACCCCTGCGCAACTGTCAGGTCAGGAAAATACCCCCGTTTATTGTTTCTGCTACATACGTTTGTTGGAGATTCGAAAGTGATCACTCTCGTCACAGGTGGAAGCGGCTTTGTAGGCAGTCATCTCGTTGACGGGTTCTTACAGGCAGGGCATGACGTGCGATGTTTGGTGCGTTTACAGTCGCGCCCGGGATGGCTGGAGGACAAGCAGGTCGAGTTGGTGGAAGGTGATTGCACGCGGCCTGATACTCTGATCTCTGCGGTGCAGGGGGTGGATATCGTTGTACACGCTGCCGGCGTAACGTGGACCGCGAAGCGTTCCAAATACTTCCATGTCAACGCGGTCGGGACGCATAATCTCCTGCTGGCGTGTGCCGAGCATGCGCCCGCGCTTAGACGTTTCCTGTTTATTTCCAGCCAGGCAGCGGCGGGTCCAGCGCACAATGGGCGGGCGTTGACCGAGCGCGACGCGCCACGGCCGATCTCGCCTTACGGCGCGAGCAAATTGCTCGCCGAGAGCCATGTCTCCGCCTTTGCGGGGCGATTTCCTTGCATTATCCTGCGGCCGAGTGCGGTTTATGGGCCCCGTGACCGGAATTTTTTACCCTATGTTCGCATGGTTAAGCACGGTTTCCTGGTAGAATTGGGGACCGGGCAGCGTGTGGCGAGTCTCTGCCACGTTCAGGATGTGGTAGCTTGTGCGTTGAACGCGGCCGATAGCCAGGTTCCTTCGGGGTCGGTATATTTCGTCGCTGACGCAGAACCATATGCTTGGCGGGACGTGGAAAAGGGCGTTTGCGCAGCATTGGAGGTCAATCCGCGGCGGCTGACGGTTCCCGGTTGGTGTGTGCGGGTGTTCGGTGGGCTGGGTCAATTATATGGACTTATAACAGATCGACCGGTTAGGATTAATACCGCACGGGCGGCGGAGCTGCTGGAGAAACGCTGGATCTGTGACGTTACTAAAATGACTAATGAACTCGGGTTCACATCCAGCATGGAATTGACCCGAGGATTACAACAGCTGGTTCGCTGGTACCAAGAACAATATTGGTTATGACAAACCGAATCCTCGCCAAACAACATGCTCTAAGCCGCCTGCGCGCAGGCATCTTCGATAAATGCCAAAAGTTTACCCGCGCCCAAGAGCTCATCGAGGCCGGTATCTATCCCTACTTCCACACGGTGGAGTCTGCCCAGGAGCCTGAAGTCGTCTGCGACGGGCGGCCGATGATAATGATGAGTTCCAACAATTATCTCGGACTGACCAGCCATCCTAAGGTGAAGGAAGCGGCGATCGACGCGGTGCGCCGCTATGGCACCGGGTGCGCCGGCTCGCGGTTTCTGAATGGCACCCTGGCTATTCACGAGGAACTCGAGTCCCGGCTGGCAAAGTTCCTCCGCAAAGACGCCGCGCTCGTATTCCCCACTGGTTTTCAAGCGAACCTCGGCGCGATCTCGGCCCTGGTAGGCAAGCATGACCTGATCGTGATCGACAAAATGAATCACGCCAGCATCTTTGACGGGTGCCGGTTGTCATTCGGGCAAATCCGCAAGTTCAAACACAACGACATGGAAGATCTGGAACGAATCCTCCGCGACAATTCAGGAAAAGCCGCGTTGGTGGTTGTGGACGGCGTGTTCAGCATGGAGGGCGATATCGCTGAATTGCCGGGTATAGTAGAACTGTGTCAGCAATATAACGCCGGATTGATGGTAGACGATGCGCACGGCATCGGCGTTCTTGGAGACCATGGCCGCGGCACTGCGGAACATTTCGGTCTTGAAGCAGACGTGGATCTCATCATGGGTACGTATAGCAAATCCCTTGCGACCATCGGAGGATGTCTGGCCGCGGATGCGGATGTGATTGACTACCTCAAGCATCACGCCCGCTCTCTGATCTTTTCGGCTAGTCTGCCGCCGGCGCCGGTGGCCGCGGCCTTGGCGTCATTACAAATCATCGAAGACGAACCAGAGCGCCGCGATCGGCTGTGGCGCAATGCGTCATACTTGCGCGAGGGGTTCGTGAATCTCGGCTTCGACATCGGAGTGAGCGAGACGCCGATTGTGCCGGTGGTTGTGGGCGATGAAGAACAGGTGTTGGTGACTTGGCGGCGCTTGTTTGACCATGGAGTTTTCGCGAGCCCGGTGCTTTACCCGGCGGTGCCGCCGGACATGGCCCTCATTCGCACCAGTTGCATGGCGACGCATACCATCGAACAACTCGACATGGTGCTGGATGTGTTCGGGCGCGTCGGCCGTGAGATGGCACTTATCGACTAACTCCGCATGTGCCGTTGGCTAGGCCTATTATTGGCTGCGTCGGTAGTTGGCCTTGGAGCCGCTCAGGCTTCCGAGAGTGAGGTCAAAGATCACCGCCCCGTGCTTCTCGGCGCAGAATCATATACCGAGGGCTGGGATCAATATTTCTATTTCGAGGACGGCACCTTCCTCGCCGTTCAGTTCTTTATCAGCAATTATGGGCCGACTGATCATCGCGCGATGGTGATCGGTTCGCTGTCGTCTTCCCAAAGTAACGAGCCCATGGTAATCAAGAACGGCCGCGGCCGTAAAGATTGGAGTTTCGAGGACAGCAAGTTGGATCTCAAGGTCGCAAACCACCGGTTCAGTGGGACCCATCCTCATTATCGATTGTATCTGCGCAATAGCCGGGGCGAAGTCGATCTGAACGTGGAAGCAAGCGTTGATCCCTGGCGGCTCGGACACATTCCAGACGCCGCATCGGAGATCTTTCAGTACGTCTCCTACATCATGCCCATGGCCCGTGCCCAGGGCCGATTCCGGCGCGGCTCCGAGAGTACGGGTAGCGCGGGACCATGGAAAACGCTGCGCGACGGCCGAGGCTTCGCGATCCGCTATTTGAACAACAGCGCTCTGTCCAAGGTCGCGCGCAGTTGGGTACGAGTCGCGACCATTGACACCCAGGACCCGTCGTCGCCGGTCTTTTACCTCGTGCAGCGGCCGGGACAGAAGCAGTCGAGCTTTCTCGCGATCACAGTTGGTGGAGAAATTCGTCAGCAATGGACGGGATTCCCGGTCACGCTAGTCATCCCCGAACAGGACGCCCCGAATGAAGCCGAACATGACGCCGAGGATTACCGGCTGCCGCCGGATGCTATCCAGTTCCAGATTACGGGTGCCGACGGGACGGTAACGGGTAATATTACGATGACGCGTCTGCTGCAGCGATTCGATTTCGTGCGCGAGCTCAAGCGCATCGAGCGGTTTTTTGTGCGGTTTTTGAATACACCGGTGCATTATCGGTACCTCGCACAATACGACTTGAGTTATCAGGGCAAGGAGGGTGGACAACGGTTGACTGGGACCGCCTTGGCCGAGATCATGACTCTGAAGCGTTGACTTGTCTCGCGCAGCCGGGCGCCGGAAGCTCGGGCTGGATGTGATGTCCGTAGAAATGGGTTCAGACCCGAATGGCACTTAACTTAAGCCTTACAGAGGCTAAAAAGCGCTGAATTGAGGGAGAGTTTCCGGGACCGTCGCCAGCAAGGATGCTGGCGTCGAGCCTACATGGAGGTATTGACGGCGTGTCCCGGGAATTGTCTCTCGGTTCAGCGTGTCGTGATCCCTTAAGTAAGTGCCATTCGGTTCAGACCCCGGAAATAGGGGATCTGTCCTCTGTTTTCGATGCATGTGTTTTAAGTTGGTATGGTAGAAAATCAAGACAACTTGACACCAAGGCCGATTCGCTGGGTCGTCGCCATCCTCGCGCGTTTGTACTGGTTGGTTCTAATCGCAGCGGTTATATCCGCATATTACTGCTTCTTGCTCGCCAAAGAGTTGAAGCTCGACGCGAATATCATTTCTTTGATGCCCGAAGGGGTGCAAAGTGTTGAAAACCTGCGGACAGTAATCGAGAAAACCGGCGGATACAGCAATGCAATGATTCTGGTCGAATCGCCGGATCGTGATGCGGCAATACGGTTCCTGGCAGATCTAAAATCCGAAGTCCGGCAATTCGACTGGGTTAGCAGTGCGGAATACAGCGAAGACACCGCCATCTTCCAAAGGAACAAGTTGCTGTTTGTGGAAACCAACGACTTGTTGGACATCGATCGCAGGCTGGCGGCACGACTCGACTACGAAAAGAAGCACCTGAAATTCAAGGTGCAGGATACGACGGTTGAAATCAGTATTCGAGGAACGAAACGGCGGCCTCCTTCCCTCGATTTTGACGATATTGAGCAGAAATATGAAGGTAAGAAAGAGAAGACGGAAAAACAAAAACTGTTTCAAAATGACGCGGGAGATCTGATCATCCTGGTGGTCATGCCCAAGGGGGGCACGACCAATGTGGCCTACTCAAAACGCATAATTTCGCAACTCCAAGAGAAGATCAGCCGCGTCGATCCCGCTAAATATCATCCCCAAATGAGCGTTAAACTCGGCGGCAGGGTAGCCAATCTTGTCGCCAAGTTCGACGCGATCATGCATGACATCAAAAGCAGCGCGATCTGGTCGCTTTCAGCGATATTATTGGTGGTGGCGCTGTTTTACCGTCGCTTGTCGGCGTTGTTTTACATCGGCTTGCCTTTGATCGTTGGTTTTTTATGGACGTTTGCGGTTACCCAAGTCGTTCTTGGTGGGTTGAATCTGATCACGATTTTCCTGGTGTTGATTCTATTTGGCCTGGGGATCGACTTCGGAATCCACAATCTTTCACGCTACAACGAAGTGCGGCAACACGGAGGCACATTAGAGCAGGGCTTGAGCACGGTGTATCGAAGAACAGGACAGGCCTCTTTGTTGGCTGCGGTTACTACGATGGCCGGATTCTTTTCGCTTATGGCCACTGATTTCCGGGCGTTTTACGAATTCGGATTTATTGCCGGCAGCGGCGTTGCGTTTACCTTGTTGTCGATGTATCTGGTATTTCCAGCGTTGATCGTTCTCGCCGAACGGATCAAAGTCTACCGTGCGCCGCCGGAAAGGACGGAGACGGTCCAACAGGGTGGGGTGTTTCCATTTACAAATACGATATTGGTGATTGGAGCCATGTTGTGCGTCTTCAGTCTCACGGCATTGAATCAACTCGAGTTTGAAGACGACTTCGGCAGGCTAAAAACAAAAGTCTCAAGTTTGGATGAAGTTAATCGTAAGATCACAGAAGTATTTCCACTGCGCTCGGACAAGGCGGTGGTGTTCGTAGAAAGCCTGGAGGACGTAAAAGCGTTGGTAGACACTGTTGAATCGATCAAGGATCTGGGTGACGCCGCCGGAGACCCGACCATCGATAAAGTTAAGTCCATCTACAACTTGGTACCGGAATCCGAGGATCAAAAGCAGCGCATTGAAATCATAGACCGCATACAAGTCCAGCTCGCTGAAGCCACGAAGTTGCTGGAGGATTTCGGGGAAGATGATGAGCGAAATTCCGAGCTGCAGAGGTTTATGACATACATGGGTGTGTCCGAGATGAAACCCACTGATTTACCGTTACCGTTGCAGCGCATTTACACCGGAGTACCCGGTTCCGGCGGCTACCTGGTATACATCTATAACCGAAAGGGCACTTCGAAGTTGGAGGAAGCACAGGCGTTTGTTGACGATATTCGCGAAATAACCATCAACGATAAGACCTACTATCCCGCCACCGAGGCGATGGTGTTCGTCGATATGCTGAATTTGATGAAAAAAGATGCCGCGCTTGCCGTTTCCGCTGTGTTGGCGACTGTCGTGATTATTCTTTTGTTCGCATTGCGCAGCGTGACGCAAACGATCGTAGTCTTGATACCGGTCGCCGTGGGTATGCTATGGATGCTCGGTCTGATGGCAGCGTTGGAGGTCCGGCTAAACGTATTCAATATGGTGGTTCTGCCGACGGTACTCGGAATTGGGCTGGACAATGGAATCCACATCTATCACCGATACCGTGAGCGCGGGGCCGGCGGGCTGAGGCATGTGGTGAAAACCACCGGCGCGGCGGCGTTCCTGACGACATTGACTACCATGCTGGGATTTGCCGGGACCTTGACCGCGTCGAACCTCGGATTGCAGTCGCTTGGCCTGGTGGCGTGTATTGGACTTGGTGCTTGTATGATCAGTTCATTGACGGTGTTCCCCGCGATTTTACAATGGCACGCCAACTTGGGGGCGCGGCGGTTGGTGACGTAGCTCAAACTGCCGCCGGCGGCCAGGTCCGCTGGGATTGCGCGATTGGACTCAGGGCACGGACGTCCGGGCCCCGGTTGCGTCAATGCGTATCCCATATTAGGATGCACAGCCATTTTGGCGGCAGACGGTGTCAGGACGTTCGCACACAGTGTAATTTTGCGCCCGTATATATACTGCCCAAGGATCCTGCAAGTCGGCCAGGGGATCGGGCGGCTGGTTCCCCTGCCGTGCGGGGGACAAGCGCCGCGCTGGCGCGACAAAAGAAGGGGCTAGAATCTGTGACTCCGACCGCGCTTTTGCTGTTGAGTGAAGCGCAATTGCAGGCGTTCGAGACCAAGTCAGCGCCTTCACGGGCGCCTTCACAGATACCAATCGTCACACCGGGCATTGACCGAATTCTTTGATTGCAGAAAATGTTAGCCCTTCTTTTCGCCGCCTTGGTGCAATATACGGGTCCGCTTGACTGATCCCGTCAAACCGCTCCATCGGTGCGGGCCCGATTATGAGGCGGTGATTACTGTCCGCGTGCGGGAACATGGCCCCCTCGAGCAGTGGCCGGAATTCAAGCCGCTCCTGGGCCGCTCGCCATTCCAACGCCACCTTCACCACTTGGTCACACAGGGCATCACGCGTGTCGCTATTGTGCCAATGAACACGGGCGGGGTGAATGCGAATAACAATGACCTGGCTGGTGTGATCGATGCGCAGCGGCAAGGGCTGAGCGCCTCCCCGCCGGTGCTTGAGGTGATCGACGCGTCGCAAATGGATCGGTGGGTGGGGCAGGTCCTGATGATGCCTGCGTCGGCAGTCTATGACGCGCGTCTTTATCAGGTGGTTCACGCGTCGCCGACGATGGTGAGATTGGTCGACGGCGCCGATGATACCGGTTTGGCGCGCCTGGACCGGGATGCGCTGCTGACCGCGGTCAGCAACGGATCTTCCGGCGTCGCGAGCACCGCCAATCAGCGGATTTCCGCGCTCGATGTGGCCACGTTACCCCGGTATCTCCCGGCGCTGCGGCGGCATCTGCGTCCGTGGTGGTGTCATGCGGCCAGCGACGCGGATCGCGATCGTGCCGCTCACCGGCTCATCGATGCGGCACAGAAAGGGGTGCTCGACTTTCCGGCGCGTTATCTTCATCCGTGGCCCGAGAACCTGTTGGCCAGGGCGGCGGCCGCGACCGACATCACGCCTAATCAGATCACCGTGTATTCCGCGGTGATTGCATTTTTCGGCACCTACCTGTTCGCAATCCAGTATTTTCTGTTGGGATTAATCATCGCGGTGATTGCGGGCATCTTGGACGGTGTGGACGGTAAGTTGGCGCGGATAAAGCTCTTGAGCAGTCCGTTTGGTGATCGCTTGGATCATAGCTTGGACGTGAGTTTCGAGTTTAGTTGGTATATCGGCTTGGGTTGGGGGTTGAGTCAGGCCACCGGCGATGGCGATGCATTGTGGGCGGGATGCGCCATCTTGATTGTGATGATCATCGCCCGTGCCCTATGCGGCGTATATCGCCTCATCACCGGACACCAGATTCACGACCATACGGCCTTTGATAGAGGCGTCAGGCTGGTGGCCGGGCGGCGCAACATCTATGTGCTGGTGTGGCTCGCCGGTGCCTTGACGGGAAATCTTCTGGCTGCCTTCTATATGACGTTGTCGTGGGCGCTTGCCACGGTGGCTATTTACGCGGCACGGATTTTGTTTGCGCTCATCATGAAAAGGCGACGCCACAACCGCGCCTCCGCTTTGACTCCGGAGTGAGTGATGGCGGCTGGCTCCCCACAATCACAGCGAATTGATCCGGTAAGCGGTACCGAGCTGGCTTCCAAGGCAAGCATTATGGTGGCGAGCAAGATTGTCGGTGCGTTAAGCAAGATCGCGGCGATTATTATTCTCGTGCGTGTCCTCGATAAGCAAGATTTCGGGCTGCTGAGCTTCGCATTAGTGACCTACCTCACGGTCACGAAGATGTCTGAATTGGGCCTATCCGACAGCATTTTTTATTTTTTCGGTAAGTATTCCACTGCGCGCAGATGTTATGCCCTGATGGTCGCGCGCACGCTGTTCTTGTTGGCTATTGCGGGGGGGCTGTTGCTGTTGATCATCGGTTTGGTAACTGATGCCAACGGCTACTCGGTGCTGGGATTATTCGTACCACTGATGATCCTTGCGCTGATCGAATTGCCGACCTTGCCGATTCAAAACGCTTTGATTGCTATCGATCGCACCAAGCACGCGGCGCTGGCGAACATTTTGTTCAGCTTCGTGTTTTTTGTTGCCGTGACTATTCCCGCAGTTGGCGGTCAATCCATTCAGGTGATCACCTATTGCCTGGTGGGCTACGGATTGTTCCGGCTCGTGGTCAGCACATTTCTCTTTACTCGTCACTTTCCGTCAGATAGTGAGGCCTTGCCGCAGGGCTTGATGCGTGAGGTGTTCGCTTATTCGATTCCATTGAGCATCGCGCAGATCATGTGGAAGCTCAATGAATTCGTTGACAAGTATGTAGTGATGTTTTTTCTTCCCGTTGTGGCGTTCGCCGAATATACGGTGGGGTCCTGGGAGATCCCGATGGTGCCCACGATCGCATTCACGGTCGCCTCGGTGATGATGCCCCAGTTGGTTTCTCTGCATATGAGCCAGGACTCCGAATCGCTGTTGGAATTATGGAACGAGTCGATCAAGAAGGTCTCATTGATCGTGTTGCCACTGATGGTGCTGCTGGTGACCATCGCTCAAGACCTTATTGTAGTCCTGTTCTCAAAGGACTATTTGAATGCGGCGTGGGTATTCATGGTCTACTCGCTGGTGTTGTTTCACCGTGTCGGTGCTTACGCCGCGGTGTTGAAGGCAGTCAATCAGACTCAAGTGGTGACGCGTTGGTCCGTGTATACCGTGTTGCTCAACTTGTGTCTGAGTGTACCCTTAGTGCTGTGGTTGGGCATGATTGGTGCGGCCATCGCTACGTTGGTGGCGGTTGGCGTCACTTGGGTCTATGTATTGCGCAAAATCGGCCATGTTCTGCACGTGTCCATCAAGCGGGTTTTTCCATTCGTTTTTTACGCGCGGGTACTCGCGGTCGCATTTGCGGCCGCGATACCGGTGGTTGTGTTGACGCTGTACGTGGAATCGTCCCACGGGCTCGGATTGATATGGAAAACCGTCACCTACTGCGTCAGTTTCAGCACGCTCTCTGCCGTCACGGGAATTTTGCAGCGCTCCGATGCGCTGTTTTTGGCGCGACTCATCGGCTGGCGTCCTCGGCGTGCGCCCCCGGTAGCCACGGTTGGCAATGCACCATTCCGGCGCTAAACTGCGCGCGCACTTTCAATATCAAGTTGTAGCCATGACCACCGCCGCCGCCCAATGGGCAAACATCAAGCACCAGCTCAGCTACAAGGTGAGCAAGGTGGTGATGCCCAACTCGCCCTCGGCCTCGTCGATCCCCTTTGTGGAATACCTCAAGTGGTTCCGGTACACACGTTTCACGCCGGATCACCCCTATTCAATCGACATCCAAACCCGCAGCGGTTGTAACGCCCGTTGTACCTTTTGTGGAGTGGGACGTGAACAAAATCGGATAACCGGCCGCATGAGCGACGGCTTGTACCAACAGATCATAGACGAGGCGCTGACGTTTCCAAACCTGGTGCAAATCAATCCTTATCTGCTCAATGATCCGCTGGTGGATAAATCCATAGAAGAACGCATCGAGTATATTGTGCGCAAACGTAATGCCCGCCGGCGTCCCGCGGTGCGCATTATCACCAACGCGGCGCTGCTGGCTGAGGAACGGGCCTATCGATTGCTGCATTCGGGGCTCGATGAAATCAATGTCAGCTTCAATTCAATCATTCCCGCGGTCTATGAGAAGGCGATGCCACCGTTGAAGTACGATCAGGTCATGGAAAATATTCTCGGACTGGTGCGGCTGAAAAAGCAAATGCGCCTTCGTTTTCCCAAGATCAATATCTGGACCGTGCTCACGAAAGAGGTGGAGTCGAATCTCCGCCATGAAAAGGCATATTGGAAAAGCGTGGGCGTCACGTTGAAAGCCAGGAAACTCGACAACCGCGCCAGTCCCGATATCGAAGCGGCCGAGCTTGGCAACCGTCCTATGGATTTGGTGCAGATCTGCCCGATCCCGTTCTGGCGCGCGTGGATCATGTGGAACGGCGACATGATCATGTGTTGCGTGGACCAGGAGCGATCGAATATTTTGGGTAACTGCCGGGACCGGCCGATCAAAGAGATCTGGAACGATTCCAATTATCAGGACCTGCGCCGGCGCTGGCGTACGAAGGAACTGGATGGTCTGTTGTGTAATGAGTGTAAGGGTTCTTGATCTCGTGGCCGCTATGCGGCAACCGGGCGGCTACGCGCATAACGAAAGGGAAGTACCGGCGTTTCCTTGATACTTCCTTGCCGATGATTGATCTTGGCCGGACGAACCGTTACCCTCGGTCGCCGATCTGGCCGGACAATATAGATAACCCTCCCTGGTTTTCCTCACAATGGACGATTTGGTACCCGACTGGCAACGAAATCCGCTGATGCGGGCCGGTCATCGTGTCATCAAAAAGCTAGAACGCTCGATCGTCAAGGCGGATCCGCATGCGAACCAGCCGTTCCATGACACTGACGAGTATCCATGGATAGGACGGATCGAGAGTAACTGGCGCATTATCCTTGACGAATTGCAGCTCATCATGACGTATCAAGACCGGTTACCCAACTTCCAGGACATATCCCAAGACCAGGTGAGCATTACCCAAGATCAGCGATGGAAGACATTCTTTTTATATGGTTACGGCTACAAGGCGGAAGACAACTGCCGTAGCTGTCCGCAGACCACCAAGTTGGTGGAGGCGGTGCCAAACTTGCTAACTGCTTTTTTTTCGATTCTCGCACCGGGAAAACATATCCCCCCGCACCGCGGGCCCTATAAGGGCATTCTCCGTTACCACTTGGGTTTGATTGTCCCAGAACCGGTTGAGCAGTGCCGGATACGGGTCGGTGACGAAGTTCGCTCTTGGGAACGAGGTAAAAGCTTATTGTTCGACGATACCTTCGAACATGAGGTCTGGAACGATACCCCGGGCACCCGGGTGGTGCTGTTCGTGGATGTCATCCGTGAGCTACCGTTTCCGGCTTCCCTGGTGAATAAACTGGTGATCAATCTGATTCGATGGTCGCCTTTTGTGCAAAATGCACGCAAAAACGTAGCTGACTATACGATAGGCTTGGATCGCCCGCCGCAGCGCCACTAGCCGCATCACAACAATATTCGTTTTTTCCAAGACCGGTACAACGTTGATGAAAGCGATCATAATTGCCATGACCCCCCAGGGTTCCACTGCTCCGGAACCCATCGCATTTACCAAGGTGTGTGGGGTCACGTTGCTGGAACGGCACCTGCGCACACTGAAGAGCTGCGGTGTGGATAGTGTCGATGTGGTGATAAGAGACGACGACGTTGTGCCCAAGGATTATCGCAAAGATTTGACTTCGCGAGGCGCGTCGTTTCGTTTGCGCACACTCGAAGCACTGCGCAGTCATTCGATTATGGCTGACACGGATTCCGCATTGATCATATTCGGTGACTATGTCATCGAAAAGGCACTCATAGAGACAGTATTGCAGGCCGAGGGTGATTGCATGCTGGTGGACTCACATCCGCTGGTTAACGCCGCACAAGGCCCGCAAATGAGACACGGCCCGGTGTTTGCTGGTGCGGGGGTGGTGAGCGGTGCAGACATTGCTGCCCTCGTCCCGCGCGACGGGTCATTCACCTCTAGATTGGATATCCTGGGGGATGTCAGGCAAATTGATGTGAATACGCTGCCGAGCTTCGACTCTGAGCTGCGCCGCGACCGGCGGCGCCTGTGGATGAAGGTGGCGAACGCGGGCGATTTGCGCACCGCCGAGGTGCGTTTGATCCAGGCGGTTCAAAAAGGTTCTTTAGACTGGCCCGCCCAGGTGCTGCACGCACCCATCGAGAATTGGGCCATTACCCGGCTCTGCCGTACGTCGATCACACCGAACCAGCTTACTTTAATCACCAATATCGCCGCCTGGGGCGTGACGGCGCTAATCCTGGCGGGGCACTTCATGAGTGCGATGTGGTTGGCCGCCGTCGTTGGGGTCATGGACGGTGTTGATGGGAAACTCGCCCGATTGAAGCTGATGACGTCAAAAATCGGGAAGCTCGAGCACGTGTTCGACATGATTTTTGAATATTCGTGGTGGTTTGCGCTGGGCTGGGCCCTGTCCCAGGGCGACCTAAGCGCACCGATTTTTGCGGCCGGCATAGCGTTGATAGTGTGTAACTTTTTGGATACCGCGGCCACCGGCATATTCTGGTTTTTCAAGGGTCGGGAGCACGGGCGACGATTGGACAACTACACACCCTTTGACCTGATGGTGCGAAAAATATCCGGGCGGCGCAATATTTACGTGTGGATCATCTTGCTGACCGCAATGCTGAGCACCGTCGAGGCCGGATTGTGGGTGGCGCTAATATGGGGTGTGGCGACGGTCCTGGTGAGAGGCGGACGGACCTTGATGCATTTACTCGACCGCCGCAGGCCGGTGGAATTCGAATTCGTAGTCCGTTAATCTTCTTCGGGGTCGGGCAGACGTTGTGGTCGGCGCCATTCGTCGAAGGCGCTCATCTGATGCACGCAGCTCAAGGTGCAAGCCGGGCTGCAGTCTTTGCGGGTGTGAAATTCTCGGCGGATGTCTTCTCGCGCGTAATCGGCAATCGGTTTGTTCGGATAACCGCGCCTTTGTGAACACCAATGCACGTTGCCGTCCTCACAGATGTATAAGTATCGGGCGCCGGCGCGGCATTTCCAATCGTTGGGCTCACCGAAGACCAGATTCTTTTGAAACAGATGGTAATTCAACTTGTGGGTCAGTGAGCCGGAGCGTCCTCCAATCTGCTGATAGACCGCAAACTGTTTGCGGCTAAGCGGCTGCAAGGTGCCGGCTTCATCATGCAGCACGCCGACGGAGTGATAAAAACCATAGTGTTTGGCGCGTTCTGCCACTAACAAGGCGTCTTGCGTTCGTTCATCGCTGATCCCGAGCACTGAATTGATATTGACCTTGAAACGCGCGTATTGGGCCAGCAGGGCTAATTTGCTCTCTACGGATTTGAGGCTTTTCATGGACACCTCGTCAGGCTCCAGATTATCGATGCTGATTTGCATCTCCTGTAAGCCGCAATCGTTCAGCGTCTCGATTCGCTCCCGGTTGAGGCGGAAACCATTGGTGATCATGGTGGCAATCATGCCATGTTCCCGGATTGCGCTAAAAACATGTTCCAGCTGCGGATGCATCAGGGGTTCGCCGCCGGTGCAGGTCACCGCGGCGGTGGACAATCGGGCCAGTGCCGCGACCCGCTCGCGCAGCCGGTCCAGCGGCACCGGCGGGGAGAAATCGTCGTATTCGTTGCAGTAGCCGCAACTCAGATTGCAGCGTCGCGTGACCACCAACTGGGCGAGCAGGGGGTTATACCGCGAGGACACCGCCTTCCACAGGAATTTGGATACCGACCATCGGTACGCGGCCTTGCGGTGCATCCCGCTCGGTTCCCGCGATAGTATTGTAACTGCTTGTTTTGTTGACATTAAATTTCGCACTCGTGATACGGCCCAGGCGCCCGCGATGCGGCGCGTCCCCTTCAGCGACGGATTATTGATGACCGGGCTGGCCGCCATCAAGCACTGACTGCGAATAAAAGCAGCTCCGGCGCACAAAAAAACTTGGGAGTCAGGGTTTTTTCAGTTATAAGTAACTCTTGACACCAACGTCACGTCTACCCTGTCTGCCACCTAAAGATCGCATCAGATCGCTAGTCTTTAGCTTCCAACGTTTTTTGGAGTGCTCGTCACACCGGGCGAGGCCGCGCTTGTGCGGCATACTTGACCATTGAAATGCCACCGAACCCTAATAAGCTCGCTGTAATATATGCCGTCCTAGCGCTGAGCGCGCCGGCCTTGGCTTACGCGCAGAATAATTGTGCGGTGATCTCCCAAGGCCCCAAGCCCGTCGATCAGTCGCAGAAAAACGATAAGAATCAAATTCCGATCGATGCGCCGGTAAAGATCCAGGCGGACACGATCGACTTTCCACGTCGTAATGTCGTCCACCTGCGAGGATACACCCAATTGATCCGCGGTGGTCATCGTGTCTATGCGGATGAATTGATCTTCGACAAAGAAAAGCAAGAAATCGAAGCCCGTGGTTTGGTGACCCTCGAGACGCCACGGGGCGATGTGGTCAAAACTTCTGTGCTTCACTATGACGTCAACCGCAATCTCATGGAGTCCGGACCCGCGGAAATTGTTCTGGCGAGCCGCGAGGCGAAGGTCGTGGGCGCAACCGGCGGTTCGGTTACCGCGCACGGCACTGCCGACCAGGTGGTGTTTGAGGGTGCCGACGTGATGCACTTGAAGGAAGTGCAGTTGACGACTTGCTTGGACGGAAAAGACGACCTCGTATTTGCTGCCGATGACCTGACGGTCGACCTCGAAACAGGCTTGCGGGTGGCCAAACGTGCGAAGGTGCGGTTGCTCACGCCCCACCGGCATCCGCAGATCACCGATTTGATCAATTAGCCCACGAGCCGCACCGATGCGCACGGCCGGCAGTGAGTGCGGAGGCCGGATAAATCGATCTCAACGACGTTTTTTGGGCAGCAGCACAAACAAACGGCCGGGTTGTTTCATCAGGCCCGCCATGCGTTCGGCGGTGACGCCGCGGCCCCAAAACAGATCAGCACGCACCGGGCCTTTGATGGCACCACCGGTGTCTTGGGCCAGCACCAGGCGCCGGTAGGGCTCTGAGTCTGTGCCCGGCCGGGTGGTATCGAGCCACACCGGAACCCCGAGAGGAATTACTCTGCGATCCACTGCCAGACTGCGCTGGGCGGTGAGCGGCACGTTCAAAGAACCAACCGGACCCTCCGGTCGCGTCGGTCGCAGGGCGAAAAACACGTAGCTGGGATTACGATGAAATAATTCCTCGGCGCGGTGCGAGTGATTGCGCAACCAATCGCGTATGGAAAACATATCGACATCCGCGCTCGCGAGCTCTCCCATCGCGATCAACTCGCGGCCGATGGAGCGGTAAGGATGTCCGTTCTGATCCGCGTATCCCACGGCGACGACACGGCCGTCGGGAAGCGCCACCCGCCCCGATCCTTGGATGTGCAGGAAAAACAGTGCCGCCGGATCATCCACCCACAGCAATTCTTGTCCCGCCAGCAGGTCCTGCTCAGTGTCGATCTGCTGACGGTTGTAGTACGGAACGACCCTATTCCCAATAAGCTTGCCACGGACGCGCTTGTCCTTGAGTTCCGGAAACAACTCCGCCAGGTCTACGATCAGCAGATCCTTGGGACGAGCGTAGATCGGATAGCGAAATTGTTTCGAGGGCTTGAAGCGGCCTCGTAGCAGGGGTTCGTAGTACCCGGTGATCAGTCCCTGGCTGCGCCAACCGGCGCCGCGCACCTTGTGAGGAGTAAACCAGTTTTCAAAAAATTCGCGTACCTGGGCGTCGTCCGGATCGGACAGATCCTTTGCCGCGCTGCATATTTGTTCCCAGGATCGCTCTTGGCGCGCCAATTTCTCGCAGCTGCGGAGCAGTGCCGGCCAGCTTTCAGCGTGGCGGTCTTGATCCCATGCAGGCAAGTTGCGCCACGCCACCGTGCCGGTGATGCCGGGAGGCGGCGCCAACCATGCGCAACCGTTCAACACCATGGTTGCAATCATGAGGCTGCATAGGGTGGTCCTGGGTGGCCGTAAGGGCACGATGGGCATGTTCGGCACGTCGTTGTTTGCGAAACGCCGAATTGTATACGAAGATTGGCCCCACGAGCAGGTAAGGAGAGATGATGGAGACACGAGTTGCAGGCACCGACACTTACGTTGCCACTGAAGATCTGATGATGGCAGTCAATGCCGCCGTCAATTTAACCCGGCCGCTGCCGGTCAAAGGCGAGCCGGTTATTAGCGGCTTATCCTTATGCGGTATGGCTGAATCCCGCCGCCGCATCCAACTGGCCCTTCACCCAATCGATACAGATGATTCGAGCGTTGCTTAAAGACCGTATGTTTCCGCTAACGTTGAAGGGACTCGAAGAGGGGATTGGGGTGTTGAAACGAGGCATCAATTGAATAACACGTCGACCTTTGCGACGTGGTCGTCTTGACTCAGTCGGTGACGGATCTCAGCCGCTACCTGTTCCGCCTGATCGAGGCTTTCGAACGATAGCAGCGGTAACCAGAACTCTGCATGGATCCGGCCATTCAAATAATGAAAAATGATGCGCCTGATTTCATGGGCTTGAGGGATATCCGCCAGCTGATCGAGGAATTTTTCCTTGAGTTCGTTGCGCAGAGGCAACTTATCCGACAGTTGGTACGACTCATCGTCTTCCGAATCTATATGAATGGTGATATCGCTAATGCCATCGAATTCTTGTTTCAATCTGTGTCTCACCGCCTCGCCGATACGATGACCCTCGGAGACACTGACTTTCGGGTCAACGAGCACGTGTCCATCTAGATAAATGTTGGCACCCATGAGGCGCGTGCGCACATCATGGGCATCTATGACTCCTTCGGTATTGCGAATAACTGTATTCATGGTCTGAAGACGTTCAGGTTCCACACCGGTGTCGATCAACTCTAGTATCCCATTGCGCACCATTCCAATCGCGATGTAGAGAATCATGATCGCCACGGCAACGGCTGCGATCGCGTCCAGATAAACCCAACCGATCATGGCGCCGGCGACCCCGATGATCACGATCACCGAGGAAATGGCATCGGTGCGGCTATGCCAGGCGTTGCTGCGCAGCATCTCGGACTGCAAGCGCTCGGCGACACGTATCGTGTAGTGGTACACCCACTCTTTGCTGATCACTGACAGCACTGCGACGACCAGGGCCCAAGCGCCAGGAACCGATATCCTCTCGTGGCGCCACAGGTCCTCCAGTGCGTCATAAGCGATGCCGATCGCCACCGCTGACAGCATCAGGCCGAGAACGATTGTGGCAACGGTCTCGATGCGTTGATGACCGTACGGATGATGCTCATCGGGTCCACGACTGGCATGTTTGGCGGCCCAGATCACCATAAAGTCGGTGGCCAGATCAGACAGTGAATGCACCCCATCAGCCACTAATGCCTGGGAGAAGGCCAACTTGCCGACAGTGATCTTGATAACACCTAGCAGCAGATCGATGATCCCGCCAATCACAGTGACGCGGCGGATATCTTCATAGCGCTCACGGGAGCGCAGAACCTGTTGGGGAGATTGCGATTTGGTCATGCCGCCACGCTTTGCTCAGGGTCCCCGATTCTTCAGGGCATGATAATGGATCGCCAGCCATTGTAGCGCGATGAGTGTGATAGCGTTCTTGATCGCGCCGTGATCAGCCATGTTTAGGGCCTTGTCGACAGGTACAACATGTACCTTGATGTCTTCGCCTTCGTGTTCCACGCCATGTACACCGTTGATGCCGTAGCTGTCGGTAAGACCGCAGAACAACTGTACGTTTTCGGTAAGCGCACCGGGAGTGGTGAAAAACCGTTGCATCGGGATCAACACGTCCATCCGGCACCCGGCCTCCTCCCATGCCTCGCGGCGGGCGACTTGTTCTGCGGTCTCATTTGGCTCGATAATTCCCGCGACGCATTCCACCAACCATGGATTTTCATGAGCGGCGAATGCACCGGGCCGGAATTGTTCGATCAATACCACTTTGTCACGCGGAAAATCAACCGGCAGCACCGCCGCGACATGACCGCGCTCCACGACTTCCCGATCGAGAACATCACTCATGCCGCCCCGGTGAAGACGGTGACGCAGCCGGTATCGATCAACAGCGACATAGCCTTTGAAGACGGTCTTTTTCTCTACGACTTCGACGTCGTCTTTGTCCATTTTGTCATGCCCGATTGAGTTAACGTGGTGGAACTGGGCCAAACACATCGGCGACTGTGGTGCCTGCCGCGGGTTAGACTTTTTCGTTCCATGCGCCGCTGGCCAGGGGCGGGTGCGGTGTCCGCGACGCCGATGTCCAGCGGACGCATGCGCGAGTCATTTTGTTCGCGCAGCGATGGATACATCCGTTCCGCTGTAACTCCGACGACATCCAGGGTGGCAACGTGGTCAGCTGCGACCAGGGAGAACAAGGCGGTTTGCTGCCTAGGTCCTAATCTTCAGTCGCGTGCCGGGCGACAGCCGCGCGGCGCACGTTCTCGGCTTCGGCCTTTTTCCGGCAACCGAATAGTGGCCAAAGACCGGTCTATGAAATCACTCGACACTCTATCGGCGCCAAGTCGGATGTGCCGCCGGGCGATCCAGCCGATTCACTTTGGGTATTGTAATAGCTTTGCGGACCTGACTCCAAAGAATTGTCGGCATCCACGAGTCAAGCGTGTCTTCAGCGACGAAACGGCGCCTGCTCGTCCGGTGGGGATTCGTGCTCGCACAACTGCGTGGCGATCACGGGGACCGCTGCCCGCTGTTCCCGCTCGCCGTGCCGGCCACAGACATATTGATTGGGGAAATCGGACGGACAGGTGGGACCAGAGCCGGTTGCCGTGGATCTCAGTTTTGTCGATCGGGTTTTTCAGGCCGCGCATCTAAAGGCGGGTATAATCCCCAGTCACCGAAAGCGGATACAGTACATGGGTCAAGCCAAATTCGATTATCGCTGCTATCGTGTTCCCGCGACAGGCGCATTCAGTTTAGCGTCTATATATCCAGGCGATGACCAAGGTGTGGATGAAGACTATGCCCGAAAGCGTCTCGAGAAAAACTTGGATGACCTGCAAGATTTTCAAGAACGCTTGTATGCCGAGGGCAAACAATCGCTGTTGCTGGTCCTGCAGGCCATGGACACCGGTGGTAAAGACAGCACGATTCGTAAGATCGCCAACGACCTGAATCCCCAGGGATGTCAAGTAACCGGATTCAAAGCGCCCAGTCATGAAGAGTTATCCCACGATTTCTTGTGGCGCGTGCATGATCATGCCCCGCCTGCTGGGCACATCGGAATTTTCAATCGTTCCCATTATGAAGACGTGTTGATCGTTCGCGTCCACGAGTTGGTTTCCACGGCGTTGATCGAAAAGCGTTACCGGCACATCAACAACTTTGAACAAATGCTTCACGATCACGGGACACGCGTAATAAAGATTATGTTGCATATCTCGAAGGACTATCAGTTATCAAGATTACGCCGGCGCTTGGAGCGGTCCGACAAACATTGGAAATTCAACCCCAGTGATCTGCAGGAAAGAAGCCGCTGGGATAAGTACATGGATGCCTATGAGCTGATGTTGAACCAATGTGCCACCAAACATGCGCCTTGGTATGTGATACCCGCCGAGAAGCGGTGGTTCCGCAATGTGGTAATCAGCGAGATATTGATCGATGCTTTGGAGGAAATGAACCCTCAGTACCCGCCCCCCAAGTTCGATATCAACGAATATCCTCCGGACTCTTTGGTTTAATGGACTCGGTGTGGATAAGAAACGCCTGCAAAGGCGGCGCCGCGACACGATGATATATATCTCCGTATACTAAATGGCGGTTATGAGATCATGTGTGCCCGCGAACTAGGGGATCCATTTCGGCGCGATGATTGTCAATATCCTCTCGATACCTGGATAAGCATAAAGCGTGCGTAGGGACGCGCATTATGTGCCTGATTTATGGCGGGGGTGCGATCAATGCCGACAACGCAACAGTGGACTGAAGCATGACCGAAACAAAGCAGAAAGCGGAAATCAAACGAGGCCTTAAGGGCGTATATTTTGAGCGCTCGGCTACAAGTTTTATTGATGGCCGGGCCGGTGAGCTTCGATATCGAGGTTATTCAATTCACGATCTCGCCGAGCATTCGACGTTCGAGGAGACCGCGTATCTGTTGCTATACGGCGAATTGCCGACGCGCGGTGCTCTCGATGCCTTTGATCAAGAATTGAGAGATGCGAGGCGGTTGCCTGACCCAGTGTTAGAGATCATTCACTTGGTCCGCGATGCTCATCCAATGGATGTATTGCGCACCGCAGTGTCCGCGTTGTCGGCGTATGATCCCGAGGTGGCGGACAATTCCAAGGAAGCGACCCTGCGCAAGGGAATACGTCTTACCTCCCAGGTGCCGATAATTGTGTGCGCGCATAATCGAATTCGCAACGACTTACAGCCGGTGGCACCCAGTCCCTCGTTGGGGCATGCCGCGAATTTTGTATATATGTTAAAAGGGGAGCCCCCCAGCGTTGATGCGGCACAATTGATGGATACCGACATGATCCTGCATGCGGAACACGGATCCAATGCATCATCGTTTACCGCGCGAGTGGTGACGGGGACGGAAGCTAATTTGCACGCGGCCGTTACTGCTGCGGTGGCCGCGCTGTCCGGGCCGGCTCATGGTGGCGCCGCGGAAAACGTGATGAAGATGGCCCTGGAGGTCGGTGATCCGTCCCGTGCCGCTGATTATGTAAAGCGTAAGCGGCAAAACCGCGAACCAGTTATGGGTTTCGGCCATCGAGTGTACCGCGCGGAAGATCCCCGGGCACGACATATGCGCGACGGAGTCCAAAAGTTGTCCGCAGAAATGGGGCAGCCGCAGTGGTACGAAATCTTACAGGCGTTGGTGGATGCGATGCGGCCGTATGCGCGTCACGGGGTGAATGTAAACGTGGATTTCTACGCGGGGGTGGTCTACTACCTGCACGGTATACCGGAAGATCTTTTCGTACCGATCTTTGCGGTGGGCCGGGTGCCGGGTTGGACGGTGCAAGTCATGGAACAACGGGAGAACAACATCTTGATTCGACCGCTGACCTATTACAGCGGGCCCGAACCGCGCGACTATGTCCCACTGGAAGAGAGGGATTAGTTTGCTTTGGATTGCGGTTCAGTGAATTTAATTTAGCCAGCATATTGCACGGGAGGTGCCCCGCCCCTATTCACTGCTGTACACGGGGGAGAATATAGGGGGGGTCGGAGTCACGGACTCCGACCCCTATATTCATTCAGCCACCCGACACTGCGACTACGCGCAGCATAAGTCCCTTCGCCAGCATCCGGGATCCTATTGACACTTGTTCCCCGCACAGCACGGACGCGTCACTCCCACGGCTATTAAATTGTCCCGCACGCGCTCCTACCAGTGGCGGTCCGTTAAATTTCTACTCGATTCGAGGCGGGGTGGCCAAGGCCAGTATCACTGCCGTGGTTGCGACGATGTCGTCGGTACTGGCGCCGCGAGAAAGATCACCCAGCGGTTTCGCGAATCCTTGCAGCACGGGACCAATGGCCCGGGCTTTGGCGAGATATTGTGTCAGCTTGTAGGCGATATTCCCGGAGTTCAGGTCCGGGAATATCAATACGTTCGCGCGCCCGGCGACCCGGCTCTCCGAGCGAAGCTTCTTGGCGGCGACATCGGGAATCAACGCGCTGTCCGCCTGAAATTCACCGTCAACAGCCACGTGGGGCGCTCTACGCCTGGCGATGTCGACGGCCCGCCGCACTTTGTTCACCACGGCATGCTGCGCGCTGCCTTGGGTGGAGAAGGACAAAAACGCTACCCGAGGCGGTTCATCGAGAAGCTTTTCGGCGTTCACCGCTGAGGCGATAGCCACATCGGCGAGTTGCTCCGCCGTCGGTTCGATATTCACGGCGCAATCGGCGAAGATCAAAGGTTTATTCGGTTGGCCGCGAAATTCCGGTATGACCATCAAGAAGAAACTCGAAGGTGTGCGTATATCCGCTGTCAATCCTATACTGAGCATGCCGGCCTCGATGACCCGTGAGGTGGGGTGATTGACACCCGCCACCGCCGTCGCGGCTTCTCCGCTGCGCACCATCATCGCGGCAAAAAACAAGGGTTTTCGCATCAAGCGTTGAGCGATTTTCAGGCTGGTATTCGAACGTTGCTCGACATAGCGCTGCGCATATAAATACATACGGTCGTCGTGCCGGGGATCGACGAGTATCATGCCGTCTAAAGATACCTGGTTGCTGTGCGCACACCTTTCAATGCTGCCGGCATCTCCCAATAGAATTGGTGTGGTGATCTGCCGGTCTAGCAGGCGGCGCGCGGCAGTCAGAATCCGCGGTTCTTCCCCCTCCGGGAATACAACCGCTTGGTCGTGCGCCGCGGCTTGCCGGATCAGACGCTCAACTAGGTCCATTTACAGTCGCGCGGATTCGGCGGCTAGCAGATCATCGCTGCGATAAACGGTTATTGATCGATGCCTCCCAGGCACAGGTACTTGATCTCGAGGTATTCTTCGATACCGTACTTGGAACCTTCGCGGCCGACGCCGGATTCTTTTACGCCGCCAAAGGGCGCAACTTCAGTGGAGATGATGCCTTCATTAATTCCCACTATGCCATATTCCAACGCCTCCGCCACCCGCCAGATGCGACCGATATCGCGGCTGTAGAAGTAGGCCGCAAGCCCGAACTCGGTATCGTTGGCAATCCGGATCGCGTCGGCCTCATCTTGAAATTTGATCAGCGGGGCCACCGGACCAAAAGTCTCTTCGTAGTTGATCACCATGTCGTGCGATATGTCGGTCAATACGGTCGGTTCGAAGAACGTGCCACCTATGTCATGACGTTTTCCTCCCACCAGTACGTTTGCACCTTTAGCAATCGCATCAGCAATATGGGATTCGACTTTTTCCACTGCGTGCAAGTCTATCAGCGGGCCTTGTTGGACGCCTTCTTGCATACCGTTGCCAACCTTGAGCGATGTAACCGCTGCGACCAGCCGGCTGGCGAATTCGTCGTATACCTTGTCCTGTACCAGAATCCGGTTGGCGCAGACACAGGTTTGGCCGGTGTTTCGATACTTGGAGGCCATCGCGCCTTCCACTGCGGCGTCAAGGTCTGCGTCAGCGAACACAATGAACGGTGCGTTACCACCGAGTTCCATCGAGATCTTCTTCACGTTCTCCGCACATTGCGCCATGAGCAGCTTCCCGATCTCCGTGGATCCGGTGAAACTCAATTTTCTGACTTTGGCGTTGCTGGTGAGTTCGCCGCCGATGTCCCGCGCCGGTCCAGTGAGTATGTTGAACACCCCTGCCGGGATGCCGGCACGATCGGCGAGTTTAGCCAGAGCGAGGGCCGTGAACGGGGTTTGGCTGGCAGGTTTGACCACCACCGGGCAACCCGCTGCCAGCGCCGGCGCACATTTACGGGTAATCATCGCCGCTGGAAAATTCCATGGAGTGATCGCGGCGGCAACGCCGACTGATTGCTTGAGAACCAGGATGCGCCGCCCTGGCAGCGGGTGATCGATGGTATCGCCGTATACTCGCTTGGCCTCTTCTGCAAACCATTCTACGAATGACGCCGCATAGGCCACTTCGCCCCGCGATTCAGTCAAAGGTTTGCCCTGTTCCAAAGTCATCAACACCGCGAGATCTTCTTGGTTTGCCATGATCAGATCGAACCATGACCGTAACAAACCGGCACGGTGTTTCCCGGTTTGTATGCGCCACTCACCCCAGGCGGCGTCGGCGGTCTCGATTGCCAGGCGTGTGTCCTCCCTGCTCATGGACGGGACCGTGCCTATGGGCTTACCGGTGGCGGGATTGGATATGGTGATCGAATCGCCGGTCGACGCGCCAATCCATTCGCCGCCAACCAAGCAACGATTTTCGAGTAGTGCAGGATCGGCGAGTTGTACCGGTTGTATGGATGCTGTTTGTGTGACGGTGTTCATGATTATCTTGCTCCCAAGGTGGCAAGGTTTTCCACGGCGATTTTGTCGCCCTGAGCGGCCGCGCGCTGCAACCAACGGATTGCTTCATCAATGTCCTGTTCGACGCCGGTGCCGTTGGCGTACATGACGCCCAAATTGGTCTGTGCTCCCGCATATCCTTGCTGCGCCGCCAGGCGGTACCAGCGTACCGCTTCAACGTCGTTCTTGGCAACAACAAGGCCGTCTTCATAGAGGGACCCAAGGTCCGCTTGCGCCCATGCCACACCGGATGTGGCTGCACTTTGTACCGCCGGCAGTGCCTTGCGAATCAACTGCTGTGCTAATTCCGCATCACGCGTGACCCCGCGTCCCAAGCTATACATCACGCCTACCCGGAACTGGGCTCGCGGATACCCCGTGTCAGCCAGGGGATTCAGTGTCCGAAAGGCTTCATTATACTCGCCTTGGTAGTAGGCCTTGATGCCGGAGTCGAGTATGGTCCGTTCTCGCTGCTCTTTGATGCGTTGCGCCAGTTTGCGCTGCTCTATTTCCTGCGCGTCACGATTCACGCGTTTAGCTTCTTGTTCAAGGGCATCGCGGCGCGTCTGCAGTTGCGTGCGTAACAGACTCACGGTGTCCGCATCCGCTTGAACGGTGATCGCTGCGTTCAAATATTCCTCGCTGCGTTTCAAATCGCCATCGACGATCGCTTGGCTCGCCTTACTGAGGTAGCGCCGGCCTATTTCTTTGACGCCCGCCAGCGCGGTAATGTTGTGTTCATCCAGCTGTAACACGCCACGATAGTGCGATATGGCGCTGTTGTATGAGGGTGTGATCAAGCGTTCTTCCCGCATTGCTCTTTCGGCCCGGGCTAGCAGATTCTCGACTCTACGGTTGCGAGCCGCTATTTCACGTTGCCGTTGTAATTCAGCAAGTTGTTTCTGTTGTTCGAGGCGTTGCTTGTAATTCTGGATCTGTTGTCTGAGTTTATTAACGTCCTCACGGCCGGACTGAATACTTTCTATTTTTTCCAACTGCGTTTCTGCTTGTTCTATTTCTCTCCTGGTAAACGAGTCGCTGGCCTCATCCACGAGCGCGGACGCAATCTCTTTGATTCCAGCACGTGCATTCACGTGCTCAGGATCGATATTGAGAACGGCGTGAAATTGCGCGAGAGCATTGTTCACTGGTGGAGAGGTAAGTTGCCCGGCATCCACAAACACACGCGCTGTTTCCATTAGTTTTTCTATTTGCTGCTGATGTTTCTCCAGTTCTCGAAAGGCCTCCGCGCGAAGATCATCGTCTTCGCGGCCAATATTTACGGGTTCGTCCCGTGCTGGAGTCGTGGTTGATGCGGCGTCCTTGTGCGGTAAGGATGCTTGATCGACCGTCGCAATATCGGAAACGGCGCTAGCTGAACGATCGAGGTCGCGATTGGTTTGCCATAATGCAAATCCGATCAATCCAGCGAGCATCATCACTGCCACGACCCACCCGTTCGGTTTCCGTACCCGCGCGTGTAGCGGTGACATCACTCGCGTGCTTTTATCGGATTGACGCAGCGAGTGATAGGGTAAGCGATAAGGGGACACCGAGTCGCGCTGCGAAGGCAAATTCAAACTTTGCTGATGCGGCGTTGGCTTGTCTGTTGCCGCACCCGTACTCAGCTGGTGTTCAGACAAAAGTCCCAACACGGCACCGGCGGACTCGGGTCGCTCGGCGATCACCGGTTGTAACATCCAATCAACATTACCCAGCAGTCGTGTAGAGTAATCGCCGATGCCGATTTCCATTGCCGGTACCAGTGGATCTTCGTCCCCCTGTGCAATGGCTGCCACGCGCTTGGTGGCATCCGCCGGAATCACGCCTGCGATGCAGCGATACATGGTAGCACCCAAGGCATACAGGTCTGTCCACGGGCCTAGATTTCCTCCGTCATGATATTGCTCGATGGGGCTGTATCCGGGAGTGACCTGAGTGTCCAAACTCACATGTTCATCGACCACGGTGCGGACCGCACTGCCGAATCCTATCAGTACTGGGGGGCCGTCCTCCCGTAGAAAAATGCTGCTTGGTCTGATGTCACGATGAAGCAGGCCTTGGGAATGAACCACACGTAGACCCTTGAGCATCGGAATTAGGATCTTCTGCAGCCTTTCTTCGTTGAGCTTGGGGTGACTTTGTAGATAACTGCGCAAGGTTTGCCCTGCTTCGTGTTCGATTACCAGATACGCGGTACCATTGGTTTCGGTATACTCAATCACCCGTGCGATGTATGGATCGTGGATTTGCGCCAGGATCCTGGCTTCCTGCAGAAACCGTGTGAGTCCGTTCTCGTATGCGGTCTTTTTGTCGTCGACCGGCCCCACGCTAACGCCATCGCTACTCCGTTGGGCGAACGCTGCCGGGAGATATTCCTGGATTGACACGTCCCGCCCACGCTCCGCGTCCCACGCGCGGTATGCCACGCCATGATTGCTGAGGCCCAAGGTTTCTTTGATCTCGAACAAACCAATCAAAGTGCCGGGAACGAGTGGTTCAATCGTAGACATCTTGCGCGCCGATATACGAAAGGGATTAGCCCGTAGATTGCACCACGGCGATCAAAAAAAGCGTCAATATATTGTTTGGCATAAGCAATCGATTAATACACGGTATTCTGCTCAGCGCCCGAGAAAACGCCTATTCCGGCGCTCACTCGGACGCGAAAGCCCAAACTGGCGCTGTACGCAACATATAGTTACGGTTTTGCATTGCTCTCCAGACCGGCGGCGGGCCGCCTGGTCTCACCGGGATCCTGGTGCAATATATGGTTTGATATTCTGCTACGTTGCGGACCGAGGGTCTAGGAGATTTAGCACGCAGGCATGACGCTCCACGCGCAATGCCGTTTGGTCCTGTCACCGGTACAGGGCCCGATTGTTCACGCTGTTCTTATTAGGTCAACGATACGTTTACCGCTTCCGGGGCCCAACGTCCAACCTAATGTTCCGTGTCCGGTGTTGAGCCACAGGTTGCCATACGTTGTCCCTTGGACATATGGTACGTTTGTCGGTGTCGCCGGACGCAACCCCGACCAATACTGAACTTCTTCGAAACGGCCAGCGTGAGGGAACAACGCGCGAACATTATCAACGATCGTGCGGCAGCGCCGATGATCCAAATGGATACTGTACCCGCTCAATTCAGCGGTGCCGGCAACCCGCAGGCGGTCGCCGAGGTGACTGTACACCAGTTTGAATTCATCGTCAGTCAGACTTTTCTGGGGGCACGTGTCGCATGACGGATCGGTGGGTATGGTGATCGAGTAGCCCTTGGCCGGATAAATATTGAGACGGATCCCGTATCGCTGCAAAAACGGCGCCGAATAGCTACCCAGGCACACTACGACGTCACGTGCATGCAGGGTCTTGAAACCCTGCGGCGTCCGAATTTCCACGCCTGAAATGCACTTGCCGTTCTTATTCTTTTGCAGGGCGGTGACCTCTGACGCGAACAAAAATTCAACGCCCCTGGACGCGCAGATTCGTCCCAGCGCCTGAGTGAACTTGAAGGCATCACCACTTTCATCCTGGGTTGAGTAGGTCGCACCGATGATTTGGGACTTGCTGGCCGCAAAGGCCGGTTCCAAATCCACGACACCATCAGGTTGGACGATATCTATCTCACACCCATGTTGTCGCATCACATCCACCGCGTGCAG
This sequence comes from uncultured Gammaproteobacteria bacterium, assembly GCA_947258975.1. Classification (GTDB taxonomy): domain Bacteria; phylum Pseudomonadota; class Gammaproteobacteria; order Arenicellales; family JAANXG01; genus CALZGZ01. The sequence continues at coordinate 40,072 of CAMYKK010000001.1, forward strand.
CGCAGCTTCGAAGGATCGATGACTGCGATAGAAATGCAGTATGCCTTCGGCGCGATGGTCGTAATCGATGTGTTCCTGGTCGCGAATTTCTCGCAGCCGGTCACGGCTTTCCATGGCCAGACGTACAATTGATGCGGTATTGAGGTCGGCTTTCGTTGCGGTACAGTTGGCGAGAAACGCTGCGATCCAGCGCCATTGTGACCAGTCCATGCGGGGCCTGAATAACAGGGGTGCACTGCTGTCAAACAGCCATTTGAGCACCTGCAGGGGTGCCTTGGGATTGGCCCACGGTTCGGCATGACTGACTGCGATCTGACCACCATTAGCGAAGCTCGTCTCAAGACCGGTTTCGGGCTGTCGGTCTATCACTGCGACCGACAATCCCGCCCGCTGAGCCCAGTACGCGGTGTTGACACCCACCACGCCGGCACCTAATACTGCCAAATCGAAGTCGTTGGCGTACTCGCCCATCGGTGACAGTTTACACAGTGTCTATCTATGTTTTCAAAGTGAAATATACAGGACCGCTGTGGCTTAGGCACCGCACCGTGCGTCGTCGCGCGCGCCCGGGGCTCCTGGACGAGACGGGCCCACCCACGGGTCGCGGAAAACTCTTTTTCATTTTTGTGGTCGAATCTAGGTGGCACCAGTCACGGCGCGACGGTGCGGCTGAAATCCATATCCACTAAAACACCATGCGGCAAGTTTCCAGATTCCGAGAATTCATCGAGTCGTTCAGTCGACTCGTGAGCGAGTTTGCGGATGATGAAGCCAATATTCTCGAAAACGGTAGGCGGCTCGTCGCCGATCTCATCGTCCATCAAGATTGGTTACCGCAAGAATTTGCGAAGCCCGATCCGGAGTGGTATCAACAATACCTCCTGTATTTGGATCCATGGGAGCGCTTTTCGGTGGTGAGTGTGGTTTGGGCGGAAGGTCAGAGCACGCCAATATATGATCTCACTATTTGGGGCATCATTGGCGTCATGGATGGCGCCTTGAGTCTCCAAGCATTCGATCGGGATCCGGACGGGTATCAGTTAATGTCACGGGAGCCCCAGCAGTTGGTGCCCGGAGACATCTATTTGGCGTCTCCGAGGATTGGGCATATTCATCAAATATCAAACGCCGCAAGTGGTCACGGTTCCGTCAGTCTCCACATTTATGGCGCCAATATCGCCACCGTCAAACGTTACATCTACGATTCCCAAACCGGTCACAGGAGGAAATTCCTGAGTGCTTATTCCAATCCGGTGGTGCCGCACGTCACCCAATCGCGTTTGAAGGTCCTGTTGGAGCGAATCTAGCCCGCATTTCTCACCAGGATCCCCGATGCTGGCGCATACTCGGGGACAAACGGTGATATTGGGCGTTGATCGAACGCTTCATTCCACACAACATCGGTCATTGCTCTGCCGTTTTGGTACGACGTACGGATCAGCCGGCGGTGTGGCTATATAACTTGTGGTAGAGACCCTCGGCATCCATCAGCTCCGCATGAGACCCTTGTTCAATAATGTGTCCGTCCTCGAACACATAGACGCGGTCGGCTTGCCTTATCGCACTCAACCTGTGGGCGATGATCAATGTCGTGCGCCCCTTTAAGTATTCTCCCAGGGCGTCCTGTAGATGTGCTTCGGTTTCGTTGTCCAGGGCGGACGTCGCCTCATCGAGAATGACGACTTTGGGGTCCGACAAGATCATTCGCGCAATGGCCAGTCGTTGCTGCTGACCACCAGACAAACGCACGCCGTCACGGCCAATCATCGTGTCTAACACATCGGGCATCGATTCCACCACATGTTTCAGCTGCGCAATGGTAAGGACCTCCCACAGCTTCTCGTCAGAGGTATCGCGCCCCAGGGTCAAGTTTGCACGCACTGTGTCGTTCAACATTGCCGGTTGTTGCAGCACGGTCGCGATGTTATCGCGCACTATGTCGAGGCCGATCTCGGTGATTGGCACGCCGTCGAAATATAGGTGTCCGTTTTGTAGCGGATACATACCGAGGATCACCTGAACCAGAGTGGACTTTCCCCCGCCGGAGGCGCCGACCAGGGCGATCTTTTCGCCGCGTCCAATCTCGAGATTTACGTGCTTGAGAACCGGTTCGCCTGGGACGTAGGCGAAGCTCACGTCTTCAATCCGGATTGCCACCGTGTTCGTACCCAAAAACGGATTCTGGGTGTGCGGATAATGCGGCTCCTGATGCAACGATAACAACTCATTGATTCTGTCGAGCGCGGCTTTGGCGCCGAAGTAAGCGTATTGAATGTTCAGTATTTCCTGCACCGGCGCCATCATGAACCATAGATAGGAGAATACAGCGAGCATCTGTCCGATCGAGAGGTCCGAAAACACCACCATGAGCATACTGATTGCGCGAAAGACATCGAAGCCGATCAAAAACACGCCGAATGAAAATCGATTGGCCGCGTCCGATTTCCACGAAAACGTTGCAGAATGAGTTTTAATTGCCCGTGCTTTGCCGGCAACCGTGCGGAGGTAGTGATGTTCACGGTTGCTCGCACGGATCTGCTGTATGGCATTGAGCGTCTCGGTCAGGCTCTGTTGAAACAATTCGAAAGCGGTGTTCTCTTTTTCTTTCAGCACCTTGACTTTGTGACCCAGCGTCACAGTGAAGAACACTACCAACGGGTTCATGAAAAGAATGAATAGCGCCAGCGGCCAGTGCATCCACAGCAGGATGATGGTCACGCCTATCAAGCTCAGGATAGCCACGAGCAGCTTGCTCACCGACTGCCCGACGAAGTCGTCGATGGAGTTAATGTCGGTTACGAAACGCGAAGACACCGCGCCGCTGCCCAATGTTTCATACTCCGCCATTGATACTCGTTCCAGATGCGCGAGCAAATTGCGGCGTATCCGGTACGTCACGTCCTTGGAAATCAGCGTGAATTCCCGGGTCTGCAGCACATTGAGCCAGATCGACGTGAATCGAAGAAGTACCGTGGCCAACAGTATGAGGCCGATGTAGAGCATCGGGCCCTGCCAGCTCGCCGGCATGATCGTATTCATGAGACCGACCAGGAATCCGGGCTGATCGAGCAGCACTTCATCGACCATTAGCGGCATCAGCAGCGGTGTCGGCACAGCCGCAACTACCGCAATCACAGCAATGATGTTGGCGACGGTGAGGTTGCGCTTGCGTTCACGCGTCATGTTGACGATGTGTGACCAGTCGTAACCCGATTCAGGAGCCCCATCTGATTCCAGGGTTGTTCTAAATCCTGTTCGGTGGTCGGTGTTTCCCATCTCTACATTGTAAAACGAAACCGTCAACGATTGGGCGATCGGGTTCTTGAGGGACGCGCGATCTTGCAACAGAGGCCGCGCAGCCCCATTATCGGATGTGTGGGCATCAACCTAGCTGCATAGATCATGATTTATGACTTTGAAGATCGAAGCGTGGAGCTTCGCGGTACGGAGCACTTCATTGCAGACACCGCAACCGTGATCGGCTCGGTGATCTTGGAACATCGGAGCAGTATTTGGTTCAACGCCGTGCTGCGTGGTGATAATGACCTCATACATATCGGCGCGGGGAGCAATGTCCAGGATGGTTCCGTGCTGCATGTCGATCCTGGGTTCCCATTGACGGTGGGTGCGGGGGTTACCATTGGTCATATGGTGATGCTTCATGGATGCACGGTTGGAGATAACAGCCTGATCGGCATCAAATCGGTGATTCTCAACAGTGCAAGAATCGGAAAAAACTGTCTTATCGGCGCCAACGCCCTCATTACCGAGGGAAAAAAGATCCCGGATAACTCGTTGGTGATGGGTAGTCCCGGGCGGGTTGTGCGGGAGCTAAGCGCGGAGGAGATCAACCGGCTGCATTGGGCCGCCGAGCTGTACGTAAAAAAAATAACTCGTTACTCGCAGGCGTTTGCGCCGCAGAGATAGGTGGGCGGAAGATAGCTAAATGAATGGTGGTTTTGCCATGGGCCAAATCAATGAATCGCTTCCCATACGGTTACACGCTCGCCGATCGCAGCTTCGGTTTATCGTTGCCGATGACTGAGGAAATCGTACAGCTCATCTTTCAACGTAACCCTGACTTTCTTTAGATCTTCCATATAAGTATCCGCTACGGGTTGCGCTTGCTCTTCGAGATTGCGGATCTTCGCATCCAATTCGTCGTACTCGATCATGAGGCGGGCGAACTTCCCATTCGTGTACCGTAGTTTTGTGATCTTATCTTCGTGTTCGGGAAATTCATGGAGAAGATCGTGTGGTTCGCCTAGCATACTATATAACTCCTCGCTTTTCGTTGTGCCGACGGGTGTGACCGAAAAGCAGCGCATATCCTGGCATGACAATTCGCAGCGTGAGACAACGTTCTCTGGGCCTGGTGTAGTGGTTGACGCGTCGTGGAAGAATGGGAAACGTATATCAATAGTCAACGCGCTACGTGCGCCTGCAGATCCGCGGCTTCGACTCCGGCGATTGCGCAGACCTCATCGTCCTCGGACACGGCCCCTGACACACCCACGGCGCCGCACACGTCGCCATTGGTGTTGTAAATCAGCACGCCGCCTGGCAACGGAATGACGCCTCCCCCGGTCATCGCGTTCAACGCGTTGATAAATCCTTCTTCACGCACGCCGCTTTCGTAGCGCTTGGAGATATCCCGTGAATTCACGCCTAGGCCGATGGCGCCCCATGCCTTCGCTAAGCTGATATTCGGGCGCATAAAGGTGGCGCCATCGTCGCGCTGCAACGCGATGAGATAACCGCCACGGTCGACCACGGCGACGGTGAGTTTAGGCAGCTTTAACTCATGCCCCTTTCTAAGTGTCGCTTCAATAATGAGATTTGCTTGTTTCAGTGTAATATCTGGCATATTTGGCGCTCATTCTTGATTTGCAGGGCGTATGGCGACACGAAGCCGAAATGCGTTCGTGGCTTCGATCCATATTAGCAATATCGGCTGTTACTATAAAGAGTTATGCCTGTGCGTCAACCAGTCTGCCCGAAAACAGCGCTCATGGTCGTCGCCGCATAATCCACGGTTTTGCTGGGGCCTTCAGGGTGTTGGCTTCTTTACGTATTTGGCCAGCTGATTTCTTCCACCTATGAGTTGACGGGTTCTTGTATAATCTATACAACAAGACCCAAACCAGTTTTCAAAAATCCATATGCGGGTGGGGTTATATGCCGGAAGGCCCGCGCTGCGATAGCGCGCTGCCGCCAAAGTCTATGCCTGCGACGCTGGTATCATGACCAAAACCAACTGTTGAATTTGATCTGAAAAATTGCTTTATGACTGGCACTACTTTCTCGCTCGAGGTACGTCCTACTATTCCCAAGCCGCTATCTCGGTTGACCGATCTCGCCAGCAACTTGCTTTACAGCTGGGACCGCGGAATTCGCCACCTTTTTTCCACGCTGGATCCGCAGCTTTGGGAAGCTACCGGTCATAACCCGCGCTTGTTCTTGCGCAGGGTAGATCAGAATCGACTCAATCAAGCCGCCACAGACCCTTTGTACCTGCGGCATTACGTGAGTTGCGTGTCGTCTTTTGATATCTATCTTGAACACCGGCATTCCAAAACGGTGACTAAGAACCTGGACAAGGATAATGATCTTGTCGCCTATTTCTGCGCCGAATACGGTGTGCACGAGAGTCTGCCAATTTACTCCGGGGGCCTGGGTATCCTCGCCGGGGATCACTGCAAGGAAGCCAGCGATCTTGGATTGCCGTTTGTCGGAGTGGGTTTACTTTACCGACACGGGTACTTTCAACAACAGATCGACGGCAACGGCCGGCAACATGCACAATATGCAGACTTGAATGTTGACGAGTTGCCGATATTCCCGGTGACTAACAAATCGGGTCTCGACCTGACGCTTACGTTGCGCCTCGAAGATCGTGACGTTGCCTTCAAGGTCTGGGAAGCCAAAGTCGGCATTATATCGATCTACCTGTTAGATACCGATTTAGAGCAAAACAGTGAGCACGATCAGTTTATAACCCATCAACTTTATGGGGGCGGTACGGATACGCGCATCCAACAAGAAATCTTGCTGGGCATAGGCGGGGTGAAGGCGTTGCGTGCAATGGGCCTGCAACCCACGGCTTGGCATATCAACGAGGGCCATGCCGCGCTCCTTGTTCTGGAGCGATGCCGCGAGTTGGTGTCACAAAATGTTCCGTTCGACGCCGCGTTTGAGATGGTTGCGGCGTCCACTGTGTTCACCACCCACACCCCGGTCCCGGCGGGCCACGATATATTTCCTCGGGACTTGATCGACCGCTATTTAGGTGATTTCTTGGATGAGCTCAACGTGGATGCCGATGTATTGTTGGAGTTGGGGGACAGCCCGGGACACGAGGGCAGTTTCAATTTGACCGCGTTGGCGTTGCGTGGCTCACGCTTCCGGAACGGCGTCAGCCGTCTTCATGGAGAGGTGTCTTCCAAATTGAGCAGTTTTGTGTGGCCACAAATCGAGCCCGACGAGAATCCGATCGGTCACGTCACGAACGGCGTGCATGTGCTGTCGTTTATCCACCACGAATGGGTGCGCATCTTTGATCAACACCTGTCTGGGGAGTGGCGGGACCGGTTGGTGGATCGGGATTTCTGGACGGCAATCAAGAACATTCCCGACCGTGCTTTCTGGGCCACCCACCAGACCATCAAGGCGTTGTTGATGGAGGAGGCAAAACAATGCATCACACAGCAGGGGCGTAGGAACGGGCTTAGCCAATCACAGATCAGGCGACTGACTCGCTGCCTCAACCCCGAAACGCTGGTCATTGGTTTTGCCCGCCGTTTCGCAACGTACAAAAGAGCGACGCTGCTGGCCAAGGACATGGACAGATTGACTCGCTTGATGCAGGACAGCCAGCATCCGGTGGTATTCATATATGCCGGTAAAGCGCATCCTCAGGACGGACCGGGTCAGGAATACCTCCACGCAATTTACCAGCTATCGCGCCGTCCGGAATTCGAAGGAAGAATCGTGTTGCTCGAGGCCTATGACATCGAGTTGGCGCGTTTTTTGGTTACCGGTGTGGACGTCTGGTTGAATACGCCGGAATACCCAATGGAAGCCAGCGGTACTTCCGGACAAAAGGCCGCCATCAATGGTGTTCCGCATTTCAGCGTGTTGGATGGCTGGTGGGAAGAGGGATACGAGGGTGACAACGGCTGGGCGATCAGCCCCTATCTCGCTGCCGCGGATCACAATGAGCGCGATTACATCGAGGCGTCCGGCGCATTCGATCTTCTGGAAGGGGAGATTCTACCACTCTATTACAAGCGCAATGGTCAAGGTTATTCCTCGGATTGGGTGCAGGTCGCGAAACAAGCGATGATATCGGCGCTTTCCCGCTTTAGTGCGCAGCGGATGTTGACTGACTATATAACGCAGTATTATGCGCCGGCGGCAAAGCTGGGACGAAAGTTCAGAGCCGACGATGCAGCGTGGGCCAAAGCGCTGGTGGCTTGGAAGAAGCAGATACATAAGTCGTGGCACGGCGTGAAGATTCGACGAGCACAAATCCCGGCGGAAGGTATACACGTGGGTGACGAGGCGAAGCTGGTTGTGGAGGTCATGCTCAATGAGCTGACACCCGCTGATCTGCGTGTCGAATGCCTGATAAGCGATAAGTTGGAGAAGGATCGTTTGCTGGCGCCACGGCAATATCCACTGTCGGCAACCGGCATGTCAACGGATGGTTGGCAGATTTATGAAGGTGAGATCGGTCTCGCCGATTGCGGCCGCTACTCCTACAAGCTGCGGGCTTATCCACTGCATCATAGCCTTGCTCACCGCTTAGAGATGGGGCATATGCTCTGGTTGTAACGGCGGTCACCGCCCATACACCGATGCAAGATGGGCCAGCCTATCGGCAGTGCCGAAGGGGAGACTGGACCAGTCGAACTGCCATGACCAGTTCCCGTTTGCGGTTCCGGGCATGTTCATGCGATGCGTGTCATCCAGTTCCATGATGTCCTGTAACGGCAATATTACCAATCTCGCCACCGACGCCATGGCGGCGCGAATCAGCGCCCATGGCATGGTCGTTTGAGGGTCGCCCAGGTATTCGTACACTCGCTGCTGTTGTGCGGGCGCGAGTTGGTGAAACCAGCCGAGAGTCGTATTATTGTCGTGGGTGCCGGTGTACACGACACTGCACTCGGCATGGTTGTGCGGCAGGTGAAGATTTTCGGCGCCACCGTCGAAGGCAAACTGCAGTACCTGCATTCCCGGGAATCCAAGGCGCTGGCGCAGCTCGTGAACCGCGGCCGTGATTTCGCCCAGGTCCTCGGCAATCAAGGGCAGCGGATCCATTGCCTGTGAGAGCGTTGCGAACAGGGCGTCGCCGGGGCTCTTGCACCAACGACCTTGTGTTGCATCCTCGCATCGTGCAGGAATCGACCAGTACGATTCGTACCCGCGGAAATGATCAATACGCAAAATATCAAATAACTTGAGCTGTGACCGAAACCGATTGATCCACCAGGTAAAATCGTCTTGTTGCATGCGCCGCCATTCATATAAAGGATTCCCCCAGCGCTGCCCGCTGCTGGAGAAATAATCCGGCGGCACGCCGGCAACACGAACGGCATTGCCGGTGTCATCTAGTTGAAAGTAGTCCGGAAAGGCCCACACTTCGGCGCTGTCGTGGGCGACAAACATCGGCATATCGCCCATGATGCGAATACCGTGCTGATTCGCATACGCCTTCAACGTATGCCACTGCATCCAGAACAGATACTGCGCAAACACGCCAAATTGAATTTCGTTACGACATCCTGTACGCGCGGCGGCGAGTGCCTGGGCATCTCGGTCCCGCAACGGCGCCGGCCACGCGAACCACGGTGCGTTGTTATGCCGTTGTTTGATCGCGCGGTACAAGGTGTAATCGGGCAACCAATATTCGTTGTCGCTTGCGAACTCAGCGATATCCTCGCGCAGATCTGTGTTGCCTTTTTGATAGCGGGAAAACGCATGCATCAGGAGCTGGTGATGTGCGGATCGGTAGTCGCGCCCGGGCTTCGCACCATGAATGAATTCGTCGAGTTCATCGTTGGTCACCAAGTCATCATCGCGCAGCCGTTGGGGGCTGACAAGTAAGGGATGTCCTGCATGGGCGGATTCCCCGAGATAAGGGGAGTCGCCCTGGTGAGTAGGCACCAGGGGTAATACCTGCCATACCCGAGCGCCGCTCGACGTTAAAAAATCCACGAATCGGTACGCATCCGGTCCAAGATCGCCACGTGCGCCCACACCTGGTAAGGAGGTAACGTGAAGCAGGATGCCGAATTCGCGACTAGTTAGGCAGCCGCAACCGGAACTCATTAGTCGTCTCCGCGACGCATGACGCCACCGTGCTCAGCGATGCCGCCACGGCCGAAGGCTGACGCAAGATCTTCGGGAACCGGTTCGCCCAGCATTTGATGCAGGTTTTTGATGTGGCGACGGAATAGTTCACTGAAATCTTCGATCGAATCGATGGGATTATAGTCGCCGAACCACCAAAACCAGTCTGATCCTTCGCATATGGCGAGTTGTCGGTTTAGCTGCATGCGTTCTTGTTCGCCAAGATTCCCGCGCGCCATCACCTTGTCGAAGGTTCGTTTTGTTTGGGTCAAAATCTCCCATGCGTGATTTTTGTCCACGTCGCCGATCCAGGTGCTAAACGTTCCATAGACCCAACTTCCCGCGCACACACTGGGCAGCTTGTCGGCAGGCCCCCGGTTGTCGTTGAGAAAGTCCCGATAGGTTGTCACATGAATCGCCGGATGTTGCGACAAAGATTCGTATAAACTTTCCAGGAAGTAATAGCCGTTTTCGGGGTAGTGTTCCCAGGCGTTTTCTCCGTCCATAATGATTGACACAATATGCTGTTCCGGTGCTTCCAGTTGCGCCGCTATGTGTTTCAGCCGCTCAATCAAATCGGCGACGGCGTCATCAGCCTGCCAGTCCGAATAGTTAAAACCGATGGCGTCGGAGAGTTCGTCGTCGCGGAAAAATCCGTGGAGCGGCAATTCGCGCAAGCGGTACGGACGATAGGGCCATGTGCCGATATCCGTCGGAAGGTGCGCGCGTTCCAGGCTTTTTCGCAACACCGACTGACCGCTGGCTATCCAGTGAAAACCGTATTCGGCAAGAATCGGCAGGATGTCGTCGCTGATGCCGCCTTCTGAGGGCCAACAACCGACCGGTTTCATCCCAAAGCTCTCTTCAAACGATCGCAGGCCGGTCTCGATATGCCAGCGTACCCGCGCCATTCCGCCTGGATACGGCGATGGCGGCAGGTGGACATCGGGCATGGATTCGCGGGCAACTTTAAAGTTAACCAACAGCGGCAACATCGGGTGTGCGTACGGGGTCATCGACAATTCGATCTGACCACTAGCGGCCAATTTGCGATAGCGCTCGAGGACCGCGCCGATTATTTCGCCAAGTACCCGCAGTAGCAGGATTCCGTCCTCATATGTATAGTGACGCGACTTGTCCATCAACCGGCGCACCCGCGCATCGGTGCGGCGAATCGTCTCGCCCAGCCACGCCAGGTGATACCAGACCACCAGATCGCGGAAGAACTGGTCGTTGAGATAGTCGAGGCAATGCACACTGGTTTGTTGGGAGTTGATGATTTCAACCAGGTCCGCATAGGGTTGGAAGCGCTCTATCATCCGTTGCTCGTTGGCACGGCAGCACAGCCGCGCCAGCTCTGCACGGCCCTCAGCAGAGATCGGAAGCGAATCATCGGCAAGTGCGGCGAGCAACGGATCGCGGATGAGCGTCCCGCCGTTCAGGAAGGCAGTGATTTGGGCGCGATAGTCGGCGATCTGCTCGAGGACGACGGGCGTAAAATTTACCACCGCGCGCGCAGCGGGACACGATTCCAGATGGCTGGCCATATCCGTGTAGTCCTTGATGGCGTGCAGGTACGTCCACGGCTGCAGATATTGCCCGCTCAAAAGATCCCGGTACTCAGGTTGGTGCATATGCCAGCACAGCACCACATTCAGACGCGGCTTAACGGACATAGTGCAGGGTTTGGCCCAGCATATCCGGGGTCACCAGCACCACACCTTCGGGGGAGATATAAAAACGCTCGGCATCCGACTCCTCATCCCAGCCGATACTCGTGTTGTCGTCAATGCGGCACCCTTTATCTAAAATGGCACGTCTGATCTTACAGTTCTGGCCGATGTTCACGTCGGGCAGGACCACCGAGTCGATAATCTGCGAGGCGTTGCGCACGACAACCTGGGAAAACAACAAGGAATGGCGGATCAATGCGCCCTGTATGATGCAACCGCCCGACACCATCGAGTTGATGGCAATGCCCTGGCGGTCCTCATCGTCAAATATGAACTTGGCCGGAGGCAATTGTTCCTGGTGGGTCCAAATCGGCCAATTCTTGTCGTAAAGGTTCAGTTCCGGCACCGGGTCGATGAGTTCCAGGTTTGCATTCCAGTATGCGTCCACGGTGCCGACATCACGCCAGTAGGATTGCGTGCGGCTCTGTACGTCGCGGAACGGGTAGGCGTATACACGATAGTCGCCGATCACGCTGGGGATGATGTCAGCGCCGAAATCGTGCCGGGATGTGGTCGTATCCGCGTCTTTGATGATCTGCTCATACAGAAAATCTGCATTGAACACGTAAATGCCCATTGACGCCAGGGCCAGCGAGTCGTTTCCGGGAAGCGGTTTGGGGTGTTCGGGTTTTTCATTGAACTCGAGGATGCGGTGGTTTGCGTCCACCGACATCACCCCCATCGAGTTGGCCTCATGGACCGGCATTTCGATGCATCCCACGGTCAGATCCGCCTGTTCCTCTACATGAAACGCCAACATGTGGCCATAATCCATTTTATAGATATGATCGCCGGCCAGGATCAGCATATAGTTCTTGTCGTAGGTGCGGATGATGTCGAGATTCTGATAGACAGCATCGGCGGTGCCGGTGTACCAGGAATCTTCGCTCAGGCGTTGCGATGCGGGCCACAACTCGACCGCCTCCCCGAGCTGTCCTCCTAGAAAACCCCATCCTTTTTGTATGTGTTTAATGAGCGAGTGGGCCTTATACTGGGTCAAGACGCCGATCTGACGAATTCCCGAGTTGACGCAGTTGGACAAAGTAAAGTCTATGATTCGAAACTTTCCCGCGAACGGAACCGCAGGTTTGGCCCGCCATTGGGTCAAGTTATGCAATCTCGACCCACGGCCGCCGGCTAACACCAGGCCGAGCGTGTCTTTAGTGAGAAGGCTGACGAAGCGTTCCGGAGTGGTTTGGTTGGACTTCCCGTTTTTATGTATTTTTTTAACCATTTCTCTATCTCAATGATAACATCACGAAATAAGCTCTCGAACGAATCGAAAATGCTCGTTTCCGACCGCGAACGCATCGAAAACGCGGAACATCACGATCCATATGCGTACTTGGGCCGCCACCAGACCGGCGACCAGGTTATTGTGCGTGTATTTGCCCCAGGCACGCAACGCATCGAGATCATGGAATCGGGTAATTCTCTCGAAAGATTACCCGGCTCGGATTTTTTCGAGTGGTCCGGGCCGGCGCATCGCGTACCCATGCGGTACCGGCTTCGCCGCGTGGACAAGGCGGGTGCGGCAAGCATTTTCTATGATCCGTACTGTTTCCCACCGCAATTGTCGGATTATGACCTGCACCTGTTCGCGCAGGGCAAGCATTGGCATATCTACCGGATATTGGGCGCCCGCCAGCACACCAGCGACGGTGTCGACGGTGTGTTCTTTGCGGCCTGGGCGCCAAACGCGGCCAGGGTCAGTGTTGTGGGCAATTTCAATGAGTGGGACGGACGTCAACATCCGATGCGCGTGCGTGGCGGAAATGGCGTGTGGGAATTGTTTATACCCGGATTGGAGGCAGGCGCGTTATACAAATACGAGGTCCGGAATCGAGATACCGGTCAGGTATTTCTCAAGGCCGATCCTTACGGGCGGCAATTCGAAATTGCGCCGGATACGGCGAATTTGGTCCCTACCGAGAAGGGTTATCAATGGCGCGACCAAGACTGGATGGAGCGCCGCGAGCAATGGGATTGGTTACACGCGCCCATAACAATATACGAGGTACACGCCGGATCTTGGCGACGCGGTGAAAACGGCCAGCCGCTCACTTATCGCGACCTCGCAGATCAACTGGTGCCGTACGTAGCGGGTCTGGGTTATACGCATATCGAACTGCTGCCGATCACCGAACATCCTTTCGAGGGTTCCTGGGGCTATCAGACGGTCGGCTACTTTGCCTCCTCGTCCCGCTATGGTCCGCAAGAAGATCTGCGTTATTTCATCGAGCGGTGCCACCAGAACAACATCGGCGTGTTGCTCGATTGGCCGCCCGCCCACTTCCCCAAAGACCGTTTCGCGTTGGCCCAATACGACGGGACCGCACTCTATGAGCATAGCGATCCGCGGCGCGGTGAGCACCGCGATTGGGGTACCTTGATCTTCAACTATGGCCGTAATGAGGTGGCAAATTTCCTCTTGTCAAGCGCCGTCTACTGGCTGGAGGAGTTTCATTTTGACGGCCTGCGGGTGGATGCGGTGGCGTCGATGTTATACCTTGACTACTCGCGCGACGAAGGCGATTGGGTGCCCAACAAATACGGCGGCCGCGAAAACCTCGAAGCCATTGATTTCCTGCGTCAACTCAACGAAGTCGTACACGAGCAGTTTCCCGGGGTAATTGTGACCGCAGAGGAGTCCACTGCCTGGCCGATGGTGTCGCGGCCGGTGTATGTGGGCGGCTTGGGGTTCAGCATGAAGTGGAACATGGGGTGGATGAACGATACCTTGTCTTATTTCGCACTCGAATCCGTGTACCGAAAATTTCATCATGATCTGCTCACCTTCAGTCAGCTTTACTGTTTTACCGAAAACTTCGTGCTTCCCTTGTCCCACGATGAGGTCGTTCACGGCAAACGGTCGTTGCAGTACAAGATGCCTGGGGATGAGTGGCAGCGTCTGGCGAATGTGCGTCTCCTGTATACGTTCCAATACACACATCCCGGTAAGAAGCTGCTGTTCATGGGCTCCGAGTTCGCACAGGGGTCTGAGTGGTCTCAAGAAAACGGCCTGGACTGGTATGTAGAGCAGTTCGATGGTCATGCGGGTGTGCAGCAGTTGGTGCGCGACCTCAATAATCTCTACCGTGAGTCACGGCCGCTGCATTATTTCGATTTTGACCCCAACGGCTTCGAGTGGCTCGATTGTCATGATACCGAGCAATCCGTCCTTTCCTTTCTAAGAAAGGATGACGGCGCATTCGTGGTCGTTGTCCTCAACTTCACCCCGGTGGTACGGCGTCAATATCGCGTGGGTGTCCCTGAACCAGGACCATACCGCGAGATCTTCAACTCAGACTCGGAACACTACGGGGGTTCTAACGTGGGCAACAGTGGACAGGTCGACGCGGAACCGATTCCGTGGATGGGCCAGCGTCATTCCATTTCATTAACGTTGCCGCCCCTCGCCGGGATCATATTGAACCCAGTTTGACATGAGAATACTTCACGTCGCCAGCGAGGCCTATCCCTTCATGAAGACCGGTGGCCTGGCAGACGTTTGTGCGAGTCTGCCCCGGGCGCAAGCACGGCTCGGCCACGACGTACGCGTATTGATCCCCGCGTATCGGGCGGCGACCGCCAAGCTTCGGGCACCCAAAACCATTGCTGACGTCCAATTGTCCGGGCTTCCAGGGGATGTCCGAGTCCTCGAAACAGGCATGCAAGATTCCACGTCGAAAGTTTGGTTGGTCGACTATGGACCCGCCTTCGACCGTGACGGAAATCCATATTTGGACGATACCGGGATCGCCTGGCGTGACAACGCTGAGCGATTTTTACTATTGTGCCGGACCGCTGTCAGCATCGTTCATGAACCGGCTCTGTTTGGTTGGCGGCCGGATGTCGTCCACTGTCATGACTGGCAGGCGGGGATGGTGGCGCCTCTCATCGATGACGATCAAGATATCGTGAAGATTTTCACAGTCCATAATTTGTCGTATCAGGGAATATTCCCGCGCGCCACGTTTACGAGTTTGGGATTGAACGAGGAACTGTGGGCAATGGATGGCATCGAGTATCTGGATCAGATGTCTTTCATTAAGGGTGGGATCGTGTTCAGCGACTGGATCACCACGGTCAGCCCAACCTATGCACGTGAAATTCAGACCAGTGAATTGGGGTGTGGGCTGGAAGGCCTGCTGCAACACCGATCCGACCGCTTGATGGGGATCCTCAATGGGATCGACTACGACGAATGGGATCCAAACACCGATCCGCATATCGATTATCATTACACTGCGGATACCCTCCACGGCAAGCTGCGAAACAAGGTGGCGTGCATGGAGCGATGGTCACTGCACAGGAGCGATAACGCTCCACTTTTCGGATTTGTTGGGCGCTTGGTCGAGCAAAAAGGCATTGATTTGCTGATCGCGGCGCTCCCGGAATTGTTGGCGCATGGATTTCCGTTTGTGGTTTTGGGGACGGGAGACCCGGAACTGGAGCGCAAATTGCAGGCCATCGGACGCGCACATCCCGAACGGATACATGTTCGCATCGGTTACGACGAAAAAATGTCGCACCAGATCGAAGCCGCTGCCGATATATTTGTCATGCCGTCGCGCTTTGAGCCCTGTGGATTGAATCAAATGTACAGCATGCATTACGGGACGGTGCCTGTCGTGTCCCAAACCGGTGGGTTGACCGATACGGTTGTTCCGGCGGCACCTCAGACCCTGGCCGATAAAACTGCGACGGGTTTTAGTTTCACCGAACTTACAGCGGAAGGGTTGGGCGCGGCCATACGTCAAAGTGTCGAGTTGTTTGATAATAAAGAGCGCTGGGGCGCTATTATGCGTACCGGAATGACGCGGGATTTCAGCTGGCGCCGAAGTGCGCTCGCGTATTTGGATCTGTACCAGGCAGATTAGAAACAGTTTGTCACTGCGGTTGGTGAAAATAAGACATTGAGTAATAATCATCAGTGCGTCGCAGGTCACGCTGCTGTACTGGAGTCTGTGAACAAAGATGCCGATTGATGGCGCATCAAGAGTTTTCGCGCCGAATATTACATAATCGTAACCTTTCAGTGCCGAATCCACCCCCACGGAGAACCGTACCACCGGATACATGATCGGCGCGTCCTACCGTCTGGTATATCCGCCCATGGGGGCGGCGACGGGAGCGAGTTATGGGAGTCGAGCAAACCGCCAGCGGGAGGTGCCTGAAATAGGGTTGCCGGGCCGGGGCGGTAGTCGTCGGAGCGGACAATTGCTAATTCGGGGTTTGAGTTGAAGCGTCCGGCGGCACTAGAATTGGGGACCTTCGAATTAGCGTCTCTGACATCAAGACCATTGAGGAGAATTCTATGCATCGCATGTTATGTTTGCTCGCATTGATCATCGCGGTCGCGATCGCGCCCCAGGTGCAGGCAAGTACCTCTAAAGCCAAAGCCGCCGCCAAGCTCAAGGAGCCGGTGGCCTCGATTTTTGCGTCGCCGGTGGAGGTGAAAGCGGGCAGAGCGATCGCCGAACAGACATGCGCCCGGTGTCATGGCCTGGATGGTCTCAGCGTTGAGGCTGACGTACCCCATTTGGCAAGCCAACACGCGGATTATCTCTACGCACAATTAATCGCATACAAGGATGGCGCAAGGAAACACACGCGCATGCGCCAATCCATAAAAATGTTGAACGATGATGCGTTGCGGAATGTGGCCGCCTACTACTTCAGCCTGGACTTGCCGCATACCGCGGGTCCTCAGCAGGGCGCGGGTGCCGACGCCCGACCTGCGAGCGCCTACGACGTCAATCCCGAGGAAGCGGGGAAGGAGGCGTCAACCGGATGCGCATCCTGCCACGGCAAAGATGGAAACAGCGCTCTGCCGGGAATGCCGAGCTTGGCCGGTCAGAATCTCCAGTACTTGTTGAACGCCATCAAAGCTTATCAAACAGCGAGTCGCAAGGATGCCATGATGCGCCCGGCAGTGGCATTACTGAATGATGACACGATCGAGAATCTTGCCTTGTATTACGCGCTGCAAACGCCCAAGGCCAGTCCCATGAATGCCGAGGGCGATGCCGCCGCGGGCGAACCCGTGGCCACGGCATGCGCCGAATGCCACGGCGCTGACGGGAACAGCACGAAACCGGATACTCCCAGCTTGGCGGGCCAGGACCCCAGGTACCTCGCAACTGCAACCCATGCGTACAAGGACGGTGCACGGGATCACAGCGCGATGCAGTCCATCGTCGCCTCGCTCAATGACGAAGACATCAAAAATGTCGCCGCGTACTACTCGGCTTCACCGCCCCAGGGTGGTGCTGCGCGAAAACCCCTCACCACCGCTCAATGGTCCGAACGTTGTGACCGCTGCCACGGAATCGATGGCAACAGCACCGATCCTCAGATTCCCTCTATATCGAGCCAGGGCGAGGAATACCTGACCAAGGCCCTGACCGCCTATCGGGAACAGGATCGCGGCAATAAGGTCATGCGCGCGATGTTGAACCCGATCAAGGATGTGGAAATCGAAAATCTGGCAAGGCATTACGCCGGGAAAAGGCGCAAGTCGGTGGTGTTCGTTAGAGTTCCCTGCAAGTAGTTGCGCTGCTTACATTGGCGGTGCGTGACAGACGCGGGTGATTCGGCTTGACCGTCAGTAGGTGATCCGTGAGTAGCGCAACACGGCATCATATACCGGTGCCATCCCGCGGTGTGTCCCATTTGGCGAAAACAAAGGTCGGAGCCCGGGTTACGAACCCTGGTATAAACGTTCCAATGCGCTATCCCGCCGCTCGGTCCCGTCGCCGGCGTCCGGGATCGTTGGGCTAACCAACGACTTGCCGCTCCGCGGTGCGGGCGGCAAAACGTTCTGACGGTTTATACAGCCACATCTGATACATGGACACCACCCACATAATCGCGAAACAGGCCCCCATCAGTGCGCCGGCCAACACGATCAGGTAGGCGAAGGGCTCGAAGATTTTCGTCAGATACCAGGAAAAAATATCCAAAATGATCTGCACGAACGGAAATGCCACGATCACGCATTTAAACCACACCGGGCGCACATAGGCATGACTGAAGATCAAGCTGGTGATGAAGAAAATAAACGTGAGGCCGAACAGATGGATGTGGGAGACCCTCACCAGGGTAAAAATGTCGACCCCCTCGTCCAACTGCGCTATTTCCCGTACATTGTCATAACCGCCCAGGTGCGGGATGTGCGGGTTGCTGCCATCGTGGCACGCCAGGCAGCGCTTCTCGAAGATCGGGTCGATGTTCTTTTCGAACACCGCCTTGTCAAGTCCGCCATGAATCCAACCGAAGATCTCGTCGGCTTCGCTGGTCGGCAGCATACTCGCCATGGGGCCCCGCAATGCGGATTCCAGACGCGTCGAATCCTTATCGCCGCTATAGGCAATAACCACATCCCTGACCGATAGTCCCGGCTCGCCATCTCGTCCTGCGTGGGATCCGTACAGATGGAGCAGGGCAAATAGATATCCGGTCGCCATCACCAGGAGGGTAGCCGTGTAGAGCGTGCGCATACTCCACGGTAGCTCCTGAAAGTGCAGGTAGTGGCGGTGAAGTGCTTGTTCACTCATAGTTGATTTCTCCGCGACCAATAAGCAGTTGAGGACAGCAAAGTTCTGGTCTTCCGAATCCCGGCCCGCCACCGCGCCCCATTCCAGCGCGGAGTAAGTCGCGGGACCAACGCCAACCCCGGCGCTTCCAACACCCTAGATGGGTTCCGCTTGGGAAGTCAATGCTATCGTAAAGGAGTGGTGAAGTGGGGCGTCATCAAAATCACCACCTTCCACTGTACAGTCCGAAACTTACCATTCCCGCGCAGGAACGTACATCATCTGTTTGCCCCGTGGCAGGTGCCTGGGCAGTCTTTCCGTGGTAAACCGTGGCTGATGAAGACACAGCGGAAAATTGTGCATCGCAACATATCACGGAGTGCCGACGCAAATCAATGTCGTTCACTGGCCTGAAGCAAGCGGTGCGGGCGCGATCCGTAAGAGGAACGTCGTATTCGTCTTTACGTAGAACAGGGCGATGGGCGGTGAATAAAGCGCCCTAGCAACCGATGGCGGCGCTAGCGTATGCATTGATGGACATCGCCGACGATCATTGTAATCTTTCGCGAATACCGCCTCACGGATTCGTCTCCATTATGATTATGGAGACCGCACCTATTGTGGCGCGGTGGGCCTTTTGCGACAATGACGGCAGACGGTTTTAGGTTATGTAAGGAACGTACAAAGATGCATGCAAGAATAATAAAGCTGTCGGCGTCGGTGCTGGCGCTATTGATAGTAGCCGGTTGCGCTGAGCCGGATGTGAGTTTCAAAAAAGATGTGATGCCGATACTGCAGGAGAGATGTGTAAGTTGTCACAAACCAGGTGGCGCGGGATACGTTTCCAGCGGACTCAGCATGGAAAGCTACGACAATCTCATGAAGGGCACTAAATTCGGTCCGGTAATCATCCCTGGATACAGTTTTTCGAGCACTTTGCAGATCCTGGTTGAGCACAAAGCGGATTCCTCGATAAACATGCCAAAACAGCAGCCGCGGCTGCCCCAGGATCAGGTAGAGTTAATCGGCAAATGGATTAACCAAGGCGCCAAGAATAACTGATACGCTCGGTAATTGGCCGTACGAAAATTGGCTGGTTTGATGGTCGGAACCACAAACGCCTGTATCGCTCCGGTGTTGTGTCCAGCCTCCCGGTCCCGGCGTCGTGATGCGGAAGTTACGGTCCATTTACGGCTTATAAGACGGCGTCTATCGCTGGAGACGTCTCCTTATTGCCGGAAACAACGGCGGGGAAAATTTACTTAATAACGCTGATGCTGCTCGACACGGGTCGTCGTGATGCGCAAAACGTGATGCCGTGAGTCAATACGATATTATCATCATTGGATCGGGTATAAGCGGACTTAGTCTGGCCCATTATGCCGCGGATGCGGGGCTCAGGACCTTGGTCGTCGAAAAGTCCGAACGGTTCGGCGGTGCGGTGCATACACATCGATTCGAAACCGGCACACCGCACTTTTGGATCGAATTGGGGGCGCACACGTGCTACAACTCGTACGCCAAGTTCCTCGATATCATCGACGATCTCAACATGATCGACCAGCTCATCGCGCGGGAGAAGGCGCCGTTTAGAATGCTGGTTGCAGACCATCTGCGGTCGATCCCCTCGCGGTTGAATTATTTCGAGCTGTTTGTGTCAGCGCCGCGTCTGTTGTTCTTGAAAAAACATGGGCAAAGCGTCAAATCTTATTATTCGAGGATTGTCGGAAAGGGAAACTTCAATAAGGTTTTCACGCATTTGTTTTCCGCGGTGCCTTCACAGAGCGCGGATGAATTTCCAGCGGATGCGCTATTCAAACGGCGCCAGCGGCGAAAGGACATCATTCGGAGCTTCACACTTCCGCATGGACTGCAGTCGGTGATCGATGCCATTGCCGCGGTAACAGACATTGACGCGGTAACAGGCAGCGAAGCGTTGGAGATTGAGCGGCTGGCGCAATCCTTTGCGATCAAAACCGCAGATGGCGAGCGCTATACAGCCGATTATGTTGCGTTGGCTACTGCGCCCGTAGATGGCGTGCGGCTTCTGCGCTCCGCTTATCCAGACCTTGCTGATGAGTTGGCTCAGATCCGCGTTGCGACGGTGGAAACCGTGGGTGTCGCGCTCGCGAGGTCTTTGCTCACTTTAGAAAAGATCGCCGGTATTGTTCCTGCCGGAGACAGTTTTTATTCGGTGGTGTCCAGAGACACGGTTGCCGATGACGAGTATCGGGGGTTTACCTTCCACTTCAAGGGCGATCAGCTCGATCTGGACGCCAAGCTTCGTCGTGTTGCGCAGGTGCTGCAAATTTCGCCACGTCACTTAGAGCTGGTTACGACGAAACAGAATATCGTGCCGTCCTTCAGGGTCGGACACGAGGACCGCGTGACAAAAATCGATCGCCTGCTTGCCGGCAGGCCGCTTCTATTAACTGGTAATTACCTGCACGGTATGTCCATCGAAGACTGCGTACTCAGGTCGGCGAGCGAGTTTCGCCGGCTGAAAAGACAAACCGGGTCCCTCGCTGAGTAAGGCGACGTCAATTCAAAAGTTGTTGGAGAGCCTTTCCCTCTGCTTTGCGAGGACCAGCAGGCTCGAATAAAGAATCGTGGCTCTTGTCCCCGCGCAGCAGGGGAAAAGCCACTCCCACAGTACTAAAGTTGCTCCTGCCAGAGCCATGGTCACAAAGTCTTTCCCACAGGAAGGAAGAGACCGTATGGATGCCGGCGTCGAGCCTACATGGACGTGTCCCGGAAATTTTCTTCCGGCTCAGCACCGCGTCCAGCCGCCGGATCCGGACGTGGTCATTCAGAGTGCTTGGTGCAATATACCGGTCAGATCTCCTCGGGGGTCATCTTGATCGCCCCGCACGGGCACTCGGAAACGCACAATCCGCAACCTTTACAATAATCGTACTTGAACTCAAAGCGCATGCCTGGTCCGAGTTTTGTGATCGCGTTATCCGGGCACACTCCGTAGCAGTTGTCACACTCGAAACA
Source organism: uncultured Gammaproteobacteria bacterium (assembly GCA_947258975.1). GTDB lineage: Bacteria > Pseudomonadota > Gammaproteobacteria > Arenicellales > JAANXG01 > CALZGZ01. The sequence goes on from CAMYKK010000001.1 coordinate 61,703, forward strand.
GTTGCCGCAGGACATGCAGCGACGGGCCTCGAACGTCGCGTTATCCTGGTCGATATTACCCACGATCTCCGCGAAACCCGATTGCCGCCGCATCACGCTCAACATCGGGCGCACCGTTCGCGGCGCATCGGAATAGTACCAGGTATTCAACAGGTCGAAGGTGGCCACCTCGGGCTTGCTTGCTAAGTCAAAGGCAATACCATGAAGATAGGCATCAATATTGCGGGCCGCTTTTTTGCCGTGACCGATTGATGTCGTCACCGTACGCTCAGAGGGGATCATGTCACCGCCGGCAAATACGCCCGGGGAACCGGTTTGCATGTCTATTCCGACTTGGACGGCGCCTTCGGCAACCTTGATGCCGGACATCGTGTCCATGAGGCCGGTATCCACGTTTTGTCCGAGTGCCTGCACCACGACGTCCGCGGTCATGACGTCGAACTGGCCAGTGGGCTGGGGCCACCGGCCCTCGCTGGGCACCATCTTTTCCATCGTTACCTCGTTGCCGTTCACTTCACGCAGCGCGCGCAGGCAGAGCAGTTCTACACCTTCTTCGCGGGCCTCTCTGACTTCAAATTCATGGGCGGGCATATGCTCTTGGGCCTCGAACACGACCACAGTAACGCTCTTGGCGCCGAGCCGGACCGCCGAGCGCGCGACGTCCATGGCGGTGTTGCCGCCACCGTATACCACGACGCGTCCGCGCAATCCGGTCGGTTCCTCGAGTTCCGTGTTGCGCAGCACCGTCACCGCATCGAGCACCGGCAGGTCCCCCTTGGTCGTGATGTCCACCCGCTTGGGCAGTTGGGCGCCGATCGCCAGGAACACAGCGTCAAATTTGCCCTCATCCCGTGCGGCAATCACATCGTCAATGCGGGTGTTGAGCTGCAGGTCGGCCCCCATTTGTTCAATACGCGCGACCTCGGCGCGCAGCTTCTCTCTTGGCATGCGGTATTTGGGTATGCCGTAACGCACCATACCGCCGGCTTGCGGCGCGGCATCGTACACGGTCACCTCATGACCCATGCGCCGCAAATGGTAGGCGGCCGCCAATCCGCCGGGACCGGCGCCGACCACCATCACCCGTTTTCCGGTCGGTGCGCCTGCCTCCATTTGCCACTCATTGATCAAGGCCTGGTCGCCGAGGAACCGCTCCACGGCATTGATGCCCACCGCCTCATCCACCTGACCGCGGTTGCAGCTCACCTCGCATGGGTGATAACAAACCCGTCCCATTACCGCCGGGAACGGATTGTCATTCATGATCTGCCGCCACGCCTGTTCATAACGTCCCTCTTCGGTCAGGTACAGCCATTGCTGGATGTTTTCCCCTGCGGGGCATGCGTGGTTGCAGGGCGGCAACCGGTCCAAGTACACCGGGCGTTCGGTTCGCCAAGAGCCGGTCTTGTTCAACAGGCTGCTGCCGGCGTCCAGGGTAATCGCAAACGGCGTTTTCATTCTTGGCCTCCTTGTTCATCGATGAGGCTGAACTTCTTGATGTTGCGGTCGGCAATCGCCTGTAACTGTTCGAGCTGATGAGCATTGGCGGGTTTCAGCACGTGGGCGAAACGCCGCTGTAGCTTGAGATAGTCCCCTACCGGAACCTGCCGGCGGATCTTGGTCACGCCAGTGAGTTCACCGTCCTGTGCCTCGATCATCGGATACAAACCACACTCCACAGCCAACCGCGCGATCTTCACCGTATCGCTCGGCTTGGACCCCCAGCCCAGCGGACAGGGCACAAAAAGTTCAATGTATCGTGCCCCACGAATACCCATGGCCTTGGTGACTTTGTGTTCCAGGTCGTGCAGATCGTGAACGGAGGCGGTGGCGACATAGGGGATCAGATGGGCCATGGCAATTAGTGGTACGCTCTTGCCGGTGTTGAACGCGTTACCGGGATCTTTGCCCACCGGCATGGTCGTGGCGGTGCGCGCCGCACCCGGGGTGGCGCTGGAACGTTGCACGCCGGTGTTCATGTAGGCCTCGTTGTTGTAGCAGATGTAGAGCACATCGTCGTTGCGATCGAACATGCCGGACAAGCAACCGAACCCGATGTCGGTAGTGCCGCCGTCCCCTCCCTGGGCGATCACACGCACGTCCTCGCGGCCCTTGGCCTTCAACGCCGCGGCGATGCCGGCACCCACCGCGGCGGCATTACCAAACAGCGAATGTACCCACGGTATGGACCACGCGGTCTCGGGGTAGGGCGTGGTGAACACTTCCAGGCAACCGGTGGCGTTGGCCGCGATGAGTTGATTGTTGGTCGCGCGCATCGCCGCATCGATGGCGAACCGGGCCCCCAGTGCCTCGCCGCACCCCTGACACGCGCGGTGTCCGGAATCCAAGGAGTTGGAACGGTCCATCGTGCCCTGCACCGAACGATGATCAGCATCCAGCAGGCGGTTACCCACGGTCAGGGTGCCGGTCTGATAGAACCTGACCTTTTGATGTGTTTCGGGAATTTGTGGCATCACACTCTCCTGCTAAATCGTTTTCGCTGCGGCAACGATGCCGACATCTTGAAGAATATTTTCGGCGATGGAGCCGGAGCGGCGTTGGGCCTGTTCACGTTCGAGTTCACGTTCGACGATGTCCATATGAATGTCATGAAAATGAGGTTCCTCCATATTGTCTTTGATCCCCTTCTCGAACATACGCCTTAGATTTGCGCGTGTAATCGGCCGTCCACCGAGCCCGCCGATCGCGGAATGCACGTGAATCGGAAAATCCTTCAGCGCCATGCGCAGATTCATCGCCAGTATGCCGCCCATGCCCACCGCGAGGCATTTCTCGAATACGATCACGCGCTTGGCGTCCTTGAGCAGTGCGCGCAGGGTCTCTTTGGGAAATGGACGGAAAGAGCGGACGGTGAGCGCGCCGATAGAAATGCCGTCATCGCGCATCTCCGAGAGCACCGGTTTCATCGTGCCAATTACCGAGCCCATGGTGACGACTACCGTTTCCGCGCCTTCACAGCCGAAGCTCTTGACCAGACCGCCCGAGTCCCGATCAAATATCTTCTCGAACTCGGCAGCCTGCTCGGGTATGAACTCCAGCGCCTCCATCTGTTTGTGATGAGCGAGATAACGCACCTCGGTGAATGCCTCGGGGCCAACCATGGCGCCCATGGACACCGGTGAGGAGGGATCGAGGACTTGCCGTGGTTCAAAGGGCGGCAAAAACTCATCCACCTGTTTTTGATCAGGGATGTCAACCTGGCTGAAGGAATGAGTGAGGATGAAACCGTCCATGCACACCATTACCGGCAGACTCAACTGTTCCGCCAAACGAAATGCCTGGATGTGTACGTCCACCGCCTGCTGATTGCTCTCCACAAACAATTGGACCCAACCGGCATCCCGCGCCGACATCGAGTCACCCCAATCGTTCCAGATGTTGATCGGCGCGCCAATCGCTCGGTTACCCACGGTCATCACGATCGGCAGGCCCATACCGGAGGCGTTGTAGACGGCCTCCATCATAAACAGCATGCCCTGACTGGAGGTCGCCGTATAACTGCGCGCACCGGTGGCGGAGGAACCGATGCAGGCGCTGAGCGCTCCAAACTCCGACTCCACCAGAAGGAACTCGCAGTTCTCAATCGCTCCCGCCTTCACCATCAAGCCCAAGTCCTCAACGATGTGAGTCTGCGGTGTGATGGGATAGGCGGAGATCACTTCCGGCCGGCACAGGGCGACCGCTTCGGCCACTGCATGCGAGCCTTCGACTTGTTTCAACATGACAAGGTCCTCCTAATGGAATTCAACTTGTGGTGGCGGTGTCATAGGCCGCCTGGGCCGCAGCAACATTCATTTCGCCGATCTTGCCGGGGAATTTCTTTTGTATGGCTTTGAACACCGATTCCAACTTGACGACGTCGCTCATTGCGGCGAACGCCCCCAGCAATACGGTGTTGGGTGTCGGACGTTGCAAGTGATGCATCGCTAATTCAGTTGCTGGCACCGCGGCAAAGTGACCGTGGGGCAATTGGCTCGTTGCCTCTTCGATTGCCAGCTGTTCCGGGGTCCTGGTGGTGTTCACCAATACATAACCGTCATCACGCAAGCCAGCAAACACGTCAATGGCGGCAAACAATGTCGGGTCCTGTATGATCAGAAGATCGGGTTCCAGTACCGGTTCGCGCAGTTCGATTTCCTTATCGTCAATGCGAACATAGGCCACCACCGGTGCACCCATGCGCTCCGAGCCGAAACTGGGAACGGCCTGTGAATGTTTGCCCTCTTCGAAGGCTGCGATCGACAACATCTCAGCGGCGGATACCACTCCTTGGCCTCCGCGGCCGTGAATACGGACTTGAAACATTGTGGTCTCCTTTTTCATCTATCGTTCAGATATGACTGTACGCATGCACAGACAGCAAACAGGTAGCGGCATTACATGCGTTGATCTCTATTCGCGAAGAAGTTGATCACATGAAATTGAGATCCGATTCGGCGACGTGAATTCTGCTGTTGCCTGGTCTCCACGGTGGATACACGCGCACCACTAAGAAGTCTCTTCCGCCTTTTGGATCTGCGCCTCTACGGTGGTCATCGCGGTCATGTTGATCAACCCGCGCACAGTGATCGTCTGCGTGAGCACATGCGCAGGTTTGGCGGCGCCCACCAGAATCGGGCCCACGGAGACACCACCTCCCAAAACCTTGAGCAGTGTGTACGAGATATGCGCGGCATCCACATTCGGCATCACCAACAGATTCGCAGACCCCGATATGCGGGCATCAGAAAACGTAAGCTTGCGGATCTCGGCATTTACTGCCGCCTCGGCATGCATCTCCCCATCCACCTCGAGTTCCGGCGCGCGCTCGCGCAGTATTGCCAACGCCTGCTGCATTTTTTGCGCCGACGGGGTGTCCCGGTTGCCGAAGTTGGAAGCCGACACCATGGCAACCTTGGGGGTAATCCCAAAACGCCGCACCTCTTGTGCCGACAACAATGTCATTTCCGCCAAGTCTTCGGCGCTGGGTTCATCGGTGATATGGGTGTCGCAGATAAAATAGGTACCCGACGGGAGAATCAACGCTACCAGGGTCGAATAATCGTGCACGCCGGGGGTCTTGCCGATGATGTCATCCACGCGTTCCAAGTGCTTGTGAAATGCGCCCACTGAGCCACACAGCATACCGTCGGCGTCGCCACAACGGACCATCAGGGCGGCGAAGGTGCTGCTGCGGCTGCGCAGCAGGTGTTGTGCGCGTGCCGGCGACACACCTCGGCGTCCCATGATGGTGTAGTACTCGCGCCAGTATTTCTCATAGCGCGGATCGTCTTGCGGGTTGACGAGTTCGAAGTCGTGCCCCGGCCGGATGCGCAAACCGAGGTCTGTCAGCTGCGTCTCGATTACGTTTGGGCGGCCGATCAGGAGCGGATAGGCGAGCCCGGCGTCGACCACCTGCTGCGCAGCCTGCAGCACCCGTTCTTCTTCACCCTCGGCATAACAGATCCGCATCGGATGTTCCCGCGCGCGCTCAAAAATGGGTTCCATCACCGCGCTCGACTTGAATACGTAGTGGCTGAGGTCGTCACGGTAGTGTTTAAAGTCTTTGATTGGACGCGTTGCGACCCCGGAGTCCATGGCCGCCTTGGCGACCGCCGGCGCCACGACCGTGATCAACCTCGGATCAAAGGGTTTGGGGATCAGGTACTCCGGGCCAAAGCTCAGCGGCTGTCCGGCATAAGCGGTCTTTACCACGTCGGAGGGTTCGGCCATGGCGAGTTCGGAGAGCGCGTTGACACACGCGATCTTCATCTCCTCGTTGATGGTTGTTGCACCGACATCCAGGGCCCCGCGGAATATAAACGGGAAGCACAAAACATTGTTTACCTGGTTGGGAAAGTCGGAGCGGCCGGTGGCAATCACCGCATCCGGGCGCACCGCCTTGGCCTCGTCAGGCATGATTTCCGGGACCGGATTGGCCAGTGCCATAATGAGCGGCTTGGCGGCCATCTGTTTGAGATGTTCGGGGCGCAACACCTTGGGTGCCGACAGACCCAGAAAGATATCCGCGCCGCCGATGACGTCGCCCAGGGTGCGTGCGCTCGTGTCCTGGGCGTAGCGTTCCTTGTAGGGGTCCATGGATTCCGTGCGTCCGGTATACACTACACCGTCGATATCGACCACTGTTATGTGCTCTCGCGGTAGCCCTATTTTTACCAGCAGGTCCAGACACGCGAGCGCCGCTGCACCCGCGCCGGAGGCCACCAGTTTTACTTGGTCGATCTTCTTGTCTACGACCTTGAGACCACTTCTGATCGCTGCGCTGACGATAATCGCGGTGCCGTGTTGATCGTCGTGAAATACCGGGATGCGCATCCTCTTGCGCAGCGTCTTTTCGATGTGAAAGCATTCCGGCGCCTTGATGTCCTCGAGATTGATGGCGCCGAAGGTGGCCTCCAGGCCGGCGACGATGTCGATGAATTTGTCCGGATCCCGTTCTTCGATCTCGATATCGAACACATCGAGACCGGAGAATTTCTTGAATAATACCGCTTTACCCTCCATGACCGGCTTTGCCGCCAGCGCACCGATGCTGCCCAGTCCGAGCACCGCGGTGCCGTTGGTAACCACGGCCACCAGATTACCGCGCGCGGTGAGCGTTGCGGCCTGCGTCGGATCGTTGGCGATTTCCTCGCACGCGGCCGCCACCCCAGGGGAATAGGCGAGCGTTAAATCATGCTGCGTCGCCATCGGTTTGGTGGCGACGATGGCGAGTTTTCCCGGCGGCTCCGCGCGATGATAGGCAAGTGCCGCCTCTGTGAGCTTGTCTGACATGCTTAAGCATCCACCCTCACAGATCGTGAGGTGTTTGTGTTAGCGAGCCTGGTTGGCTTGCATCGCCTGCTCTATGATCTCGAGTCCGATCTGTGACTCGAACTTCTTCCGTATCGGCACGAGCAATGTGCGCCACTCCTCAAGGTCGGCATCGGTCAAGGTGATCACTTCCGCCTTTTTTGAATCAATGACCCGCTGGCGGTCCGACTCAGCTTTCTCGCGGGCGTTCTTGTTGACCTCGTCAGTCACTTTCGCAATGATTTTTTCCAACTCAGCGCGGATTTCTGCAGGCAAATTGGCCCAAAATTCTGCGTTGGTGACCAACATGTAACCGAGGAAACTATGGCGTGCTTCGGTGAAGTATTTCTGAAAGTCGTGAAAGCCCTTGGAGTATATGTTGGACCAGGCATTCTCTTGCCCGGTTACCAAGCCCATTTTCAAGGCCTCTCTGACCTGCCCGAACGGCATCGGCACGGTCGCCACGCCCAGGGCGCGGTACTGGGCCTGCATCACCGCCGATGGCTCGATGCGAAACCGCAGGCGTTTGAAGTCTTGAGGTGTCCGCAATGGGCGGTTTGCCGACATCACGCGCATGCCATTGTCCCAGTAAGCCAATCCCTTGATGCCATGAGACAGCATGGAATCGAGCAGCTTGACGCCGGCCTCGCTGCGCTGGAATCGGTTCACCGCGTCTACATCCGAAAACAGAAACGGCAGGTCAAAGACCTGTATTTGCCGCGAGAAACTGCGGAATTTGGAAAACGATGGCGCCGCTAATTCGACATCGCCGAACAGCAGGGCGAGCAGCGCCTGGTCATCGTTGAATTTTAAAGCGCGGGGATAGATCTCGACGCGCACTTTCCCGGCCAGCCGTTGTTCCACCATTTTCTTGAACAACATTGCGCCGTGCCCCTTGGGGGTGGCCTCGCTGGTGACATGGGAAAATCGTATTACGATGGGCTCGGCAGCCTGGGCGTTAACCGCAAGCAAAACCAGCATACCGATCAGGACCGTCAAGCGCGCAGGCCAACGCAGCCCAGATGGACGAACAACCGAAGACCGCTGGGTTCGCATTTACTTGTAACCTTTCAGATGGTCGATGTACTCGGGCAGGAACAACGATATCTGCGGAATGTATGTAATGAGGATCAAGAACAACAGCAGCAGCGACAGCCACGGGAGCGCGGCCCTGATCGCCCACTGCAGGTTCTCGCCGGTGATCCCGGCGGTCACGAACAGGTTGAGTCCCACCGGCGGTGTGATCATCCCGATCTCCATGTTGACGACCATGATGATGCCGAGATGGATGGGATCGATGCCGAGCTGGGTCGCAATCGGGAACAGGATGGGCGCCATGATCAGGATGATGGCGGAAGGTTCCATGAAGTTACCCGCAGCGAGCAACAGCAGGTTGACGACGATCAGGAAGCCCCACGCGGGCAGGCCCCAGTTGACGATGGTCTCGGCGATGGCGTGGGGAATCCGCTCGGTGGTCAGCACATGTGCGAAAAGCATGGCGTTGGCGATGATGAACAGCAGCATGATGCTGACCTTGGCGGCGTCCATGATCGTGTGCCGCACTTCTTTATCGAACACGCATTTTGGCAGCGCCCACAATATCTGGCCGGTATTTCTAGTCACGATACCGCCGATGCCTTCTCCATCTTTGCGCCACGGTATGCTTTTCATCGGGCCGATGTCGCGGTAACCGAGACACGCCACCATGAACGCATAGACCGCAGATACGGCCGCCGCCTCGGTGGGGCTGGCGATACCACCGTAGATCGCGCCGAGCACAATGGCGATCAACAGCAACCCGCCCGAGGCGGAGAATCCGCTGACTACCAGTTCGCGAAACGATGCCCGCGGCTGGGCCGGCAGTCCCTTGATGCGGGCGACGATGTAGATGGCGACCATCAGCAGCAGGCCCATGCCGATGCCGGGAATGAACCCCGCCATGAACATACGCGCCGCAGACACCTCGGTGGCGGCGGAGTAAACGAGCATGACGATGGACGGAGGAATCAATATTCCCAGGGTGCCGGCATTGCAGATGACACCGGCGCCGAATTCCTTCGGATAGCCGGCCTTCACCATGCCGACGATGACGATGCTGCCGATTGCTGCCACGGTAGCGGGCGAGGATCCGGATACCGCGGCAAACAGCATGCAGGCAAGTACCGAGGCCATCGCCAGGCCGCCGCGGACGTGGCCGACGGCGTCGATGGCGAAACGGATCAGGCGTCTGGCGACGCCGCCACCGGACAGGAACGCCGAGGAAAGAATAAAAAACGGTATCGCGAGCAGCGTGTAATGCTCGGACACATTCTCGAAGTACTTGAGTGCGATGGACGCCAGTGAGTCATCGGAAAACAACAGTATCGTTGCCACGCTGGAAAGGCCGAGGGCAATGGATACCGGCACGCCAATAAACATGCAGGCGAAAAGTAGAATGAATAGCGCGGCTGTCGTCACCCTTTCGTCTCCTCCTGTTGTTCCTTGCTGAGTTCTTCCAGGGCCTCTTCGGCTTCATCAGCGTGATGAAAGCCCGTGTCCTCACCTTTGATAATGCGCCACAAAAGTTGCACCAACCGCAGCGCGAGCAGCGCCATGCCCAAAACCAGTATCGAGTGGGCGGTCCACTTCGGGATCGGGATATCCTCCAGCTCGATGCCGATCTGGAGCAGTTTCGCGAGGTAGATCCAGCCGCCGTACATGATCAGTCCACAGTAGAGGAGGCTGCCCATTACGGCGATAAGACCGAACACGCGTTGCACACCGCTTGGAAACAGCTTGACAAAGGCGTCGACACCGATATGGCCGCCTTGCTTGAGCACCCAGGAAGTGCCGAACAGCACCATCCACGCGGACAGATGCAGCGTCAACTCCTCCATCCACAGAATGCCCTGACCGAGCACGAAGCGGTCGAACACCTCGATAAACACCAACAAGGTCATTCCGACCAGCAGGAGGGCGATGACGCCCTCCTCGATTTGGTTGAGAACGCGACTGATCACGATACGCGACGCCTGTTAACGTTTAATTTGCTGGCGTCGTTACTTGTTCGCCGCCAGCGCGGCATCGATCAAGTCCTTGCCGATGTCGCCTTCAAACTTCTTCCACACCGGCTTCATCGCGTCGACCCACTGGCCGCGCTGGTCTGCGCTCAATTCTATGATCTTGCTGCGGCCGGAATCCATGATCGCCTTCTTATCGCCGACCGCCTTCTCGTTGGCGACCTGATTACCAAAAGCGATGGCCTCTGCCAGGGCTTTCTGGACTTCACCGCGGATGTCATCCGGCAAGCCGCTCCAGAACTCCGTCGACGTGACCACCATGTAGCCCAGGTAACCGTGATCCGAGTGGGTGATGTGTTCTTGAACCTCAAAAAATTTCTTCGAGAAGATGTTGGACCACGTGTTCTCCTGACCATCGATGGCCTTGGTCTGCAACAAGGTGAACACCTCCGAGAATGGCTTTTTCTGTGGTGACGCCTTGACCGCCTGAAACTGGGCCGCGAGCACATCCGAGGTCATGATCCGGAATTTCATGCCGGCAGCGTCTTCCGGCACCGTAAGCGGTGAGCTGGCCGACAACTGTTTCATCCCGTTGTGCAGAAAACCCAGACCCAACAAGCCCTTTTTCTCGGTGGCGTGCAGCAGTTTCTTACCGGCATCGGTGGCCATGAACTTGTCCACGGCGCTGATATCGTTGAACAGGAAGGGCAAGTCGAATATCTGCAGGCTCTTGGTGTATTTCTGAAACTTCGACAACGATGGCGCCGCCAACTGGACGTCGCCCAGCGCCAGGGCTTCGAGCACCTTGTTATCGCCAAACAGTTGGGCATTGGGAAACACCTCGACTACGACCTTTCCGGCTAGACGTTCCTCCACTAGGGCCTTGAATTTGTCCGCCATCTGGCCCTTGGGCGTGTTCACCGCCACCACGTGCGAGAACTTGATCTTGATCGGGGCTGCGTTCGCCGCAGGTACGGACAACAGGAATACCAACATGGTGAGAGCACTAACTAAAAATCGCATTCGATTTATCCTCCAAAGCTTATAAGTAGTTAATATACGGGTATTAGAAAGAGAATGGCGACAAAACGCAATCCGATTATGGCAGATGTGTCTCACAATCAACCGCGATCCCGCATCAAGACCAGTTCTCCACCCTCTGTTGCGCGAACAATATGCAAAAAAGAGGCCAAGGCCTGAGTCGATGCGCCCCGCAAGCCGCGATATCCCTGGTCTGGCTTGCGTCCAACGGTGCCCGGCGACGCTGGCTTGAGCTGCGGGAACCGGCCGAATAGGGCGGTAAACCGCCCATTTAAGATGTGGTGTGGCGGGATTTCGCCCATAATTCAGGATCCATGCGAGCGAACGAGGTCATACTCCGCGGGTCGCGGCGGTCCGAGCCACTTCATTCGGGTATCGTCAGTCCCCACGCAAATATTAGCGAAGACGAAACGCGCAATTGTGCGCAAGCGGATTGTGCGCGCCGCAGCTCCAGGTCAACGGCAGACAGGACCGCGTGTGGTAAGAATCTTGCTAGATGCTGTTCGCCCCTTGGAACAAGCGGTGAGACCACGCTACGCTGCAGATCGAAATCCCTACAGAGTCAAAACTCCGGCATGCCAAAGAATCCATAATGAGTGAACCACTGACTGACCCCGGCAACGTTCAAGGAAGCATCATATTCGTCGATGACGAAATGCACATACGCCGCGCGGGGGAACAGGCGTTGAAGATGGCAGGCTTTGAAGTGCATTGCTTCGAATCCGCAGAGTCGGCACAGCAGTTGCTTTCGGACGACTGGCCAGGCGTGCTGATCACCGACGTCAAATTACCGGGCGCGAGCGGTCTCGAGTTAATGAACTGGGCATTGGCCGTCGACCCGGATCTGCCGGTGGTCCTGATCTCCGGCCATGGCGACATCTCAATGGCGGTGCGGGCGATACGCGACGGCGCCTACGATTTCATTGAAAAGCCCTTCGGCGCCGACCGGCTGGTCGAAGTCGCGAAGCGTTCGCTTGAAAAACGACTGCTGATACTCGAAAACCGGGCGTTACGTAACGAGCTGCGCGACCAACTCAGCCGGTTCAATATCATCGGGAATTCGCCACAGATGGAGCTAGTGCGCACACAGGTTGCAAAGATCGCTGATGTCGACGCCGATGTGCTCATATATGGAGAGACAGGAACCGGGAAAGAGTTGATAGCGCATACATTGCATAAGCAAAGCCGGCGCCGGGACCGACCCTTCGTGGCCGTTAATTGCGGCGCCATGCCCGAGAACATCATTGAAAATGAGTTGTTTGGTCATGAACCTGGTGCATTCACCGGCGCTAATTCGCGGCAGGTCGGTAAGTTTGAATATGCCCACAGAGGCACCGTCTTTCTCGACGAGATCGAGAGCATGCCGCAGGCGCTGAGCGTAAAGTTGCTTCGTGTGTTGCAGGAGCGCACGATCGAACGGTTGGGATCATCCAAGACCATACCGGTAGATGTGCGCGTGATTGCCGCTACCAAGACCGATCTGCGCGAGGCCAGTACACACGGTGAGTTCCGCGAAGACCTTTATTACCGGCTCGCGGTGGTGCAGCTCAACCTGCCGGCGCTTAGAGAAAGGCGCGACGATATTCCGATCTTGTTCGAGTATTTTCTGGAGAGCGCGGCACGCCGGTATGAGTGTTCTCCCCCGTCGCCAGGTCCGGAAGTCATAGCGGAATTGATGGCGCATGATTGGCCGGGCAATGTAAGGGAACTGCAAAATACCGCGGATCGTTACGTGCTGGGATGTTTTAATAATCTATCGGGCCTCACGAACCTATCGCAGAATTCCAACAACGGCTCCCCGCTCACGCTTGCTGAGATGGTCTCTTGCTACGAAAGACGCATCATCGAACAGCAACTGGCGCAACACAAGGGTGATGCTCGGGCTGCCTATACGGCGCTTGGTTTACCGCGCAAGACCTTCGAAGACAAGCTCCGTAAATATGACTTGAATCGCAAAGATTACCAATAGACACTTGACGATTACGTTTTGCCGATTTTAGTCACATGCGAGCGGTGTTTCGTTGGCACATGCAGTGGGTATAGACTTTCCGCTCGAGATCAATCGGTTACCGCCGAGCACAGCATAAAAGCCGCAGTCACTGTTGATTGCGCTAGCCAAACCTGGGCATATGCGCCCGGAATCCATTGATCGTTAGGTGCCCAATCAACGAACCGGACGGTGATATCGCGGCCCGCACCGAGAGATGATCAAGTTTTCGCTAAATCTGCAAAAGCCGCGGATGCTCGTCGCCCTGTCGAGTGCCGGCATTCTGGCCTTGGTTTTGTGGCAGACTGCCGTGCTAACGCGCGCGGCTGCGATCGATGAGTTGCGGCTCGTCAGTGCGAATAAGCTAACCCTTTTCATATCCAACCTAACCAGTGAGCTGGAGAAATACGAGTTTCTGCCGCGAATTCTTGCCCGGGATGAAAGAATCATTCGCATTCTGCGAGAACCGGCAGATGCGGCACATGCCGACTTGGTCAACAAGTATTTAGAGAAGGTGAACAAAATCGCCGGTGCATCCGATACGTATGTGATCAACAAGCATGGACTAACGCTGGTAGCGAGTAACTGGAATTCACAGACACCGTTTGTGGGCCAGAACTTCAATTTCAGACCTTATTTTCAAGCGGCGATGCGGGGCGAGGTTGGCCGTTATTACGCGCTGGGGGCAACGTCGCGGAAGCGCGGCTATTATTACGCGTCGCCGGTAAAGTTGCACAATGAAATACTGGGTGCCGCGGTCGTCAAGGTCAGCCCCGAGAGCGTCGAGGCCGCGTGGCAAAGTGCACCGGAGAAGGTAATCGTGACGGACTACAACGGTGTCGTATTTATCACCAATAACCCCAGTTGGAAATTCAAAACCTTGCAACCGCTGGCCGACGAGGTGCGGCAGCAGATCAAGCAAAGTCGTCAGTATTCTGATGCCGTTATGTCTCCCTTACCCATTGTCAAAGAACGGCTGTACGACAATGGCGTTAGCCTGTTGACGTTTAGGGAGTCCATCGACGATGCGTCGGATACGGAGCAAATCTATCTGACTCAAAGTCGAGAGATGCCCAGCCACAGGTGGCTGGTGCATTTGCTTGCGGACACGAAGACCGTGCGTGCGCGGGTCGCGCATTCAATTGGTTATGCAACCGTGTTGGTGATTACCATATGTCTCGTGTTGTTATACGTTTTACAACGCCGCCGCAATCTGTCGCAACGCCTGCAGCACCAAAAGAACATCGAAGAAACCCTGTTAAATGCTCAAAAAGACCTCGAAGTTCAAGTCAAACAGCGCACCGTAGAACTCATAGAAACCAATGAACAACTGGATAAAAAGATCAAACAACAAGAAAAGACGGAGCAAGAGTTGCGTAAGGCACAAGAAGAACTACTGCAGTCGGCAAAACTTGCCGTCGTAGGACAGTTATCCGCAGGTATCACCCATGAGCTCAGTCAACCGCTGACCGCTATTCAAACTTATGTCGGTACCGCGCAGCAGTTACTTAAACATCAGCACTACGATGAACTTTCGGAGAACCTCGCGAGTGTGCTGACACTCACGGATCGCATGGCGAGATTTACCAGTCAACTGAAGACATTTTCACGGAAACCCACGCAAACAATATCCGCAGTTTCTCTCAATCAGACAATCAACGACGCGCTCATGTTGGTTACACATACCCATAATCAGGAACTCGACGTCGTTCAATCAATGCCACAGCAAGATATTTTTGTAATGGCAGATGCGGTGCGTTTGGAACAAGTGTTCGTCAACATCTTCAAGAACGCGGTAGATGCGATGAAGGAAACTGGCAATCGCAAGTTAACCATCTCCATGCGGGCTCTTGAAGATTCGGTAAGTGTTCGGATCGAAGACAGCGGATCTGGAATATCTAAGGAAAATCTGGATCGATTGTTCGATCCGTTCTTTACCAGCAAAGAGTTGGGCGCAGGGCTTGGCTTGGGGCTATCCATATCTCGAGAAATCGTCAATGAATTCGGTGGCTCAATAACTGCGAACAATCGGGAACAGGGCGGCGCGCTTTTCACGGTGACATTTCCCATGGCGACGGTTGAGGGCGCGTATCCCTCAACCGTTGCGTCCGATGGCTAGCCCGGATGTTGCACCAAGGATTCCTGCGCCGTCATCATTGAATCCCTGGAGCCAATTCCGGGCGGGATCATTGATCAAGCCAGGTATCATTCCAGACTTGCGCTGATGTTGATCGCGCTACTTAGCTAAACGGATTATTCCGCAGGCATCGCGTGCGCCGCCAGCGCAGCCCTTTTTTAACTCCGTCTCCTGGTCACAGTATGAATCTTCATTAGTATGGATGATGAAGGCGCTTCCATCTGTATCGAACAGCGTAAGCCTTCCCGCTGACAACGTGACCCGAGTGGTTGTGGTTTTCATGGTTCCGGTACCATCACGCACTACCAGATTAACCAAATCGCCCATATGGAAAGGATGATTGATATCGGTCGCCGGGGCTTGGGTTTGCGCGCTGTCTGGACGTGTCTGACCAAATGGCCCAGGATCGTGATGACCCTTCGCCGCACCGCAGGGCTCACAGGCGCCGGTTTGGTGGATATGGACCGCGTGCTTGCCATCGCGCAAACCCTGTACGTTCATTTCAATCGTAACTACCTTGATGCCTTCTGTGGATGCTTGTTCCATCAATACCGCATTTCCTGAGATCTTTTCATCACCACAACCGCTGATATCCGCGGTTGCCTTGAGACCTGCGGCATACGTAGAAGAGGTGGCGATAAACACAAAAGCCAACGCGCTTAAGCGCAAGTTAAAGACCGTGCTTTTCTTCAGGGTGAGTGTAGTCATGGCTGTTTGCCTCTGCGGGCTGAAAACCCGGTTTGTTGTGAATGGAAAACCTTAACATGCTTGTCCGCATTTGCAATGACGCCGCTCAACCCGACTATGCCCTCAGCGCTGCTTACAATCCGCAGCGGCGATTGAATCGCTAGTTTTCCCGCATCGTCACTTTGGCGGCACTTCAATGATCGGCACCGTCTAATTTCAGAAGAATTCCCAGCGATTCCCGGGAACGGTCAAACCTTGGGATGCATCAGGCGCAGCTTATCGGCCGAATAACCGCACTCCGGCCATTTGTATTGCATTTTGATATCTGCCCGTGGAATTCTGCACGGTCTGTATGGCAAGTTTGAAATCACCGTGGGTCGCGCTGTGCTCGGCTTTTTGGAATAGATCGTCTCCCTTTTTACTGAGCGTGGAGATCAAGACCATTTTAGCCTGCGGCGGTTTTAACTTCTCGATCACTGTAGCCAGCAATCTGCTGTACTCCAGGTTGCGATTCCGTTCATATTGGTATTCGTCTTCAGGGGTCGCGAAACTGCGTTCATAGGTGAGGGTCTGCGCATCCAGCATCTTTGCAACCGCCACGTCGAGGGATTTTTGTGCCGCGCTCAAAAGCCTATTAGCGGCCTCGTAGTCTTCTTCTTTCGCCAAACGTTGGGCCGTGACCAGGTCCTGCCGGACCTTATTGGGGTCCGCCTTGAACTGTGTGCCGCCCCTCTCCCTGCTCGTGAGTTCATAAGACTCATAGGACGCAAGGGACGTCTCCAAACGGCGCACGCGTGTCACAAAGTCTGCCTTCGCCCGCTTCTTAATTTCTTTGGTGTTGGGCACCATCTGGAAAGCGGCGCTGGCGGTGCGGATTGCCTCATCAACGAGCGCTTGCGCATTCGCCGCTTCGCCGGCGTGTAAGGTAGTTTCCGCTTCCGTGATCATGCGGTCCGCTTCACGCAACATCGTCTGGGCCTCGGAATGATCGCTCGATTTGACGCGCTTTGCGCCCGCGGAACTTCGAATGGTGAGTTTGGCAAAGTTGATCTTGTTGTTGACGATCTTCGACAGGGCCTGGGGATCAACCGTAGGCCGTTTGATTACCTCGCTCTCTTCGTCCTCCACTGCGGCACGCTGCGGCGTTTGGCCCGCTTTATCCACGATAAAAATCCGGCCACCCATATAAGTGTGATTTTGACACTGATAGTAAACGACGTTCGGCGTTAGCGCCGTAGGGGTGAATTTCACCGTGCCATCGAAGGTAAAGTTCCCCTCTACTCCTGCGACCAAGACCTTCCGTCCCCGGCCGACGGAGCTGGTAGACAGATAGAAATCATGCAACGGATCGCTGTGTATTACGAACTCATAGGTTTGCCCCCTCACTAGTGTGAGTTCGTTTCCCGGCACCCCATCGACTGCAAAGGCGATTTCGTGTCCGCGGCCGACGAGGCCCTTACCGAACCACGGGTGGCGTTTATCCTTTTCGACAAGCGTCACCGCAAACTGATGTGGCGCGCCGGTAGCGCTATGCTGCTGTTGACTGGACTCGGCGTTTACGTTGCCGAGGTTGGTCAACAATGCGAGCCCCCAAAGAGTTGATATACAAAAAGATCGGTAAGCGGTCATGGACGAAATCAATCAATTTGTTGGTTCGCGACCGTTTTTGATTTGGATGCCGCGCACCTTAAAAAATCCATTATCTCACGTCCGGCTAGGCTATTTCAGCCGAAATTAGCGGCTAGTAATCTGGTTAACCAAAGATGACGATTGTGTCGCAGAAGGGCGGTCGGAGCGCCGGACTTCATAAAATCGCCTTGGCCGGTTTGGTGTGCCGCGGTGCAATATCCGACTGAGCTCATCTCGTTGCCGAATGCCCTGTTTAACAACGCTGGCGCCGCCGATTACCGGCGGGTCGGCAGCGACGCATTTAAACTGAGCGGGTAATTGGACCGTTAGCTGCTTGCGGCGGGTGAGGGGGGGAATTTAGCGATCACGTCGATCGTGGTTCCGGCGCGACGCACTTTCAGCGGCAACCAAGTCCCCGGCGCCTGCCGTCGGATAATACGCACCAGTTCCGTACTTTTGTTGACGCGACTCCCGGCCGCATTCAGTATCACATCTCCCTGCTTGAGCCCCGCGATCTCGGCCACGCTGTCGGGCACGATACGTTCTATCAGCACTCCCTCATCGGAGGCTTTGATGTGCACACCCAACAGCGGATGATCGGGTTTGCTGGTGGTGGTCTCCGGTAAAATGAACACGGCGTCCGCCACGCCGGTACGTATCTCCCCGCAGCCGTGTGGGGGCGATATAGTGATTGCCGTCGCAACGTCGGCGACGCCTAAATCGTCGAGCTGGTGTGCGACGCCGCTGCCGTAGGCGACATGCCCACTGCCCATTATGCCGACCGCGAGAGTTGCCGGTGGCGTCCTCAGTCCCGCCGCGAGGCCCTCTGCCATGGCCCGGTCCCAGGTCGATTGCGCTTCCACAAAATGTTGAAAAGCGGCCTTCTCCAAGATCTCGTTGATGCCTTGGTGATCGGGCTCCTTTATGGCCAGCCCCTTGTGTATGGCGTCGGGATCTGAAGCCTGCTTCATCAGAAACACGTGGGCTAGCTCATGCCGATAGGCGTCACTAACCGGCGCCGGATCGGATACGCCCTCGCGTTCGCCTGCAGGGATGTTGGACCACCCTTCATTACCAACACGCGCCACCAGGGACCGATTGACGTTGATCGCCAACATCGGAATGCGGTTTTGACGGGCGAAATGAAATAGGGGTAAATACAGTTTCGCTTGGTAGCCCCACACCTCGCCCCACTTAACTTCATCCAAGAACGTACGCTCGTCAAGCTCGCCGTTTATCCACCGGTCCAGCACCGGCTGCGCGGAGCGGGGAAACATCTCGAAACCAATAACCATGTTGGGGTTGCGCCCAAACAAGGCGGCCAAGGTGTGCAGTTGCCAACGGTGATCCTCGACACTAGGGTGGCTTTCGCCGAGCAACACCACGGCCTGCTGCGCGAGAGAGCCTATTAGCTCGGCGGCGTCACGGGCGACGCCTTCGTCAGGGTCGAACCACCCCGTGGTGTCTGGGCACGGGTCGTCCCCGGAGGTCATTGCAACTGCATGGGGGACGCCTGCGGAACGAGGTTTCGCCATCAGCGTACACGCAGCGACGACAGTGCTGAGGCCCAGCAGGAGCACAAAGTAGAGTTGATTTTTCAACGATGATGTCATGGTATCTTCAAGCGTTACCAGTGGCGTTAAATCAAGGTCGCGACTAAGCGCGGAGCATGAAAGTCTCAATAGAGCGAACGGCGGTGAATTTACTGTACAGTATTTCACGTTGCCACGCACCACCGCTCCTTGTTCCCTCCGGTGAGAAGTCAGCGTGTGTCTGTTCGCGATGCATGGTCACTCGCAAGAACTATTAGTCGAGCGTTCGTTCTGGCGATGTGGAAACCCAAATGAAAGAATAGTCCAAACTACGTCAAATTCGCGTGATGATCGGTGAGGTACGTGGATCGATCAAGGTCGGTTGCCCGTCGGGGTGACTCACCGACCTATGGGGTGAGGTTTGAGGAGTTGTTTTTCGACGTATTTTGACATGTTGAAACTTCCGCCGATCTCGCAGGTCGTATAAGTCGCGCAAACTCATTATTATTAAGTATCAGCTGCGATCATCCGTTGGCCTGTGCCCGTCGACATGGTGACACGGCTGTTTGTGTACAATCTCCGCCTGGATATTCTGTGAGTTTGAGTTGTATCTGCCCAGGCAATCTGCGTATTCCTTGGAACTACAAGGCGCACAGAGTGCGCTAAAATTGAGCATAATATGCGTGTATCGCTACTTAAAGAGAGATGTCATGTTGCATAAAGCATTCTTTATATTTGTCACCGCCCTGATTACATCGGTTGCCGCAGCGGCTGATCCTATTCCCGAAGCCGTGCTCGCGACCGGCGGTCGGCTGATTCCGGATTTCGCCGCGAGCAACGTAAAGGCGTCGCCGATACCCGGCTTGTTTGAAATCACCCTGGGCCCGCGGTTGTTGTACATGTCGGCAGATGGCCGGTACATCGTCCGCGGCGATGTCATCGATGTTGATCGCGGTGAAAACGTCAGCGAAACGGCGCGCAAGCGAGTGCGCATCGATGCGGTAAATGGCTTGGGTGAGGACGGCATGATCGTGTTTGCTCCGCAAGGCGTGGAAAGCACCATTACGGTGTTCACCGATGTCACGTGCCCGTACTGCTCGAAGCTGCACAACGAAGTGGGACAACTCAACAAGGCCGGGATAAAGGTGCGGTATCTCGCGTTCCCGCGCGCGGGCGTCCCCTCGTCGACCTATGATCAGATGGTATCGGTGTGGTGTGCAGGTGACCCCCTAAAGGCGATGACGGATGCGAAAGCAGGAAGGCCGGTTGATGCAAAACGTTGCGATAATCCGGTGGCGGAGCACTATAAATTGGGGCAACTGGTGGGCGTGGGTGGAACGCCGACGATTATACTGGAGGATGGATCCATCATCGGCGGGTATGTGCCGGCGAAAGAACTGATCGACTATGCTCGGAAAGCTCGGGTTGGCGGTTGAATCCGAGATATACTATGATTTTGGTCATTCTCAATTCGGCGCAGATTGTACATTAACGTATACTGCGCGCTTACCACGCGGGGGAAATCAATAATCAATACGCGTAAAAAGACAGGCTGGATGGCGGTGGCTGTGCTGTTACTCGCCCCGGGTGCGTACGCGGCACAAAATTCAGTCACCGTCGAAGACGCCCGCGTAGATGACAACGAAAAGGTTCTGCTGGAGATTTTGGGCGACGTGCGTGCAGCGCGGCTTCCGATGGCCCTGAAGAAGGCCAAACGCCTTGTGGAGCACAACCCCCAGTTCCGTTTGGCGCAGCTGGTCTATGCAGATCTGTTGATGGCGCAAGGCCAGCCCGTTGCGTCCTTCGGCGGTGCGTTCGCACAGACCCACATAAAGGTCAGCGCGTTGCTCGAGGAGGCGCGGCGAAGGGTCGCACATCAGCGGCAAGAATCGCTCTGGGGTCAGGGAATGTGGCCCGAACAGCTAATTCAATTGTCGGCGCAACAGCGTCATGTCATTGTGGTGGACGCATCTTTGTCGCGGCTTCATGTGTTTGCGCAAATCGGCGACCAGTTGAAATTGATAGGGGATTCCTTTGTGTCGGTTGGCAAGAAAGGAATGCTGAAAGTAAAAGAGGGAGACCAGCGCAGCCCGGTGGGCGTTTATTTTATTACCTCACGCCTCGATCCCAGTGGGTTGTCCGATTTTTACGGATCCGCCGCCCTGCCCATTAATTACCCCAACGAATGGGACCGCCGGCTGGGGCGAACCGGCTATGGGATTTGGTTACATGGCGTGCCGTCGGACACCTACAACCGTGAACCCTTCATCAGTGATGGATGTTTGGCGCTGCCCAACCGGGACATGGCGCTGGTGTCTAAGACCGTGGAGACCGGCACGACTCCGGTAATCATTGCGGACCGCATCAACTGGGTGTCACCGCAAGAGATCAGCCGGCAACGCAAGGCCTTTCTCGCGCGCCTTGAACAATGGCGGCAGGATTGGGAGAGTCGCGATAACAGTCGTTATGCCAGGCACTATGCCAAGGCATTTCGTAGCGGAAATATGGATTACGACAAGTGGACTGGGCACAAGCGCCGCGTGGCGAAACAAAAAACCTTTATTAAGGTCAACCTCGACGAACTCAGCGTTTTTCGTTATCCAGGCGAAGCGGATTTGATGGTTGTGACCTTCCGTCAGGATTATCGTAGCAGCAATTTCAACACCCGTTCGCGTAAACGGCAGTATTGGCGTAAAGAAGCCGATGGCGTGTGGCGCATTGTCTATGAAAAAAAAGCCGGGTTCCTGCCCATTCACTTTCGTGGGATACCGTATTCGTCTCGGTCAAAGCTGTCAAAGTCGAATTGAGCACCAATCGGCGTAAGCGGCAGTTGAGGTTTGATACACATGTTTATCGCAGACCCGCGCCGAAGCATGGTAATCGCATCGCATGAAATCAATCGTCTTGTTTGTTCTCGTTGCGTTGCTGGCCGCCTTTGGTAATGCACAATCCGACACGTCGTAATCCGTAACTTTTGCACAGACGATAAGGATCTGCATCCGGAAACCGGCCACTCAATACGCAAGATTGAAACCGATATATGCGCCCGCTGCAGCCTTGGCAAAGGATTGGCCAATCTGTGACGAACCGATTAATTTTTGATTGGCGCATGAGAGTCTTGGTTTTGGTGAGGATCAGAGACATACAGTTGCGGAACAAACGCCCGATAGTGCAGTTGGTCATATGGTGCCGGTGTATGTACGTGCGGGGGCGTAGTGCTAAGGTGACCGCCTTGCCGGGTCCGCCGGTTCGCAGCGGACACGGTCCGCTTGTTGCGGCTCACGCCCCTAATACGGCAGCTTGGATTAGCAGCGGCGTTGTGCCACAAACAAAGTGTGCTGCCCGCGTGTCGTGAACCAAAGTCACATAAGTGCCAAGTGGGCGCCTCCGCGGCGTATCAGGCTTTCCGCTATAGTCGGACGTGCACAACAACACCGTCGTTCCGGTACCCTCGATCACATAGTTTAGGTTCGACACGCCAAGGGCAACACTTGATCCTTAGTATAGCGCATTTATCACGGCCGGGCGCGCGATTTTCGACAACAACATACTTGATAAATCGCAATCATTATCATTTTTACCGATTCCTGTTGTACCTGCTGGTCAATGGCGTGTGTACCATATGTTGTGAGCATCGCCGCTGCGGGAAAAGCGACTGTGAAATGCATGAGCAGGCGCGAGTCGTGTGCCACAGCGGAAGCGCGATGCAACAGTGCGGCGCGCGCCGGAATCGCGCGCACAACATCGCCGTTGACGACAACACGAGGCGATACAGTTCGGTGATAACCTCACAATTCACGTGGGGCAAACTGACTCTCTGTGATGAGCGAGATTATGTTGAGCGTCGAGTTGGCACAGTTCCCGTTTGTTACCGAGAAATGCGGGGTTGCGGACGTAGTGGCATTGGTTTCGCTACGCTGTGAAGATGAATACGCGTATTGACCTCGTGTCTGTAAGGGTTACGACAGCGGCTGGCGACATTCATAGATGGAAGTGACAGCGGGTATCGGAGTACCGGAGGCAGTTGGACTGGCAGCCGCATTTTTGATCGGCGGCATCATCAAGGGAGCAATGGGATTTGGGCTGCCCTTGGTGACGATATCGATGCTCCCCAACTTTTTGCCCGTCGAGTTCGCGTTGGCAATCAATGCGGCGACAATGGTGTTCACGAACCTCGCCCAGTTCCTGCAGGCGGGTTTCCTAGCGCAGACGTTTATGCGGTTCTGGCCCATGATCCTCGGCATCTCGGCCGGGGCGCTTGGGGGGGCTTTTCTGGTCAGTTCGGCCAACGAAGTTGCCCTGGGATTAGCCTTGGGCCTGTTGGTGATGGCGTTCGCCATCCTTACCGTATACATACCGCGGTTTCACATCCCGCGGATATGGGAACGTCGCTTAGGTTGGGGTGTCGGTACCATCGCCGGGTTTGTCGGCGGGCTTATCACCGCCAACGGTCCGGTATTCGTTATGTATCTCGTAGGGCTCAATCTAACCAGGGAACTATTCGTCGCGACCTTGGCACTGTTGTTCCTGGCTACCGGCATATTGGTCGCTGGTTCCTACTGGACGCTCGGCATCTTGGATTCCACGCGACTCACGATTGCGGTGGCGTGTTTGGTGCCGGCGCTGCTCGGCATGAAACTCGGAGACCTCCTGTCGAGTCGGCTTTCCGCACAGGCGTTCCGTAACTTCGTCCTCGCCGGGTTGTTTCTGCTCGGTGCAAACATGGTGCGGCGGGCGTTGTTGGCCGGTTAGCCCAGGTAGTCCACCAAGGATTCCGGAAGCTGGCGAAGGGAGCGAACCAGGGCCGGGATAGTCCCGCGTCTATCGCACCTAAGCTGTTTAACTAAACACGTGTTGTGTACACCGGGCTCATGATAGATGCGCTAAACCTTGAGCCAAGTCAAAACCAAGTGGATGATTCAAATACATAAGCATGTTATAATATAGTTACTTTCTGACGTACTGAGGAGAACCCGCTATGTTGAAGATTTTGGCTGGATTTTTTTCCGGTGTCGCCCTTATCGCCATCCTCGGTTGGAATACCGCCGGTGGTTTCATGATGACCGAGCACGAGAGTCCATTCGGCGTGGAAGAAACCGCCGCCCGCATTCAGGCCAATATCCAGGCGCTCGCCGATCATGGCTGGAAGTTATCGGGTCTCAGATCGCCATCGGTGTCGGTGGCCGCCGCTGGGACTAACGTGCCGCCGGTGCTGCTGGTCGAGGCGTGCAGCACCAAATACTCAGCTCCGCTGCTGGCGGAAGACGCGACCCGCATCCTGTCGATCCTTATGCCCTGCACCATCACTGTTTACAAAAAGGAGGACGGCAAGACCTACGTCGGCACTATGAACGCCGGGTTGATGGGCAAGATGTTCGGCGCAAAAGTCAGCGGCATCATGGACCAAGTGGCGAAAGATCAAAAGGCGTTTCTGAGCTTTGATCCCAACAAGCCGGCGCCTGCCCTTATTAAGACCCGGCCCGGCGGCGGTAAGGGTTCCGGCGGACAGGAGTTGAGCGGCTGTTGACGGCCAATCGACAACCAGATGTGCAAGTCAACGCAGTCAAAAGCTATTGGTGATATGTTATGACCAATCAAAGAACCATCATCGGCGCTCTCATTGCCCTGGCAACTGGGCTCACCATCTTAGGAGTGGCCCACGCCGCTGCCGAGCCCGCACTGTCGGCGGCGTCAACAAAAACCATCAACGATGCGGCGCCGAAACCAACGTCGTCGACGGCGGATCACACCAAGTTCGAGGTGTTGCAGGCGGAATTCAAGTCCGGGCCCGAGGTCACCAAGGCATGCCTTACATGCCATACCGAAGCCGCCAAGCAGGTCCACCTGAGCAAACACTGGACTTGGGAATACAAGAATCCGGACACCGGCCAGGTGCTCGGCAAAAAGCATGTAATCAACAACTTCTGCACCGCTGTCGCGTCCAATGAAGACCACTGCTCGGCGTGCCACATCGGTTATGGGTGGGCCGATGATAAGTTCGACTTTACCGTTCAGGAGAATGTCGACTGCTTAGTGTGCCACGATACCACCGGTGCCTATAAGAAGCTTCCCGGCCTGGCGGGTCACCCCAACTATGAAACCATGGAATGGCCGCCGAAATCGGGCCGCTTACGGCCACCGACGGATCTCAAGAAAGTGGCGCAAAATGTCGGCCAGACGAGCCGTAAGACCTGCGGCGCCTGCCACTTTCGCGGCGGCGGCGGTGACGCAGTGAAGCACGGTGACCTGGACAGTTCGTTGGAGACTCCGCAGCGTTACCTCGATGTGCATATGGATGCGGATGGTCTGGATTTCGCTTGCTCCAAGTGCCACGTTACCGACGCGCACGAAGTCCCCGGCAGCCGTTACGCACCGACTACCACCGACACCAACGGCGCACAGATGCGCGGCAGTAAGAAAATACGCAACCCGGTGACCTGTCAGGCATGCCACGGCAGCGCGCCCCATGGCAAGGCCGACGCCAAGCTCAACGACCATACTAAAAAGATTGCCTGTCAGACCTGTCACATACCGGCCTATGCCCGCGGCCCGCGCCACGCGAAGATGAGTTGGGACTGGTCAACCGCGGGAAAGTTGGATGAGCACGGCACACGCATCAAGACGCGCAACAGTATTGGCAAGGTCGAATACGACAGCAATAAAGGTCATTTTACTTACGACCGTTACGTGATCCCCGAATACCAATGGTTTAACGGCAAAGTGAAATACACCCTGTTCGGCGACCAGATCGATGCGTCAAACGTCGTCAAGATCAACGAGTTCTTGGGTGGCCCCGAAGACCCTGATGCCCGCATCTGGCCGGTGCGCGTGTTCCGCGGCAAGCAGATGTATGACAAAGGACTTAACACCCTGGCCGTGCTCCACACCGCCGGGAATGACGACACCGCTTATTGGAAGAATTACGACTGGGACAAGGCGTTGGCGGCGGGGATGAAAGCGGTCGGCGCCGAATACAGCGGCAGCATGGGTTTTGTTGCAACCGAAATGAGTTGGCCTATCACGCATATGGTGGCGCCAAAAGAGGATGCGCTGAAATGCGAACAGTGCCACGCCAAGGGCGGCCGCTTGGCCGGCATCGACGGAGCCTACATCCCGGCGCGCGACCGCATCGTAGCTATGGACATGGCCGGTTTTTCCCTCGCGTTACTCGCGCTAATCTCGGTGCTTGTCCACGGCGCGATGCGCATATTTGTTAGCAGCAAGAATAAGGATTGAACCATGCAACGCATATACATTTTTAAAAGGTTCGAACGTTTTTGGCACTGGTCACAGGCGATGTTGATCATGTTTATGATGTTGACCGGTTTTGAGATCCACGGCACCTACACATGGTTTGGATTCCAGCGCGCGGTGGCGTATCACACCAGCGCCGCCTGGGTGTTGATCACATTGTGGATTTTCGCGATATTCTGGCACTTTACGACCGGGGAGTGGAAGCAATACAAACCCACAATGGAGAAGGCTGCGGCGGTGTTGCGGTATTACCTTACCGGAATCTTCACCAACGCACCGCATCCATTCCGGCAGTCGACGTTGACCAAGCACAATCCACTGCAGCGGTTGGCGTATCTGTTTGTCAAGCTGGTGATCAACCCGTTGATCTGGTTGACCGGCCTGTTGTATTTGTTCTACGGCTCTTGGAGTAGCTGGGGCTTGAGCTGGCTCAGCCTGGAGTGGATAGCCATGGGCCACGTCATCGGTGCATTTTTGATGTTGATCTTCTTTATCGCCCACGTCTACCTCGCTACCGTTGGCCACACACCGACTGCGCACATCAAGGCAATGGTGACTGGTTGGGAGGAAATCGACTAATCCGCATGTTTAACCAAGGCGCCCAGCCGCCCGATCCATTCGCCATCGTGCGCAGATCCTGTGTGCAATAATTGGCTTGGATGACCGATCGGCCTTATATCAGCCGGCGGCCAAAAACGCCTCGAGTATCTCGTATTGTTTCCTTGCCTCGGTGTCATCCGCACCCACCCCGTCGGCGATCTTCGCACACACCCGCGCCATGCGTGCGTTCATGGCCGTGCTCCATGCGACGCTACCGCCCGATCCGGCCTGCGGTTCGGGCGTCAGGCAGGCAACTGCGGCCGCGGCCACGAAATGACTGGCCTGGCGGCGCCAATCTCCTTCCCGTCCGCACAGGGTATAGCTGTCTATTGCCGCTGCTTTGGCGGCTTTATAGCCGTCGGCGATCTCAGCTACCTCTGGCGGCTCGCTGGCGGCAACAAATGCCGCCGCCTTGGTCACCCGGGGATTGTCCGCAAGCTCAATGACGTGATCGATAAAGCGCTTACCGACCCGTCTTTGCTGCGCCAAGGACAGTCCGGAAAGGGCCGCCTTGAACTCTGTATCGGAATGAATCCTGGTCATGTTCTGGTCTTCGCCCCGGAACGTTTCGTCTTGATTCGATCCATCGCCGCATGTGCCCGGCCTGCGGTAAGCTGCCGTGATCCCGCCGGTTCCAACGCGCGCCCACGGCGTCCACGCGCCGCACTTTTTTATCACTGCCGCATCAATCCGGCTTTGACGCAAATCAAACTTACGCGCGGTCGCATCCAAGTAATGTGGAGCTGCAGGAGCAAGAATAAAAGCGCATAGTTTCGTGGACCCATGCCTTTGCGGCAGGCACGTGCAAGGTGCGGTTGAATTTTGCGTATTCACGTGCCAACAGATGCCGCACAAGATTAAGGCCGGCCCTTGCGGCGTCTGATCGGATCCTTGATTTTAGTCTTCGATCACAGTCCGATTATCGTCCATAATCGCGGATCACGTACCGTGCCGATCTGCGCTGCACGTGTTGGCCACAAACTGCGTCAAGCGCGAAGAGACCATAAATAGTAATAACAACCAGGACCGAAGGCTGACTTATGCTGTCATTGATTAGATCGAGCATTCGCGATCTTCTGCCAATATTCCTGGTCGTTGCTTTCTTCCAATTTGTGATTTTGCGCCAACCGATCCCGAACATGGATGATCTTCTAATCGGTGCCGCACTGGTCGTGTTTGGACTCACGTTTTTCACGCGCGGGTTGGAACAAGGTTTATTTCCCATCGGCGAGTCCATCGCGCACGCATTCGCGCGTAAGGGGAGTTTGGTATGGCTGCTGATATTCGCATTCGCCCTTGGATTTGGCACCACGATTGCCGAGCCGGCGCTGATCGCCATCGCCGACGAAGCCGCCAAAGTGGCCGCGCAGACTGGTGCCATAGAGTCAGATGCGGCGTCAATGCGTAACTACAGCCGCGGGTTGCGGGTGACGGTGGCATTTTCTGTCGGCGTCGCCATTGTGGTTGGTGTGTTCCGCATTCTCAAGGGATGGCCGCTCCACTACCTCATCATTGGTGGCTACATCGGGGTGGTGTTAATCACTATTTTCGCCCCACCGGAGATCATCGGTATTGCCTATGATTCGGGGGGGGTCACCACCTCCACCGTTACAGTGCCGATGGTGACGGCACTGGGTGTCGGCCTGGCCACGAGCATTCGCGGACGAAATCCCTTGACGGACGGTTTTGGACTGATCGCCTTCGCGTCGTTGACGCCGATGATATTCGTGATGATCTACGGGATGTTCATCTGATGGATCTCGCCACCGCACTCGCGCATACCTTATACGCAACGCTGCACGACGTATTTCCCATTGTCGCGGTGGTGATCGGTTTCCAGGTCCTGGTACTGCGGCGGCCAATTCGGAATGCCGGTAAATCGCTCATCGGATTCGTGTACGTCTTGATCGGCCTCACGCTGTTTTTGGCGGGTCTGGAACGTGCTTTATTCCCGCTCGGTAAATTAATGGCATACCAGCTGACGAGCCCGAACTTCCTCGGGGGTGACCCAGTTTCCACCGAGGGGCTGGTGCGCTGGCAAGACTATGTGTGGGTCTATGTATTCGCCGCGGCGATCGGTTTTGCCACCACCCTCGCCGAGCCGGCACTCATCGCGGTGGCGGTCAAGGCACAGAGTGTCTCCGGTGGCACTGTCCGGGTGTGGGGGCTGCGGGTGGCGGTGGCGCTGGGGGTGGCCCTGGGCGTTGCGCTCGGTACGTATCGCATCGTAACCGGCACACCTCTCCACTACTACATCATCGCCGGGTACGTGATCGTGGTCATACAGACGGTGTTTGCGCCACGGTCGATCATTCCACTTGCCTATGACTCTGGAGGCGTGACGACTTCTACGGTGACTGTGCCGTTGGTCGCCGCCTTGGGATTGGGGCTTGCGAGCACGGTCCCCGGGCGCAACGTGTTGATCGACGGATTCGGGCTGATCGCATTCGCGAGTTTATTTCCGATTATCACCGTGATGGCGTACGCCCAGCTCAGCGAGTGGTGGTCCGGGCGGCATCGGCCGCAGGCAGACTCGAAGGACAACATCAACTAAGGCTCATAACTACGAGAGGTAGATCATCATGCATTTCAAGTTACTCATCGCGCTCGTGGACGACGACAAGACCAAAGCTGTCATGAATGCCGCGCGCAAGGCGGGTGCTACCGGCGCCACGGTGCTGAATCAAGTCCGTGGTGAAGGCCTGGAGGCACCCAAGACTTTTCTCGGCTTGAGCCTCGAGACCCAACGGGACATGCTGTTGTTTCTCGTAGAGGAACATCTAAGCCGCAACATACTCGAAAAAATCGCCGAGATTGGTGAGTTCGATCGCCAGCCGGGAGCCGGCATCGCGTTTCAAATCGATGTCGAAGATGCCGTGGGAATAGCTCATCAGATGGAACAACTCACAGAGATCGTTGAGGAGCGGTTATGACAAATCGAGGCATAGTTCGAGCGCGCGACGTCATGACCGATAAGTTCCAGACTGTAGATGGCCTGACCACCGTACATGATGCGCTGCGGGTCATGAAGCAAGAAGGTGCCGAGGCCTTGCTGGTCGACAAGCGCAGTGAAGACGACGAATACGGTATTGTATTGTTATCGGACATGGCCCGTCAGGTGCTCGCCCAGGACCGTTCGCCGCGACGCGTTAATATTTACGAAATCATGTCGAAACCCGTCATCTCGGTGGACCCGGACATGGATATTCGCTACTGCGCGCGGCTGTTCGACAAATTCGGTCTGGCGTTAGCGCCGGTAATTGATCACGGGAAGTTGGCCGGGCTGATTAGTTATGCCGACATGGTCATGTACGGTTTCGATGTCGATTAGCGAGTAGGCAATATCAGCCAATGTTCAGCGGCGGACTAGAATCGAGCGCGGAAACTGAGCGCGAGAAAAGCGGCGTCTTCATGTTCATCCTCAAGGATTCGATTACCGCTGTTGTCGTCGAGGCGAAGCTCCCCTTCCAGCTCCATACCGCCCACGATGGTCAATTCAGTCGTGGGATTGAAGCGATACGTTGCGCCCAGAAAAGTCGGGAGCGAACGATCCTCACCGACGCCCCGTGGCGCAGGTCCGTTCTCATCAAGGCGGAAACGGAGTTTTTCGTAGCGGACGCCCAGCAGATATCTCCATTTACTGTGGGTCCGCCAGTTTAGTGTAAGCCCGGGGCCCGCTGTCGCCGCCAACCCGCGGCCGGTTTCGAGACTGAGCCGATCGGTGATCTTCCAGTTGATCAACACGATCGGAAATATGTCGGTACTATCTTCGATACCCGTCAACACCCCAACACCGGGTCCGATACTCAGGCGATCGCTGACGCGGTAGCTAATACCGCCTAGAGCGCCGCCACTAACGCCGTCATCAAGACTGGCGCTGCTCTCCGCCGCAAAACGAAGCGTGGGCAAAATGAACATCGTGTATTTGTCATCGAAGCGATAACGCACCGGCAAACCGAATCGCAGTGTATCGATGTCTTGCCACGGTGCGAGACCACCCAAACCGGCTGTCCCCGAAAAATCATAACTGTGGCGGCCATAACCGATCGAGATTGTCACGCGCCGGCCTGGTGTCGGCGTATGCGTTGCGCCACCTTGAATGAAGAAACGCTTGACGCTGAATGCCCCCCCGGCGTTCATGTCGGTGTCAAATTGACGGACCACCCCGCCTTGTAATGATGTTGACCAACCTGGCCGAAAATTGCCTACTGACGCGCTGTCACCGGTTTTGGCTTGGTCGGCTTCCACGATACCTGTCGCCGTGAGCAACACCAACAGTACTGTAAGCGGTAGACAACGACCGGATCGGCTATTCGATTTGTTGGTTGCACGCAATAGCGAATTCAGGCCCCAGGGTTGTTGTTCTCGTCGTTCGAATTATGCCACGTCTCGTCTATCCGGGTGTCCCGCACGGAGTGTATGCCGGGCCGTGTCCCGCTTGCAGTTCTCGGCATCAGTTACTCCATGCCGCAGTCGTCGATTTATACTACCGCGTAAGGTACAGGGGTTAACCGCACTGCCGCGGTGCAACGGCGGCGAAACCTTCCCTTGAAACCCATCAATTTACAGGGGAATGGGACGTAATCTCATGCTGGAATGGCTTTATTGCTTGCCACCGACGGGGCTCATGGTTTATACAGCCGTCTAGCGGGCGTTAGACGCGTGCACACAATCGTCACGTCAGGTAAATTACCGAGAGGGCGCCTCCTGTGTCCTCCAAGCCCTCGAACGACAACGTTTTAAGGAGCACCAATGAATAAGAATGAGATGGCCGAGAAACTCGCCAAGAAATGTGACCTGTCACAGGCCAAGGCCCAAGAGGTCGTAAGTTGTATTTTCGACACCAAGCCGGGATCAGGCGTGATCGCCACCGAGCTTGATGCCGACCGCAAGGTGCAGATTGCCGGGTTCGGTACCTTCGGCGCCAAGAGCCGTGCTGCGCGCCAGGGGCGCAATCCAGCCACCGGCGCAACGATTACCATCGCGGCGAAGAAATATCCTTTTTTTAAAGCGGGCAAGGGACTAAAAGATCGAGTCGAACAGTAGTTCGGATTGGTCTTGCTGAGGCGACCGGTTATCGCACGGAAGACCATCAGTGTTTGACTCCGTCGCGACACCAGCGTCGCGCGTAGCGGGCATAAGACACCGGTCGCGGAGGCGAAACAGGTTTCCCGTGTGTATGGTACGGGCGCCTCTTCGGTGGCAGGTATAGGCTGCGCTTGCAAGGCAGCTCGCTGCGTATTCAGACTGGCCGTCAACGGGATTGACGGGGCAGGTGGGCGGCTGGTGTGTGCGGGGTACGCTCACACCTTAACGCGCAGTGCGCGGTCGCCCTGGAAAGTGTCTGCTGCTCGATCCCTTGTTCATCTTCCGGGACCCTTGTTGCCATAGACGGACTAGCGTCATGGTCACGTAGTTCGACCACCCACATGCTGCCGGCGCTCGCTTTGGCGTCTGGTTTTCTGTTGGCGTCGTTTACCGAAAGCACGAGCGGCGGGGTTCCCGGATTTGTCAGAGTTAGCGGCGACAAGGTGCTTGATGGCGCCGGAGCGGCTCTGGTCTTGAAAGGCTTCAACATCGCATTCAAGGATTTCAAGGACACGCTCGGAGAGACCGATCTGCAACGTGTCGCGGCCACGGGCGCAAACAGCATTCGGTTGGTCCTAAGTTACCGCCAATTGGAATCATCGCCCTTCCGGTACGACGAGGCGGGCTTTGCGCTCCTCGATGCGATTGTCGCTTGGTGTGAAAAGTATAAAGTCTATCTGATCCTGGACATGCACCTCGCTCCGGGCATACAGAACCCTCACGACTTCGTTGTTCACCGGGAAAAGTCGTATCGATTTTGGCGTGAGACGCAATACCAGGAGCGCTTCTACGCGTTGTGGAAGGTGATCGCCGCACGCTACGCGCAGCGGAAAATTATCGCCGCATACGACCTGCTTAATGAGGGGACGGCGCCCGATGCCGCGCAATATTTAAAGGTCATGAACACTGCCGCGGGTGAGATTCGCATGCACGATGGCAATCATATGTTAATCGTCCAAGAGGCGGTGTCGCCAACTCGCGGTAAGCGGCTGCTTCCCATAGAAGATGACAATGTCCTCTACAGTATTCATTTTTTCTACCCGCCCCGGTTCACGTTCTATACCACGACCCGGGAACGTCCAATCACCCGCTATCCCGGGCGGATGGTGACCAGCGGGGAAGTCATTGCGGTTGCGGGATCAGAACGTTTGGCGGGAAGCGGCGACTGGCGGCGTTTGACGCTTGAAGCGATGCCACCTGATGACGCCGAAATATTGCGGGTCATCCTGTCATCGGACGAGCCCCATGGCGCCGTTTGGTTCGATGATGTGGTACTCGAGGCCGACGGACATGCCGTTGACCTGCCCGCACCGTTGGTGGCAAACAATTCGTTCGAGATCGATTATCCAGGGATCAGCTGGGAGAGTCGTGGCGCTTGCGGGCGGGTCGCCGATACCGATGCAAGAGTCGGACGCCGTGCAGTGGTGTTTTCGCAATGTACCGGGCGGGGCTCCATGCTCAGCAGCCCTATTGAAGTGGGAAGCGGCGCGTATACACTCTCTGCGTGGGTCAAGACGGATCGCGCGCGCGGGGATAATCGTCTCGTGCTTTCCTGGCACAAGCGTAAGACGCTGGCAACCATCAATCGGTCAACGCTGCGGAAAAGAATCGACTATGCCTTGCGCTTCAAGTCCCGCCACCGGGCGCCGGTCTATGTGGGCGAGTTCACTGCCCATGCGAACCCGACCAGCGACAGCGCCAACAATTACCTGAAGGATATTCTGGACATTATGGAAAGCGCGGGCCTGCACTGGAGCTACTGGACGTATTACTCCGAATATCCGGGGATTGGGATCTACACCGGTGAAGATCCGTATCTTGCAAGGGCCGACAGTCTGCAATTGATCGAAAGCTACATGTCAAAGTCCACACCAACGCGTTGATGCGACGTTATGACGCCGCCGCGGTGGGCCGATTCCGCGGTAAAACGCACCGGCGAACAGCTGGCGAATTTAGCATCTCAAACTGAGGCCTGGAGATGCCTGTTGACGGCGCGCCCGGCAGAGCCAATATATTAACGCCGCAACGCATTTATAATTCCTTCCATTAACACGATAGCGCAGACTTTGCCGGCTGATGAGCGCGTGTCTCAGTAGTGCAGCATGTCAGCGCGTGGCGCCTTGGCGCTAGAGCAGCTCGGATGGTATCGGCGGCGCCGATGCTGAACTTTTAGTCTAGTTTTTGGTCAATTCGTGAACTTCTATTTTTGTCAATGGAGACTTGAGTGTTGATAAACACGAAATCACTTGTGATCAGCGGAGCGCTTCTCACTGCGGCAACACAACCGGTGCAGGCAGCGGATTACAAGATCGATCCCTCCCACTCCTTCGTCGAGTTCCGTATTCAGCATCTCGGTTATAGTTGGTTGTATGGCCGCTTCAACACCATCAGTGGGTCGTTCAGCCATGACCCCAATGCACCCGAAGACAACAAGATCTCGGTCGAGATCGATACCGCGAGTGTGGACACCAACCATGCTGATCGCGACAAGCATCTACGCAACGAGGATTTTCTGCATGTAAGGAAATTTCCCAAGGCCACGTTTGAAAGCATCAAGTTCATTGGATCAGTTGACGAAGGCGTACTGCATGGGACATTGACACTGAACGGTGTTAGCAAGCCGGTCGAGATCAAAGTGAGGAAGCTGGGTGAAGGTAAGGATCCCTGGGGCGGTTATCGTGCTGGTTTTGTCGGTACTGTGAAACTGGTGCGCAAAGATTTCGGCATGACATACCAACTGGGTCCCCAAAGCGAAGACATGGAGCTGGAACTCGGTATCGAGGGTATTCGTCGGAAATAGGAAATAGCTCGGTGGCATTGCGTGTCAGGCGGCTGACAACTACCCTCGCGCGTTTGCGCATCGTTGGCGAAGCAGTCTCACTGCAACATAGCGCTACTGATTGTCGGGGTCATATGGTGCGGTTGATATGAGGGTGATCCGTGTCGCCGCCGTCCATGGCGTGGCGATCCGCTGATCGCGTATAAATGGGGGACGTAATCGTGCCGGCAGGTGCGGCGGACGAACTGATGTGGAGAGGGTTGTGCTAATTTGGCGGAGTGGCGTGAGCGGATGCGGATTCGATGCACAAAGATCGTAGTGTTTTAGCATGGCTCAGATGGCCGCTGCGTGCTGTGGCGCTGGTTGTGATACTGCTGCTTGGCCCGTTGGGAGTGCTCGCCTTTGGCGATTTGGATCTCGAGACGCACTGGAGCGCAGCCAGCCGCGCCAGCAGTGATCAGGCCCCGAATCCCCGCGATGAGCCCGCGGCGCTGATCCAGGTGTACGGGGCGCGTGCCTATAGTTGGCGGGGTGCATTTGGCATTCATACCTGGATCGCCACCAAGCGCCGTGCCGCCGCGCAGTACACGGTGTATCAAGCGATTGGATGGAATTTGTACCGCGGTCGTTCAGTGGTGACCGTGAGCCGCGGCGGGCCGCCCGATCTGCTGTGGTTCAACGCCGAACCCGAGATATTATTGGAGCGCCGCGGACCCGCCGCGGAGGCGCTTATCGGCCGCATCGAGGCGGCGGTGGCGGCTTACCCCTATGTGCGCCAATACCGCGTGTGGCCGGGGCCCAATAGCAACACCTTCACCGCATTTGTCGCGCGGCAGGTTCCCGAATTGGGGCTAGACCTGCCGCCCACCGCGATCGGCAAGGATTACTTGATTGACGGTCAGCTTATTGGCCGCATGCCCAGCGGTACGGGGTGGCAGGTTTCACTGCATGGTTTATTGGGTATCGGCCTCGGTTGGGAGGAGGGCATCGAGTTCAACATCCTCGGCCTGTCCGCCGGTATCGACCTCAAGGACCTCGCGTTACGCCTTCCCGGCATCGGGCGGTTCAGCGTGTTTCCCCGTGGCTAACCCGTGCAGTGCGCAAGCATTCCGGGGGCAACATCGGGTTAGCGGAACTGGGTGCCCAACAATAGATAGACACTGTCTTGGCCTCCCTCCGCCACACCGTATCCGGCGTAGAAGGGACCTAAAATGGTATCCAAACCAAAAAAGACACTGGCCGCGGTCAGCGTTGCGTCGAACTCGATGTCATCTTTGTTTTCGAACACGTTGCCCTGCTGCAGGGTCCCGCCCCAATATGCCGGGATTGACGCCACGCGGCCGAAGGCCCGCATATACCCGGCGCGCAACAGGACGACATTCTCGCCGTTGAGTGAGTCGTCGACGAAACCCGGCAGGTCGAACAGCCCACCGAGACGAAACCGGCTTTGAATGGGCGCCTCGCCGTTGTAGGTCGTAAAATACCGGGCTCCCCACAGCAAGGTATTTTTCCCCCATGATCCGGTGCCGTACATATCCAGCGTCGCCTGGTCGAAGTCCGTATCCGCACCCAGCGAGGTGGACGAGCGACGTATGCCCAGTGTTCCCAGCACACCGGAGCGAGGAAAGTTGGCGTTATCGAGGGTGTCAAAACGCAGGCGCGCAAACCATTCACCGCTGTCGACGTCTCCTTGTGGAACAGTCTCGACGCCGATGCGTAGGTCCACGTCCCCGGCGGATCTGGAGACACCGGCCTCGAACTGTCCCCAGGTGCCGAAATCCCGGCCCACCGCCAGGCTGCCACCGGCATCGCGAACCCGATTCTGGGCGATGATCTGGCCCTCCTCAAAGGTGTTGAACAGGCGCCGGGTGAAGAACAGGCGTGGCCGGACGAAGTACGGGGACCCCACGCCCACGGGTTGGTAGAGGTCGGCCACGAACGTGGGTTCATCGCCCAATTCGGCGATGAACTGCAACTCGCCGTTGAGGCGATTGATGGGCACGCGCAGCACGCCGAAACGCAGCGCGAGGCGGTTCTGGTCGGCAGCATCGCTGGAAAATTGCAGACCAAATTGCAGGTAGTTGGGCCCCCACGGTCTTTCTTGCACGGATATTACAACGCCGGTGCGGCCGTCATCTTTGACCGCGCTGTAACTCACGTTATCGAACACGTCCAGTCCGTAAATCGCGGCCAGATCCTCCTCGAGCTGTGGTGTATCCAGGGGCTCACCGATCTCCACCCGCAATAGGGAGCGAATGACCTCATCGGCGACGCTGGAATCATTATTGAGGCGTACGAAGTCGATGATTGGCAACCCGCGTTCACGCGTTTCACGCGCCGCCATGTGATGTGCAAACGCCGTTTCGCTCACAGCCAGCCGTTGCAGCGCCGCTTGGTTGACGCGTGCCGCTGTGACTCCCATCTCTACGCCCTCTGCCGCCTTGGTGAAATCGCCGGTGGTGATAGACCCGAGATCGGGCACGAGCAGGACATCGTTATCGGACAGTGTGGCCAGTTGCGCCTCGGTGTTACCGC
Source organism: uncultured Gammaproteobacteria bacterium (assembly GCA_947258975.1). Classification (GTDB taxonomy): domain Bacteria; phylum Pseudomonadota; class Gammaproteobacteria; order Arenicellales; family JAANXG01; genus CALZGZ01. The sequence continues at coordinate 98,784 of CAMYKK010000001.1, forward strand.
GGGTCATGATTCCAGTGAGTTGCAGCACGATGGAAAATACGCTTGCGAGTGCCTCTTTGGGGGCCAACGGCGTACTGATATCCACCACGATGGACACGTCGGCGCCCATCTGCCGAACTACATCGACCGGTAGATTATTCGTCACGCCGCCGTCTACCAGCAAGCGCCCGTCAATCTCCATCGGCGCAAAGAAACCGGGGATCGACATACTGGCGCGAATCGCCGCCGCGAGATCACCCGAAGCGAGTACCGCGGGCTCACCGGTGGCGATGTCGCTGGCCACCGCACGAAATGGGATGCTCAATTGATCGAAATCGGTGACGCCGGATACCGGCAACGTCAGGTCCTTGAGTTTTAGGTACATCTTGCGACCTTGGATGAGCCCCCTTCCCAGCTGCAATTTACCGTCTTTGAAACCGACGTTTTTATTGATGAGAAAGAACGCGTCGTCAAATTTACGGTTGGTGGACAACTTCTCGCGTGGGGCCCGATCGCTGAAGATGTCGTCCCAATCGATCTCGACCAATGCCTTCTCGATCTCGTCCGTGGACATTCCCGACGCGTACAAACCGCCGATGATGGCGCCCATGCTGGTGCCCGCAATGTAGTCGACGGGTACCCGGAGCCGTTCGAGTTCCTTGAGAATACCGATATGCGCTGCGCCGCGGGCACCGCCGCCACTCAAGACGAGCCCGATCTTGGGATGTGATCGCTCGCCGGAGAGTCGTTTAGCCGATGGTGCCTGCGCGGCAAGCGCGGTGGTTACCAGGCTTAATAGGCAGATTATTGCAGTAATCGTCGTCTTCATTTCTTGGGTCCTGGCATTTGCCGAACGCCCACAAGGTCATCGACTATCGTCTGTATCGGGTAGCGTGCAATCTGTCTGCGCGCGTGCGCAAATCCGCTTGCATCACGGCGGGTGCTACGACGGTTGCAGCGCCAAAGTGTTATCACTACAGTCGACAGAATTACTATTTCAATCAACGTCATAGCTCCATATTTTACTGCCTTGGTGCAATATCCGGGTTAGTTGCAACACGCGCTATCCCACCTCCATGCCGGCGGTCGCCGCCCAGATTGCCGGTTTCGAGACGGATCGGGAGGATAATCTATTTCTAGATACGGTGCGTTCGTCGCGCTAGACAATGTGCCGCCATGGCCTAGCAGAACAACCGGAATACCCCGATTGTCTTCAGTCGAAATCCGGGTTTGTCCAACCCGGCTTGGCAAGCAGCTTTTCCGGTGGGCGCAACCGTGACACGTAATCCATGACCGCCTTGAGGTCGCGGTTGGTGAATCGTTCGAGCTGCCCGATCTTGACCTGGTTGGCGTTACGGCGCTTACCGTCACGGATCCATCTGAACTGACGGAGCAAATAATGGTAGTGTTGTCCATGAATGCGGGGATAGTACTTGTCGCGGTCACCTTCGCCTTGTAAACCGTGGCACTCGACGCAGTTTTCTTTATATATCTTCTGCCCGTGTTCCAAATCATCGCCGGTCCCGACCCCCGGTGTCGGGTTCATCGGCAGCTTGGCGATGTAAGCGGTGACATCGGCAATTGCCTGCGCGCCGCCCAGCGCGCTGGGTATTGCGAACGGATACATGGTCGGGTTGTCGCGATTGCGTGCGCGGATGTCCGCGAGTTGTTTGATCAATACGTTTCGATGCTGGCCGGCGATCACCGGCAAACTGCCGTCGGCTTCGCCCCAACCCTCTGCGGCGTGGCATACTGCGCAAAGCTCGTACAACTCTCTGCCCCTGTTGAGATCCGGCGTTAAGTTCTTGGCGCCTGTTTGATCGTCGACGCTTTCAAGCCCCGCATCGGTGAGCGTAGTCATACCAAGCGTGACGCAAATCACCAGGGCCCGCATCATTCGTCTTGTATTCATATTAATCTATGCGCTGATGCCGATGCTTGTCGGGTCTGTCCTCCGATAACGGATTATTCCCATGTTGCCGGCAAAGTACCGAACAAACTGATCGCCGGTGTACATTAGCGGCCTTTGTTCTTTATCCACTCGGTCTGCAAACGCCGCGACTCGGCAAGTTGCATCGAGGTCATTTCCTGTTCAATCAGTTCCCGCGCTTGTGTCCCCTCCGCGAGTCGCTGGTCTGCCGCGAGGCTCAACCACATATGTGCCCGGATATGATCCTGAGGGACGCCTGCCTGGCCATGCGCATAGCTCATACCTAGCCGGTACTGTGCATCGGCGTAGCCGCGCTCCGCTGCCTTGCGAAACCAGTTGGCAGATACCTTATGGTCCTGTTCGAGCCCGAATCCATTCGCGTAATACTCGCCAAGTTTGTATTGCGCCTTGGCAACGTCCTGTTCGGCCGCACGGCGATACCACTCGGCTGACTGTGTGCGATCCTGAGGCATGCCCCTACCCAACTCGTATAACCGGCCGAGCCGGTATTGGGCGAAGGCAATACCCTGACTAGCGGCGCTGCGGTACCACTTCGCCGCTTCGGCATAATCCTGCGCGACGTCCTCGCCCGTGTCGTACATAAACGCCAACGCGAATTGCGCCCGAGCGTCGCCACTTTCGGCCAACGTCTTCAGCGGCCGAAGATCGCCGCATTCAGCGATCAGCGAATGGCTGATTAGAGCGATCACGATAATCGTGTTGATCTTCATCTAACTCGGATGTTGCACCGAGGATACCGGTCGTTGATGCACGGGTCGGGCGGCGGGGGGCCGCACTCGTCCGATGGAAAACTGGGGTCGTTGGCGGCGATTCCGGCTCCTGCATTGCCATCGAGCGATGCGCAAGTGCAGGCGCCCGAGACCGCACCAACACTGGACTGCCAATTACACCGGCGCCAGGCGTCACGCTGGACATTGATCGGATTTCTTATTCTCAACAACATGGCCTTTGCTCTTTGCCGCCATGGTGCAGTATACGTGCGAAGTCAACACTGCAGCTAAAGGTGCCCCATGGCCTTGGAGAGCGATTTTTTGGATCAATCGCTTGATCCATTGTCTTTCAGTACGTGCCTATTTCGCGTTGATCCAGATCAATGGAATCCGCTGCCGGGATACTGTCCACGGACTCCAACTCACACATCCCCTATTCGTTTCCCGGTTGCCGCATCAAACAAATGCAGCCCCCGCTCGGCAATGCGTAATGCCAGCTGCTCACCTTCGGTGATCCGTGGGTTGCCCGGCGGTCTTATCGCGACATTGTCTTTCATGTTGTCCGGTGTCTGCTTGGTGCGGCCATTGCCTACCACGAAACCATCACCAGGCTGTTGAACAGCATGCGCATCACCGGCACATTGACCCCGGAAAACAGCGCATCTTTATAGTTGTCGATGAGATGCAGGCCGGGCAGCAACGGCAGCGGTGGATGCACGATCTCCTCCTGGGTCACAGTGGAGGCGACCAGCTGGCAATAGAAGGGTATGGTTGCCTGGAGTTTACGTCAGTCCGTGAGGGACATCTGGAACTTGCAATATCATACTGGAACACGCTCGAACAAATTGGGCTATGGAAGCAAAACACGGAGCATCAAGCAGCCCAGGAACGAGGAAAGTCAAAATGGTACCAGTCGTATCAGGTGCAAGTAGTTGAGATCGTGAGTGAGTATTGCGAGGGCGCCTAATCCGTTACGGCAAGATGCGTCGTTCGGAAAACCTGGACGCCTGGGAGCATGGACGCAAACAAATAGAAATCCTCTCGGGAACGGTAGAGATCGGTGCTTCACCGGATCGACCTTGTGTGCCTTGCGGGATCGCTGCCGTATAACGGTTGAAATTATTCACGCTCGTAGTGAACAGCGCTGCAAAACGGCCTTGCGGTTAGCAAACCAGATATCAAGTAGTTGACAATGCAAAGCCATAATTTGCGGTGGGCCTTGACGATGTAAACAAAACAACACAAGGAGATGTACATTTATTCAACTTTTCGGATTGTGATCAGAGTCACGGAGGATTCGTCTGGCTTTTTGTTAGCATCATTGTGGCAGCGGTGGCTGTGTGGGGGTCGCCCTTTGGTTGATGTGCGGCGAAGTAGAAGGCGCTAGCAGTGAATGAATGAGCGGATTGGGATTCATAGCTATCTAAACTGAAGAATCGTCGAAGTGGGTCGATTGTCCCGCCGCCGCAGTAGATTACTCCTAAGTCCGACCGACTGCCGGGTTCACTATACGATTTTGGGCAAACGCATTTCAGGGGGATAAACATCATGAGCAAGCACGGTCAGTTGATGGCCGCGATCGCGTGCGGCGTGGTTCTTTGGTAGCCCGGCGCAGGCCGATCGCGGGGCAGGCGCCAATGTGCGCGATGAAGCGTCGGCGGCGGAGTCAGCGACAGTTACGAATCCAGATGTTGCCGGCGGTTTGGTTTTTGCCGCTAAGCTATTCTCGAGTGAAGTTATTGCCGCCCGGGATGGTCGCGGCAACTCGCACACGTCAGGCAATGATGTGGATAGCCTTATGATTGCCAAAGACGACAAATCCAATGAGGACGATCAATCCAGATTGGATGACGATAGATCCGACGTATTCGAGGCGCTTGAGGAACCTGAAGGGCCGCCCTTCAAGCCCAAAAACCCAAAAAACCCAAAAAGCCAAAGAAGTCGTAAACTATAGTTCGAAGCTGACCGGATTTCTTGGGGTCTGCCCCCTCCCGCTCGCTCGTAATAGAGAAGATTACGCAAAACTTGAATGATCAAAACTTGTCAGCCCGTATATTGCACCAAGGCAGCCCGCCGCTATTTGTGCCAAGCGACCTAAGATTGCGCGCTACCTGGTTGGAAGCCGGTGCGCGCGGGCAAAATGCAGTGCCTCAACAGCAGCGGCGTGCTCGCTGCTTGTTGGTGACCGTGCCCGGCGGGGGATCGCCGAGTTGCGCGGCCAATTCCGCCATCCCATTGGCACGGCCCAAGGTTGTTATCAACCGTGGCGAATCGATCGGCAGGCTATGGTAGTCGTAGCACCGCTTGATTATGAGCCCGGCGACGCGCGGCGAGTTGAGGCAATCGCGGTGAAGCACCTGCACCCACTTAATGCATTTTTCAGTTGTGATGATGTCTTCGATCCACGGTGGAATGCACCCACCACTGCAGTTGTCTAGAATTGCCAGACCCACATGAAACTGATAGCGCTCCAGTGTGACGCGTGCCTTTTCGAAAGAGTTCGCGATGTGCACATCCCAACGGGCTGCGACAATCGACTGTGTGAGCCGGATGTCAACGGGACCATGTACCAAGATTAAGAGTTTACGCATTTTGTGCCGTTCAACGTTCAATATCTTCGCTTACCACAGACCCCGTAAATGACGCGCGACGCAGATCATTCCTGTTTTCGGATCGCCAACCGCCGGGATCGCTTCCTGCGTGCCCGGGACGCCAGCATGTTTGCATTTTCGTATACCGATATCCTGTCATATCTTACCTGTTCAGGCGGCCCCGCAATTGTAACTTTCTGTGATATTCAGCTTTCCACGAAACCCGAAATTGCCGGATGCCGGACTCTAGACACGTGTGCTCCGACGGGTACGCGGCATGACGTCGCGGTGCGGCAAACGGGAGTCGCGGCTAGTTCAGCCGGGCTTGCAGAAAAGCGGAACCGCTTGGAAAAGCGCATTGGAATTAAGCACGATTGTGTGTCAGGAGGAGCAGCCACCTGCGCACTTACACGTGATGTTGCGATCGTGCGCACGAAGCGGTCCCTTTGACGGATTGTCCAGCTATGGCATGATGTCGCTTGACAGGTCCCAACAATTGGGCGCAAGGTGAACTTGTGCAACTGACTGACACCCTTCGTCGGATCCCCATCTTTTCCTCGCTGACGGAAGCGGACCTCGTGGATCTAGCGGACCATCTCCAGAGAGTCGAATACGAAAAAGGCAGTACGATCATCTCCGTGGATGACCCAGGCACCAAGTTTTTCGTGGTGGTGACAGGGAAAGTCAAGGTGGTTTTATACAGCGCTGATGGACGCGAGGTGATCTTTTCGTTGATGAAAGATGGTGACTTCTTCGGCGAGATGAGCCTGTTGGACGGTAAGCCGCGAAGCGCTACAGTCATCGCGCAGGAAGGCGTGTCTTTGCTGACACTGGAGCGCGACGACTTCATCAAATGGTTGGAAGGTCATTCATCTGCCTTTATGATGCTGGTGTCTGAGCTGAGCTGCCGCCTGAGGGATGCTGATGAACAAATTGGATCCCTTGCGCTGCTTGATGTGTATGGCCGCGTTGCCCGCAGATTGCTGGACTTGGCGCGCAAAGAAGGCAAGCGGGTCCCCGGGGGGGTTCTCATCGCGGAGCGCCCCTCGCAGGTTGAACTCGCGGGCCTGGTCGGCGCATCGAGGGAAACCGTCGCGCGCGCGATGAGCGAGATCCAGCGCCGAGGTTTTATCCGCAAACGCGGACACGGTTTGCTTATACTGGGCGGTGAAGATCTCGAAGCGGAAGTGTTGAACTGAGCACCGCCGCCCGTCATCCACGCAGATCGGACGCGGGTCAGCACGTCCACAGATCCCGGTGAGGTCGACAGATAAGCTTTTTCTAGAGCGTTTTGTCGACCGAACCGAATGCGCTTCTGATCGCATGCCAGGAGAACTTCGGAACTCCGAAGCGTATGACACCGAGCATAAATCCCGCCCCCCAACTGAGATGAATCAGTGCAAATATCACAGGAAGTAGCGGCAAGTATCGCCAGCCGCGTAGAGCGCCGGCACGCAGCGATGCGATCGTTGCCGCAAGCATATAAATGGCCGGCATGATGGCGCCGGCAACCGGCGAAAGGGGCAAGACACAAACAGAACCCAGCAGGGAGAATATAAAAACCGGCGGTACAAGCTGACGCCACCGTAATGCCTCCGGGTGAAGCATCAGGGTACGGACCTTCCACTGCCCGTAGCGCAGGTATTGGATATGTAACGCGAATAAGGTACCGCGCACGAAGTATTGGCAGCGCAGCTGAGGTGACAACAGGATGTGGCCACCCCTTTGGCGCAACCGATAATTGAATTCGTAGTCGGAATTGATGGTGCATTTTTCGTCAAATCCGCCCAGTTCTTGGAGGGTAGTTTTCCGCCAGGCACCGCCGAAAACGGTATCGACCCAGCAGGGTTGTTCCGCATAACGATAGCGCGCATCGCCGACGGCGAAAGGTGTGCATGCGGCCACCGCAATTGCACCTCCGACATAACCGTCGCCGGCGGCTTCCAGGACGCCGCCAACACAAGCGGCGCCACTGCTGCGTAGAAGCTCCACCGAGCGCCGTATGTAGCCGGCGTTGTAAACCGCGTGGGCGCTAAGCCACACAACAATGTCGCCGGAACTCGCTTGTATGCCGAGGTTCATCGCTACCGGGGTGACGCCCTTACGGTTATCGATGATGCCTATTTGTGAAAATCGACGCGCGTAACGTTCCGCTATCTGGCGCGAACCATCGTTACTCATGCCGTCGATCACTACAATCTGCAGATTTTCGAGGGGATACTCGCCATGCAGCACAGATTCCAGACATGCTTCGATATATTTCGCTTCGTTCCACATCGGAATCAAGACCGAAACCTTCGGTAGATTATGGGCTGACATGCGGGGTCTCGCGGTTCACAGGAAGAGGAACGAATTGCCGATACACGCCGAGTAGCGCCTTGCTTTCTGTCTGCCAACTCAACTGGCTGCGTGCTGACATGACACCGCGCCGAAAATGTTGCAGGTGGTTTGGATCTCCCAGCATGCGGTCAATCAACGCAGCTAGAGATCGCGGGGACTTGGTGTCCCCAACAAGACCTAGTTCATTCGTTACAATTAGTCTGCGCAGCTCCGGCAGATCCGTCGCCACCATGGGTACCCCCGCCGCGACGAACTCAAACAACTTGTTCGGCGTACACAAGCGATTGTTTTCGCAGTTAGGTTGATACGGAATGACGCCCGCATCCCCACTGGCCGTATATGCCAGCAAACTGTTCTGGGGCACACGCGGATGCAGGTGAATGCGGTCCTGAAGACCGTGAAACACAGCAATTCTCTGTAACCGCGCAGCCAAAACGCCGTCACCGAGCAGCACCAAATGTAAATCAGATGTGCGCACCAGGCCTATGGCCTTTGCCAGCACCTGTAGGTTTCGATCCGACGACAATCCTCCCTGGTACAACAGGATTTTTGCGCTCGCCGGCAGATCAAAGTGTTGATGAAATAGCCGTCCCCGTGCCGGCGCATCCTCGCTCACGCGTTCCGCATTGTGTACGACATGCACTTTGTCGAGTTGATAGCGGCGCTCCAGTTCAGCAGCAATCGATGGATTTACCGTAATGACCGCATCGCACCGATGTATGTAACGACTCTCGATCGCAGTCCATATGCGTTTTTCACGGCGCGTGAGCTTCTGTTCCACGTGCAATTCATGACTATCGAACACGAGCGATCCGCCGCTGCGCCGTGCGGCGGCGGCTGCCACCGGTAGGGTCGACAGGCTATGTGCCACCGCAATATCGGCCGGATAACGTGCTGCCGGCTCACGGAACAGCTCGAGAAAAAATGTCTCCGGATTCACGACCAGGAACCAGAGCAATGCGCGTAATCGGCGCATTGCCACGCTGTTCATTGGAATCCAATGCCGTAGTCGGCGGTACGCGAGGGCGGCCAGGGAATGTCGATTCTTGCCGACGCTGCCGGATACGGCGATGCGAACGACCCGTGGGTCCTCGTCCGATTCCGGGGTATTGACCGGCATGGCAATGATCACGACCCGCCATCCAGCGGATTCTAAAGTATCCGCCTGCAATAGAATGCGGCGATCGATTTGCCGGTCCGTGGTGAACATCACGATCTGTCCCGTACTAGTGACCAATGCGGTTGTTCACGTCGCCGTCAATGAATAGCTGGTGCCAAAGTTCCAGACAGAGAACTCCCCAAATTTCACGACCAAATACCTGCTCGCGGCGCAACATATGTTGGATTTTGTCGTGGTTGTATATCCCCCGTTGTCGAGCGCGATCGGAAAAAAGCGTGTCGCGCACAAAATCACGCCCGCTGGATCGGTACCAACGCTGCAATGGAACGGGAAAGCCCATCTTGTCCTTACGATCTAGAATGCTCGACGGCACGCGATTTCTCAGCGTCTTGCGCAATAGATGGCGCAAGCGCCCGTTCGCGAATTTTATGCTTGTGGGCACCGCCGCCGTGAATTCCACCAAATGGTGGTCTAGAAGCGGTACGCGGGATTCAATGGACGCCGCCATACTGGTCCGATCCTCAACATGTAACAAAGCTGGCAGCGATTCCTTGAGATCGAAATATTGCATCCGGTTTACGATTGAACCGAGATCAGAGCGGTTGAATATCTCCTGGTATGCTTCGTAACTGGAATACGGGGTTGCCGTGACATCGTCTGTGTACACGCTATTGACGCCATCGCCGCGTTGGATGAGACGAAAATAACGTTCGCACGCCTCTCCAAATACGCCAGCGCTAAAATAATTCTTTAGCATGGGAATGTAGGATTGGAGCGCAGTCAGGTTGGGTGCCAGAGATGCCAACGAGGCCGTTCCGTGAACATCGTCTCTATTGTCAAAGATGGCTGCCTTCAGGCAATGCTCCAAATAGGCGACAAGGTAACGGGCGTAGCCGATAAATACCTCGTCTCCTCCTTGTCCGCCCAGCACGACCTTAACGTGTTCGGCCGCCATCTTTGAAACATAGTATTGCGGCATCAAACCGGGCCCGGCTGCCGGCTCATCCATGTAGTAAATCAAATCCGTGATTACGTCACTGAACCCTGATTCCGGAATGTAGATCTGGTAGTTCTCGGTCTGCGTGAATTCGGACACGGTTTTGGCGTGGCGTGTCTCGTCATACTGTTCGCCGCGAAATGCGCCGGTAAAACTCTTGAACGCTGAATCTTTGAACATCGGTGCAGCCAGGCACACGATAGCGCTCGAATCAATACCGCCGGACAACTGTGCCCCAAGCGGCACATCGGAGCGAAGGTGCAACGTAACCGACTCCTCGAGCTGAGACGCCAACTTGTCTCTAAAAAAGCGCTCATCGTGCTCGTCATCGACGGTGTAGGAGACGTCCCAATACCGGCTTGTATTCAGGAGTAATCGTCCTCGTTCGATTTCTGCAACGAGATAGAATCCCGGTTTCAGTTTATGAATTCCTCGAAACAGGGTCTTATCTCCAAGGCAGAAATGGAAAGTCACATAGTCCTGCAACGCATTAACATCGACCTGTGCATCATGGAGTCCGCTGGTGATTATCGCCTTTATCTCGGAGGCAAAAACGAGGCGTTCATCAGTCACGGAAAAGTAAAACGGCTTGACGCCAATCCGGTCTCTGGCGCAAAAGAGTCTGTTACGCTCCTGATCCCAAAGCGCGAACGCGAACATGCCGCGAAACCGTGTCGTGCAACCGTGTCCCCACTCAGCGTAGGCGTATAAGATAATCTCCGTATCGCAATGGGTTTTCAACGTATGGCCACGTGCGACCAACTCCCGGCGCAATTCCAAGTAGTTATAAATAGCGCCATTGAACACCACTGTAAGTTTGCCGTCAGGGGTGGTCATGGGTTGATGTCCATGATCCGGATCGAAAATAGACAGGCGGCGGTGGCCAAGAATCAACGACGGTGTACCGCGCCGAACATAGATCCCGGAATCATCCGGGCCTCGGTGGCTCATTACGGTGAGCATTCTATGCATCGATGCATCGTGCTCGCCAGTTCCTCCGGGTGGTCCAAAAATTCCCGCTATTCCACACACTTTCTTCTGTTCCGTTCAAATTTGGCCGGTCATTATCTAAAAAAAGCAACATCCAAGCCAAGGCTGCGTCATGGCGTGACGCTGGTTTTACTTTCGGATTTACGCGCGCACTTTGCCGAATTCAAGCTGCAATACGTCAACACATGAAGACCTTAGAGCGTGGCATGTCTTTTGAGGTAAGTACCGATCACCTTGGCCAATCGCAACCGGTTCCCTATTGACATATCGCGCGGTAGTCGTTCGAGCACTTTGTCGATCTGACCTTGAAGCCGTTTCTCCAAGAGCGGAGACGGTGACCAGCCGAGAAATTCACCGATCGACGCCATGATTCCGTAAAAGGCGTGGCGGTGGGCGGGACCCTCAATTCCCCCCAAATATCGCAACCGATCCAAGGCACTGTGCCGCGTCAGGTGATCCGTCGTCGTTTCGATTTCGTCGGTACTCAGTTCCGCCGCCAATCCGATCCGTTTCAGTGCGCCGATCAGGCGAAAGTCGACCGCAGCATGCCCGGAATCTTGTACGACTTGGCTGGTGACTCCGTAGGGCCAAATCAATCCATTGCGAGCAAGCGGATCTTCGTCGATATGACCGAGAAATTCATTGTATAACTCAAGAGACCGGTGCAGAAATTCCTTATTGCCGTCGAGCAGGAACCGTTGCAGCCACACATAACTCATTGCAGTCGTTGTGTTGATCACCACTTTATTGTCGTGTGGGTGCTCGCTGTACCAATAGTGTCCTTTGCCGGGAGCGCTCTTGACGTAATGCCGCTCCCACGTGTTCAGAATCTTGTGCGCTTTGGCCTTTATAATATTGGCACGCTCCTTTTGGGCTCGCGATAGTGTTGTGTCCGCGCGTAGCGCCAGCAGAGCATTGTAGATCGCGGCAAGTGCGGAGGATGTCTGAAATACATACTTAGTCCGCTTATGGTTGACCGATCCGTCCTGAAACGCATCAAATTCGGCGCCCTTTACCCAGCCATATGGCTCTCCCGCAAACACGTCAGGGGCTGATAATAGTTTTTCACTGAGAACAAGAATGCGCTCGATCAGGTCCCTAGGCTCTGCTTGGCTGTGTGTGCAGAGCCCCTCATACGTAAAAAAATCTGCAAGGCTGGATAAAAATATGCCAATGTTAAATACATCAGTCGCAACAGGCAGAGTGTTCCCCCTGTAGCCATAGACGTTCCAGCCACGGTCGAGAATGGATATCCAATGGTCAATGTAGCGTTCATCTTCAGGCCGGCAATCGATTGCGATGCTACGGGTGATTTCCTTCCGGTTCCAGTGAATTTGTTCCGATGGACTGATATGCCTTGGGATAATCTGCGAACGAACCGGGGGCAGGTACGACATCTGGTGGCTGTCGGCCTGATCTGTTCCATATAAATAGTAATAGTAGAAAAATGCGATAATGCCGCCGTCGACACCTCTTTTCAATTGCTCCGCACGCACTTCCGGTTTTAGGAACCAGTTATAGAATCCGTATATGCGATGCTCTGCAATAAGCTCGCTCAAACGTCTCTCCGGGGCGATGCCGGTAAGTTGGTAGTTATCGCCCACGTGAAAGGCCATATTGGTTTCACCGTCCACGATCAAACCTGCCGCTTGCACCAGTTGATGGCCTGCAAAAAAGTCTCCGAGTGCCAGTGTTGATTTCCAGGCATGTGATTCGAAGCGCCAAGCATATCCGATAATTCGATGGGGAATTTCCCAGAGCGTCAGCAATGTTGACACCAGGTTCGCGATCTCCGAAGAATCGCCGAGATCGTTGACCTGAACAGCAGTCTGTTTTCCCAGCCGGGTGTTGAATGTTCCGAAGCGGAAATAGCCGTGCACCAGATTCATGACGTCCAATACCTTGTACTGCTTCGGTGTCAGTCCGGCATAGGTGCTACGTATAAATTCGACGTTTCTGTGGAAATTCTTGTTCAGTCTGTCACGGACGAACTCCCATGCCCGTTTGCGGGGATATCGCAGTCGTTTGATGTCGCCGAGCCAGGTAGCGTAGACATCCTTGTATTTCGATGTAAACGCCTCAAACGTTGCTTGACTATTGAAGAACAGCGCCTCATGAAACTCGCGCGGTAAATGGTCGATGTGGCGCCGGCTACCCGATTGGTCAAGCCAGGGCGCATGGGACAAGTAGGGTGGGACTTCTCCTGACCATGTATGACCCTTTACGGTAACCGGTGCGCGTTTTCTCGACGGGCCGTCCCGATAGTGTTTGTTCAAATAGACAAGTCTTGGGTTGAACCCATTGGGAAACAAAGCCTCGGTATCGAGACTTATCTTGAGCTCCCGAAAACGATTATCCTGTCGATGGGGCTCGAGGCGCGCGTGTTGCACATAGCGCGTGCCGTTGAAAATATTAAACGATACCGGCGCCCCCCTGAGGAATCTGTAGATCACGGTTATTTCGGCGTTATCGACAGCTAACAATCGAACCGCACTACTAGCGATAATTGCGGCATGCCGATCCGTGGGAAATCGCACGAATGCGCTGCGGTATGAGTGCTGTTGTGCGCGATGCACGTTGCCCCAGCCATTTAGGCGATTGACCGGAAATTCGCGGGGCGAGTGTACGTCCGATCTCCATAGCACATGAGCATTCACGCTCAGGACGACGGACCTGACATGCAGTTCCGGTAGCGCTTGTTCGGCGGTAAATTCGGCCGGTAAGGAAAAGTTGACGATAAATGGACGGGCTGTTGCGGGTAACGGTGCAATGATCTCCGCTGACCAAGTTTGCCCGTTATGCAACCACAGCAGAAAACACAACCAATGGGTCAAGCTGCGAGGCATGGCGCGACCATGGGAACGTGCTACATAATGCCCTTCAATGGACCGCTCCGGTTGGCGGCCGTGGATCGAGGCATTTTCCATATATTTCCAACAGGCGTTGCGATTCGTGATTCCAATCGTAAAGATGCTTATTTTCGCGAATATTTGATTTAATCGCATCCAAGTTCTGCAAGGGAAAAGCGTTCACCGCGGTTGCGAACGCGGAATCATTTTGCATGTCTGCGCAGTAACCGAATCCATGCCGTTCTACAACCTCTTGAACGAAAGGCAGCCGGTTAGCGAGAATCGGTAGCTCTGCGGATATGTACTCGTATAATTTGTTCGGTGAACAATTGTGTGTATTGATGTCCCGTCCGTAGGGATAGGGTATGAGACCGATGTCGGCCGATGCGGTATAGGCCGGTAACTCGTCCCAGCCTTTGCTGGGCACAAATAACACTCGGTCACCCACAGTATGTTCTTGTGCAAGCTGTTTCAGCGAGTCGGTGTAGTCGCCATAACCCATCAACACAAGCAAAAAACGCTTGTTGATTCGATGCATGCCGCGTATCAACGACTCCAGGTTGCGGCCGGGAGCGAGCCAGCCTTGGTATAGCAGGATGATCGAAGACCGCGGCAACCTTAACTCTTTACGGAACCGGTCCGGTGTGCCGATGTTGTTCATTGCCGGCACGGCGTTCTGCACCACATCGATGCGAATGCCCGGATATCGATCTTCCATGATTCGCGCCAGCACGGGATTGACCGTTATGATGTGATCCGCGTCGTAAATGTGTTTTCGTTCGAATCTGCGCAGTCGTCGTCGGTCTCCCTCATTGACGCGCGGCTGTTCCGGGTAGAATTCATGGGCATCATAAATAAGCGGAATCCTCAAGCGCCGCTTCACGAATACCCCTGCCGCCAAATAAGGCAGATCATGCACGTGCACGACGTCCGGGTCATAGAAGAGAGCTCGTTCCGCAATGATTGTCTCGCGAGATGGCAACCGCTTAGAATGCCGCGCGAGCAGATACAAAGTGGTTTTACTCAACGCATATACCGTGTGTCCACAGAGTGTGTAGGCCTTGAGCAAGAACTTCAGAGTCAGCGCGACCAGCCTGTTCCATGTCAGTAGAACCTTGCCAAACACCTTACGCCAGATTGATGTGGGGACGGCACTAATCAAGCTCTCCATATGGCCGGTTGTCGCGAGTATTTGATTGCGAAAACCGGTCTGCGTTTTGGCCGATAGCCGGTTTATAAGGTCTATGGCCGAATTTTGGATACGATTTACCCGGGGTGGCTTACCCTCGGCAGCGACAGGGCAACAACGTTCTATCTTGACTCGACCGATCCGCTCGTATACGGGGATACCCTGATCGCTATTTGCCAACAGGATGACTTCATGCCCCGAGTCCATTAGGGCGTCCGCCTCCAGAATGATGCGCCGGTCGATGATCGTGTCGGGAGTCAACATCACGACGCGCATACGGGTGTCAAGTCCTGGACGATTGTTGATTGGATGCCGGGCCGTATGCGTCGATCGTCCTGCGCGCGACGATGTGGCTGTCGTGTATTGCCTCGGCGTAGCGCGTGCCACGCTCTCCAATGAGGTGCAAATGCTGACGATTTTCATAGGCGTTACGCAGCACGTGCGCGATATTGCCGGGATGGGCGTTGATGATGGGCAGCTCGGGAGGATACAGATCCACCAGGTCATCACGTAAGAAACAGACCACAGGCTTTGCCAGCGCCATCATTTCCACCGCAAACAGGCCATAAGAACCCACTAACAGCTGATCCACAACAAGATCCGCCCGCACGTAACGTGTGAGTGCCTCGTGGTGCGGGATGTCTTCTATCAACACCAGCTCGATCGGTAATCCTTGATTTTTGAGTTCATCGACGGCGTTTTGCAAATGACGGGTGCCTTTGATCAGACGGTTGGAGGGGCCATGTGCGACAATGAATTTATCGTGCTGGTTCTCGCCGGCAGGCTCTGTTGCAGCGCGCTCATCCCGCGCCGCTGCGATGGCCTGAAGATCGACCGGTTGCGGCAGCCAGGAACTATCGGGCGCGAACTCCAGGAGATCCGGGGTGCTGACGAATATTCCGTCGGCATAACGAGACGCCGTTGCCAGCGCTGATTTCCGATTCGCGCTGCACGCCATCGGCCAGCACTCACGGCAGGCGCTGATCTCATACTTCGCGATGGTGGCCTTGCTGTCGCGGATATCGCAGCCACAAAAATTAAAAAACACCTTTTTCCCCAGGGCCTTCAGCCAGCGGACATCCGTCAGCCGGGCGCCGGACAGCGATTCGCCAAAATAAAAATGAAACACTTGTATATCGAGGCAGTTGCGAAGAACGAACCGACATGTTTCGATGGTCCTGCTTGATAGGGAGCCCGGTTGCAGTACGCGGTCCGATTCGTAATGATAGGGCCCAGTCGGCAAACAATAGGATATGGCGTCTACGCCCAGATCCCGTTGCGCACGCGCCAGCACGCCCGCCATCCCTCCGATGTTTTGTATGCCGTGGAAAACCTTCATGATAAGCAGTTTTCCATCGCGGTAACGATCCTTGCGGCCGCTGTTCCCTGGCCGTAGATATCGTACCAATTGCCGGGCGTGTTGAGTGCCTGCCGATAGCAATCTAGGAGTGGAGTTGCGCCGGGTGGGGCAAGCACCGACCATCCAAGGTCCACCTGTTCCGTCCATTCCGTGTTGTTACGCAATACCACGCATGGGGTCCGCGTGAAGTACGCTTCGCGCTGCACCCCACCGGAGTCGGTAATGATACATTGCGCGTTGTTTTCCAGGGACAACATTTCCCGATAGGGCACCGGATCAATCAACCGCAAAGATCCTGTCCATCCACGATGCATATCATAGTCCTCGATCAGCGAGCGCACGCGGGGATGTACCGGAAACACTACCGGCAACGGAAGAAGTGACAATTCAGTTAAGATTGCGCGAAAGAGCCCGGCATTGTTGGTGTTTTCCGCGCGATGTATGGTGGCCAGGATGAACCCGCCGGATTCGACACCGACGTCATCCATGACTGCGTCATTGGCGGTTGATCTGAAATTCAAGAAACAGTCGTAAAGTAGATCACCGGTCTTGACCGTGCGCCCGGACAATCCCTCGCGCCGCAGATTTTCGACTGCGGTGTCGGTGGGGGCGCACAATAACTCTGCCACGTGATCGGTGATAACTCGATTGATTTCTTCGGGTGAAAAGCGGTCGTGGCTGCGCATGCCGGCTTCGATATGCACCAAGGGGAGTGGCAATTTTGCACCTGCCAGGGCCCCCGCGAGGGTGGAGTTGGTATCACCATCCACTACTACCGCATCGGGCGAGTATTGCGCAATCACCGCGTCCAATGCCGCCAGCATACGCCCGGTTTGTGCGCCATGTCCCGCCGAACCTACGCCCAGGTTTACGTCGGGCTCGGGTAGCCCCATTTCGCGAAACAAACCCGCGCTCATGTTTGTGTCGTAGTGTTGGCCCGTGTGGACCAGAATCTCTCGATGGCCACGACGTTCAATTTCTCTGCGGAGCATTGCCGCCTGCATGATTTGGGGCCGCGCGCCCACGATCCGGCAGAACTTCATTACTTTGTCTCCTGTCTGGTGCGCAGCGTGGTCGCCAGCTGTCCAAACTTCTCCAATAGATCATTATGCAGTCGTTGCAATTCGCTATAGTTGAATTCTGCGTTCGATCGTTTCCTTTCGGCTCGCGCGCGGGCTTGCTCCAAGCCATGGAACTGCCGGAGGAGTTCGTTGTGTTGCGCCTGTAGCGTCAAGTAGTTTGTCTCGCTACCGGCGCGCTGCGATTCCGCCTGAGCACGTGCTTTCTCCACCTGCGTGAGCTGAGTCAAAACGGAACTATACTCACTTTGCAGTGCCGTGTAGTTGCGCTCTATTTCTGCGCGTTTTGCCTCGGCATGGTCGCAGGCAGCAGCGAGGCGGTGCGCGCGTTCCATTAGTTTCTCGTGATTTTCCATCATCCGTTTGCCGAACCGTTGCTGGAAGTAGCTGTTCGATCCCGAGGCGATGCTTTGCGCGGTAACGAAGCGATCTCGTGTAATCCACGGTTCATATTCGGTAAAGGCGGTGCAGCGGCTGTGGTGTAAATCTGATCCGGAGAAGCATGAACCAGGTATAAATAATGCCTCGCTTGCGCACAAATCCAGCAACTCTTTCTCACTAGGGTCTTTGTCCGTTTCCAGCGTATAACCCAAGCGGCTCGCCAAATTAAGCGCAGTGGTGCCGGTCAACTCTCCATAGCCAGGCGGTGGGTCGACAATGCTGGTGCCGCGCAGGAGCGTCACTTGCGCCGGTGTGAATGCCTTTGATCCACCGCCCACCGGCTTTGTTGATACCGGCTCTGAAGGTACCGCCTGCCATGAACCTGTGCCCCGCAGAGTCGCGTCCGCGGCGATACGCTGCGATTTGTTGGTGTGATCCAGCATGGCGTCGACTTCAGGCGTAATCTCAAGAAAATCGAGCAAGGTTATGAGTGTGCCTTCCGTGTCTTTGACGAGGTCTTCATACTTTATTGCGTGCGCCCGGGGAACATCCCGTAAGAGCTCACAGACAGCGGTGTCGACAAGCCATATCGACAGTGCGTCACGGAAGTCGTAACCACGGCGCAGCAAGCTGTAAATCTGATCGCGAGGGTCGCGCACCATATACACCACGCGGCCGTTAGTGAATCGATCGAGAAACGCGCGGAATGAATAGATATTTCCGGGCGTCTTCTCGGCCCAGATTTTCTTTTCGTCGCGCTCTGAGCAGGCTTCGAACAGGTGCGCGAGCAGTTGGTCGAGATTATTGATCGCATACAGATCTGCGAGAAATGTCTTGCGATTCAGTCCGTAGAAATTCAAATTATCTTCGTAAAGCAGCACGTATGGGCAGAAGCCCTTTCTCATTTTTTCGATTGGATCTTCCCGCCGCCAATGATCGGGCGCGAGGTATTCGGCAAACTGTTGTCGAAACTGCGCAAACGGCCGGGTGAAGAGTGCGGGATGGGACAGCACCGCTAATTCCGGGCCGCAGAATATTTCCGGGTGCGCATCAAGCATCACCGATAAAATAGTAGTACCGGTGCTTGGTGCCCCGCCGACCAGTATCGGTCCCTGTTCAGATACCATTGCTAGCACGTGACTGCGGCATTGCGCTGGCCCGGCGTGGGAGGATCACCGTCAAGCGAGATCGTGAACTCACTGTCTTGCAGCACAATGCCGAGGTTTTTACCGTGGAGCTCGATATTATTGACTGATATGCAGTATCGACGATCGTGACGATCGTATGCGGGCGGCGTGTCAAACCAATTCTCCGGATCGAGATACTTGAGCACCGCGACGGTTACCAAGTAGTCCCCCGGGCCGAGACGGAACGGTGTGAATGAAAATGTCGCCGTGGCCGCACCGCTGATTTCACCTACGTTGGATCCAAGCAATTGGGAATTTTTATGGTCCATTTGCGTTCCGTCCAAGGTATGAAAGGTCACCGCAAACACGGGGTCAATCACGGGGCGCAGCACCTCGACGCGTATAACGACGTCCACCTTGCTTCCCAATGGGATGACGCGCGTGGATTCCCGTTCGTTTGTGACAAAGTCTACGCCGGCGATGCGGACCGCCGACTCGTCACGCTCCGGGATCGCATTTGCATGCACTGGCACCGCATCGTTTGTATGCGCCATGTCAGCTTGGGACGTGTTTGGCACATCATTTTCCCGGACGATCGCGAGTGTCGTCTGCGTAAAATCCTTTGCAACCGGTGGGAGCACGCCCAGCGGCTGATAACGGTCACCGTCCCATATTTCTAATGTAATCTCTTCGTCACCGGTGGGTCCATGTTCGATCACCAGCCAAAATTTTTCGTCACGTTCCCATAGATGTGCCGGCACGGACAGGATAAACGGAGCATGACCGTCGACTCCACCGCGGTCTTTGAAGAAACGAATCCAGCGCCCGTCAACGCTTGCCGGGGCGGACCAGTTGGTATTGGTGGCGTCGTCGATGACATAGTTCGGCTCGTTGGGGGCGTTGTCCATAGCGGCGCCGATTCTGAGCTCGGCAATAGCCCCTTTCTGGTCACGGATGCTTGCTTTCGCAAACGCGCAACGGCCTTTCGGTTGCTTATCGTTGCTGATAAACCGAAACAACAATCGCGTATAGGCGCCGCCAGCCGGAAACAGTTCCTGTGCACGCCGCTTAGTCAAGGCCATCTCTCTGGCCCGCAGACGAATTTCAGTTTCTCGCTGCACGTGTTCTATATACGATTGCACAACCATATGCGGTTCACCGGCCAGGATAATGTCCCCCCGGTTCATCCAAATTACCTTGGTGCAGATTCGCAGGATTGCGCTCGTGTCATGGCTTACCAGCAACACCGTGGCGTTATCCTCTCGCGTGAGATTGCGCATACGTTCCACGCACTTGCCTGCAAAATAAGCATCTCCAGCACCCAGCACTTCATCGATTACCAATATGTCGGGGGTGATCGCAGTTGCGGCGGAAAAAGCCAGGCGTGCGTACATCCCAGCCGAATAGGTCTTGACGGGTTGTTCGATGAATTCGTGCAACTCGGCAAAGCCTATAATTTCCCGCTCCTTATCTTCGCTCTGGCTTGCCGATAACCCGTGATAATTTAAGTAC
This sequence comes from uncultured Gammaproteobacteria bacterium, assembly GCA_947258975.1. GTDB lineage: Bacteria > Pseudomonadota > Gammaproteobacteria > Arenicellales > JAANXG01 > CALZGZ01. Next base: position 118,959 of record CAMYKK010000001.1, read on the forward strand.
GAACGGATGTTTTCGCGACCGCTGAATTCAGGATGAAATCCAGTGCCGAGTTGCAGCAGAGCTTGCACGGATCCATTCACCGTCACGCATCCTTCAGTGGGAGAGATGCTTCCGGTGATGATCTTGAGCAGGGTGCTCTTGCCCGCGCCATTGGCGCCAATTATGCCCAAACGCTCGCCGCGGCGAATCTGCAACGAGAAATCCCGCAACGCCCAGAATTCCCGATATTTTCGCCGCCGCATCCCCGGACACCAGCGATCGATACCCAGTACGTGCAGTATTTTGTCAGATGGATGTTGGAACAGCTTGTACAGCTTACCCAAACCGTCGACTGCCAATGCCAGTTGTTCAGTGGCTTCCAGTCCTTGATCGTTGGATGCGAATGACTCAGACATTGTCAACGAACACGTGCTTCATTCGTGCGATGAACCACCCACCGGCGAGGTAGGTACCAAGCCCGATAATCGTCAGCGCGATCCAGGCGGAAAAGTCCGGTCCCTTACCCAGCATCAGTACCGCTTGATAGGCCCAGATAAAATGGGCCAGCGGGTTTATCCAGCACAGAATCCGCAGGTTCTCCGGAACCATGTCAATGGTATAGGCAATCGGGCTGACGAGCATCAATAGCAAAAGCAATATGCCGATTACGCTCTGCAGATCGCGCACATAGACATTGATACTGGCGAGGATCCATAAAACACCGATCATAAACAGCACCTGCAAAAACCAAATGAACGGTAATAACAGTGTGTACATTGACAACCTGCCCATTACCAACGCCACCAGAAGCAACAGACACATGCCTACTACCTGCGTGAATTGACTCGCCAATACCGATTTGACCGGTATCAGCTCTATCGGGTACATCGTATTTTTGATCAGATTAGCATTCACAACGATAGATCCGACTCCGCTACCCAGCACTTCCGCGAATCCCAAAAACGGCACTAGGCCGCAGAAAATCAATACGACATACTCGTTCGAAGAAAACACTTGTAAACGGATTTGGAAGATATAGACATAAACGAAAGAATAAATGCCGAGGAACAGAAGCGGATAGAGCGGCACCCAAAGCTTACCGAGTACCGTGCCGGTATACCGCGCCTTAATGTCGGTAAGTGTGGTCAACCACAACAAGCGTCGGTGTTGGTATAGAAGTCTTGTCATTGCAACCATTGCTGACTCTGATCAGGGCATCGCATGCGGCCAAAGTGCACGTGGGCCATCCGCGTTATGGTTCTAAACGAGTAACTCTTCTACGATCTGTTGCGCGGCGGTACCGTCTCCGTATACACCTGTCATGGTGGGCCGGGTTTTTTCATCGCATTCTATGAATGCCTTCACGATGTGACACGCGCTTGGACCAACTAATGCATTCCATCCAGATTCCACTGTCTCTGTCCATTCGGTTTCGTGGCGCAGAGTAATACATGGGACCCCGTACATGTGCGCCTCTTTCTGCACCCCCCCGGAATCGGTCACGATGGCTCGAGCCCACCTTTCCAGGGCAAGCATTTCCACGTAGTCAACGGGACTGATTACCGTCACACCATCCAATGACACCGTCGGGCACTTGTTCTTGATTGTTGTCCTGGTGCGAGGATGAAGGGGGACAATTACGGGCAGCAGGGTGGCGAGCTCACGCAATGCCTCCGCGATCTCGGCCAAATGGTCGGGATTGTCGGTATTCTCAGCTCTATGAAACGTCGCCAGCACATATTGCTGCCGGCGCAATCCAAGTTTTTCGATGGTTCCGTTACCATGAGCGGCCGAATGATCGTAGTGCAATATCGCGTCATACATGACGTCGCCAGTCATGACAACGCCGTCGGTGATCCCCTCTCGTTTCAGATTTTCAACTGCGGTGTGCGTCGGGCACAACAATTTTTCCGAGATATGATCCGTCGCAACGCGATTGATCTCTTCGGGCATCGTCCTGTTATATGAACGCAAACCGGCCTCGATGTGCGCAGTGGGGATTTGCAGCTTGGAAGCGGCCAACGCTCCGGCCAGGGTTGAATTGGTGTCACCGTAGACAACCACTTGATCGGGATTTTCCTTGTTCAGCACGCCCTCAATGGATTCCAGCATGCGACCCGTCATGACCCCATGGCTGCCACCGTTGATGCCGAGATTGTATGCAGGTGTGGGAACGTCCAGACCGTCAATAAACACCTGTGACATATCCGCATCAAAATGCTGGCCGGTATGCACGATCAGTTCGTGTATTTCGCGATTGGGAGATTCGTTATGTTTGCGAATGGCCCGCGATACCATACCCGCCTTTATCAACTGGGGCCTTGCCCCAACAATAGTAATGATTTTCACGCCGTGTACAAACCGGCCGACCGCAGGATGCTCATCGATACCAAAGGGCCGGGAATCACATCGGCGCAAACCGGGGTCGCGGCGAGAGATGGCAATTCGGGGTGTCCCAAACCTCGATGGTGGCCGCTTCCCGCCTCCTGTGCCGGTCGCAGCCACGGAGAACGTGACACGCGTCCCCGCACAACAGGGGAGGACGGCACTTCCACGATTGGGTGCAGCGAGATACTCATTCAATCGGCCTTATGTCATCACCGGTGCGTCGAAACTGGGCCCCGCACCGATCGCAGCTCAAATCTCCATGCAGACGCTCACCGCAGGTGCACATCCATCCGGCTTGCCGCGCGGGATTTCCCAGCACCAGGGCGAAGTCTCGCACATGCTTGGTGACGACAGCGCCGGCGCCGATAAAGCTGTATCTGCCCAGGGTGTGGCCGCAAACGATCGTTGCGTTCGCACCGATGGTGCAGCCAGTCTTTACCACGGTGCCCTTGAATTCGCTTTTTCTGCTGATGTGCGCGCGCGGATTGATGACGTTGGTGAATACCGCGCTGGGACCACAAAAGACCTTATCCTCCAACGCGACACCTTCGTAGATTGATACGTTGTTCTGGACTTTGCAATCATCTCCCACCGTTACATTCGCCCCGATCATTACGTTTTGCCCTATATTGCAGCGTTGGCCGATTCGCGCTCCTTCCATGACATGACTGAAGTGCCATATTCTGGTGCCATCCCCAACCGTTGCACCCGGATCGATTACCGCCGATTCGTGCGTATAAAATGGTTTTTCGCTGGTCTGGAGATTGACGGCCGTTTTGGTTTGTAGAGACTGCTGGCAGGCATTTAACACCTTCAGCACCCGCAGTGCCTCCTCACCGTCCGTTCGTGGCCGGGTGCGTGACTGGATACATTCGATAAAGTGCATGCACTCTTGCCGCATGGGTTCCGACTCATCGAGCTTGACGTATTCGACTTCGGCTTTATTTGCAATCGGCGCTTGTCCGGACCAAACGACTGTGTGCGGGTACAACTGCAGTTTCTGGTCCCAATGCAGGGTGTCGTCAAGGACCGCCATCTTGCGATCGCCGACGACAACCAGTCTATGCTCCTTGAACGGATGCAGCCAGGAGACATAAATATGCGCACACACGCCACTTGGAAAGCTCAACAAAGACACGGTGGTGTCGGCAATGCAGTTATGCAGGATATTGCACCCTTGGGCCTGAACCGACTCCGGCATCTCACCGAGTAATCCCAGCATAATCGATATATCATGCGGCGCGAACGACCAAAGTACGTTTTCTTCTCGTCGTAGTTTCCCGATATTAAGCCGGTTGGCGTAGATGTACTGGATGCGGCCCAAGTCGCCACGATGCATAAATTCTCGTAATCGCAGGACAGCATCGTGGTACCACAGCAAATGGCCCACCATTAGAATTCGTTCTTTTTCGTTCGCCAGGTGAATCAGTTCGGCACCTTCCGTTGCCGACAGGCACAGCGGTTTTTCTACAAAAACATCCTTATTGGCATCCAGGGCCTCGCGCACCAGTTTGGCATGGGTTACCGCCGGAGACGCTATGGCAACACCGGTAACTTCATCGTTCGCAAGGATTTCGCTGAGACTGCCGACACGTATTCCATCACCATAAGTGTCGGTCAGATATTCTGAGACCACGGGTGACGGCTCAGACACGGTATGCAGAACACCCAGGCCGTGAAAGTTGCGCACGAGGTGCTTGCCCCAATCACCACAGCCGATCACGGCGATAAATGGTTGTTGTGAATCACTAGCAGTCATGTCTTTACGATAAAACAGCACTTCCAGTGCACGCAAGTTGGAAGGCCGTTGCCATGAGCAGTAGGTGTCTATCCCATAACTCGTGGGCGGAGACGATACAATGGACTACCTCGGTTTTCAAAAACTTAATTTGACCGGTGTCGTTCCCGGAAGAGGACCTTTGGGGTAAGACCTCAGGACCGGATTGTTGGGGTACAACTCCAATGTTTCGGGCTGGTTGATTGGCATTCCTTGCAAACAGCGGGTAGAGTACCGCGCGGTGGTTCAGGACCCGTACTATTGCGTTCCTGCGCTCAATTCACAAGGCTCGGATCATGATCAATTCAGTCCACTTCGAACTCGGTGCTGCCAGCGAACTTCTGCCTTTGTTCGCATACTCCCCCGGGGTGCCGGAAAAAAACCCCGCTATCCTGAAGGATGCGATTGAGCATGCGGTCAATCAGACGCTACTGCGCGACCATTTATACAGCGCCTGGGCGGTGGTGATGAATGGAAGCCGCTACCAGTGGAAGGATGACGATGTGTACTCTATCAAGCTTACCAGTCCCAACCACGATGTCGGAGCCTATGCGCAGACGCTGCCGAAGTTTCTGCAAACCGTCGGCCAGGGACTCGACATCTACAACCGCCAGCAGGGCGTCCTGGATAAAACGCGCCAAGCGTTGATCGAGGAAGGAAACCGGGGCAAGCACTGGCGCGAACTGACGCCGGCGGACTTCGCCTGTTCGTTTCTGCCTCCGTTCGGGTTATCGATGGTGAATACCAATTCCATTCAGTTGCTGCATTATCCTCCGGCTGAAACGGTGACATACATGGACTACCTCTATTCACCGACAAATCGGAGATGGGAGAACCTGCTGGGGTACAACGGTTATCCCGGGGCTGAAAATACCCTGGTAGAAACCATCGTCGACATCGCGCCGATCGCGGCGCCGGGAGGATCCCGCGGCGGCAATCTCATCGAACCGGTTCTAGAGGCATTCGAGCCTTATGCCATGTCGATGCTAAAGGTGCTGCTGCGAGAGAGCAAAAGCGGCGCGACGACGCAGCCCGTCGTCGCCTACGGAGGGCCGGTGGGTAATTGGCTGTGGAAGAATTTCTCCGACACAATCGAGCAGCAGGGCGTATCTCTGTATACCGATTCCAAAGGCAATACGAGACCGGAAGTGGGCCAGGCATTTTCACTGCGCATCCACGACAGCGGAGCCGTCACGCCGGTTATGTGCGCTAATCACCCCATCAAGTTCGACTACTACGACAAGGACTACGGAAAGGCAGAGCAGGCTGAGGACGTGGAATCGGCCCAAGAGCAGGTCGACGCTCAGTCCTGGGCGATCTTGACCCAGGATCTGGTTGCGTCCGGATGGCAGGCGGAGATGTCCCAGAAGTGGTACAACGATCCTGATGCCGATCTCTACAAGCAGGTTCGATTGGAGATCATCAAGCGATGGAAAGATCCGGACAGTAATCAGTTCCAGAGTGCATTCCAGATCTTCAAAGAGCAGGTGACCGAATTTGGCTTGCACAACATGCCTGAAGTCGACACCGACGCGTGGATGAAGCAGCTTGAAAGTGCAGTGAAGGGGTGATGGATCAAATGGGACATGATTTATTGTGATCTGTCCGCAATTTCTATCTTCTTACGACCATCGCGGCAATATGCCGCTCCCACAGACGAGTGTCATGAGCTTCGCGGCAATATGCCGTTCCCTCAGATATTTCACAGATGTGGGTCAGTCGCGTCCCCCGAGCACGCGCCCCAACCGCTGGATTGCCACCTGCACCGCCGCCTCCGACTCGGACGCGTAACACAGTCGAAAAAAGCCCGGTTCAGCGATGCGGCACGCCTCTCCGGGCGTGAGGTTGATATTCGCCTCGTCCAGGATGCGGCGCCACAGCCGCTGTTCCGCCTCCCATGTCGGCGTGTCGAGGTGTGGGCGCAGGTCGCAGATCAGGAAGAAGCCCGCCTCGGCGGGCAGGTAGGCGATCGCCGATGCGTCAAGACTCTGCGTCACCCGCTGGTATGCCTGTTTCAAGTCGGTTCGCATCCGCTTGATATAGTCGTCCACAACCGCCCGGTCCGACACCAGTTGTGAGAGCAGGTATTGTGTGTGCCCCGAACAACCTGACCAGTATGCGAGCTCGCTAACGGCGCGGAGCACGTCGTCATTGCCGCTGATCAGGACGCCGCAGCGAAGCCCGCTTGCTCCGAAGTCCTTACTGAAGCCCCAAACGATATGTACGCGCGCGCCGAGTTCCGTGCGCAAGCTCGCGGCGCTCACGAAGGGACGATCACCGAACACAGAGAGCGCGTAGATCTCGTCGAAGACGACGTGAAAGCCCTTGCCCTCGGCCCACGCGAGAACATCCTGGAGTTCCGCGCGCGAATACACGCGGCCAAGCGGGTTGTCGGGTGTGGTAAAGAGCAGCGTGCCTACCGGGACGTCCGCATTGGCCGTCGCCTCGTCGAGTAGCGCCGGTGTGAGCCGGAAATCGTTGCGGCTGCTGCACTCAACCGGCACGATCGAGAGGCCATCGCGGATCTCAAGGTCGGGCCAAAATCCGGCGTAGCTCGGCGTCGGAACGAGCACCCCTGCCCCCGGATCGGCGATGACGTAGAACAAGATCTCCAGCACGGAACCCGCTCCGGCGAGGACCGCGATGCGCGCGGGATCGACAGCGCGGCCCAGGAAGCTGCGGCTCATGAAGGCGGCGAGGTTCCGGCGGAACGCCAAGTTGCCGGTCACGTCGTCGTAGCCGAGTACCGCGCTGGGAACGTCTCGGTAGCGGTCCAGACATCTGACGAGCCGCTCGGCCATGCGCTTGTTCTCGGCAATGCAGAGTGAGATGTATCCGTCGGGGCGCGAGTCGGGGTCCCAGGGCCGGTGAACGCGTTCGAAGTGCTCCGCGATATAGCGCGGGCGGGGCGGCGCGTCGACCAGCTTTCGGCCGCGGCGCGAGAGTGGGGACGTGGGCGAGCTCACTTGTGCTGGAGCATCTCGAACCCCCGCCAGTCAAAGGGAGGGGCGTTTGCGGCGTAGCGCTTCGCACGCGCGGCGAACAGCGATAGGACCGCGTCCTCCGGATCGAGCGCCAGGGCCGCGGTGAAGATCTCGTGGGCCGTGGTGAAGTCGCGGGCGCAGTAGCGCTCCATGGCGATGTGCAGCCGATCCCGCGTCGACTCTTTTGCAGCGCAGCGTCCGGGGGGCTCGCCGTCGAGTACTTCATAAAGCGGGACGCCCCGCTCTTTGCCCCTGACCGCGACGCGGTCGACGATGCGCAGGGAGAATTCCTCGGGCGCGCGCAGGCGTTGGTAGGTGCGTTCCCCGATCAGGAACGGCGCATGGTAAAACTTGGTGAGCTGCTCAATGCGGGAAGCCATGTTGACGCAATCCCCCACCACGGTGCATTGCAGACGATCTTGCGCGCCTACCGTCCCCAGTACCAGTTCGCCGGTGTTCACCCCCACACCCATCCTCAGGGTAGGGCCTCCGCGTACCGCTGACTCGCGGTTGAGGTCTTCCAGCGCGCGGCACATCTTGATTCCCGCCTGCACCGCCCGGTCGGCGGACAAACCGAAGAGCGCCATGATCTCGTCGCCGTTATAGGAGTCGACAAACCCCCCGGCTTCGGTGATCGGCTCGATGAGCCGGCTGAACAAGCGATTCAACAGTTCAATCACCGCGCGTGCGCCCAGTCGTTCTGCGAGCGGTGTGAAATCGCGCAGGTCTGCGAACATCACCGTCATTTCCCGGGCGACGTACTCGCCGAGGCCAACTTGCGCAATGTCGTGGTGGCCCAGGCTCTCGAGGAACTGGCTGGGCACGAAACGCTGCTGTGCCTCGGCCAGGCGCAGTTGGTCCGCGAAGAGCTGGGCGTTCTCGATTGAGATCGACGCCTGCGCCGAGAGCAGATTGATGATCTCGACACGCTCTTCGGTGAAGACGCCGGTGGTGAGATTATTCTCCAAGTAGATCGCCGCCAGAAATTGACCGTGTCGGAGGATCGGAATGCAAAGGACTGACTTTGGTTGGCGCATGACGATGTAAGGGTCCGTTGCGAAGCGGCCGGACTGTGTGGCGTCGTTCAATACCAGCGCAGTGCCGGTGCGCAGTACGTTATTGACCACCGAGACGGGCAGCAGCGGATCCCCGCCGGGCGCCTGTGCGGGAATGTTCGCGGCATGCACGGGTCCGTCGCGACCCGCTTCGCCCTGGGCCCGGATCATGAGCTGGTCGCCCTCGCGAACGACGAAGTATCCCTTCTGGCCGCCCGCATTCTCGAGCACTATTTGTATCGTCGTCATCAGCAGCTTCTCGACGTCGATCTCGCCGGAGATGGCCTGCGAGGCCTTCACTACCGAACTCATGTCCAACGCAGCCGAGTCCAAGGACCGCGTCATCGTAAAGGAGGTCTGCGTGTCCGGGCCACCACCGCGCGCCGGTACCGGCACGCGCAGCATCTGCGGGTACTTCCGCTCCAGGTGTTCGACCTTGCGGTGAGCTCCCCAACGGTAGTAGAGGTAGTGAGCCGCGCCCAGGTAACCCTCGGCTGCCTTCGACAAACCGGCGCTCTCGAGGTATTTGGCGGCCAACTCGTTGGCCAGGGCCTCATCGCGACGGAACTCGTTGTTTTTAGCGGCGGCGATCGCCTGCTCGTATCGTTGCAGTGCATCCGGCATCCGGCCCATCAGCCGGGCCAGCTCGGCCCGCATGATGAGACGCAGGTGATCGAAGTTTTCCGGACAATTGTCGGCCCATATCGTCATCTGGTTCAGGTGCGCCTCTAATACTCCGAGTGTCTTCTGTTGTTGCGTGTCCTTCATGTCCGCATAGAGGGCGGCGCGCGTCAGGAAGGCAACCAGGTGGAACCGCACGAGCTGAGGCAGCGACATGGAGGATGCGACGAGCTCGTCCTGGCGCCGCACGTGCTCGAGTGCGCCTTGGAAGTCGTCGTAGAAGAAGTGGATTTCCGCTTTATAGATATGGTAGTTGGCGATACCGGTCATGAATTTCCGCCGCCGCATTCCCTCGACGCACCGTGTTTCGTCGAAGGAGGCGTCGTTCATCGAGTACAACTCCTCTGTCAATCCCTGGAAATTGAGCTGCAACTGCAGGAACAAGGTCCCCGAGTCCAGTGAGTCCTGATACTCGCAGTCTCTGACGACAGCAAGATTCTTGCGATGCTCTTGAGAGGCCGTTTCCAGATCGAGTGTTGGGTCCCAAATAATGCAGTCCTGTGCGCTGTAGGCTAGGTACAGCAGATCTCCGGACTGGTACCCTGCTTCAATTCCTTTGCGAAACCACGGGGTCATACTGGACCAGCTCTTGCTCCAGTGATGGATGAACATCGTGTAAACGTAGATGATCCTCGATTTGAGTGCGACGTCGTTGAAGCGCTCGTTCATCGCCACTGCAAGCCGGCCGTACTCAAAGCCCAGCGCCGGTTGGTTCAGGGCGCCGCACAGGAGCATCCCGTAGGCCGCGTAGGCGAACGCGGATTCGGGGCTGTTGCCGTGACGCAGAGAGAGGTTAACGGATTTCAAAACGAGGTACGGAAACAGGTCTCCACTCCCCGACAGGAACGCCGCGGGGAAGATCTCCATCAGCAGGCGAATCGCGACCCGTGCCTGCGGGTCTACGAGCCCGGGTGCGTCGATCAGTTTGGGGATGGAACGCTCCTGGAGATTCTTCTCGACCTGCGCGAACTCGTCGGCGACGGCATCGGAACCGGGATTTGCGAGCAGGTCGATACCCAGCAGCGACAAGCCGGCGATCGCCGCCTGAATGGACTCGCGCATTTTCCCGATGGTCGCATATTGGCGCGTACGGGCCGACAGAATCTCCGCTTTCGCCAATGGCGTCTGTGCGTGTTCGAGCATCGTCTCTGTCCACGCTTCGGCTTCTTTGTAGTCTCCGGTCAGATACGCGCACTGCTGGACCTCCTTGCTGAGCGCCAGCATGAGATCGTGGTCGTTGTCCCACGCGTCCCCAGGGAGCACCTGTTGGCCGATGCGAAGAAAGTCGAGTGCGGAGCCATACGCCGAGGATTGCCGGGTCTTGACTCCGGCCTGGAGATTGAGGTCGGCAAGCTCGCGGCGCTCGGTGGGATCCTCGATCAGTTCACGTCCCGCGTTCAGATGTCCCACGATGGCAATGAGCCGCTCTGCGATTTCTTCTTGCGTGCCATGGCGTTGCATCAGCCGCCCGACCGACAGGTGGACCGCCTGTTTCCGGTGGCTATCGATGAGTGCATAGGCGGCCTGCTGAACGCGGTCGTGCTGAAACTTATAGAGAGGTATCACCGCGTCAGATCCGTCTCCACCCGCGGCGTCCGGGCTGACGAACTTATAGCTTTCATTCAGGGGAATAACCATATTCCGCTTGAGTGCCTCATGAAGCGCCGCGCTGGTCTGTGCCATCGATCGCTCGTGGATGATCGACAGGGTCCTGAGGTCGAAGGTATTGCCGATGCACGCGGCGAGCTGCAGCACCTGCTGTGTGGAATCGCGCAGGCGACGCAGGTTCGCAACCATGAACTCGACGACGTTGTCCCCCACCTCTGCGCGCCTCACCGCGTCCATGTCCCAGTCCCAACGCCCACACTCCGGGTCAAAGCCGATCGCCGCGTCCTCGTTCAGGCTTTTGAGCAGTTCCTTGATGAAGAACGGGTTGCCCTGGGCCTTATCGTAGAGGAGTTCGCTGAGGCACCGCGAGCGTTCCGGATCGCTGTGCAGGGCGTCGGCGATCAGTCGATCGACGGCGGCCCGCCCCAAGGGCCGCAGGGAGAGTTTGGTGAATTCCCGTGTCTTCTGTATCTGGTCCAAAGCCATGCGCAGCGGATGGCTTGCGTCGACCGCGTTGCTGCGGTAGGTGCCGATGACGAGAAGGTGGTGCAACTCGCGTGCCGTGACCAGGCGCTGAATCAGGTTCAGCGTGGGGATGTCGCTCCACTGGAGGTCGTCCATGAAGATGACCAGCGGGTGCGGCTCGGTCGCGAACACCTTGACGAAGTTCAGGAAAACGATCTGGAAACGGTTCTGCGCCTCTGTGGGCGGCAGCTCCGGAACGCGCGGCTGCGCCCCGATCACGAGCGCGAGTTCGGGTATCAGGTCGATAAGCAGTTGCCCATTGGGCCCCAGGGCTGCTACCAGGGCCTCGCGCCAGCGGTCCAGTTGCTCCTTGGGTTCGCAGAGTAGCTGCTGCATGAGGCCGCGAAACGCGAGCGCGAATGCACTGTAGGCGGCGCTGCGCTGGAATTGGTCGAATTTTCCCTGGATCAGGTAGCCCTGCTCGCGAACGATCGACTTGCCGAGCTCGTTGACCAGCGCCGACTTGCCGACGCCCGCATACCCCGATACCAGGCACAGTTCCGTCGCACCATGGGCCACGTCGTCGAACCGGGCAACGAGTTGCCCCAGCTCCTCCTCGCGGCCGTAGAGTTGTTGCGGGATTTGGAACTTGCGTGAAATGTCCTTTTGCCCCAAGGCAAAGGGTGTGACCGACCCTGTATGCGCGCGCTCGTCGCGACAACGTTCAAGATCGGCGATCAGGCCATAGGTGCTCTGGTAGCGGTCCTCAGCGTTCTTGGCCATGAGCTTCGAGATGATCCGTGAGAGCGGCTCGGGTATGTCGTCGACGACCGCATGTGCCGCGGGTGCCGGATGGCTGATGTGGCGATGCACCCACTCGAGCGCGTTGTCGGCGGAGAAGGGGAGTTCGCCGGTGAGCAGCTCGTAAAGTGTGACACCCAACGAGTAGTAGTCCGAGCGGTAATCCAGGTCGCGATTCATCCGCCCCGTCTGCTCCGGCGAGATATAGGGCAGCGAGCCCTCCAGACGTTTCGACAGCGTGATGCTTTGACGCTCGCGGGAGAGCTCCGAGGAGATGCCGAAGTCGATCAGACGCAGCCCGCCCGTTTCCGGGTCGATCAGCACGTTCCGTGGCGTGACGTCCTTGTGCACGACGTCTAGCTCGTGCAACCGGCCGAGTACCTGCGCGAGGCGAACGGCGATCGAGAACACAAGGTCGAGGGGCAGCGGTTTACGATTACGCTGCGCCATTAGGTCGGCCAATGAGAGGCCGAACGGCTCCATCTCAATGGCCAGGTTGTCCGCGCCATAACTCACGAGCGAATGCACGCGAATGACTCCGTCGACGCTCAATTTGTTCGCGATCTGGAACTCGCGCCGGATCTCCGCCACGTCCTGCTTGCGTGGGTACTGGGCACGCAACGTCTTGAGCATAACTTCCTCGCCGTCCACCTTGCGCACGGCCCGGTAGATGACGCGCGGGCCCGATTCGTGGACGACGTCTTCGAGGTCGAACCCCGGAATGCTCACCGCTGTGACACGCGTGGCGCGGACCGCTTTCATGGATCAGACCGCGAACAGGCGCGCGAAAGTGCTTTGGAAGTGCTCTCGAGCGGTGTCGCGGAGTGGGCTCCCATGTCCGCACAGCGCGTGCTTGAAGGGCACCGTCTTCAGCCGGACGAAGTCCGGTGCCTGCGGCTCGCTCGCATGCACCCACGCCAGTCCCAGGTTCGCGCGCGTGAAAAAGCCCATCTCCCGCATGGTCGCGACGGTCTCGTCGCCGAAGAACTTGTCCGGCTCGACCCAGTTCTGCAGCGAGTCACAGGCGATCATGATACCGCCCTCGCGGTCGAGACGCAGGATGCCTTCGGGCCGCTTAGCGGTCTTGAACTCGAACAGGCTGCAGTTGCTGAAGGGCATCTCCCCGTCGGCGATGAGCGTCTTGTCGGTCTGTAGAGGGTCCTGGATTTCCATCTCCGGCAGCGCCCAGAAGGTCGCTGCGTAACGGTCGACGTAGAAGGGGTCGTCGCTTCCATGCATATCACCTATCCTGATGACATTCACCACCGAGCCGAGTGCGTCGAGGGTGGCCAGCCCCTGGTTGTCGAGCCGTACGGCGTTGATTATCGTCAGCCGCTCACCTTCTCGAACGACAGTCATGTTGCGGCTGAACTGCCACATCGATCCGAAAAACTCGTTCTTCATGGTCCCGGTAACGAAGAAGACGTCGGGAAAGACCTCTTCAATCGTACCGTGCGGCATGGCGTCGGGGAATGTAGCCATTGTTGGTTCTCCGAATGTGTTGTGCCAAGGATATTTGGCGGAGCGCGTCGGCCGCACCGCGCGGGCTATTCATACGCATAGCGGCCGACGTAACGGAACTCCGTGTCGTACTCGTGCAGGTAGGCGTTGAGGTAGTTGCGGCCAGCCGCCGAGATGCGGCCGCACTTGATGTCATCGAGTGTCTCGCGCCCGTCACTGGTGTCGAGCCGCTTGAGATGGAACAGAGTCATGTCCTTGCCGCCAAAGAAGTCGTGCAGGCAGTGGAGGTCCTGACGGGCGTCGGTCATGTCGAACACGGCCCCGGCAAGCGCAGTGTACAGCGGATGTCGGGTGAGCGTCCCGTGGTTGAACACCGGCGTGAATACGGGGGGGTGTTGGAACGGCGGGTAGTACTTCTGGGGATGGACCGGATGCCGGCGGAGTTTGTCGATGTAGGCCGCGTCCAACCCCGCGCTGAGCGCGCCCTTCACGAGAATGTTGAGGTAGCGCCGCGTGGGCAGGCAGCGGTCGTCCAGATAGGAGGGAAGTCCGATGTAGGTGAGCGCGCGCCGCGATCCGCCGGCGGTCTGCGGCTCGACTTCGATGCGATCGTAGCCGACCCCGTAGGATTCCACCGCGTCCAGCAGAGGCAAGTGTTCGTCCGCACACAGATGCACGAGGCCTTGCACGTGGTCCGCGGGTGTATCGGACGGGTGGATGTTGCCGACGCCGCCCTCGTGGCGGAACCAGTGGTGCACATTGAACAGCAGCCGCCAGCCATGGAGTGTGGCGGCTTCGGACCGCACCGGTTCCACTCCCTTTGCTCGCAGGGAGGCCAGATTGAGATTCGAGCCGTAGCCAAAGTAATAGAACACGCGTGTCGCTTACGAAGATGTTGGAGTTTCTGCCTTCGGCACTTATGTTATCAGACCGCTTGAGTTTTTATACGTTCACCGCATGACGCGCGTGCTCCGTAGCATCACGTCGTTGCCGACGCCGTGCTTCCGCCCGCCCGACGCGAGTAAGTGTTGGTTGCTGATCTCCGTATGACGGCAGTATCCTGATTACGGCAGCCGGCAGCAGCGGCTTGAAATAGACAGCGCGAAGTGGTTCCCTATCGTCAGAGGGAGCGACAACCCGCCGCTCAGAGCTTGCCAGCAGGTGCCAATATGCCCACGAACATCAACCGGTTTAACAACGACTACGTCATCAGCCGCAGCACCAACGACGATGCCTACGGCTTGTGGAGATTCAATCCCGAGGCCGCCGAGCTGTTCACGCCGGCCCCACTCAACGCCGCTGCCGGCTACGATCACCGCAACAGCTTGGTCTGGATCGGAGGATATTTCCTCGAGTGGGGGCCCGTTCAGGACGCAACGGGCGGTCCTTACTTCCGCTACCGGTTGTTTGAATTCGATGCGAACAGCGACGACCCCTTATCGGTTCCGCCGGTACAACACGGCGAGTGGTCGAAGAGGAAGTTCTGGGGCCGAGGGGCCGATTTCGGCAATCCCCAAGGCGGTCACGAGCAGTACGACCAGGACAACACGCTGCGTCTGATCCCGCTTGGCAGCTATCTGTTGAATTTCGTACCCACGACGGACCGGGGCACCTACGCGCTGTGGAACTTTGACCCCTGCGCCACCTCGCCCGGCACGGCGGATCCGGTTCCGGGAAAACACCCGTACACACCGCGGGGGTCGTTCCGGGGAATACAGGAGGGGCACGAACTGATCCCCTTGAACGGTTTCGTGCTCGATCGTGAGGTCGACACCAGCGACTACCGGTTGTGGAGCTTCGACCCGCAGGCCACTGTGCCGCTGGTGTATCCGGCGATCCAACAGGGGCGCTGGCCGCATATCGACAAGGAGCATCGGCTGGTGCCGATCGGAGACTATGTCCTCGACTGGATCCCCGCCGACCGCAGCTACCGCCTATGGCAGTTCGACCCGCAGAGCGCGGATCCCCTGATCGGCCCGGTGCGCAACGGCAATCTTCCCGATACGTTAACGGCGGACTCCGCGCTTATAGGCTTCCAGCCGAAGATTCCGGTGCAGGACGCGCGCGCAGGCGTTCCCGGCACCATGGACTTCATGCGATCGAAAATCAAACACGTCGTGTACTACATGCTCGAGAACCGGTCCTTTGATCACGCGTGCGGTTGGCTCTACGCGAACGGTGCGGACGATGTGCATGTGATCGGTCCCAACGGGCCGTTCAAGGGTGCGAGCGAAGAGTATTACAACTTGCACGGGGACAAGAAGATCAAGCTGAGCAAGTACGAGGACGGAAAGCTCAGCACCGATTACTCGCTGGAGATGTTCGAATTCGATCCCTATCACGACAATTCGGATGTCATGCGGCAGCTGTTCTTCGCCAACGCGAATGGCTACACCGAGCGCGCTGTCCCCGATATGGGTGGCTTTGTCGCGAACAACGGCAGCGATCAGGTGATGCAGACCTTCAGCCCCGAGCAGCTTCCGGTGCTCAACGGGCTCGCCAAGAGTTTCGCCGTCTCGGATGAATGGTTTTGCTCGATGCCTACCAGCACCGACGTCAACCGGGCGTTCGCGCTCACCGGCTCGGCGATGATGGAACTGAACAACTTCATGAGTCCGCCGCAGTACTTCTATTGGCCCCAGCAGCCGCACCGGGCTTCGATATGGAAGGTGCTGTGGGCCAACGGCTTCACGGACTGGAAGATCTACAATTCCACCGAGTGGATCGAACACGTCTTCACCTATCAACTGTACCTGGAAGGACAGATTCCCACTGTCGACGCAAACGTCGCGGCGAAGAAAACGGACTACATCGCAGACATCGAGCGGTTCTACCAAGACGTGAAGAGTGGAAATCTGCCCGCGTTCAGCTATCTGGAGCCCGTGTGGATCGCAAAGACCGGGACCACCTCCTATCATCCGGGTGAAGACATCGTGCCCGGTGAGGTGCAGTTGAACAAGGTCTACAACGCGCTCCGCGAAGGACCGGACTGGGAAAACACGCTGCTCATTGTCACTTTCGATGAGCACGGCGGCATCTACGACCACGTGCCGCCTCCCTACGCAGAGAATCCATGGCCGAACGACGTCAACGACGGATTTCGCTTCGACATTATGGGTCCGCGGGTGCCGACGATCCTGGTCTCCCCGTGGATCGAAGAGAAGACGCTGTTCCGCTCGGAGACGGACGTAGCCTATGACGCGACGTCCTTCCTGGCCACGCTTCTCCACTGGGCGGGCATCCCGAAGTCGAGGTGGTTCCTGGGGGAACGCACCAACCATGCACCGACGTTCGAGGGCGTGCTCACCCGGTCGGAGCCGCGGACGGACGCGCCGGCCTTGACGCCACCCTACGACAAGAATTTCCCGCCGACCGGGGAACGTTCGCCGACCAAGGCTGTGCACGACCTGCACCTGCACGTCGCCCACCAAGTGGTTGCGTCGATGGCACGTGGCAAGTTGCCGCCCGCGGACATCAGCAGGCTCTCGCACGAGGTGGCGCAAGAAACGGACCTCGATGCGCTGACGGACCGGCTCAATATGCTGCAGGAGCGCCTTGCCTGACCTGATTCGGTCCCGTCGTCGTATTGTTTCGGGGATCGGGGTCTGACACCCACGTTGGGGGGGGGCGGACCCGAATGGCACTTACTTAAGCCTTACAGAGGCTAAAAAGTGCTGAATTGAGGGAGAATTTCCGGGACCGTCGCCAGCAAGGATGCCGGCGCCGAGCCTACATGGGGGTATTAACGGCGTGTCCCGGGAATTGTCGCTCGGTTCAGCGTGTCGTGATCCCTTAAGTAAGTGCCATTCGGATCGGACCCCCGTGTTGCGCTTGGGTCAAACGCGAATCACCAGCGCAGCGAATGTTTGGCCGACCATGATCGGTCAGGCGCTGTTTGATGCTTGGTTGTCACCATCAACAAACAATAACAAGGAAGTATTTCACAAAATGGACATGCGATTTTTGCGTTGCTTTTACATACGCGCGGGAGTGCAATAGGAATACAGACCATAGCTGACTCAAAGCGCAGCGATGTCCTGCAGCAACATAGTGAGTTATATCAAGGCATCGAGATATCTTTTCGGCACCATACGAAGATCGCAAGCCGAGAGCGGCGAGATCTAGCTTTTTCTCACGAGAACCGCCGTGAGTATGATTGGTAGGAGCAGCAGGGTGATCGTTGTATGCTGGAAACAACTGTTATGCCAAGCGCCGCGCTCGGCGCTACGACGATGAATCGGCATGCGGCGGTGGGACCCGGGCGCAACGGCCCCAAAGCGATTTACTGGTTTAACGTCAACAACTTAAGGAGTAATGACTATGGCGAGATATATCATGGCCAATCGAAGAGCCGGCAAATTTCGGGAGAACGAGAAAATTGCCGCGCGTGAAAGTGTCGGCATATCGCTCAGCAGTATCGCCGCGGACATAGACGTCGTGAAAGACCGGCAGCCGGAGGATCCCACCGCCCGGCGGATCGTTGTTTTTGACACCGAACCCGGAGAAATGGAGGCAATGCTGGCGACGATGCCCAACGACGTGATCATCGAGCCGGAGATCCTCCACTGGACAACGACGTTGCCGCTAATGGATACGCTACGCAGACGTCGCCGTTTGTCGGATGACAGCAAGCTCGTGGGCAGCGGCGCCCGGACACGAGTGACTGTCGAGGGTGACGGTAATCCTCTTGAAGGTGCACAAGTCGTTCTCTCCCTCCGGGGCCCCGGCCAGTTGGAACGCACATTGCAGAAGACGACTCCGGGCTCCGGGCGTGTCACCTTCGAATTCAGCGCGTTTTGGAGACCCGCGTACATTATTGCCGTCCCTGCCGGAGATTACTGGGCCACGGTGTTGCTGGGTCCTGACGGCAGCAACATCACCGTGAGTTGTCCGGCGTTGCCACAGGACGGGCCCACCGGGTGGTGGCATGAGGTGCACGGCGTCAGACGGCATGGCGTACGGCGGGGAAGGGGCATCCGCGTGGGCGTTGCCGATACGGGCATTGGACCTCATCCTTGTTTGGAGCATGCCACGGATATCGGTGCCTTTATTGAAGGCTCCCACGATCCTGACGGAGGCGCCGACGCAGACTCACACGGGTCGCATGTGTGCGGTACCATCGGCGCGCGCCCGCAAGCGGATGGACACTACGCCGGAATTGCCCCTGGCGTGGCATTGTTTTCCGCGCGGGTATTTCCACCCAATTCCGGTGCCAGACAAGATGATATCGTTGCCGCGATAGACGCGCTGTCGCGGGACCATGAGGTGGACTTGATCAATTTGAGTCTCGGCTCCGAGGTACCGTCGGAAATCGAACGGGACGCGATCATCGACGCACTGGAACGCGGCACGGTTTGTGTTTGCGCCGCCGCCAACAGTGCGGGCCCGGTGGAATGGCCCGCCGCATTCGAGGAAACGGTTGCCGTATCGGCACTGGGGCTGGAGGGTTGGGGCCCGCCGGGAACGCTGGCCTCATTCCGGCGGCCGGAGGACCCGGAAAAATTTGCCGATGACAATCTGTACCTTGCCAACTTCAGCTGCTTTGGCCCCGAAATCACCTGTGCCGGCTCTGGTGTCGGCATCATCTCTACTGTTCCAGAGCGCTTTGGTTTGAGCGCTCCCTACGGCGCGATGGGAGGAACGTCGATGGCCAGTCCCGCGGCATGTGCGAGCCTGGCGGCCGTGCTCAGCGAATCCGCTGAATACAAAAACCTGCCCCGTGATGAAACCCGGGCAGAACTGGCCAAGTCCTTGTTACGTAACACTTCTCGTGATATTGGATTACACTCTGATTTTCAGGGTCGCGGGATCCCGCTGGTGACGTGAGCGGGAAACGGTGGCGATTGTTTTCTTGTCCGTTAACCATAAAGCGATGCACGCTGACACTCGTTGTCAGCGTGCCGTTGTTCGGCGCCGTGGGAATCCTCGTTGGGTGTGCCGACAAAAATAGCCCAGAGACCATAATGTCTGAGTATATTGTCGCCGTAAAACGGGAACAGAGAGGCCAGGTGCCGGCCGACTGGGCCGACGCGCTCGAGGACCTCGACGGCGTCACGGTAACAAAACGCAGCGGTAAAAACCGGTTGAGCGTGCAGGCGACGCCAGAGGGAATCGAAGCGCTGCGAAAAAAGCTCGGCGGCTTCTGTCATATCGAGCCGGTTATTGTGCATCACCCGATACGGTCGAGGTAAACGAAGGCCACCCACTTATTTCGTCGCTGACGGTGGTGTGTAGCAGTTCGGATAGGCTTTGTTCTCAAAGCACGGGTCGTAGGTTTGGTTGGTGGCTTGTTGGCACCAGCGTTGTGCCTGCTGCTGGGTGCACATTGGAGCAATCTCGTTGTGATTGAAGTAGAGGTCGACCTGGGCCAGCGTGCAGATGGTGAGCATTTTGTCCGCGGCGGGTTTTGGGGCACCGCGGCAATCGCTGTTTCCAAACCACTGCAGGCAACTGTTCCGTTTTGCGTCCGCCGGGTTGATTCCCGGAGCGTCGTTGTATTGTTTGAGGAAGCTTGCCGTGACGAGGTCTTCGGCTTCATATCTTCTGATGTCGGGTATGGCGCCGGGGTCGTTGGTGCAATCCCCAGTGACGCCGGCGGCGATCATGTGGTTGGCGCCCATGTAGGGAGTCGCTTTGTTACTGCGTGCATCTATTTTTACCGCCCCCGCCTGGAGTACCTTCATTTGCGGGATGCCGGGGGGGTTGGTGGGCATTTGATCCCGGTAGCGTACCCGGAACCAGCCGGGGGCTTGGGGATCGTAAAGGGGTGATCCGGCGACCAGCAGGGGTAAGGTGTAGGGATTGTTGTGATTATGCGGTGGGTTGAGCATCAACTCCATCATCGCGCGAATGTAACTCTTGTCGATGTTGTCGTCGTCGAAATAAACTGATGAGAGCATGATGGGGAAGTAGTCGTTGGGATATTCAGACTGGCCGGAGCCCGGGGCGGCGATGGGATTTACGTCCAATATGGCATCATAGAGCAAGTGCTCTTGCGGCGGGATGCCCGCGGCGGTGATGAGGCGCTGCCAGCGCTCCAGCGTCATGTTATGCAGGTAGTCGGCGTTCTGCATGGCTACGTATGGGGGGTAGTGCAGCAGGGTGAGCGCTTTGTGGTTGACGATGGGCATGCCCAGCGGCAGGTAGGTGTACCATTTGACGTCGCCGTCGTGTTTGTTTACCGGGTAGCCGGACATGGGGTTCCAGCACCCCGGCGTGTTTTGGCATTTTTCAGCGCCTGCAACGGCCAGTCCGGCGTGTTGTCGGTCGAGTATGGCGGGGTGCATGGTTGCGTAATGTTGGCCGCGCGCTTCGTGTCCCGCTTCGGTTTCAAAGTGAATTCGATAGCGGTTGCTGCCGTTGATGTCGGTCACTTTGAGGGAGTTGGGAACGATCTTGATGCCGTCCGCGTGGAGTGAGCTTGCGGTGAAGTGCGCGATCACCTTCTCCGGTGTGGTGAGCCCCAGTTGCGGGTTGATCAGCGCGGGGGCCGGGTACAGACGGCTCTGGTAAGCGGCGTCTCCGGGCAGGTCATAAACCACGAGAGCAGAGGGCGGTTCGCCTTGGGCTGTCGCCCAAGCGTTGCACACAAGGAAGACGATAACGACGGATAAAGCGTGAAATTTTACTTTATGCATGGTTGTTATCCTCTTTTGATGGGTTGTTTGCGGGTTGACATGCAAACGTCGCATAGATTGTGAACAGGTCCGCAAAGTGGATATGTTTTAGAAAGTTATCGGCGCCGAACTTTGATCCATGTGTGCGAAGACAAAAGGTCCAATCGATCCAAAGCCGGAAGAATACAATAATTCGACGTGAGCCTGGTCTCAGCATCTGGGAGGATATGCGGCTCCAAACAGGCAGGCATAGTTGGCCCGTTTGGGCCGGTTAACCGGCGGGTCAAATTGCAATGCCGGTTTGACAGCCAGACGAATTATCGGGACGCACGCCGCGGGATCGACTGCTTGAGGCTTTTTCGCTTATACATCGCCTTGTCGGCGCGCAAGATCAGTTCATCAATAGACACGATGTTTGTTGTATTATGAGTTGAGAATCCGACGCTGATCGACAGGGTATAATTTTTGTCGCTTGCCGAGTTGAACGCTACAGCGTGTTCCTCAATGTGGCGTATCACCACTTTTTCGACATCTGCTGTCTTTAAGCCCGTCAACAGCACGACGAATTCGTCCCCGCCGTAACGCGCGATAATATCGGATTCGCGCACAGATCCCTGCAGAATCTGTGCGACCTCCTTGAGCGCCCGATCTCCTTCCGCGTGGCCGAATTTGTCGTTAATGTGTTTCAGGTTGTCCATGTCGGCGAACAACACAACTATGGGCGAGTTATTGCGGATGGCCATTTTCATCTGTTGCTTCGCCAAAAGATACAATCCTTGCCGGTTAAATACCCCGGTGAGCGTATCGATGATCGCGGATTCCTCGTATTTCACCGCGTCGGCGCCCCGGTAACCCAGCAACTCGCCGCTCTTGCCGAGTACCGGTATCCCGCTCGTTGTCAGCCACACGGATTTGCCGTTTTTATGGACGTTGCGGTTGATGAACTCGCGGAAAGCCCCCTTTGATGCAAACACCTTGAACGCCTCCTGCTTTAATGTTTCGCGGTCATCGGGATG
Organism: uncultured Gammaproteobacteria bacterium; assembly: GCA_947258975.1. Lineage (GTDB taxonomy): Bacteria > Pseudomonadota > Gammaproteobacteria > Arenicellales > JAANXG01 > CALZGZ01. Next base: position 140,790 of record CAMYKK010000001.1, read on the forward strand.
GAAGAAATCATAAAAGTACCTGTTCAGCATTTCTTCGGATGTATAACCCAGAATCTTCGTGATTGTTGGGCTGGCGTAGGTGTATTTGCCGTTGGCATCGACCTCCCAGATCCATTCATTCGCATTCTCTGCGATGTCAATGAATCGCCGTTCACTGACCCGCAACGCAGATTCAGACATTTTCCTGATGAGACCCAAGCGCGACAGATAAACCGCGCCGGGGACCAGAAGCAAGAATGCGAAGATAGCTATGGGCAGGAACGCGCGTAATAGTTTTTGTCGCCCGGCGCTGAGGATATCCGGGGCAACTTGAGCCACCACCGTCCAGTAGTAGTCCTCGGCACCCGCTGCCGCGTTACCGGATGCGGAGAGGCTATCCGAGATCGCAGCGAACCGCCGCGCTGCCATTAAGGGGTATACGGTAGTGAACGTGAATAGACCGAAGTCGCCCCGAAGTTGCCCAGATTGATTGGTGGATATTGTCCGCCACGCGTCTGGAAACATGCGTTGGAACGTCTTGTCCCGTCTTTCCTCAAACATGAAGCCCCACTCATCCTCCGGGGTCGGCCCCTTTAGCCAGTAACCCTGCGCGTTGAGGAGCATGATCAGGCCTGAGCCACGATAGAATTTGTCGAGGTTCTCGAGCAGGTGCGAACCAAAGTAATTAAGAACCACGATCCCGATCTTATTACCCAGATTATCGAAGACCGGAGTGCCAAAACGGATCAATGGTTTTATGGGCAGTTCTATCTCTCCACGTTCAATATTCAGGTCCAATGGGGAAACAAATATCTCTCCTCTGTTGAGAACAAAGGTGTCCTTGAAATAATAACGCCCGGCCTTGTTCTGAAGTTTCCCTGTTGGCACAACGGTTGGGTTGCCATTTTGGTAATTGACACGCACGACCTCCATCCCGGTGTGATCAATAAAGCGTACTTGATCATAGATCTTTCTTCTTCGCGAAAACGACAGATAGTCAGAAGCCAGATCCTGGGTCTGCTGATCGGTGAGGGTTCCCTCGAGGTTGTTTAACTCGTGGTGTTCAGAGAGGAATATCAGCTCTGAAACCGCAATATCGAAGTCCGCCGCAACGATATTCTTGATGAGATTTACGTTATTGACCTCATCAGCATCAAGGACAGACTTCTGGCCCTTGAGCTCGGTGCCATAGATCAATACGGTGATAGCAACAAGCAGCGCTGTGGCAGGCAGGATGATCAGCAATGACCGTTTTACGACCAACCAAGGATCTATTTTCATTTCTATTCCACGATACGCCCGAACTGCTCGCGACAGGAGCGCGAGTCCGCGCAGCATACGGTTAGCGGGTGTCAACTCATGCCGGCTTTCGCCCCACAAAAACGGGATACTTTGATTGTTGCGCCGTGATGTGCCGTATACCTATGGCCGCTCCTGATTATGATCAGTATAGGACCGAATGTCGCCGGTAGCCGGGACGCGGGCTGGATTTCGTCGTATGCCCGACGCATTCAGTCGGACTTTCAAGTGTTAAACGCTGTCCTGCCGAAGAAACAAGATGCCCTCCGAGCGCTGGTTTTTGTGTCCCCTGTGCCGGTAAATGCGTATCCAACTTCCGGCCGGACGATGCGGGCGGGTCCGCTAGTCGTCGCGCTGCTTATATTGGGGCTCCTCTCAGGCTACGGTGTCAGCTGGACGACCCGCAATAATACTCAGCCGGGCTCATCGCCTGCAGGCTTTCACACCCTCGAGTCGTTCCGCAGTTCGGATGGACCCAACGCAGCGTTGAATCCCGCACGATCGCTCTTAGACTGGCGAACTTCTCTTCGACCTGCCAACCACTTAGATGCGCCTTCAACGTTCGGCGTATATTGCGTTGTCGTTGCTGTGGACGTCAATCAGGGCTATTGCTTTTTGCGCTTGAAGGTATTTTCCCAAGTCTTATAGATCACCCACTCGGACTGACCGGCGTTTTTTACAGACAAATCGCCGATTTGTCTGAACTCGGTTCCTCCGTGTTGCGGCTGCCAGATGATGTGGCTTTGGTAACGCTGTTGGTGGCCTGGCTTTGCCGTGACATAGCTGAAGCGGCACTCGGAAGTGTCACAATAGCCGGCGCCCACGTCGTCAAAGCGTTGTGTGCGGCGGTTGATTTTGTAAACATCAAATTCCACCCGGCCAGATTCCGCGTTCCTGGATTGTGCCGGATGTTTGACCAGCCACAGCTTGTTGGTAATGGTGAACGGTGAGGTGTGGCCACTGCCCTCGGGTGAACGAACCTTTATCAGCAGTTGCAGCTCAATGATATCGTGTTCCTTTACAACCCGCATTTGTACGTCCTGTGGAATGTTGCGCCACCGGTCAGCGCCAATCTTCTCTCTGGCAATACTGCCGGGGCTTTCATACAGACCCGCCAAGGGGAGGGGTATCTCATCGCTGGCGAAAGAACAGTCAGCGAGTAACAGCAGCCAAACCAGGAGACGCTTCACCCCACCGCCTCCCAGGTTGATCGCGGTTTGATGCCGGGCAAAATCATCAGATCAAGGACCGTCGTACATGGCCTAAAAATCGGTCAGCCGGTACCCCGTGTTCGGTATACTGCGCGGCAACGGTTTAGGCGGCACATTGTCGCACAAGTAAACAGGCCGCGGCGCGTGTGGATACGTAGTGCGGGCAACAAGCCGGCGTGGACGAACCGCTGTTGTAAGCCAGTGTTAGCCGGCCTCACGAATGACCGCCAAAAACTGCTCACCGTAGCGCTCGAGCTTCGCCTGGCCCACGCCGCTGATGCCGAGCAGGGCGTGGGGACTGTCCGGACGGCATTCCATCATTTGCGTGAGCGTTGCGTCATGAAAGATGACATATGGAGGCACGTTGTGCTCCGCGGCGAGCCGCTTCCGGCAGGCGCGAAGCGCCTCCCACAATGCGCGATCGTGGTCGGATACCGCCTTTTTTCCCGTGCGCGGCTTTTTCTTCAGCACGGGATCCTTCATATCTTCGCGTAACCTGAGAGAGGCTTCACCCCGAAGCAGCGCGCGGCTCGTTTCCGTCAGTGCCAGTGCGCCGTAGCGTTGTTGATCCGCCTTGATAGAACCCTCCACGATCAGCTGGCGGATTACCGATCGCCATCCCCTTGCGTCCAGTTCCGTACCGATGCCGAATACGCTCAGTTCATTATGCCGGTTGTGGAGTACTTTTTCCGTGGCGCTGCCGATCAGGACGTCGACGACGTGTGCCGCTCCGAATCGCTGCCCAGTGCGATATACCGCCGACAGGAGTTTCTGTGCGGCCTGTGTGCCGTCCCAGGTGGCCGGTGGTGCAAGGCAATTATCGCAATTGCCGCAGCCGCCGGTTTGCTCGTCGCCAAAATACGCGAGCAACGGCCGGCGCCGGCAAGCGATGACTTCGCACCACCCGAGCAGCGCGTTGAGCTTGTGACGCTCGTGGCGTTTGTACTCCTCATGGGTGTCCGAATCATCGACCATCTGACGCAGACGCACGACGTCTTGCAGACCGTAGACCATCCAGGCATCGGCCGGTTTCCCGTCGCGACCGGCGCGCCCGGTCTCCTGATAATAAGACTCGATGCTTTTCGGCAGATCAAGATGTGCGACGAAACGCACATCGGGCTTGTCGATGCCCATGCCGAAGGCGATCGTTGCGACCATGATGACAGCTTCTTCGGTCACAAACCGATGGTGGTGCGCGACCCGATCCGCGGCCGGCATCCCCGCGTGATAGGGCAGTGCCGCGAACCCTTGCGCTTGCAGCCATCCGGCAATGCTCTCGGTTTTTTTTCGCGAGAGACAGTACACAATGCCCGACTCGCCGCGGTGCTCGCGCAGAAACTTAAGAAGTTGCCGGCGCGCATCGGACTTTGCCTGCACGAGATAGCGGATATTCGGCCGATCGAACCCGCTGACGAGCACCGCGGGTGCGTTCAGCGCCAGTCGCTCGACAATGTCGCTGCGCGTGGCCGGTGTCGCGGTCGCCGTCAGGGCCATGCGCGGCACCCCGGGGAACCGCGTCGCGAGTTCGTACAGGGCCAGATAGTCCGGACGAAAATCATGCCCCCACTGCGATACGCAGTGCGCCTCATCGATGGCGATGATCGATATCGGGACATCGCCCAAAAGCGCCTGTGTCTGCGGTTGCACCAGGCGCTCGGGTGCCATATAGAGAAGTTTCAAATGGCCGCTCCGCAACCGGTCGATAACTTCCTGCTGTGCCCCAAGACTCAGGCTCGAATTCAAAAACGCTGCGTCGATACCAAGCTCGCGCAGCGCGGTGACCTGATCCTGCATCAGCGCGATCAACGGCGAGACGACCAAACCGAGGCCGTCGCTCAGCAGCGCCGGAATCTGGAAGCAAAGCGATTTACCGCCGCCAGTCGGCATGACAACGAGGCTGTCACGGCCTTCGAGAGCGGTTCTTATGGCCGGTTCCTGCTCACCGCGAAACGCGGCATAGCCGAAGGTATCCGCCAATATCCGATGGGGTGTTGTCAATTTATCGCGGCCGGATCGAACGATCAAAGAACGTAATATACACGCGTTTATGTAGAGGCAATATCGGTCGCGGAACAATCATGCTGCGTTGAACAGCACGTCAAACAGGCGCAGGCTTGTCGGTGTTGAATTACCGATTTTGCTGCGAGCGGGAGTTGGACCAATCCGCGGCAATATGTCTGCCATTGGAAATCGTCGGTCTTCGCACACCGGATCTTGGGTGCGCCAGTAACTTCTGCCGGAGTATCTTCACGGAGCGATGCGGAGGTACCCCGGTCAAAGTCAGCGATGAACCTCTGCGCCGGACAGGCTCTCAATATTTACTCGGCCAATCCAGCAATCTGAATTCATTTTCGCATGTACCTCCGCCACACGGGCATTCCGTCCAAGTTTCATCCGGTGTTATGACAGTACAACAATCTTCTGGATTATTGTAATTAGCCATCAAACAAGCCCCTTTGAGAGGAATATCGATATCATTTAAATTCCGGATCATTTTTTTGGCTTCTTGTAAGACTACAGATTGCTTGCTGAATTTCGTCGAAGGCCTTTTTTATCCGCAAGAGAAATATTAGTTGCCGGAACAAAAAACAAAATTGTACTCAAAGTAAGAAATATCTTATTCATGGAAATCCTCCGTATCGTGACTACTTGGTTCTTCGAAATAACGGGCGCCGTTCTCGCCACACGGACGAAACAAACCTGGATTCACTAGTTCGACACCGGTGTGCTCCGGGGTCTACAATACCTTGCGACAAATCCGCTCCGGTCATAATGAACGGATGTTGGGTGGTTACATGCTGGACACTGAAAGCGGAGCAATAACTTCACGCATCCGCAATACAATAGGTTTAGGCATTGACATGACCTGTCGTGGGCGGAATGGTCCTTGGGCTGCCGTTAGTCTGCACAGATCACAAACTGCGCGTCGACGTGCCGAGTGGTATCGCATAAGCCGGGGATAGCGGCGCGCGCCACACCGGAGGATTGCCATGCCATCACGCACGCCCCTGACCCGCTTGCAATCGATACTCAAGCGCAGCGGCGATCCGGCCCGCCAGGCCGTCGCCATTCTTGAACTTGCTCCCGATTTGCCGGATGCCGCGATCGATATGATGGACGCCGCACTGGACGGCGCCGATCCGTTGCTACAGGTCGCGATCATGGACGCCTACTTCGAAATGACGGGCGACAATTATCACCAACAGGACCTCGAGAGTATTCTTGACAAGGCCCGTAGCATGGGCGACGACGGCGAGCAACTCTACATGGCTGCCCGCATCGCACTCGGCCATATTACAGGCCTTTCCGCGGATCGGCTCGATGAATGGGGTGACGGTCAGCTGGAGATCACGGCAACCGCGCAGCGACGCCGCCGGGCGCGGCGGCGCGGTCGACCATCCGTCGTCGACGAGATCACGATCATTATCCATGGGACCTGGGCTGCGGACGGCACGTGGTGGCGGCCGGGCGGCGACTTCTTCGAGTTCACCAGGACCGAGCTGGGCCGCGATGATCTCTACGGCAAAGCCGACCAATTCAAGTGGTCGGGCAAGAACAAAGACCGCAAGCGCCGCCAGGCAGGCATCGCCCTCGATAAGTGGTTGCGAGATCATCCGGCCCGCGAGGTCAACGTGTTCGGCCATAGCCATGGCGCTAACGTGGCGATGCTGGCCACGCACCAGGGCCTTCGCATGGACCGGCTGATTATGCTGAGTCCGCCGGTGCGGCGCGACTATTTCGCGAACTGGAGCAACGTCGGTCAGGCCTATAACATCCAGGCGTCCTTCGACCCGGTCGTCGCCATAGCACACGGTGGCCAATGGTTTCGAAACAGCCATGTGATCGAGAAAAAACTGGAAGCCAGCGGACATTCTGCGTCGCACGAGCCGCCCGTCTGGCGACGGGAGAAGATCGCGGAATTTGTTTCCATACCCTGGTGACTGCCCGATGGCGTCGTCGCGTACGACACTAATGCAATCCCTCGCAAGCAATAATCGGTATCAGCGCGCAACAGCGGCCATCGAGCTCGGCAAACGCAGGATCCGCCAAGCGCTGCCGGAACTGCGCAGGTTGACAACCGACAGTGATGATATTGTCGCAATCGCAGCGATGTACGCGTGCTGGGAGCTCGGAGAAGACCTGATCTCGATCGAGCGTATCGTCGCAGCGCTCGAATCCGACAGCGAGGAAGACGTGCAGCAGGCGGTCGAGACCGTCGGGGCGATCGGCGAGCCCTTCGTTGCAAAACTCGCCCCGCTGTTGATGCAATCACCCGACCGGGCCAGGCTCGCGCTAAAGCTTCTGGACGAAATTGGTGGACCGGAGGCTCGGCGGCTGGTTCAATTCATGCGTAGCGACGATCCCGATGTTGCTGCGCTGGTGCGGGAAATACTCGACGATTGGGAGGACGCGGCGGACGCTGTTCCATGATGTACGCGAAACGGAGTAGGTGGGGCAAGACCCACATATCGAACGCGGACGCCGGTGCCTGGCTGTGCGCGCAAGCGCCGAGAACGGTAAAAAAAAGCAGACTGACAATCCGTGCCGCAACCGTCAGGGATCTCGATGCTCTTGTCACGATCGAGACGGCCTGCTTCGGCGGGATTGGACCGTATCGCAATCATGTGTTCGGCGAATCCCAGTTTCGCTATTATCTGCACCGCGACCACGCGATCACATTGCTCGTGACGTGTGATGGGACGCCGATCGGCAGTGCCATAGCGACCATCGGCCGCCGCGCTCGATCCGGCAGCGCTAGAATCCTCAGTATCGCGGTCATCACCGGTGAGCGCCGGCAGGGCCTGGGCAGGCGCCTGCTGCGGCGTTTGGTGCGCGACCTTGCTGCGCGCGGTTGCGAGCGCATATATCTAGAGGTAGCGGTTCAGGCCGACGCGGCACGGGCGTTTTTCCAGGGCGAGGGTTTCGAGACGGTGCGTCGCCTGCCGGACTATTACGGGCGCTCGATCCACGCCTGGCGAATGGCGCTTGCAACCGGACGGTGCCGGCGCTCCGGAAACCCAGAGTAATCGTTGGAGGTAGCAAGATGCCCGCCAGGAAGAAAAAACAACACACCGCGCGCCGCAAGACTAAAAAGACCAGCAAGAAAACCTTCGCACGCCCGCAACCCAAAAAATCGAAGAAGAAGTCATCGAAGACCGCGGTGAAGAAGACCGGCGCAAAAACCACGGCACGGAAAAGGCCGTCGGCGAAGAGAGCCGGGCAACCGATGAAGCGGACGAAATCGAAGAAAAGCACATCCGGTGACATTGCCAATGGGCTGATGGTCACATTGTCCAACGACGCTGGCGCGTCAGCCACGATCCCTTGCGACGAGCGTCTGCAGGAACTGGCGATGCGCTGGCGCTACGTGCTTTCGCGCCGCCTGCGCTGGAAACGCAGCGCACGCATGAAAATGCGCGCGCGCGCGCACGACGATCTCATCAACCTGCTATCCTCCGACACAACCCGCGCGGCGGAAGTTCTCGGCGATGGGCAGGTCGTTGAGATCCGAGTCCCGTATCGCAACGAGCGCAGTGGCTGGGAGGGCCGCGTTGCGCCTTGGGAATTCCTGATCAGCGCCACGGCCAGCGGTTTGGGGAACCAGAAACCACTGACGATCGTGCGGCATCTCGACACCAACCGGGTACCCCTGCCGCCGCTCGGGGCCCCCAAAGTACTCTATGTGCAGTGCGCCCCCGGCGTCCTGGCCGAACACTACGAGTTTACCAGTGAGCGCAGCGCACTGGAGCGCCTGTTCCCCGGCGCCGTCGAACCGTGCATCAACCCGACGATCGCCACGCTCCGCCACGAGATCACCCGGCGTCAGCCGAATGTCATCCATCTCGCCGGAATCGATAACATTCAAGCAAAGGAATTGCTGCAGGACGAGGGCAATCTGCCTGTTGACTGGTTCGAGTCGAAGGAACAGGACGGCATCGTATTCGCCACCGAGGAGTCGCGCTCCACCAGTCCCGAAGTCGGAGCAGACGGCCAAATGCCGCTGGGTATCGCGCCGATCGACGCACAAACGCTGGCCCAAGTTCTGAACTCGGGCGACTCGCCACTGCATCTAGTCATGGCCAACGTGTATCACTCGGCGGCGCGCATTTGCGCGCTTGCCGTTGCCGAAGGCGCCGGGCTCGCGCTCGGATTTCAAGATACGGTCAAGGACTCGCTGGCGGAGATTTTTCTGCGTGAATTTTATTCGCATTGGCACACCAGCTATGACCCGTTGCCGGCGTTTGTCAGTGCGCTGGACAATGCCCGCGCGTCGGTCGCATTGTCCGGCACGGGATTCGTTTTGTGGAGTGCGCAATCGTTGCTGGACGGCGCCGTGAAGCGCATTCGCGACAGCCGGGAGTCGCGGGATCCCGACCGCCAAAGGATGTTGTCGCTGGATGACGACGATGGGGACTACTCCAAATGGTTCAGTGTCGATGTGCAGATACGCGATCGACTAAATTATTCGCTGCTGCACAACGACAGCGGGGGCTTGTTCGAAAAGCTGGAGTTCCGCAAGGAAAAAGAGGGCGTGCTTCCGGACGTCGGTGTCGAAGTCGTGCTGTATCTCGGATCCGAGAGTCACCCGTACAGCGCCAAATTCACGCTGACCGAGTTTTTGACGCCGGTTGACGATCAAATCAAGGTGCCGCTTACTTCGTCGATCATTCGCACCGTTGCCGAGCCCGTGCGCACCAGCCTCTATGTGCGCATTACGGTCGGCGAGAAGGTCGTATGTCAGGAGACGCACCGCGTCACGCTGCTACCGGCAGACGAATGGAAGGATACGGATGCCGACCGCATCTGGCTGCCCTCCTTCGTGCTGCCGCGCGATCCCGCGGTCGAACTGATCATTGACCGTGCGCAGAAACATCTAATCACGCTCGCGGATGATCACACGCGTGGCTTTGACGGTTATCAGAGTATCGACCCGGATGATCCGGAATCACTGGCCGATGTCGACCTGCAGGTGCAGGCCATCTGGGCGGCCGTGGTCAGCGATTTCGGCATCCGCTACATCAATCCGCCGCCAAGCTACTCGCGTCTCGGGCAACGCCTGCGCACGCCGACACAAATCGTGCGCGGCGGACGAGGCACGTGCATCGATCTCGCTTTGCTGTTGTCGGCCTGTCTTGAATACATAGAGGTCTATCCGGTGATTTTTCTGCTGGAAGGCCATGCATTCGCTGGCTACTGGAGAAGCGAGGATCGCTACAACGCCTTTACCGAGGCGCAGCAGAAAGGCCTCGAGGACTCGACCATGCTGGAATCGATCGGCTCGACCAGCGAGCGCTCTCCGTGGATACTCCCGTCTAACAGCTACGTCGAAGTCCTGAATGAGGTGAACAGCGGATTTCTGTACCCACTGGAGACTGTCGGGTTTACGACGCACGGAAGTTACTGGGCCGCCATCGAAGAGGGCGTCAACAATCTGCGCAGCCGCTCGGAATTTCACTCGCTGATCGATATCTGGCTCGCGCGGTCGGAGTTCATCACCCCATTACCGATTGTCGACGAGGTTGTCAGCCTTCGCGGGGGTGGAGATCATGCCTGAAGATGTAGGGGATTCACGACACGTCTGGCTCAATCGGAATCTCGACGATGCGATTGACGGCCTCGAGATATATAGTGCCGATCGTCATATTCGCACGTTGCAACCGACTTCGGTGCGCGATCTTCGGCGGGCGGGAGGCCCGCGAAAACACGACAACCTCGGTACCATGACCCTGGTTGAACAGGACGGTGTGCTGCGCTGGGTCGATGGGCTAGGATTTCGTCAGCCGTCGGACGCCGCTCGTCGCCGCGGCCGGCGCGGCCCGGGCCGCGCCGGCAACATCATCAAGCAGCTGAAGTTCGAACGCCTGGCACAGAATGACGTGGGCAGCGCTCTACGGCGGCTGGACAACAAGCTGAACGGCACGAGCGGTTTGCGGGCATGGAAGTCACCGGACGCCGGTGCGCCAGCCGAGCCCGTCGCGAAGGGCCGTATCCTGCTTGTCGTACACGGCACTTTCAGCAAGACTGAAGCAATCACGGATGCGTTCGCCGCTACCAAATACGGCAAGCGTTTCTTCGCACGGGCGAACAAGCGTTACGACCAGATTCTAAGTTTCGATCATCCCACCATATCCTTACCACCGGTGCTGAACGCCGTCGATCTGACCCGCCTGTTTGCGGCCACAGAAGCGACCGTCGATGTCATCTGTCACAGCCGCGGCGGACTGGTCGTGCGCTGGTGGGTCGAGGGGCTCAACCAGAATCCAAAACGCATCGGCAAGGTGGTCTTCGTTGGCTCGCCGCTGGCCGGCACCAGTCTGGCCGCGCCCCCCCGCGTGCGGGCAGGCCTGGATCTGTTGACCAATGTGGCCGAGGTTCTTGGTAAGGGCAGCCAGCTGGCGGCCACCGCTATGCCGTTGTTCGTCGCCGTTACCGGCATCCTGAAAGTTTTCGGCTCAATCACGAAAGTCATGGCGAAAATGCCCCTGATCGATGCGACGATCTCGATGATTCCGGGCCTTGCGGCGCAATCATACACGGGCGACAACGCCTCGATACTTAAACTGCGCGAAGGTATCGGCGGCCTCCCGCCACAACCATACTACGCGGTCTCGACGACTTTCGAACCCACGTCGCCCGGCTGGGCGTTCTGGCGGTATTTCCAGAAACCGCTGCAGCGGATGGCCGCCCTTGGAGCGGACATCGTTTTTGACGGCGAAAACGACTTGGTCGTCGACACCCATTCAATGACGCAGTTATCCGATGCGCTCGATATTCCACCGGAAAACGTCATGCCTGCGCTGCCACACACGGATGTCGTGCACCATATTAACTACTTCCATCAACCGGAGGTTATCGCATTCATGGAGAAAACACTGAGACTCGGTTGATGCGGGCATCGTTCACTTGCCGATCCTGAAAAATCATCCACGCATGCTCTTTGCACTAAGGATCCCGGACGATGGCGGAGGAATCGGGCCGTTGGGCGCCGCGCTGATTTCATTTGCTGCGGGGGGCAAATCGATCGGATTTCGGTTAACGGCGAGGTGCGTAGCACACCGAAGTGGCCGAGTTCCCCGCTCACCGGGCTGGGCGCCTTGACACCGGCGGTTTGCAGGGTCGCGTTGACGGTTGCATCGACACCTCGCGTCAAGATCTGGGATCGTCCTCGGTGACGAGATTGTCGGCCGCTTCGGCGACAGGGGATTTGTCGAAGCGGGAGGCGTGCTGGAGGATATTCGTAATCTGACGCCGGGTCTCGACCACCAGTACGCTGAGCGGTGAAGTCAGCGGTAGGCCGAGGTTGGCGCGGAAATCCTTGTCGCCCGTCTGTCTCACTTGGCCGTAGAGCAACGCCCAGAGCTGGGTGCGGGGCAGATCTGCGGTGGTTCCGTGCACGGCGACCGCGTGCGGCGCCGTGCCCCAGCCCTTGTTTATGTCCTCATTTTGCTTAAAATGCTGAGTGCACACCGCCAATAAAGCGCCTCCATCTCTCGATCTGCTGAGAGATGACCGCTATCACGTTCTCCGGGTCCTTGATTCTCATTGATCCGTGAGTTGCGTGCGGGGCGCGGTTGCCTAAGTGAAGCGAGAGGAGACGTAGCATGGACATTACCTCGGAACGTTCACGTCGGGTTTCCCCCACGTTTCAAGACCTCAGCAAAATCGACAAATACGACTGTGTCCAGTGCGACACCGCGCAGCGTTTCAAATCCCTCATTGAGACCGGGCCGAGCGTGATTGTCTGTTTAGCGCCGGATCATCGCATCATCGAGTTCAATCGTGCGGCGGAACGCGTTTATGGACAAACGCGGGCAGCGGTACTGGGACAAGACTACGTCAAGCAGTTCATTCCTGACCACCAACAGAAGGCCGTTGTTGCGAGAATCAGGCAGGCCCTTGACGGGCACACATCGCAGGACTTCGAAAATTCAATCCGCGCTCCCAATCGTGAAGAGCGGATCCTGCTCTGGAGCATCAACCGCGTCCTCGATGCAGCCGGGCAGCCGAGCGGGATCATCGCCGTGGGCCAGGACATCACCGCGCGCAAGCGGGCGGAGGAGACATTGCGCCGGTACGAGCATATCGTTCGCACCAGCGGTGACCTGATGGCGTTTGTGGACACCGACTACGTATACCAGGCGGTCAACGCGCCCTACTGCGACGCCTTTGGAAAAACCCAAGACCAGATCGTCGGACACCCCGTCACGGCACTATTGGGCGATGAAGTCTATCGCAGCCACGTGAAACCCAACCTGGACCGATGTCTGGCGGGAGAACCGGTTCGCTACCAGCTCTGGCTAGGCTTCCCAACATGGGGGCGTCGTTACCTGGACATTCACCTCAACCCGTTTTTGGACGCCGACGGCACGGTATCCGGTGTCGTGGCGGCGAGCCGTGATATTACCGAGCGCCGGCGGGCCGAACAGGCCCTCATCGCATATCAGCAACGACTGCGGACTCTGGCATCAGAGCTCGCGTTGGCGGGACAGCGGGAACGTCGGCGCGTGGCCGTTGGCCTGCACGACCAAGTCGGCCAGGCCCTGTCGGTGGCAAAGCTGAAATTGGGTACGGCTCTGGAATCGGCGCTGTGCGACCACACCAGGCGTGCGTTGGAAGATTGCCAAGCACTGCTGGATCAGTCTCTTCAGGCCACCCGTTCACTCACGTTTCAATTGAGCTCTGCGGTGCTGAAAGAATTGGGATTGGAGGCCGCGCTGCAACAGCTCGCAGATTGGTTTGATGCCAAAAACAGTGACACGCGATTTGTTTGCGCGGTTGATCGGCAACCAAAAACCTTGAGCGAGGATCAGGAGTTGATGCTCTATGACATCGCGCGTGAGCTGTTGTTTAACGCCCTCAAGTACGCCCGCGCGAGCATCGTCAGCGTAACGATCGAGGGCCCGGGCGCACAAGTTCGAATCATCATTGAAGATGATGGGATCGGTTTTGATACCGCTTGCCTGGACGATGGCCACAGTGAGGGCGGAGGATTTGGTTACTTCAGTATCCGCGAACGCCTTACCTATCTTGGCGGCGAACTCGAGGTGGAATCGGCCCCGGGCCGTGGCACCCGGGTCGTCACAACCGTCCCTGTGTCTCAATCATCAATCCCTTGACTCCAAGCCCTATGTCATGATTACCCGCATTGTACTTGCCGATGATCACGTTATTGTCCGGGACGGGCTGCGGTCTTTGCTGGAGCAGCATACCGATATGGAAATTGTGGGTGAGGCCGAGAACGGACTGGACGCGGTTCGGATTACCGTGGGAAAAGAGCCCCACGTGGTCGTGATGGACGCCTCGATGCCGACCTTGAACGGCATCGAGGCCACCCGGCGAATCCGCGCACAACGGCCCGCGGTTCGTGTCATCTGCCTGTCGATGCATTGCGAGAACGGATTCGTGTCGGCGATGCTGGAAGCCGGCGCGGCGGGATATTTGCTCAAGGATTGTGCCAGTGAGGAACTGGTCCGCGCGATCCACGTGGTGATGGCGGGCCAGGTCTACCTTTGTTCCGGGATCGGCCGGGTCATCGCGGAGCATTTCAAGGTCGGTAACGGTGACGCGAACGCCTCGGTGTTCTCGATTCTGACCGAGAAGGAACGGACGGTGCTGCAGTTGTTGGCGGAGGGGCATAGCACCAAACAGATTGCCGAGCGCCTCAAACTGAGTGCGAAGACGATCGCCAGCCATCGCGAGCACATCATGCAAAAAACCGGTATCCCTAATATCGCCGGGCTCACCAAATACGCCATCCAACAAGGGCTGACCTCTTTGGATACATAACCCGTTAGATCAGGTGCGCGTCTGCACGCATGTTGATCTGTCCAACTCAGCATATTGGCGTCCCCAATTCAGCAATTCACCGATAGACCAGCAGCGCGAACTGGGCCAACTTACGCAGTAGTAATTTAGCCAATTGATTTGCAGCGAGTGTAGCCCCGTTATTGGGCTTTTGGAATTCATCTCAATCGGGAAACAGGTGTTTGTCCTGTTTCGATTCAACGTATCTCAATCAGCTCATATCTGGCCGGAGCCCGGGCTGGTGGTTTAAAGATGATCTATTTACATATCAGAAGGAGACCGACGATGCGCAAACCCAGCGACCCAGTAATCGGTTTATTTATTTCTGTTGTTGTCACCGCCGCGATGCTTGCTGTGGACCCCGCTTGGGCGGGTAAGCCCAAGATATCCAAGATCAAAGCCAAACTTCCACCTATGGAACAGCCCGCCGCGTGGAACACGGGCCGCAAAGTGCTGATGATGGAAGACGGTAAGGAAGGCTCGGAAACCCTGGTGGCGATTGACGGAGGTATGCTGACATTCGAGAAGCATAACGGTTGTCGATTCAGCAGGGATCAGAGTCTGTTTACTCCGAGTTTGAATTGGAGCAAATGTTCACCCTTCGACGACGGAACCCAAACCTACAAATTGAAAGGCGATATCTGGCCGCTGGTTGCCGGCAAAAAATGGAAGTATCAGCGTTCGGGGCTTAACAAAGCGGGCATTACCTGGAACCACGGCACGACCTGCAAGGTGGATAAGAAGATATATCGCGTGAAGACCGACTACGGCGAGTGGGATACCTCCAAAGTAAAGTGCTCAGATAAGTCGACCGATCGGACCTGGTACATGTCACCGGAGATAGGGAACTGGGTCTACAGGGAACGCGACCACATTCGCGCAGGAGCTCAGAAACAGATCCTGAAACAGGTGGTGGCTAACTAAGCGACATCGAAACTATCTTCAAGTGAAAACGTATCACGCCTCGAAAGCTTTAACATGAGGACAAGCGCGAAAGAGGCACCGGCCGTAGGTTAAAGCGATAAAACACCAAATTGATATCAACGCGGCAGGAATTGTCCAGCGACGATATCGCGTTACTTCAGTATTTGTGCCAATAAGTGCGAAGAGGAGGACACCATGAACGCTTCAACTAGGCATGCAAATAAGCCCCGCTATTATTTGCCGCAGCTAATTCTTTTGGTTGGCGTTGTATCGTTTTTACTATGGTCAAGTTCAGCCCGGGCCCTCGTCAATGTGGCTTGTCCCGGCCAATCGTTACAGGCGGCCATTGATGCGGCCCTGAATGGGGGTGATCCGTTCATCAATTTCACGGGGACGTGCGCGGAAGATATCGAGATTTTTGGTTTTGCGGATATTACCGGGAGTGGGCCAGGCACGCCCACCGTCGATGGGGATTTTCGGGTCACCGGTGGCGTAGGGACACTCCGCAGCTTCACCATCACTAATAGCGGTGCAAACGATTCGATACTGATTCGTGATACGGCCAGAATTTTTGCTGATGACATGACCTTTGGGCCGGTAACGAACGGTTTCTGCGTAGTCCGTGGCAGCTTTGCTGAAATTCAAGCCAGCGCCGTCGTCGCGTCTACCGATGCGTCTCCGTTCTGCGCGAACTTTATCGTTGCCGACAACAGCCATGTGGACATGCAGGAGTCCAGCGTCACGAACAATTCTGCTAATCGGTCTACGATCGTCGTTCGTCGCGACGCATCCATCCGCTTTCGTGGCGGCAACACCGTCACCAATAACGGCACCGGGCGGGCGATCTTTCTCTCCGGCGACTCCTCCATTGCCTCGGACGCGACGCGGGATCCGACGCCGGATGTGTATACCGGTGGTATCGGGGCTTTTCAGAATTCACTTGTTCAGATATTTGAAGGGACGGTTACTGCTGCGGGCGGTAGCGCGCTCACAGCCGGCGTCAATTCCACGATTGACCTGGGCGACGCATCCATCGGCGATCCGTCGAACGTGCAGATAAACGGTGACGTTCTCGCCTTCGATCAATCTGTCATTGATCCCCGGCCTGAAGTAACCATTAACAGCAACGTCACCTGTTCCGGCAACTCGCTGTTGACTAACGATACGTTCATCGGTGCCGCCGTGGTGGATTGCAGCGATTTTGTCATCGCGCCCAGCGGCAATGTCGGGATAAACAATGCCAACCCCAACGCCAGGCTGGACGTGATTGCGCCGACGGCCGACACCTATATTTCGTCGTTCAGCCAGGACAAGGGTCTGGCTTTGGTGCGTTTTGAGAACACCAAGGGCGCGAGTTCCACCAATCAGGCGGGTTTTGAATTTCGCATGCGCACCAGCCTGCAGGCGCGTACGGCGGGCCGCCTGATTGGTAAGTTCGACAATGCGTCCGATGCGACGCGCACGTCGGACTTTCAGATCTGGAACAACGACAACGGGGCGTTCGGACAGAACGTGACGTTTCGCGGCAAGCAGGTGTTGTTGGGCGGCGCGACCGTGAATCCTGGCGGAGACGCCATTGTGCATGCCAATGGTGCGGTATTGACCACCGGTGGGGTGTGGCAGAACAGTTCGAGCCGTGCGGCGAAGCACGACATTGCCGCATTGGCGAGCGATGAAGCGAGGCGGACGCTCGCAGGGCTGACCCCGGTGCGGTTCCGGTACAAGGTCGAGCCCGATGAAGAGTATTTGGGGTTCATTGCCGAGGACGTGCCGGCGTTGGTGGC
>CAMYKK010000002.1 GCA_947258975.1 uncultured Gammaproteobacteria bacterium
GAACGGTCTCACCTGGCTCGAGTCCGCGCCGTTGATTCAGATGCTGCCGACAACCGATGCCAGAAAGCCGTATCCGCTGTCCTGGAACGAGCAGCAGCGGTTGTTTCAGGCGCTGCCGGCGCACCTGGCGAGGATGTGTCTGTTCAAGGTGAACACCGGTTGCCGGGAACAGGAAGTGTGTAACTTAACCTGGGACTGGGAAGTGCCGGTGCCGGAGCTGGACACCTCGGTGTTCATCATTCCCGGCGCGTCGGTCAAGAACCGGGACGACCGGCTGGTGGTGTTGAACGACACCGCCATGTCGATCGTGGAGGAGCAGCGGGGACAGCATGCGAGTCATGTGTTCTCGTATCAGGGACACCCGGTGACCAAGATCCACAACAGCGCCTGGAAGCGCGCGCGGGTCGAGGCGGGATTACCGCAGGTGCGGGTGCATGATCTTAAGCACACACTGGGTAGACGCCTGCGTGCCGCGGGGGTTTCCGTGGAGACGCGCAAGGTGTTGCTGGGGCATCGTAATGGCGACATTACGACGCACTATTCGGCGCCCGAGTTGGAGGAGTTGATCGTTGCCGCCAACAAGGTGTGTCGAAAAAAGTCCGGCAAAACTCCGGCACTGGTGGTTTTGCAACCAAGAGGGATGACGCGCGTTCGCGCAAAATGAGAAGGGAATCAATTTGTTATATGGTGGGCCGTGCAGGAATCGAACCTGCGACCACCTGATTAAAAGTCAGATGCTCTACCAACTGAGCTAACGGCCCATATTCACCGAAATTTGTTGTTTTCGCGATTACTTGTGCTGCGAGTAGTTCGCAGTAAAAACCGCTCCCACATCCGGCGAACGAGTTATAGGACTCAAGGGAGGCGGGATTATCCAAGGCGGCACCGGGGAGTGTCAAATGAGTAATACGTCGAGGGCGAACAGCAGTTCGGTGATTGAGATCGCGACGGTGGTGTAGATGATGGCCTTGGTGGTGTGGATGGCCACGGTTTCGGTGCTGGTCTTCGGCGCCATGCCGAAACTGGTGATGAAAAACGTCAGCAGTATGCTGTAGATCGCGATCTTATAGTGCAACCGGCTGTCCCAGATCAGGGCCTGGGGGAAGCGCAACAGATCCGCGGCATTGCCGACATCAAACAAGTATTCGGCGGTGGTGACGCTACCAACCCACATGCCGATTCCGAACACGAGTGCGGCGCCGAGATAGGCGAGCCACAGCGACAGGATGACCGGGGCGCGCAGATAACGATCCGGATCCACGCCCAGGCTCTTGAGGGCCTTGGTCTGCTTACCGAGCACCAGCACCCCCAGCCAACTGGTCATGATGCTACCGGAACGGGCCACAAACAGCACCGCACCAATCGCCGGCACCAAGTAGACGATATAGGAGCCGTTGATGATTTTTAGAATGACCTTCGGCGTGAGCACATATTTCAGGAAGCCGCCGAGGGCGTTGTCGGCGAGCACCTTGACCACCGCGATGGTGGTCGCACCCAGCATGCCGCCGACCAGAAGGAAAAACAGTGCGCCGGTGATGAATGCGATGTAGAGCGTGCGGCCAAACACGCGCAGATAGTCCCGATACGAACGGGTGATCGGGAACACGCTGGTGAGATACGGGATGACCGCGCGCACCAATTCCAGTGGCGCAAAGCTGCGCCGGGACCGCCGTCGCGCCGGCGCCGCCGGCCGCTCGAGATCCTGATGCAGATGCGCTTCCAATTCGCCACGTCGCGCGTCGACGGCGGCCAGGTCGTCGATGTCCACGGGTTCCGGCCACGCGCTGACGGTGGCGAGCTTGCCCGCAAGCAGCTCGTATACGCGTTGCGCGACCAGGGCCGCAAACCAAGGATTGTGGGTGACGATGACCACACCGCAACCCTGTTCTTCTTGCAGTCCGCGGATGGCACGCGCTAGTTCGCGAATGTTGCCGGGGTCGAGGCCGGTGTCTGGCTCGTCGAACATTAACAACTGCGGCCGGCGCATCAATGCGCGGGCGATGGCCACCCGGCGGCGTTCTCCACCGCTTAGGCTGTTGACCGGCTGATCGTGCAGCGGCGTATCGATGTTGAGGGATTGCAACAATGCGCCGGAATCGGGTGATCTCTTCCGGGCATTAAAACGCCGCACCAGGCGCAAGTTCTCGATGACACTCAAATGATCGAGCAGCGAGCCGTCCTGGGTGAGCAGCGCAGTGTGTTCGCGATCGAGTTCGATATTGCCTTGCGACGGATGCCCCCGGGGATCCATGACGGCGTCGAGCAAGGTCGACTTACCCATGCCGCTCGCGCCGACGATGGCAACGCACTCGCCGGCGAGCACTTGCAGATCGATGCCGTCCAACAACCGCGCGTCCGCGGCACCGTAACACAGGTCGTGTAGATCCAGAAGGATGTCCGGCTTCCGACTCATGTCGCGATGATTTGCGCTGGAATCAAGCTCCGCGTCCTGCAGGGGACCGGAAAGATTGGGTGAGGCCGGCAACTTAGGTGGATTTCTGCGGCGACCGCAGCAGTTTGAAATCCGCCAGAGTCTGGCGCAGGGACGGCAGGAATCCTTCGTCGAGCATGTAGTACTGCATCTTCAAAGTGGTCGCAGATCCCAGGACGATCGAGACCAGGGTGATCAATGAACCGAGCGCCAACGTAGACATGCCCGACACGCCCTGGCCGATGGTGCACCCGAGCGACAGCACCCCGCCGACGCCCATGAGTGCGCCCGCATACAGGTGGTTGATCATATCGCCCCTGGAGACAAAGGTCTCGATACGAAAGGTGCCGCTAGCGATGGCGTACACAAACGAGCCGGCGATCATGCCCAGCACGACGGCGACGCCGAAGTTAATCACCGATCCGGTATAGGTCATGAGGTAGTTCAAGGTATTACCGGCAGGGGCGATGAAACTCACGGCCTCCAGCGGCACCGGTTCGAATTCGTCATTGCCGATCACCCCGGTGACATACCAGGCGGCGGCGATCAACGTTCCGACCACGACGCCGACCAGAACATTATCAAAGCTACGGCGAAAGGTTTTGTCTTTCAGGGCGTAGATAATGGCGCCCAAACCGAAAACCCCGGCTGTGACATATATCGCCCAGCGCGGAGACAGGCCGGTAAAGGCGGACAAGAACGTCGCGATGCTTTGGTCGACAAGACCGCGCTCACTGAGATCGATATTGCTGGCCTGAATCACCTCGATGCGTAACACGGCAAACAAGCCGCGCAGCGTCATATAGGCGGTGAGCGCCAAGACGAGAAGCACGATCAAGGACTTCAGGTTGCCGCCCCCGACACGCACCAAGGTGCGTTGACCACATCCCGCACCCAGGGTCATACCGACCCCAAACATAAAACCACCGAGCAAGTAACCCAGCCAACCGAAATCGGTGCGCAGATAAATCGACTGCCGCAGGTCGAACCAGCCCATGGCGCTCATGAGTTGAGTCCCCACAACGGCGATACCCAACGCCAGCATCCACGCGCGAAATCGTGTCTTGGAACCCATATTGATCCAGTCGCTGATCGAGCCCATGATGCAAAAATGGGTCTTGCTGGCGATCGCGCCGAACACCATGGCGCCGAGAAATCCGAGCACCGCGACGGTGTGAACGGTATCGAGTTCCATAGCTTAATTATTCAACATTCAAAATAGTTTCCAAACCCCGGCCCTAGCCGGGCGTAATAACCTCAGACAATGCAGGGGCGTTATGATAGTGAGTTCGGCCCGGTTTGTTGATTAAACCCTTGTATGGACGCATAGAAATTTACCGACCGGCTCACCCCGCGGCGTTGGTCACTATCGGGTCGCGCAGACCTGCTTCCGCAAAGCCCTTGGCGCGCAGCCGGCAGGCGTCACACACGCCGCACGGCGCACCGTAGCTACCTGGTTGATAACAAGACAGGGTCAACGCGTAATCCACGCCGAGCTGCATCCCACGCTGGATGATCTGTGCCTTGGTCATGCGAATGAGCGGCGCGTGAATGCGTATGCCGCCGTGCTCCACCCCGGCTCGCGTGGCCACATTGGCAAGCCTTTCAAAGGCCTCGATATATTCCGGGCGGCAGTCGGGATATCCGGAATAATCCACCGCATTGGCGCCGATAAATAGGTCCATAGCTCCCAGCACCTCGGCCCACGACAGCGCAATGGCAAGCAACACGGTGTTGCGCGCGGGCACATAGGTGGTGGGAATACCGTCGGTCGGCCGATCGGGCACCGGCAGCTGCGGGTCGGTCAACGCAGACCCGCCGAATTGACCAAGATCCAGGGTCACGGTGCGCTGGCCGGCTACGCCCACGGCAAGTGCGACCTGCTGCGCCGCCGCGAGCTCCAACCGGTGCCGCTGCCCATAGTCCACGGTCAAGGCGTAGCAGTCGAACCCCCGGTCGCGGGCCATAGTCAGCACCGTGGCCGAGTCCAGGCCGCCGGATACCAGCACCACCGCCGGCAAGCGATCAGCGGCCGCGCTCATTGCCCCACAGATATTTGTGCAGTTGAATCTGCAGGCGCACCTGCAGCCGGTCGGCCAAAATCCAGTCCGCCAGCTCGGTGGCGTTCATATCCTCGTGTTCGGGGGAGAACAGGACTTCGCAAGGCGTGTCGCGCAGAAGTGTATCGATTTTTTCGCGCGCCCACTCGTAGTCGGTGCGGTCGCAAATCACGAACTTCAACTGATCCTTGGCCGCGAGCAGGGGGAGATTTTGATATAGGTTCCGCGACGCCTCGCCCGAGCCGGGCGTTTTGATATCCAGCACTATCGACACGCGCGAATCGACCCCCGCCATATCCATGGCGCCGCTGGTCTCCAACGACACCTCGTAACCCGCATCGCACAATGCCGGCAACAAACGCCGGCACGGTTTCTGCGCCAACGGTTCACCGCCGGTGACGGTAACGAAATGCGGATGCATGCCGGCCACCGCATCGAGGATAGCGGCCACAGTCATCCAGTGGCCGCCTTCGAACGCATAGGGCGTGTCGCAGTAGCCGCAGCGCAACGGGCACCCGGTCAGGCGCACGAACGCCGTGGGCCAACCGACGGTGCGCGCCTCGCCCTGGAGCGAGTAGAAGATCTCCGTGATACGGAGACACTCGGAGGTCCCGTTTGCCAATTGATTAACGGTTGACATACCTAACCCATATATTGCACCAGCAGGGGAACCAGCCACACGATCCCCTTGTGCTGCGCGTAGTCGCAGTGTGCGCCATCATCCGGGATCCTTGGTGCAGTATAGACGGGCTACAACAGCCGCACACCGGCGGCCGACCAAGGCTAGCCGCCGTCGCGCTCGATACGCTTCAGGCGCGTCTGTGCGGAGATCGCCACCCGGCTGCCCGGATAGCGGGTTACCACATCGTTGAGCGTGACGCGGGCCTGCTCTTTGGCGCCGACTTCGTATTGAATATACCCGACCTTCAGCAACGCCTCCGGCGCCCGCGGGCTATCCGGATAGCGGACCACTACGCTGCGGAAACCGTTGAGCGCCGATTGAAAGTCGCGCGTCACATACTGGGCTTCGGCTATCCAGTAATTGGCATCATCCGCCAACGCCCCGTTTGGATAGCTGCTCAGCAATGCCTGAAACGCCTGGATCGCCTCGGCATAGCGGCTCTGCTTCAACTTGTCGAATGCCTCGTCGTACGCCAACTGCTCATTGGCGTCCGCCAGCCGCGGACCTGCCGGTGCCGGACCTGCGGCGGCAACTGGCGCGGGCGCTGTTGGCCTTGCAGCGGTTGCAGGCGGCGCGGCTGCCGGTGCGTCCACCGCCGGTTGCCGCGACCGCCATGGGTCCACGGTCACCGTTGACGGCCGCTGCACCGCGCCGGTGGCAGACGGCGGACCCATCGACGGGCCGGCGCCTGTGTCCGCTCCCGCCGTCGGATCTTGGGTCACGCCGGCCATGGGCGGAAGGCCGCCACCGGTCGCATCTTGCGGCGTGGCGATGGGCGGATAGGTCGTTTGACCCGGGACCGGCGGTCCACCGGCCTGCCCCGGAGGCAGTGTACTTCGCTCCCGGGCTCGGAGCCGGTAATCGAGATCGTCATAGAGTTCACGCTGCCGGCGTTTCATGCTGTCCATGTCGTTGCGCTGCAATTCGAGTTCATTGCGCAATCGCGCGAGCTCCACTCCCATGGCTTCCAGCTCAACCAGCGCCCTCACGAACTCCGGCTGTGGTTTTCCGCCCGGCGGCACCGTGGTCTTTACCGCACCACCGGGCGCCGCGGAAGGGGTGGATTGGCAACCCGAAACCGCTCCCAGCAGGGCAAGCGCGGTTACCAGGATGCGAAGATATGTTCGCTGCACGAATCAGTTTCCGTAAAGAATTTCAACCCGTCGATTCAATCGCCACGCGGACTCGTCGTGCTCAACCGACTCCGGGCGCTCTTCGCCATAGGATACGTTCTGGATCCGGTTGCCGGCAACACCCATCGCACCCATAAGATCCGCAACCGCTAGCGCACGCCGCTCTCCCAGCGCCAGGTTGTATTCCCGCGTACCGCGCTCGTCTGCATGCCCTTCCAGCACCAGCGTGACGGTGGGATTGTTCACCAGATAGTTGGCGTGGGCCTCCACCAGCATCCGGGAATCATCATCCAAGGCCGAGCTGTCGAACTCAAAATATACCTTGCGACGGCCGAGCATGTCCCCGCTCTCACCCGCGCCTATCGGACGGCCATAGGCGTCGACGCCGGTACCGGTACCGGCGGCGCTGACTCCCCTGTCCTCGACCGAAGCACCCTCGTCTTTCACGCCTTTTTTGCCGCCGCACGCGGCAATAGTGACGCTCATTAATACTACCAACACATACAGGTAGGGCTTACGCATCTCAATCTCCTCACTACAGTTTACGATTATAAGGTGACCAGGCAGGTTCGCGAACGTCCCCCTGCTGGAATTTCAAGGTTTGTTTGACACGGCCATCCGACGATACTGCGGCAAGCACGCCTTGCCCCCCCTGCCTTGTGGCATAGAGGATCATGCCTCCGTTAGGGGAGAACGAAGGTGACTCGTCCAGCGTGCTATTGGTGAGCACCAACAATCCCTTGCTGTCCAACTCCAGAACGCCGATATGGTAGCCACTGTTATGGCGGGTCACCAAGGTCAGACGCTTTCCGTCACGTGAATACGAAGCACGTAAATTCTCTATGCCCTCAAAGGTCAAACGTTCCACGTTAGTGCCGTCCGCACGCATGCGATAAATCTGCGCGCGGCCGCCGCGTGAGGACGTGAATACGATCTGCCTGCCGTCCGGCGACCATGCGGGCTCGGTGTCGATGGCGTGGTGGTTGGTCAATCGGCGCAGCTTTCGCGTTGCCAACGAAAAGGTATAGATTTCGGCGTTGCCGTCACGGCTCAACACCATCGCCAGCGTATTCCCGTTCGGCGACCACGCCGGGGCGCTGTTGGAACCGGGAAAGTTTGCAACCTTGTCGCGCGCCCCGTCGACCAGCCGTTGGACAAACACCATCGGGCGCCGATTTTCAAACGACACATAGGCGAGCTTGGCGCCATCCGGTGACCATGCCGGAGAGATGATCGGCTCCTTGGATTCTAGGATCGTCTTGGCTCCGTAGCCGTCGGAATCCGCAATGCGTAGCAAATAACGTGGCTGGCGGTTGGCGCCTTCTACCGTCACATAGGCAATGCGCGTATCGAAGGCGCCTTTTTCACCGGTGAGTTTGAAATAGATGATGTCACTAATCTGATGCGCGAGCTTACGCAGCTGGCCGCCATTGACGACATAACTGAATCCGCTGAGTTGCTTGGCCTTGAACACATCGAATAAACGGAACTCGACGCGGAACTGATTCGCCTTCAGCTCCTGCACTCGCCCGACCACCAGGGCTTCGGCCTTGATCAAGCGCCACTCCTTGAATTTGACCTCGGTATGGTCATGGGGCCGGCTCAAAAAATCCCGGCGTGGAATGGTGTCAAACCGCCCGCTGCGGTATAGATCCGCCTCGATGATGTCACTCATCGCCTGGGGCGGGGGCGTCGATCCCCGCCACGCAAAGGGGACGACGGCGATCGGCACGCCAGCCTCCACCCCCTGGGTGATCTCGATCTCTAATACCGCATGGGCGTCGACCGCCCAGGTCCAACCCACCAGCATGCACAAGCCAATACGCAGAATTTTACTCATCGTCAGGAAATCAATTTCTCATCAGGATCAAAGTTGAATTGAATATCACGAAATTTTTCATTGACCCCCCGTTCCCGGGGTATCGGCAGCGGCGACGCCTTCAATACCGCGTTCTCCACCGAGCGGTCAAATACCGGATTGCCGCTGCTGCGCACCACCGTGGCCGAAATGACCTCGCCATTTGGCGTGAGACGCACGCGGACCCCGGCGTTCAAGCCCGTCAAGCCAGAGGGCCGGGTCCAGTTGCGGTCCACCTTTTGCTGAATAATCGGTATGTAACGACCGCGCGCGGCATCGACCGCCCGCGCCAGCTGGCGTGCCTGGGCCTCGGCCTCCAGTTGGGCCTTGAGCTGTGCCTTACGCTCTGCTTCCAGCCGGGCCTGACGCTCTTGCTTCTTTTTCTGCGCGAGCTCGGCGCGCCGTTTCTCATCGGCTTTGCGCTTTTCAGCCTCGCGCTGCTTGCGTTGTTTTTCCTTTTTCGCCTTGGCTAGGCGCTGTACTTCTTGCTTGCGTTTTTCCGCCAATGCCTTGGCCTTTTTCTCTTCCTGTCGCTTTTTCTTTTTCAGATCCGCCAGGCGCTTTTTCTCCTGTTCCTGCTCTTTCAACAGATCCGCCAAGCGCTTTTTCGCCTGCAACTCTTCCTGTTTTTTCTTTTGCTCCTTGGCCTTGAGGCGCTCCATCTGTTTTTTAACGTCCGCCTCGCTGATCATCTTCGCCTTGATCGGTTCAACTTGCGGCGTCGCCGCGTTGGTTTGCAAGCTCGTTGGGCCCCAATCAAAACTGACCAGCAACAGGGCACCCACCGCCACGTGGATGACGATGGCGTACACCAACGACTTGGTGTTGATGAAATATTGCTTGAATCGTCCCGCCATAGTTGCGTTCAGCTTCCCGGATCGGTGATCAATCCCACACTTTCGACCCCGCC
The DNA here is from genome assembly GCA_947258975.1 of uncultured Gammaproteobacteria bacterium. Lineage (GTDB taxonomy): Bacteria > Pseudomonadota > Gammaproteobacteria > Arenicellales > JAANXG01 > CALZGZ01. Next base: position 9,075 of record CAMYKK010000002.1, read on the forward strand.
TTGCTGCAATAACACCATCGCATTCACCACCAGTTGATATGCGGCATCTTTGTCGCCGCGCACCACAAACTGTGCTTTGGGATTGCGGCGGAGCACGGCTTGCGCGTAGGGCCGGATCTGATCGGCCGGCTTTTCTTCATCGTCAATATAGAATTTACCGTCCTTATCCACGGTCACAATTACCGGCTCTATCTCTTTGGTATCCAGTGTTCTGGCATCCGCCTGCGGTAGATCGACCTTGACGCCCTCGGTCAGCAGTGGTGCCGTAATCATGAAGATAACCAATAGTACCAGCATCACATCGATATAAGGCACCACGTTGATTTCCGCCATTAACTTTTTACGATGTTTTTTATACGTGGCCACGATCACGATGCCTTTTGCATGGTAAAGCTCTGCCGATTTACGATACTCAAGAATTCCTCACCGAACACTTCGTAGCGCGAAACCAGCCGTTCGACATGGCTGGAGTACCGGTTATAGGCGATTACCGCTGGAATTGCGGCGAACAGGCCCATGGCGGTGGCAATCAACGCCTCGGCGATCCCGGGGGCCACACTCGCGATCGTCGCTTGCTGCGCCACACCCAGCGAGCGAAACGAATTCATTATTCCCCACACCGTGCCAAACAGGCCGATGTAGGGACTGGTTGACCCGACCGTGGCCAAAAATGGCAGATGGGTCTCCAGGGATTCGATCTCGCGGCTCATGGCGACGCGCATCGCACGCTGCACGCCGTCGAGCATGTCGCCCCGATCGATATCATCCTTGCCCGCCAGACGTTTGTACTCCCGGTACCCGGCCACAAAAATGCTCGCGACCCCGGCGACCTCGCGCCGCCGTTCCGACCAATGGGAATAGAGGTTGTTCATGTCGCCACCGGACCAAAACTGGTCCTCAAAATCCTCCAAGGAATTCACCGCCTCCCGGATCGCGTGACGCTTTGCGAAAATCATGGTCCAGGAGATCATCGACGCCAACAACAATACCAACATCACTAACTGCACCAGCAGGCTCGCCTGCGCGATCAACGCTATCAACGACATGCTATCGTTCGATGCTGCAATTTTTATGGCATTTTCCACGTATTGATTCCTTCAAGGATTTCGGTTGGTATGGGTTGTGGGCGAAAACTATGCGCATCGAGCATGGCCAGCTTCACAACCCCCTGGCTCAACAACTGATCTTCGCGGCGCACCTCGTGTTTCACCGCGAGGCTGACTCGCCCGCAGTCAGCCACTGCCATGCTCACCGACAGCAGGTCGCTCAGGCGCGCTGGTTTGAGATAACGGATGTCCGCAGAATGGACGGCGAATATCACGCCACAGCGTTCGCTTAGTTCGCGGACGTCAAAACCGATGTAACGAAGCCATTCCGTACGGCAACGTTCCATGAAACGGAGGTAGTTGCCGTAGTATACAACGCCGGCCGCGTCGGTATCCTCATAATAGATGCGAATCGGAATCGAGAATTCGACGGTCATCTAAGATTTACCGACAAACGGCGTGACGGCTGCGGTCATGCACTGTGCGCTCACGACCCATTGTTGAACAGCGTTGACTGTTCCACGGCGGCGGGCACGGGTAACCCAAAATGCCGCCACGCGTTTTTGGTCGCCACCCGACCCCGGGGGGTGCGCATCAAGAATCCTTGTTGGATCAGATACGGCTCGATCACATCTTCGATGGTACCGCGCTCCTCGCCGATCGCTGCCGACAAATTATCGATGCCGACGGGTCCACCGTCGAATTTCTGAATCACCGCCTCCAGCAGACAGCGGTCCAGCATGTCCAATCCATGCTCATCGACCTCCAACATGTTCAACGCGCGCCGGGCGACGTCGCCAGTCAGGCGTCCATCGCTCTTGATCTCGGCGTAGTCGCGGGCGCGGCGCAACAGACGATTGGCAATTCTCGGCGTGCCCCGGGAACGCTGCGCCACCGTGTTTACACCGGATCCGTCAATCGGTACGCCGAGGATGCTCGCCGACCGCTTGACGATATGCGCCAGGTCGGCGGCGGTGTAATATTCCAAGCGATGGACGATACCGAACCGGTCGCGCAGCGGCGACGTCAGCAACCCGGCACGGGTGGTGGCGCCCACCAGGGTGAACTCCGGCAGATTGAGTTTCAGCGACCGCGCGCCGGGCCCTTCCCCGATCACGATATCCAACTGATAATCCTCCATCGCCGGATACAAGATCTCCTCCACCACCGGACTCAAACGGTGAATTTCATCCACGAACAATACGTCCTGGGGTTCCAGATTAGTGAGGATCGCCGCCAGATCACCGGCCTTCTCCAACACCGGGCCCGACGTCTGCCGCAAGGTCACATTGAGTTCATTAGCGATGATGTGCGCCAGTGTCGTCTTACCAAGCCCCGGCGGACCGAACAACAATACGTGATCCAGGGCCTCCTGCCGTTGCCGCGCGGCACGGATGAAAATGTCCAGTTGCTCGCGCAGTTTCGGTTGGCCGACGAACTCATTCAGACTACCGGGCCGCAGACTTCGATCAAAGGTCCGTTCATCGCTGGACGGCTGCGCCAGGGGCGATATAACGCGTTCGTCACTCACGACACGGCTCCGGATAACGACCGCAAGGCGTGACGAATAATTTGCTCACTGGTCAGATCCTCACCCGCGACGCTGCGCACTACGCGGCTGGCCTCCACCGGTTTGTAGCCGAGTGCAATCAGCGCGCTCACCGCGTCCCCGACCGGGTCCGTCCGCGGGGCCGATTCCGCATGGCGCGGGGCGGCGAGGTTTGTTTCCGCCTCCGCCAGCCGGTCGCGCATTTCCACGATAAGGCGCTGCGCGGTCTTGCGACCGATGCCCGGCACCCGTGTCAGCCGATCGACATCCTGATCCGTCATACAGGCGATAAACTCATCATTGGACAGGCCGGAAAGAATTGCCAGCGCCACCCTCGGTCCCACCCCGTTCACCCGCAGCAGGCTGCGAAACAAGTCGCGCTGCTGGGGCAGACTGAATCCATATAATCGCTGCGCGTCTTCCCGCACTACGAGATGCGTGTGCAACACCACATCGGCGCCCGGGGCCGGTAAATCATAGAATGTCGTCATCGGCGCCTCGAGCTCGTATCCCACACCCATGACGTCGACAATCAGGTTCGGTGGGCGCTTTTCCAGCAATTTGCCGCGCAATAACGCTATCATCATCCGCTCCTCGTGCCGCCCAAGCCGACCCGCAGACGATGCGCGTTGTCCCAGGTATGAATGTGACAGATGCCACACGCCAGAGCATCGGCCGCATCACTTGGCGGCGCCTCGCGTAATCCGAGCAATACCCTGATCATGTGCTGCACCTGAGCCTTGTCGGCCTTGCCGCTTCCAACCACCGCTTGCTTCACTTGCAGCGCGGTGTATTCCTCGACATCGATGTTCTCAGCGGTTGCGGCGACTATCGCCGCGCCCCGGGCATGGCCCAGAATCAGCGCCGACTGCGCGTTACGGGCGACAAACACCTTCTCCACCACCATCACCTGGGGCCGATGCTCACGGATGATGCCGGATAATTCCGCATAGATTCTGTGCAGACGGGTCGGGAAGGGCTGATCGGCGACCTGGATTCGGCCACAGTCGACATAGTGCAAGTGGCGGTCTTCAAAGTCCACCACACCGAAACCGGTGACGCGGGACCCCGGGTCTACGCCCAGGACCCGCAGACTGCATTGATCCGTCGCCGCAGTCGATGACGCCATTCAGGCGGCTCGACGTTGGTGCTGATAAACCAAGCTAACTCGCCTCCGATTGCAACAGTGAGTCTGGAAAATCGGCGTTGGTATAGACGTCTTGCACGTCATCCAATTCTTCTAATGCATCTAACAGCTTCAATACCTTTTCACCCTCAGTCTCGCTCAATGAGACTTCGGTGCTTGCCCGTTGTATCACATCGGCACTGTCCGGCTGCATTTCAGCCTTGGCGAACGCAGCACACACAGTGTGCAGCGTGTCCGCAGATGTGACAACTTCAATCGTGCCGTCCGCATCGGAACTGACGTCCTCGGCGCCGGCATCGATGGCGATCTCCATGATGTGGTCTTCGTCGCTGCCGGACGGAAAGGTGATGAGGCCGAGCTTGGTGAACAGGTAGGCGACCGATCCGTCAGTACCAAGGTTGCCGCCATGCTTGCTGAATGCATGACGCACCTCGCTGACGGTACGGTTCCGGTTGTCCGTCGTACACTCTATCAACACGGCGGTGCCGCCCGGGGCGTAACCTTCGTATCGCACTTCTTCATAATTGACCCCCTCCAACTCGCCGGCACCGCGTTTGATCGCGCGCTCGACGTTGTCCTTCGTCATATTGGCGGTGAGGGCCTTGTCGATTGCCGCCCGCAACCGTGGATTGGCGTCAGGGTCGCCGCCGCCCGCGCGGGCGGAAACCGTAATCTCACGAATCAATCGAGTGAACAGTTTGCCTCGCTTGGCGTCCTGTGCGGCCTTGCGAAATCGGATATTAGCCCATTTGCTGTGGCCAGCCATCGTGAGTCAAAACACTGTTATATTGATTGACAAAGCGTACTCTGAATTTCGGTTGCGCGGAGTTTAACACCGCCACCTTCGATGCCCAACCTCAACGTTCATTCATCCCCGCCGCCCTCGGCATCGATGTGCGGCACACTATCATGGGCTATAAGCTGCTCAATGGCAGCGCGGTTAGTCCAGGACCACACTTTCCGCGCCGCAGCCCGCGCAGACATCCAACAGTATTCATCATGTTCCTCGGGGTTGAGCGTCACCACGGCCTCCTCCATCAGTTCTAAAGAAAACACGTGTTCAATGTTATGCGTTACCCCGGGGGCAAAGCGCCGGCTCCAGCCGGGCAGTATTTCGAAGCAAAAGCTCTGGTGCCGGTCTCGCAACCGCCCTGCTCCGTCGAATCCGGTTTCTTCTTTCAGTTCACGAACCGCAGCGGTCATCGGCGCCTCATCCCATTTCAGGCTGCCGGTTACGGATTGCCAGAAATCAGGGGGGTCCACGCGGCGCAGCAGCAGCATCCTACCGCCCCGGGTGTGGACGACGACCAGCACGGATTCGGGACGCTTGTACTGTTCTTCGTGGATCAATGTGTTAATCCTCATGCTGCGTCGAATTTCGCGCCGCGGCGGCGAAAGTAATGGCAAACAGTTTGTTCGGATTCGAAATTCGATGCATGTTCGGCGTGGCGGCACAATCTTCGCGGCTGCTTGTCCCCGCGTAGCAGGGGGAAAGCCGCTCCCATGCCCAGTCGCCCCCACAGCCACTTGACGAATTAGGAAATGACATCTCTCCTTAGCTGCGCGGGGCTCGGAGGAGCGTTCACTGCGTGCCGGTTTTCGGTTTTCGCAGGCGGATATGCAGCTCACGCAGTTGGTCGGCATCGACCTCGCTTGGGGCCTCGGTCATCAGGCATGCCGCCTTCTGGGTCTTGGGAAACGCGATCACTTCGCGGATCGATTGTGAATCCGACATCATCGCTACCAGCCGATCGAGACCGAACGCGATACCGCCATGTGGCGGCGCGCCGTATTTGAGGGCGTCCAACAGGAATCCAAATTTTTCACGTGCTTCATCGATCTCGATACCGAGCACTTGGAATACCTTTTCTTGAATCGATTCTTGGTGAATACGCACCGAACCGCCGCCGATCTCGACGCCGTTTAGCACCATGTCATAGGCCCGCGACAGCGCCGCCCCGGGGTCCGTGTCGAGCCGCTCGGCGTGTTGCAGTTGTACGCCGGTAAACGGATGGTGCAGGGATTGCCAGCGCTTGGTCTCGGCATCATATTCGAACATCGGGAAATCGATGATCCACAGCGGCCGCCAACCCGGTTGCGTCAGCCCCAGGTCCGCACCCAGCCTGGCTCGCAATGACGACAATGACTCATTCACCACGTCTGCGCGGTCGGCCCCGAAAAAGATCAAATCACCCTGCTCGCTGGCGGTGCGTTCGAGCAGTGCGGCAATCACGTCGTCGGGCAAAAACTTGAGAATCGGGGACTGCAGGCCGTCGCGGCCCTGACCGAGTTCATTGACCTTGATATATGCCAATCCCTTGGCGCCGAACTGTTTGACGTACTCGGTATATTGGTCGATTCGTTGCCGCGTCAACTGACCGCCGGCAGGCACGCGCATCGCGGCCACCCGGCCGCCCGTTTTGGCGGGTTCGGCAAATACCTTGAAGTCGACCTTGTCCATGAGGTCCTTAAGCTCTACCAGTTGCAGCGGGATCCGCAGGTCGGGCCGGTCGGTGCCGTACTTGTCCATGGCCTCGCTATAGCTCATGTGTGGAAACGGATCCGGAAGTTGCGCGTCGAGGACATCCCGAAACAGCGCACGGACCATGGCCTCCATTAGCGCCATGATACCGGTTTCATCCAAAAACGAAGTCTCGATGTCCAGCTGCGTAAACTCCGGCTGACGGTCGGCACGCAGGTCTTCGTCGCGGAAACAACGCGCAACCTGAAAATAGCGCTCAAAACCGGCGATCATCAGAATTTGCTTGAACAACTGCGGTGACTGCGGCAACGCGAAGAAATGACCCGCCTGGGTACGGCTTGGCACCAGGTAATCGCGGGCTCCCTCCGGCGTTGAGCGCGTCAACACCGGAGTTTCGATCTCGATGAAGTCATGGATCTCGAGAAAGGACCGCAGCGATTGGATCACCCGGTGTCGCAGACGAAGTTTCTGCTGCATGTCCGCGCGCCGCAAATCCAGGTACCGGTATTTCAAACGCACCGCCTCGCCCATATCGGTATCGTCGAGCTGGAACGGTAGTGGCAGCGATCGATTCAAGATCTCGAACTCTTTGGCGTATACCTCGACTTCGCCGGTGGCCAATTCGGGGTTCACGGTCCCTTCCGGCCGTTCGCGGACGCGGCCGGTGACGCGAAGCACGAATTCACTGCGCACCGCATCGGCGGCGGCGAAGGCCTGCGATTCATCCGGGTCGGCCACGATTTGCAGCAGTCCGGTTCGATCCCGCAGATCGACGAAAATGACACCCCCATGATCGCGACGCCGGTGCGCCCACCCGCACACGGTGACTGTCTCATTGACCAGTGATCTGTCAACCTTTCCGCAGTAGTGGGTACGCATGGGATTACGGCCTCGTTGGTATGGTTCTTAGCTAGAGCGGCCCGAGAATCAATTTATGTTGGCGACTTGCGGCAGCTTGCCGGGCTCCTGGTCGGCCTCGGGAATGACCACGCCGGTGGATAGAATCATCTTGAGCCCCGCCTCGACCGACATCTCCAATTCAACAATGTCCTTCTTCGGCACCATCAAAAAAAATCCCGAGGTTGGATTCGGAGTCGTGGGAACGTAGATATTCACCAGACTCTCCCCGGTGATGTCTTCGAATATCGGCACGGCAGGACCGGTGACAAACGCCAGGGTCCACAGGTCGCGGCGCGGGTATTCAACGAGTACCACCTTGCGAAAAGACTTGCCCTTGGCGGAAAACAGCGTCTGGGTGATTTGTTTGACGGAGGAATAGATCGACCGCACCAAGGGAATGCGGGCGAGTATTACTTCCCAGATGCGCACCAGTTTGCGGCCAAACAAGTTGGCGAAGATCATGCCGGTAACGATGACCACCAACACCGTGAGCGCGACACCCAAACCGGGGATCTTGAATCCAAGCAGATTCTCCGGCCGATAGGGCGCGGGAATCAGCACCAGGGTACGATCCATCAGGTCGATGAGCAGCTTGATGACCAGAAACGTCACCCCCAGCGGCACCCAGATCAACAATCCGGCAACTATATATCGTCTCAACGCACTCATGGAATTGAATCAGCCGCCATTGGCGTCGGACGTGGATTTCTTCTTGGCGGTTTTCGTATCGCCGGGCTTGTCCGATTTCGCGGAATCACCGCCGCTCTCCTTGGCGGATTTTTTATCCTTGTCCGTCTTTTTGCCTGCCGGCTTCTGGTCCTTGTTCTTGAAGTCGGTCTCATACCAGCCGGTGCCCTTCAGGCGAAACGCCGCCGCGGTGACTTGCTTCTGGAGCGTCGGACTCTCGCAGGCCGGACAGTCTTTGAACGGTGGGTCGCTGATTTTTTGCAACGCCTCCAGTTCGTGCCCGCAGTTGTTACACACATATAAGTATATTGGCATAGGGTGCTTACTCTCGCGGAATGCGTAGTGGGAACCTGAAAAACAGGGGTCGGAGTCGCAGGCTCCGACCCCTGTTTTTCATAGCCGCAGCGTTGGGTTGAGTGAAGCGCAAGTACCGGCATTCCGGATCGGGCCTGGGCCGGGACCGGGAATCTCCGGGGCACAACGTGTCACCTCCAACGCTGACAGATTTGCTTATTTCAATCAATGCGATAACTCCATATGTCGCCTTCTTCGTGCAATACGGGTTACATGGGCCCCCAACCCCGCGATATCAAGCGCGCATTATAGCCAGTGAGCACTGAATTCCCAGGGGTTTAGCCCGCATTTCTCACCAGGATCCCGGATGCTGACGCACACTGCGACTACGCGCAGCACATGGGGCTCGCACAGCTGAGCCCCCCCGCTGTGCGGGGACAGGCGCCGGGATAGGCGTGATTGCCGTAACACCCTGTAATTCATCATTTCGACTCAATCCCTTCAGTATCACCGCGGACTCGGAGTTCGGCGCCGCCTGGTGAGAAATGCGGGTTAAGCGCCAGCGATGGTCATTTTTTCGAGCAAAATCGATCCGCAGCGGATGTTGCCCCGCTCATCAACGTCGTTGCCAACCCGGGCGATGTGCTGAAACATCGTTTTAAGATTGCCGGCAATGGTGATCTCCTCGACGGGATACTGAATCTCACCACCTTCCACCCAGAAGCCGGCCGCTCCGCGCGAGTAGTCGCCGGTTACCACATTGACCCCGAACCCAATCAGTTCCGTAACCAATAATCCAGTATCCATCTCCCGTAGCAGGCCCGTCAGATCCAATGCGCCGGGTTCGATAGTGAGATTACGGACCCCGCCGGCGTTGCCGGTGGTTTGCATACCCAACTTACGGGCAGAGTAGGAGTCCAGGACATAACCGCGCAAAACACCCCCGGTGACCAGGTCCCGGTTTTCCGTGGTCACACCTTCGTTGTCAAACGCCGCGCTGCCCACCGCCTTGGGCAGATGCGGCTGTTCGTGGATGCGGACAAACGATGGAAACACCGATTGGTCCAGTTGGTCGAGCAAGAACGACGCCTTACGGTACAAGCTGCTGCCCCGCACCGCAGACAAGAAATGCGACAACAGGCTGCTGGCGATGGGCGCCTCGAACAACACCGGGGCCTCACGCGTAGAGATTTGGCGCGCTCCCAGCCGGCGCAGCGTGCGCCGTGCCGCCGTCTCGCCGACAAGCGGCGGTGACTCCAAGTCAGCCGGATCTCGCGTTGCGCTATACCAGTAGTCACGTTGCATGAGTCCGTCCTGCTCGCCGATCACCGCACAGCTCATGCTGTGGCGAGTGCCGGTAACGAGGCCTGCGAACCCATGGGTATTCGCATAGGCCTCGGAGCCACGGTGTGTCGATATCGACGCACCTTCCGAATTGGTGATGCGCTCGTCCAATTGGCGTGCATGGTCTTCGCACTCCCGGGCCATTTCAATGGCCCCGTCGAGGGCCAATTCCCAGGGATGATCCAGGTCAAGTTCGATGATATTCGTGGCCAGGCGATCCCGATCCGCCAATCCCGCGCATTCATCCTCCGCGGTATATTTGGCGATGCTGGACGCAGCGCGCACGGTATCGGCAACCGCGTGCGGCGTGAAATCCGATGTACTGGCGGAGCCGGATCGATGGCCGAAGTACACATTCACCACCAAGGTCTTGTCACGGTTGTACTCCACCGTTTCCACAGCACCCAGCCGCACTGTCACCGTGAGCCCTTGGCTGCGACTCACCGCGGCGTCGGCCGCACTCGCACCACGCCGCTTGGCCTCATCCAGCGCCTGCTGTGTCACATCAATCAGTTGTTGATTGCTGGTTTGGTCGTTAACTTGTTCGGTCGCGGTCATAAGATTCACTTAATTTAATTTCATTCGCTATCGGGTATTCGCTCTATCGAGCGAGCGATCATGGCACGTTCTTATGTTTCGCTCTGAGGAGCGCGTGGCTTTGCTTTGGGCGCGCCAAGGAAAGTCACTCCCCCCAATAGGGGCGAAATGCAATGTTTCAACATTAAACCTGCACCCCGCCCACCGTAATTCCATCGATACGCATGGTGGGTTGACCGACACCCACCGGGACGCTCTGGCCCTCCTTGCCACAAGTCCCCACTCCCGGGTCCAACTCGAGGTCGTTGCCGACCATGCTGACCCGCGTGAGCACGTCCGGGCCGTTGCCGATTAGTGTCGCACCTTTGACCGCGTGCCCCAGCCGGCCGTTCTCGATCAAATAGGCCTCACTGGCCGAAAAGACGAATTTACCCGAGGTGATATCAACCTGCCCGCCGCCGAAGTTCACCGCGAAAAGTCCGTTTTCGACCGACGCGATGATTTCCTGGGGGTCCATATCGCCGGCCATCATGTAGGTGTTGGTCATGCGCGGCATTGGCAAATGCGCGAAGGATTCGCGGCGTCCGTTGCCAGTCGGCGCCATATCCATCAACCGTGCGTTCATCGTGTCCTGCATGTACGTCGCCAGAATTCCGTTTTCGATCAACACCGTCTTCTGTGCGGGGTTGCCCTCATCGTCTACGCTCAACGACCCGCGGCGGTCGAGCATGGTGCCGTCGTCCACCACGGTGCACGCGGCAGACGCGACCCGTTCACCGATACGGCCGGCAAACGCCGACGTGCCTTTACGATTGAAGTCTCCTTCCAAGCCATGGCCAATGGCTTCATGCAGTAAGATACCCGGCCAACCGGGGCCAAGCACCACGGTCATCGTCCCCGCCGGCGGATCTTGGGCTTCCAGGTTGGTCAACGCTTGACGCGCCGCCTCACGGGCATAGCCCAGGGCGAGCGCGTCGCTAAAGTAATCGTAGCTCACCCGCCCGCCGCCTCCGCTGCTGCCCTGCTCGCGCCGGCCGTCGTGTTCGGCGATCACGGTGACATTGAGTCGCACCAGGGGTCGAATATCGGCGGCCAGCGCACCGTCATTGCGCGCCACCAGGATGACCTCGTGCACGCCGGCAAGGCTCGCGATCACTTCCTTGACGCGGGGATCCTGACGCCGAGCCTCCTGTTCCACGCGCTCCAACAGCTTGACCTTCTCGGTGTCACTCAGGCTCGCTAACGGGTCCTCCGCGCGGTACAACTGGGGCGCGCGGCCGGTCGACCAACTGATGGCATGCGCGGCGCTATCTCCGCCCTGCCGACTGATGGCGCGCGCCGCCGTTGCCGCTTCGCTGAGTGCCGGCAAGATGATCTCGTCGGAATAGGCCAACCCGGATTTTTCGCCGCTGACCGCACGCACGCCGACGCCCTGCTCGATGCTGTGACTGCCGGATTTCACTCTGCCCTCTTCGAGCATCCAAGATTCCTGCCGTACGTATTGAAAATACAAGTCCGCATAGTCGACACTGGGCGTGATGACCTTTCCAAACACGGCATCGAGATCACGAATGTCCAGTCCCCCGGGGGACAGTAAGGTATTCTTGGCTGTCTCTATCAGTTCTGTCATTAGTCATACCACTCAAAAATAGAATTATCCGCCGCCCTGATATCGCAAACGGGACATCCCCGGCTGGGTTCGCGTCATGGTCCTGATCGGCCCATGCTTACAGTCGCCGATGATTGAGGCTGGGAAATTCGTCACGTAGACGCTGCAGATGCTCCAAGTCCACATCCGCCACCGCCATACCCTGTTGCGCCGCAACCTCATCGATTACCTCGCCCCAGGGGCCGATCACCATCGAGTGCCCGTGGGTGCGACGTCCGTTGGCGTGGGTGCCGGACTGTGCGGCAGCAACGACATAGGCGAGATTCTCCACCGCCCGAGCTCGCAGTAACACCTCCCAATGCGCCTCACCGGTGGTCGCGGTGAACGCCGACGGCACTGTGAATACGCATGCGCCATCCCTGGACAGCGCCCGGTAAAGCTCCGGGAACCTGACATCGTAACACACCGTCAATCCCAACCGTCCGACCGGACTCGCGACACTGATCTGATTTCCCCGCACCGGCCCCGGTTCGATGTAATCCGATTCCCGATATGCCTCTTGATCAGTGACCAGCACATCGAACAGATGCATCTTGTCGTAGCGGGCCACTTGGCGGCCGCGATTGTCGTACACCAAACTTGCGGCCCGGACAAGGCCGCGGTCATGCGTAACCATTGGGATGGTGCCGGCAACGATCCACAGAGCGTGCCGCGCCGCCTGCTCGCTCAAAAAGGCCTGCACTGGCCCTCGCCCGGGCGACTCCGCGGCGCCCAGCCGATCACCGTCGCGGCGCGGCATGAGGCTGAAGTTCTCGGGCAGGACCACCAACTGTACAGCGTTATTGACCGCCTGCGCCAACAGACGTTCAACGGTGCCCAGGTTTGCGCCCATCTCAGGACCTGAATTCATCTGCAAGGCGGCCACCCGCGGCATCATCGAGACCGCTCTTTGGCATGGATCACCATGGTATCTGGAAATCCTGATCCCGGTTCGAGCAGCACTTGCTTCGACGCTACTCCCAGCGCCACCAACCAATCACGCAGCTCCAGGGCCCATTCGTTGCCACGATCCCCACCGGGGTATTGAATGACAATGATTCCTTGCTTCATGCCCGCAAACTGGCGCATGACTCGCTGCAGTGCCGGAATTCGTACAATAGCCGTACCGCTGCGCACCGCCGGCCACTCCGCGCGGGTCAGCAATTCCGCCGCCGTCGCCGGTTGCTGAGTTAAGAGCATACAAACTGCGATGGCTTGCAGGGGAAAGCCACGAATGTTCATGATTCGCCCGTATACTGCAGCGCGCCCGGATTTTTCACCAGGATCCCGAAAGCTGGCGCAGGACTCGCGCAGTGGAGCCCCCTGCTGTGCTTGTGCTGCGCGTAGTCACATTGCGTGGCAATACGGGGTCAGAGTCTGTGACTCCGACCCGGTTTTTTCTTGGCAAGCCGAATGTTCTCATTTCCGGGACCAAACGCTGTGGGTGTCTCCAATTGTGCACCATGAATAAGGGCGGGAAGCCTTCGTGCCAGGCACGGACTATGGTTGCTCCAGGTTGTCCTCCAGATCCCCGGGGTCCTGTTTGATACGAGTGATGTCCGGGGATTCCCAGGGTCCAGTAACTTGATAACGGTAGCGCACCAAGTTTGCAATCTGTTTCTTGAACAGCTTCTGCACGACAAAAACCAACGCCCCCGCCGCGGGGCTCGCAAGGGCGCTCAAGAGGCTGAGATTACCGCCGACATGCGGGGCAACGATGACCTCCATGTCATAATCCTCCTTCGCCAGTCCCGCTCGGCCGTGGACATCGATCAGCGCTGCCGGTCCGATCACATAAAACTCATCACTAAACATGTTGCCGTCCTGCAGCGTCCCCGTGGCACTTATCCGGTCGAACACCAGGCCTTTGGCAAATACATCGGAAAAATCAAACGTCAGCCGCCGCATCAACGCCTCGACGTTGAGTAGACCAAACAATCGCCCCGAACCGGGGTCGACACGTATAAAGCTTCCCTTCTTGGCCGAGAATTCAAACTCGCCATTGAGTTTGTCATAGGCGAACGCGCCGGGCGAGCCATCCCACTCAGCGCGGAGTTCCAAGGCGGCTTCCCCTCCGGCGATTTGCTCCCGCAGCGCCAAAGCCGCCATCGCCTTACCCAGATCATTGCTGCCGGCTTTGACCTTCAACTCGGTGTGCTGTGTGGCCGCTGACCGCCGCCACAGACCGTCGGCCTCGATCAGCAACTCGGGTTGCTCGCAGCGAAATTTGGCGATACGCCAGCCCTCCGCCACTGGTGTCGCCTCGAAGTCGAGAGCACCCAGTGACGCGGCATCGTAGTGGAATGTTTCAACCCTCGCGGTCACCGCCGGCAAGTTTCGCTGATCGCCAGCCGCTTGAGAACTCGCTGACTGCTTCGATCGGGGCCAGTACAATCGCGACAGCTCGAGACCATACCATGGCGCGCTCGCATCGAGCCGCGCACGGGCGGTTCCCTGAACCGCTGCACCATCGACATCCGCCTGCCAGTTGCGGCCGTCTTCGGAGACCGCGTGCATGATCACGGTTCCGAAGTTCCGCTGCAGAAAAGTGAGCTCTTCCACTTCCAGCGAAACCCGGCGCAAGGCGTCAACCATGGTCTGAGGATCGGCTTCGATTCCGGTCCCGGGTTCACTCAACAGCACCTCCAACCAGGCGTCCAGGTCCAAGGCATCCGCCTCGGCCCGGAAGCGAAGTTCCCGCGCCTCGGGCACCGACGCAGTCCCCGGCCCGAGGACCAAGTCCCCGGCGAGAAATCGCCAACGGCCGGGATCCGAGCGATACAAGAGGGCGCCCTTTAACAGTTGGTTGACATCAAAGTCCACGCTGCGTTGATCGGCCCCCGAGTAACGAACCAGGGTGGAAAAAGGCAGCGGCGAATCAGCCGGCTTACCCAGCGGAGGCGGAAGGTCTACATTTACACCGAGCAGCTCGGACGTCACTTTCAAATCGGCATCGCCCCGATCCACGGTCAACCGCGCCGACCAATGGGCACTTCCGTCCATGGGCTCCACCAAGCGCTCCCCAAGTATCACCCGCAAGCGTTTCACGTCGACCTCGCCGTGGCCATCGATGGCAAAGATCGGCGGTATACGCGGCTGCAGGGTTTTCACATCCAAGCTCACCGGCCCGTGTAGTAAGCGGGCTGACACGCCCGCACCGGATACCGAGTCCTCGGTGAATCGCACCGTGCCCTTGATTTCGTCCATGGTCACGCCATTGGGCCAGCGCAAGGTGCCGTTATCAGTGCGGTAATCACCCTCGACACGAGACTTTTTCAATTGCGACAACGGCAGCATGAGATTCAGTCGCAAGCCGCCATCTCCGGATCCGGCTACATCCATGACGCGATCTTTATCTTTAATGAACGGCCCTTGACGCAGGAAATCGACTACATCGCCCACCTTGGCGTCGAGCATCCCCTCGACCGTCAAGGTGCGCGCCCGCGTGTAGAGGTTTTCGCCGAATGCCGAGGCCCGGAGAATACTTGAATTCAAAACTTTGCCGGTGGTGGTGGTCACGCGTAACGTGGCATTGTTGAACAAAACATCGGCATCGATTTCGGAAACCGCCGGCCACTTCTCGTGGTAATCCAAAACTCCGTCTTCGATCTTGAAACGGGCACTGAATGCGCCGTCACCGTCGGTAAACGGAAACCGATCCACGGCCCCACGCCACGTCACGTGACCCTCGGAACCGTGTCCCGCAACCAGGGCACGGCGCAACCAACGCGCGGTCTTGGGCGGCATCTTCTTAGGCAGATAACCCGACACCCCGGCAACATTCACGCGCGGTACGTCGGCCTGCAGTTCCAGGTAAGGTGCGTGATCCGAGATAACTACTTTGCCCGCACCATCGGCGATCACGAAATCCTTCGTGTGAACCTCTAACTGCGGGACTGTGATCTCCCAGCCGGTCTGCGTGCGCGACCAGCTGGCCTGTGCCTGCAACGCATCCATTGCCAGCGGCTCCTCAAACAGGCGCGGCAGCGAGACCTCGCCGTCGGTCGCGTCAACCGTCACGCGTCCGCCGTGACTGCCGATGGACATGCGGCCCTCGATACCCCGCACTCCCGGCCACTGCCCCACTGGTTTGCTGACCACGCCAGCGAACTCCGTATCCAACCAAAAGCCCACCGGGTATGCCAGCGGCCCTAGGACATTAAAAGACACGTGCCGCAAATGCGCTTGGGGACCGGCGGCTTGCAACTTGCCCCACCATCCCTGCTCACCAAACAAGGCCAGCCCTGCATTCACGATGGACTGCAACGCAACGTCGTCGGCTTTAACCTCCGTGCGCGCCCCGGTGCGGGATATGCCTATCTTGTCCAGGGCCAAATCAACGCCATTCAAAGACAGGCTGGGATTCATCAGCGCCAGGTCCCAACCGTCGTCGTTTCGCGACCACGATAAGTCGGTGGATAAACTATCGATATGGCGCAGCGGCTCACTCTTTTTCAGGAATAGTTCAGCCTCCGAAAAGGCGGCGTGGGCGCGCGCGGCGGCCAATTTTCCACCTTGCCAAGTGGTGGTGATGCGTGTGTTCAGCTCGCCGCGCACCAGTTTCGGAAGCAACTCATGAATCACCAATGGCGCGTTACCGAGATTGACCCGATCCAGGTTGACATCGATGCGGCCACCCCACTTGCGCCGCACCGGCTCGCCGGTAAGTTGGGCCGCGATGTGGATGTTCGTGCACACAGGCTCGGGACAGCGCGCAGTGCCGTCGAATCGATGTGTGTCTGCGAGATTAGAGAAATTCATATTGATCGACGACAATTCCAGGAACCCGGCGGTATCGCGCTCGTCGCGCCAGATGAGAGTGCCGTTTTCAACGCTCAGATCCTGCTGTCGAAACAACCAGCGCAGATAGCCTAATTCCTCCCCTGCTTCCGCGGTTCCGGGCACCAGGTCTCCGATGCGCACGCCGCCTTCTTTTAGTCGGGTGATTTCAACGGTTGGAGACAGCAGTGTGAAGCGTTCAAAGATGAGATCGCCCACCAGCAAGCTCCACGGGCTCACTTGCACTTCGATCCCACCCAAGCGCAGGGACGACTGGGTGTTCTCCTTGCGGCGCACGCGTAAGCCTCCGGTCTTGAACGACGGCGACCAGCCATCCCAGCGCGCCTCGAGACGCTGAATTAGAACCGGTCTTCCGAGTTGATCGGTAATGTAGGCCTCGATTCGCGCCTTGTGATCACTGAGATTCGGCCACCACGCCCGCAGTCCCACTAACGCGGCGATCACCACCATCAACAATACACCCGCGGTATAAAACGAGTAACGAAGGACGCGCAAGGTGGCTGGAATCATGGGTTGGCACCGGCGCCACAGTGACCATGGGTACGCATGGAAGCGTCAATCCATCGCGTGCACGCGCACTGCGTGACGCGAACTGATCGAGGGACCTCTCCATTCCGGCGGCAGACACCACTCGTCCGTTGAAAAATGGGTTCCATCAGTGTGAAATTTACTCGCAACCGGCTTGGCCTACGCTAGATAATACACACCCAGACACCGTCTGGACGGTAATGTCCGGACAAGGTAGTATCCGAGAGGATGTCAGCGATGATGCCGCCGAAAGACCCCTTTGCCCAGGTACTTTGTGATCTGGCTGCCAGTGTACAGATCTCAAACCAATTAGAATCGGAACTCGACCGTTTAAAACAGGCCGCCAGTTGCGGAGGTGAACAGGAGGTTCTCGCCACCCACCATAATTTATGCCTTATCGCGGCTCACGCGAAACCAGCCACGTTGTAAGCCATTCATAGCAGCACCACATCGTATTCTTCCTGGTGATAGGTGGCCTCGACCTGCAGGTGGACCGGTTTGTTTATGAAATCCTGTAAGTCTGCCAGAGTTGTCGCCTCCTCGTCGAGCAACATATCAGTTACGATTTGGGAGCCAATGATCAGAAACTCTTTGGCATCGAATTGCCGCACTTCGCGTAATATCTCGCGAAAGATCTCATAACAAATCGTCTGCGGCGTTTTCTGAACCCCGCGTCCATCGCATACGTTGCACGGCTCACACAAGGTTCTTTCGAGACTCTCGCGCGTGCGTTTTCGCGTGACCTCAACCAATCCCAGTGGCGACATGTGGGTGACAAAAGTCTTGATTCGATCGCGGGCAAGCGCTTTCTCGAGCGCACGCATGACCTGGCGCCGGTGTTCAGGATCCTTCATATCAATAAAATCGATAATGATAATCCCGCCGATATTTCGCAAGCGCAACTGCCTCGCAATAACCTGCGCCGCCTCCAAGTTGGTCTTAAAGAGTGTTTCTTCCAGATTGCGCCGACCGATATAGGCGCCAGTATTCACATCGATGGTGGTCATGGCTTCCGTACGATCAATCACCAGATGACCACCCGATTTAACCGAGACCTTGCGATCCAAGGCACGTTTGATTTCATCTTCCACGGAATACAAATCAAATATCGGCCGCTCACCCGGATAGTACTCAATCCGGCTCGCGACTTCCGGTATTAGCTCCTTTGCGAAGTTGATCGCCTTCGCATAGGTTTCCCGGGAATCTATACGAACTTTCTCAACGTCGCTGCGCACTATGTCGCGCATGGTACGCATCGCCAGCGGTATGTCTTCGTGTATTAATCCGGGGGCTGGTATGGTTTCGATACTTCGTTGAATACGCTGCCACACCTTTTGCAGGAAATTGACATCAAGCCGCAATTCTTCTTCAGCGGCGGATTCCGCTGCGGTGCGCACGATCACCCCACCTGCTTGCATCTCTTGTTTGAAGATCTGCGCAACAGTCTGCCGTAACCGCTCGCGGTCCTCAGGATCCTCAATCTTTTGCGACACGCCGAAGTGCTGGCCATAGGGCATGAACACCAAGAATCGCGCGGGGATACTAATTTGTGTCGTCAAGCGCGCACCCTTGGATCCGAGCGGATCCTTCAGTACTTGAACCACGATCTCCTGGCCATCCGCCAACAGACTGTGAATGGATTCGTTGCGCCTCGATTCGAGGTCGCCGTCGTGATTGTCATCATTGCGGCGAGTGATGTCCGTAGCATGCAAAAAAGCGGTGCGCTCCAAGCCAATGTCGATGAACGCTGCCTGCATCCCGGGTAATACGCGTACTACGCGACCCTTGTAGATATTTCCCACGATCCCGCGGTATTTGACACGCTCGATCTGCACCTCTTGCAGGACGCCGTTTTCCACCGTCGCAACACGAGTCTCCTGCGGCGTGACATTGATCAATACTTCTTCACTCATATCCAGTCGATACCGGCGCGGACCAATAATGCACGTAGTTCAAACATAGGTAATCCCACCACGCCAGTGTAACTGCCCTGTAGATGCTCGACAAAACCACTTGCCAGACCTTGTATGGCATAGGCCCCAGCCTTGTCCAAAGGCTCTGATGTGCGGCAATAGCGGATAATCTCATCATCGTTCAAGGTCTTGAATTTGACCCGGCTGCGGCTGACGGCACCCAGGGAATCAACGCCTTGTTGCATCACCACCGCGGTCAGCACTTCGTGCGGCCGCCCGGACAGCCGCCGCAGCATCTGTGCGGCATGCTCACGATGACGGGGTTTACCGAGCACCTGCCCGCCGATTACAACGCACGTGTCCGCCGCGATCACCGGGTGAATCACGCGATTTTGACGTACCAATCGCGCCGCGACATGCTGCGCTTTTTCCGTGGCGAGCCGCTGGACGAACTGCTCCGGAGGTTCACCGGCACGGTGGGTTTCGTCAATGTCGGCGGTGATCGTCTCAAACCGCAGGCCCACTGATTGCAGCAACTCGCGACGGCGCGGCGAAGCAGACGCTAGATATACTTGCACCTCGGTTGATGAATCGGATTCGCGCGGTTGTTCTAGTTTACCCATGGAGTGGTATGGGAGGCACGCCCATTTGCCCGCTCAGTTTGCGTGCCCCCTGTGATAAGGAAGGTTGTTGATGATACTCCATGCCCGGTACAGTTGCTCGGCGACGATGACACGAACCAGCGGGTGGGCAAAGGTGAGCGCGGACAACGACCATTTGTCGTCCATTTGCTCGAGACATGCCGGGGCCAGGCCGTCCGGCCCGCCGATCAACAAGGCGACGTCACGTCCCTCTCCCATCCATTGCTGCAATCGGTGCGCCAATTGTTCGGTGGATAATTCACGTCCGGAACGTTCCAAGCCAACACGGCGGCAGTGTTTGGGAACCGCGGACAGTAAGGCACTGGATTCGCGCGCTCTCAGCCGCGATGGATCGGACGACTTGGTCCTTTTTTGACTGGCCACCTCAACGAGCTGTAATCGGCATTGCCGGGGAAATCGTGCCGCGTACTCGCGGTACGCACTATCTACCCACGGTGGCATGCGGTTGCCCACCGCAACCATATGAATCTTCATGCGGCCTGCTTATTCGTTGTGTTGCTCTCTTTGGGCAAGGACCATTTGCCTGACGTGGTCGCCCCACAATCCCTCCAGATCATAAAACGAGCGATCCTCCGGGTGCATCACATGCACCACAACATCACCAAAATCCAACAGTATCCAGGTGCTTTTGTCCATGCCTTCCACCCCCAGCGGGCGTATCTTGCGCTCGCGAAGCGCATCTAACACCTTATTGGCAATGGCTTTCACATGCCGATTTGAAGAGCCACTGGAGATGACCATGTAATCGGTGATGTCCGTCAGTTCACGCACATCCATCAACTGGATATCAATAGCCTTCATGTCTTCCAGCGTCGCTATCGCAATGTTTTTGATCTGTTCAGACTGCATGTTCGTGTCTTGAGTTCGCGGCGCATCCATATAATCCGTGCTGTTGTATATAGGCCCACACCGCATCGGGAACATCGGCAGACGCATTCTCGTGCGCCCCGATCTTTTCCCTGATCGATGATGCCGAAACATCAATCAGCGGCGTATTACTGACATAGATCCGCCCCGCCGAGACGCGCTCGAGTTCGCAAACATCGATGCTCAACGCGTCCCGGTACCACGCGTCAGCGACATACGCTACCGACGAGCCGGGTCTTGGCAAAACAATTAGATGTGTCAGCGCCAAGATCTGCTGCCAACAAAACCACGTATCCAACTTCAAAAACGCATCGGCCCCGAGCAACAGGGCCAGGGGTTGCTGCGGTAGTTCCGCGCGCAATGATCGCAATGTCCACACTGTGTACGAAGGACCGCGGCGTTGCTGTTCCCGATCGTCCACCACGAATCCGGCTTCGTTCTCAACCGCCAGGCGCAGCATCTGCGTGCGATCATCGACCGGAGCCACCGGGGCAACGCGATGCGGTGGCCGTGCGCTGAGCACGAATCGCACGTGATCCAGTCCCAAGGTGGTGTAAACGTGGCGGGCGGTTTCCAAGTGCCCGCAATGTATCGGATCAAAGGTCCCACCAAAGATCCCAATGATCCTCAATCTCCGACCCCGTTCAATGCGTCATCATCCAGGCGCATAAGCCGTTTCAATTTACTTGCGTATATGACCGTCTCCCACGACGATAAATTTTTGTGAGGTCAATCCTTCCAGGCCCACCGGTCCGCGCGCGTGCAGCTTATCGGTGCTGATGCCAATCTCCGCGCCAAGGCCGTACTCAAAGCCATCTGCAAACCGCGTCGAGGCATTGACCATCACCGAACTCGAATCGACCGCGGTCAGGAAACGGCGCGCCTTGACAATATTGTCGGTAATAATCGCGTCAGTGTGTTGTGATCCATAGCGATGTATGTGATCGATCGCCGCGTCTAGATCAGTCACTACGCGAATTGACAGTATCGGCGCCAGGTATTCGGTGCTCCAATCCTCCTCACTCGCAGAGCTTGCCTCGGGAATGATTTGCGTGGTGCGCGCACAACCGCGCAGCTCTACACCGGCGTCAAGGAACATCGGGGCCAGCACACCCAACACGGATTTCGCCACCGGCTCGGCGACCAGCAAGGTCTCCATGGTATTGCACGTACCGTACCGTTGAGTCTTGGCGTTAAAGGCGACGGCTACCGCCTTGTCGAAATCAGCATCCTCGTCCACGAACACGTGGCACACACCGTGCAGGTGCTTGATCACCGGAATCGCCGATTCCCGGCTTATGCGTTCAATTAATCCCTTCCCACCGCGAGGGATGATCACGTCGACGAATTCGGGCATGCGCAATAACGCTCCCACTGCATCTCGATCGGTGATCTCCACGACTTGCACCGCATCACCGGGAAATTCATTTTCCGCCAGCGCATGCGCGATGCACTCGGCGATAGCCAGGTTGGAATGTATGGCCTCCGAACCGCCGCGCAAAATCGCGGCATTTCCCGATTTCAAGCACAGCCCGGCAGCATCGGCCGTCACGTTGGGGCGCGACTCGTAGACAATGCCGATCACACCCAACGGTACGCGCATTCGGCCCACCTGAATACCCGAGGGCCGATAGTTCATCTCCGACACCGACCCCACCGGATCAGGCAGGGCAACAATCTGCCGCAAGCCCTCGGCCATGGCGGATATCCGCTCATCGGTGAGTTCGAGTCGGTCCAGCAGCGCGCTGTCCAAACCACGTCCCCGGCCAACCTCCATATCCTGGTGATTGGCGCCCGCCAAGGTCTCACGGCTGTGCTCGATGTGATCAGCGATCGCCAGCAGCGCAGCGTTCTTGGCGCCGGCATCGGCGCTCGCCATGTACCGCGCCGCTTCGCGGGCGCGCTGACCCAACCCCCGCATGTAGGCGGCTAAATCATGTTCTGGTCGTACTTGGGACATGGGCTTCAACCTATTCACTGCTCCGAACCCGATTCACTGTGCCGCGGTCACGGTTTTCACACCACAAAGGGTCAGACAAATACGCTCCAGCGCCAACCAAACGTCGCCCCCCGCCCAACCCTTGGCGATGCGGTCTACGCGACCGGCGTCCTGTAACAGATCCCACCAACCGGACACATCCACACGTTCAAGCGCCGCGGTGACGATGGCGCCGCGCCGCGCCCATACATTATAATCCCGAAACAGCTGCGCGCGGGGGGTCCCGCGCGCCAATCCCGCCGCGACCCGCGCCAAGACGCGGATTTCACGGGTCAGGGCCCAGTTCACCAACACCGGCTCGGTGCCGTCCGCGCGCAGCGAATCCAGCATGCGCAGCGCCTTGGGGGGGTTACCAGCCAGACAGACATCCACCAACGCGTACACATCGAATCGGGCCTGATCGCCGATGCTCGCCATGATCTGATCCGCCGACACCCGACCGTCCACGCGCAGCAAAACAAGTTTGTCGATCTCTTGTGCCGCGGCCAACAGATTGCCTTCCAGGTAATGGTTCAGTAGTTGAACGGCTTCGCTGTCTGCATGCAAGCCGCGCGACGCAAGCCGGGTGCGGATCCAGCCCGGAAACCGATCGGCACCGATCGCTTTGTGTTCAATGATCACGCCGCACTTGTCGATGGCTTTTACCCACCGGCTCTGTTTGACCCGCGCTTCCAATCGACCGGCGATGATGAGCAACCCAGTATCAGCGGGCGGCCGTGCGCAAAAATCGGCAATGGCGCCCGCACCAGGCTCTCCAGGACGGCCGGAAGGCAACCGCAGTTCCAACAGTTTGCGGCTGGAAAACAGCGATAAAGACTGCGAATGTTCGTGGATTTGATTCCAATTGAAACCGGGTTCCACAGACATGCGGATCCGCTCATCATAGCCATTCTTCAGGGCAGCCTGGCGTATCGTGTCGCAGGATTCCTCAACCAACAGCGGTTCGTCACCGTGCAGCAACAACACGGCGGGCAAATCCCTTGCCACGCGTTTCGCAAGTTGGTCAGCAGCGATTCGCAACGCGATATGGGAGTGATAACGGCGGTGCCACGACGAATCCCTAGGCCGGACGACCGGACTCCGCTTTCAGCGGGCGGCCGAAAGCGGCGTTCCGTAGCGGCGTGGTGCGGCTGGCGATGGTCGCTAACTGGCGAAGGATGCGTTGCGTCATATCCCGGACCATGTCCTCACGCAGCACGCGTTCTTCGTTTTCCGTCTGCAACAACTGGTTGCTGTCGAAATTGAAGTCGCGCTCCAGCCGCAGCGGCCTCGATTTCCGGAGTTCCGCACCGTCTCGACCGGTAACCGTGTACGTGACGCTGTATATCAGCCGGTAACCGTTGACCTTCCCCCGTGTATCCAGGGTGCGCACCTGCCGCTCATAGGTAATATCGTGCAATTTGAGCACTGATTTGGCCGCCGCACCGCCGACCACCGTCGCCCCGGCGCCCTCCAAGGCCTCAATCATCTCCTGCCGCAGGCCGCTGTCGCCGCTCTCCACCGCAATCACCAACAAGGATTCCGGGAGCGGTATGTTCCCGCGTAAATGAAATCCGCATCCGCTGATTAGAATGCCGGCGATTAACGAGATGGCGAGAAAACGCATAAGCATAAATCGATACCGAATTGTCAGTTTGAGTGATGTGGGGAGATTATAAACGGCTTGGCGTTTAGCTCACCACCATATTCACCAATTTACCCGGCACCACGATCATTTTTTTGATGGGCTTATCCCCCACGTGGCGCCGGACCTTGTCGTTAGCGAGCGCAGCCTCTCGGATCGTGTCCCGGGTCGCATCCAGCGCCACCTCGATGCGTCCGCGTAATTTGCCGTTGACCTGCACCACCAGTTGCACGGTATCTCGGAGCAAGGCGGTCTCGTCGACCTGCGGCCAGGGGGCATCGATGAGAGGGTCCGCATCACCAAACCCCCGCCACAGCTCATGCGTAATATGGGGCACAATGGGCGCCAACACCTTTACCAGGATCATCAGCGCTTCACGGAGCACCGCTTCGGCGTCGGGATTGTCTTCGGCCCAGGCAAATCGATCCACCGCATTGGTCAGCTCCATGCAAGCCGCCACGACGGTATTGTATTGGTAACGCTCATAATCGTTTTGCGCCCTGGCCAGCATCTTATGGGTCTGTGCCCGCAGCTCCCGCAACGCCGGATCGGTGATTTCGGCGAGATCGATGTCGGGCGAAGTTGATCTCGCTACCACGTTGCGGTGTCTGTAGAACAAACCCCACAGCCGTCGCAGATAACGATACGAGCCGGCCACCGCATCATCGCTCCATTCCAAGGACTGATCGGGTGGTGACGCGAACATTATGAACAAACGCACCGTATCCGCCCCATACCGATCGATCATATCCTGGGGATCAACCGTGTTGCCCTTGGACTTGGACATCTTGGTGCCGTCTTTTAACACCATACCCTGCGTGAGCAGCCTGGTGAACGGCTCATCCGTAGTCACCAAGCCTACGTCGCGCATCAGTTTATGAAAAAAACGCGCGTAGAGCAGATGCAGCACCGCGTGCTCTATGCCGCCCACATATTGATCCACCGGCAACCAGTAGTCCGCTCTTTCATCCAGCATCGCCTGGTCATTGTCCGGACAACAGAAGCGTGCATAGTACCAGGAGGATTCGAAGAATGTATCGAAGGTGTCGGTCTCACGCACAGCCGGTCCGTCGTCTCCAGGACAGCGGGTCTGATAAAAATCCGGCATCTTCTTAATCGGCGATCCGACTCCCTGGAAATCCACATCCTCGGGCAGTACGACCGGGAGCTGGTCGGCGGGCACTGGAACCGCCGCGCCGCTTGCGTCGGGACAATTCACAATTGGAATCGGACACCCCCAGTATCGCTGCCGCGACACGCCCCAATCCCGCAAACGATAGTTCACCTTGCGGGCGCCCTTGTTATGCTGGGTGAGATAGCCGGCGATGGCGTCGAACGCCTGGACAGACGAAAGTCCGTCAAACGGACCGGAATTCCTCAACACGCCATATTCCTCATACGCACCGGCCCCGATGTCGAGCTTCGAGCCGTCGCTTGGATAGATTACCGGGGCAATGGGCAACTGGTATTTGCGGGCAAATTCCCAATCACGTTGATCATGGCCGGGCACCGCCATCACCGCCCCGGTGCCATAACCCATGAGCACGAAGTTAGCGACCCAGATCGGCACCGGTTGACCGGAAATCGGATGGATCGCGTTGCGCCCAAGGGGCATACCTTTTTTTTCTATGGTCTCGATGTCGGCTTCCGACGTGCTCGTTCGACGACACTCCTGAATGAACCCGGCAAGTGCCGGGTCGTTTTCGGCAGCCGCCAACGCCAGCTGGTGTTCGGCGGCGACCGCCATGTAAGTCACCCCCATGATGGTATCCGGCCGGGTGGTGAATATGCGCATACTTTCCGCAACACCCTCCACGCCGAAATCGGCCTCCACACCCTCGGACCGGCCGATCCAGTTCCGCTGCATGGTGCGTACGGCTTCCGGCCAACCTTTCAGCTTATCGATATCGCTGAGCAACTCCTCCGCATAGTCGGTGATCTTGACGAACCACTGTGGAATTTCGCGGCGCTCGACTATCGCTCCGGAACGCCACCCCCTGCCGTTGATCACCTGTTCGTTGGCCAGAACTGTCTGATCCACCGGGTCCCAGTTGACCTCGGCCTTTTTCTTGTAGACCAAGCCTTTTTTGAACAGCTCGGTGAAAAACCACTGCTCCCATCGGTAGTATTCAGGCTTGCACGTCGCCAGCTCCCGGTCCCAATCGTAACCGTACCCCAAACGTCTGAGCTGGGAGCGCATGGCGCCTATGTTCGCATAGGTCCACCGCGCTGGAGGGACTTTGTTCTCTATCGCCGCATTCTCCGCGGGCAGTCCAAAGGCGTCCCATCCCATCGGCTGTAAGACGTTCTTGCCGCGCATGCGTTGATAGCGGCTGATAACGTCGCCGATCGTGTAATTGCGCACATGTCCCATATGCAGCCTTCCGGACGGGTACGGGAACATGGACAAACAGTAGAATTTTTCGCGGCGCGGGTCCTCGGTGGCGCGGAAACTGTGGTTATGCTCCCAAAACGCCTGCACCGAACGCTCAATCTCGCCGGGCTCGTAGTGCTCATCAATCATGGCGGCGTATTGTAGCGGCTCAAGCGTCCTCATCAACTCCTAAAGCGATAGGCCTTCATGTCCAACGCACATGGGACTAGAATACACGGCATCCACCACCGTGAGGGCGGCACATCGTGCGCCACTTGGCATCGCTGCTGTGCCTGGCAGCTTTTTGTACCGGCTCAACACCGGCCCACGCGCTGAAGCTGTATAAGCTGACGCAACCGGACGGCTCGGTAATGTACCAAACCGACCCGCCGAAAAAAGATTCCGCCGCACGGATCGAGGAAAAAGTGATCAACCCCAACGCCAATGTCGTGCCCATTGAACAATTCCCCATGGACGGCGGCTACACGGTCCCTGAGGGCCCCGCAGGATCTGTCCAACCCGTTGGACCGGCGGCCAGATCCAAGGTGACGCCCGCACTCGGGGATGATGCCGGGAAGGCCGCGCTGCCACCGGAGGCACCGGCACCAGCAACCCCGCGGGCGCCGGCGGATGGTAGGTAAATTCCCTTGTGTGCGCTCGCAGGCAGCATGATTGAACTCTACACCGCGGCGACACCCAATGGTTACAAGGTCTCAATTCTGCTGGAGGAAACCAGCCTGCCGTACACATTCCATCATGTACGACTCGAGGAGAAAGAACAGAAGCAGGATTGGTATCTGAAACTGAATCCCAATGGGAGGATCCCGACGATCGTCGACGGCAACAATGACGGCTTCGTCGTGTTCGAATCCGGGGCAATTTTGATCTATTTGGCCGAAATGACCGGCCGGTTCTTACCCCCTGACGCCGATCGCCGCTCCCAGGTAATACAGTGGCTGATGTTTCAGGTCGCCGGTCTCGGCCCCATGCAGGGACAGGCACATGTGTTTTACCGCTACGCGCCGCAGCGGATTCCGTATGCGATCCGACGCTACCAGCAGGAAACGTTACGCCTGTATCAGGTCCTGGACCGCCGGCTCAAAGATCATGAATACCTGGTGGACGACATCTCCATTGCAGATTTTTCGACCTATCCCTGGGTGCGCAGCTACAGATGGGCGGGCGTATCCATCGACGACTTGGAACACCTGCAACGCTGGCTGAGTCTCATGCGGGCGCGCCCGGCAGTGCAGCGCGGGCTCGACGTGCCGGTCCCGCGCGAACAGATAAAAACCCGGACCGCCGATGAGAGAGCGCAGTTGGGACGGAGCATCATCTAGCCCGCAGGCGGGTTAGTTGTCTATCCGCTCCGCTCGTTCTTTGGCCATCCTCGCTTTGGCGTGATTACCCACGCGTTTGTAGGCAGCAGAGATCAACAGCCAGTTGGCCGCCTGCAGGCGTGCATCGCGGGACAATGCATTGGACTTCGCCGCGAGTTGCACCGCTTGATGATAGCGCTGCTGCTGACTGCGGACCTTTGCCAATTCGTGCCACAGCCAGGGATTGCGGGGCTCGATGCGCAGCGCCTGCTCAATCGCGAGCGCCGCTTGCGGATATTGTCCTGCAGCCGAGGACCGAGTCGAGTCACGCATCAGATTGAGCACTACCGGTTTGGCGGACGCCGGGGCCGGCACGGGCGCGGTCGGCGTGCCCACCGACGCGCAGCCCGCCAGCGCCACGGTGATCAATCCGGTGACAACCAGACTGCGCATGACGCCCCGGCGCCCCAGCGCCGACCTGTTCGCGAACGCCCGAACTTGTGTCCCGCGGCACGGCCCTGCGACTCCGCGTAGGACAAGTCCCGTCGCCATTAGCCGCGATCCCGGATGCAACCCATCAATTCGATGCCTCATCAGTTGCGGAACAGCCGTTTCAACCAACTACGTAATTTTCCACCGCCCGCATCGTTGCTTTGCGGCGACGCACAGGGGGCCCGCTCCGTGGGAGCGGAGCCCACGATAAACGGCAACTCGATCACATCCTCGCAGTGCGTATCTGCCAGACGACCGGTGCCTTGATCCACCGCCACCAGTTCCACATCCAGGGGCAGCGGGAACTCCTCGCTGTGTAAATCCAGCCGGCGCATGATGTCTGCCCATACTAACATCGCTCCGGATGCGCCACTCAATCCGACAGGCTCGTTGTCGTCGCGGCCCAACCATACCACCGTTAGATAGCCGCCTGCGTAGCCCGCAAACCAGCTATCCCGGTAGTCGTCGGTGGTTCCGGTCTTACCAGACACGCGTATACCGTCGGGGAACCGTCCGCGCAGGACCTGGGCGGTGCCAGAACGCACAACTTCCTGTAGACCATGGTTCAACAGCGCCATGGGGCCGGGTTCTATTACCTGCTCGACCGACAACGGATACCGCGCCAGAGGCTGTTGGTCCTGGGACAATACCGAGCGGATTGATCGTAATGGGGTACGAAATCCCCCGCTGGCAAATGTGAGATACATCTGCGCCACCTCTATCGGCGTCAGCTCTACGGCGCCCAACAACAACGATGGAAACGCTTGCAAGCGGCGACTTATGCCGAGTTGTCTTATTACCGCGATGACGTTGTCCACCCCGACTGCCATGCCCAAACTCGCCGTCGACACGTTATAGGACTGCGCCAGCGCCTCAATCAGCAACACCTGGCCGTGGAATCGCCGATCATAGTTCTGCGGCGCCCACACTGGACTACCGGCTTGCTTGACCCGCAGCGGCGCATCCTCCAGCAAGGTCGCCAGGGTATAACGATGCGGTTGTTGTAACGCGGCGAGATAGACCGCCGGTTTAATCAACGAACCCACCGGTCGCCGTGCTTCCAGTGCCCGATTGAAGCCCGCGAACCGCGACCTTCGCGCGCCTACCATCGCCGCCACCTCTCCACTGTCGCTACGCACCACCACCGCCGCCGCCTCCAATGTGCCCGCAGCCAATTTGCGGGCGCGTTCTATGGCCGTAACACGCCGGCGCAGCGCGGCTTCGGCCGCTTGCTGGACGTCGGGATCAAGCGTGGTAAAGATGCGCAGCCCTTCACTGCGCAGGTCCTGCTCCCGGTAATCCTGACGCAATTGTTGGCGCACGAACCCCAGATAGGCGGGGTATGCGAGTGCTGACTGCACGGCGTCACTGGACACGCCCAGCGGCGCCGTTGTCGCCCGTTGCCGGGTCCGCCGATCAATAAATCCCAATTCGGCCATCTTATCCAACACCAGATCACGCCGTTCGCGGCTACGCTCGGGATGGCGGTGAGGATTATAGAACGAGGGCCCCCGCACCAGGCTCACCAGCAGCGCGATCTCGGGAAGATCGAGTTCGGTCAACGGGCGACCGAAATAAAACAAACTGCCGAGACCAAAACCATGGATCGCGCGGCCGCCGGCCTGGCCCAAGTACACTTCGTTCAGATATGCCTCCAGGATTTCGGTTTTTTCATAATGTATCTCCAGCAATACCGCCATTATCATTTCATTGAGCTTACGGACCAATGTCCGTTCCGCGGTGAGGTAAAAATTCTTGACCAGTTGTTGCGTGAGCGTGCTGCCTCCCTGGACGACGCGTCCGGCGCTGAGATTCGCCCACAGCGCACGCGCAAGCCCTCTGGGATCTATACCAACATGGCGGTAAAAATCCCGGTCCTCGACCGTCAGCAACGCATGAATCAATTTCTGTGGCACTTGATCGAGTCGCACCAGGGTTCGGTCTTCGTGATCCATTGACGACACGCTGCCGAACAGCCGCGGCTCTAGGCGCACCAGGTCGACGGGCTCACCGTCATGGGTCAAACGAGCCACTTTGCCGCCGCGGAACTGGACTGCGAACGGCAGCTCCGGCCGGGTGCCATCCCAAAACACGAATGGCCGCGCCACGACTCGTATGACATCATGTTCCATGGCGTAGCTTCCCTGCTGCCGGGCATGTTCAACGCGGCGGTATCCCAATTCCTGCAACTCTTCGATAAAGCGTTGGCGGCTGAGACGCAGTCCTTGGTACAGCTCCAACGGGCGCGTGTAAACGTGAGCCGGTATCGGCCAACGTTGACCTTCAAAACGATTGCGGATGGTGATATCGAGGTAAACGATATAGGCAAGACCAATCACCGCGAGAACAATGCCGAGGCGCGAGATCACAGACACCGCGCCTGTCCACCGCCGGTGCGATGTGCGTTTACGCCGTCGTCGGGGGCGTGTGCCGGTTTTGCTTTTTCTCCTGGACGACGCGACGCTTTTTGTTGATTTGGGCATGAGTCGGTGGGCAAGAATCAACTCGCCGTCTCGCTAAGGCCGAGACGCACCGCAATTCCAGCATAGGTCGAATGTTTCCGGGTTCTGCTCGCCGCAGTGTGCGCACTGAAAAGATTCCAGCGGCCCTTGGGGGAGTTCGAACTGGGTGACAACGCGGCGCGCACGATCAAAATCGTAATCCTCCACCCAAAGTTCGGGATAGGTATGGGTGAACGGTAACTCGCCGACACCCCCTTGCGCATTTTCATTGAATACGTGTGCCACGATCCCTTCGGATTCCAACATGTGCAGCAGCAGGTACGCTTCGGGCAGGTTGCCGGCTGTGTATAATCGTCGCATGCGGGCGTATCTTCGGTGACGTGTTAGTTTAACTCAGTCACCGCCTTATCGACTAAATCCAGAGACCAGCGCATGAACAATACCATTGAATTCTATTTCGACTTTTCGTCACCCTATGGTTACATCGCCAGCACACAAATAGATGCATTGGCCAATCGCTTCGACCGCACCGTGATATGGAGGCCGTTTCTGGTCGGCGCCGCCTTCAAACTCACGGGCCGCAAGCCCCTGCTCGAAGTGCCGCTAGTTAGAGAATATATGGCCCATGACATTGAACGCTTCGCGCGCTTTCTGGACATGCCCTTCACGCTTCCCGATCGCTTCCCGATTGCGGCGATCGCCGCGAGCCGGGGTTTTTACTGGCTGCAAGAGCGGGATTCGGAGTTGGCCATATCCTTCGCCAAACGGGTCTACCACGCATACTTCGCCAAGAACCGGGACATCACCAGCAAAGAAGGCCTGGCGGACTTGGCAGCATCGCTAAGGGTGGACCGCGATGAATGGATCGCGGCGGTGCAATCACCAACGAGCAAAGACCGGTTCCGGCACGAGAATGATCGCGCACTGGAGCGGGGCGTGTTCGGATCACCGTTTTTTATCATTGATGATGAGGCATTCTGGGGCGCCGATCGACTACCGCAGGTCGAACAGTGGTTGGCACGCAGCGGATGGTAGTGGTGGGTCGTTATCCGCGGCCGGCAATTCAGTCGGCGCGGTAGATATACTCCCGCGACCACGGCAGCTTATTGTCGCTGCTGCGAGTGAACACCAGTTGGAATAACTGCAGGTCGCCGAGTTTGAAGGCGGCGATAGATCCGGTCAGATACAGACGCCATGCGCGCACGAACCGCTCATCGAACGCCTCGGATATGTCCGTGCATTGCTCTTCGAAGCGCTGCGACCAGTGCTCCAGCGTCTTCGCATAGTGCAGACGCAGGTTTTCGATATCGAGAATTGAAAAATCATAAGGCTCGAAAATGCCCATCATTTCGCTCAGGGCCGGCGGATACGCACCGGGGAAAATTCTCTTTTCGATCCAACGGTTCATCAGACGCGGCGCGTTGCGCCCGATGGAATGGATCAGCGCCCGGCCATCCTCCTTGAGGCAACGGTCGATGACGCCCCCGAGGGCCCTGTAGTTGCGTCTCCCCACGTGCTCCAACATGCCGACGGAAACAAAAACGTCGTACTCACCGGTGATATTCCGATAGTCATCCTCAATGTACTCGACCTTTCCCAGCAAACCGGATTTCCGCGCCCTGTCGATCGCAAAGCTGACCTGCTCTTGAGAAATGTTGTAGGCCCGCACCGTCACGCCGTGATGTTCCGCCATGTAGTGCGCCAAACCGCCCCAGCCACAGCCTGCCTCAACGACCGTGTCACCCGGCTTGAGTTGCAACTTGCGGCATACGTGTTCCATCTTTGCTACCTGAGCGTCCTCCAGGGTCATGGCCCGATCAGGAAAATAAGCGCAGGTATACTGCATATACGGATGGTCCAACCACAACCGGTAAAAATCGTTACCCAGGTCATAGTGATGATGTATGTTGTGCCGCGACGCCTTCAGGTTATTCCGGCGGGGGGTGGGAGCAAACAGCCTGATTGAGAGCCCCAGCGGACCGCTCTCGCCGACCAGCTGCGGCTTGTGGAGGGTCGCAAGTTCGATCATGCGCAGGAGCTCCCCGTCCACCTCAATCGTGCCGTCACTGTATGCATCCCCGAAATATAGATCCGGATTGGCCAAGATCCCCCACAAAGCTCGGGGTTCCTTGATGTGCAGGGTCACGTCGGAGTGCCCTGTGGAACCATGTATCTGTTCGCCACTCCATAGCCTGACAGTCAGGGGCGGATCGCGCATCGCCTTCAATAATCTGCGCAACAGCCATATCTCCAACCCGTAGGCCGGACGTACGTTGGGCGCAAATCGCTCTGCACGATGCTCGAAGTTTAGCGGTACGTCTTTTGTCTTAGTGGTCATCGGCGTCAACCCTTTCCGCAAATATCCTATAGCGAACTTGCGCAACTGACAATACGCAATGAACAGCCTAACCCGAGTATGACCCTAAGGATTCCGACAGCCGGCGCCGAGACTTGTCCTGCGCGTCGTCGCTGGGTCGGGCGGCTGAACCCCCTGCTGTGCTTGTGCTGCGCGTACTCGCAGCGCGGGGACAAGCGCCGCGCCTGCAACGAATCCCGCAGCCGGCTATGGCTTGCGTGAAGCGCGAGTGCCGGCGTTCACGATCGAGCTGGAGCCGGGATAGGCCCGCGTCTATTCGCGGTTCAGAACCTCCAACCGCTCCCCGGCGCCCAGCATGATACTGCGACCGTCCACAGTTTGCAGGTGTCTGCCCTCAATCGAGTGGCGGTAGACCTGGTAGGTAGTCAGGTTTCCGGTGCCGCCGTCGATCACCCGGACCGACACCACTTGCTGCTTCGACTGCCAGTGGAAATAGTAGCCGATCGCAGAAATCGCCAGCAGTACCCCGACAAAGCCATAGCTGACCAGGCGTCCAAAGCGGTTATCCGCTGGATTGCGGGGTTTCAATGGCTGCGCCCCGGTCCGGCTCCGAAAGCGGTAAAGCGCGAACACACCGGCGACAACGAGTGCGGTAAACAACAGCTTGGTAAGCATAGTGCGCACCCTAGCACACTTGCCCCTCTAGCCCGGAAAGTGAAAAATAGAAAAATAGGGGTCGGAGTCACGAAGAAAAATAGGGGGGACGGAGTCACAGACTCCGACCCCTATTTTTCACAAGGCCGGGAAAACAGGTCGGTAATGAGCGGCGGCAGCGACTGTTCCAGCCCGGCGCGTTTGACCGCCAGTGCGAAACGCTTCGCAATCATTTCAGCAAATATCCCGGTGCCGTGTTTTCGGGCACCGAAGCGGGGGTCGTACTCGCACCCACCCCGTGATTGACGAATAATGCTCATTACGTGCTCGGCCTTGTGCGGATAGTGCGCTGCCAACCACTCCTGAAACAATCCGTTCACTTCCAGCGGTAAGCGTAACAGGATATAGCTCGCCGACACCGCGCCGGCATCGGCGGCCGCGGCGATGAGCGTTTCCAACTCCAAATCCGTCAATACCGGCACGATGGGCGCCACCGAGACGTGTACCGGAATACCCGCTCCCGCAAGGCGGCGGATGATCTCGATGCGCCGACGCGGCGCCGTGGCGCGCGGTTCCAGACGGCGCGCCAGTTGATGGTCGAGGGTTGTCACCGAGATGCTGACTGTGGCCAAACCGCGCCGGGCCATGGGCGCCAAGAGATCGATGTCGCGCTCCACCAAACTGGATTTGGTGGTTACGCATACGGGGTGATCGCTCACGGCCAACAACTCCAGGATGCCGCGCGTAATCCGATAGCGGCGCTCCACAGGTTGATACGGGTCGGTATTGGTACCCAATGCCAATACCTGGCAACGATATGAGGTTCGCCCAAGTTCCTTGCGCAACAAACGCGGCGCGTCCGGTTTGGCCAACAGCTTAGTTTCAAAATCCAGGCCCGCAGACCAGCCCAAATAGGTGTGGGTGGGTCGGGCAAAACAATACACGCAGCCGTGTTCACAGCCGCGGTACGGATTGATGGATTGTTCGAAGGGTACGTCCGGCGATTGATTGCGCACCAAAATGGATTGTGACTGGTCGACGGTCACCGTTGTCTTGAATGCAGATTCGGGATCCTCCTGTGGCGTCCACCCATCGTCACTCCGGACATGTCGATAGGGCTCAAAGCGGCCATCATCGTTGCTGAGCGCGCCCCGTCCCTTGCGCGGCGGTTTGGGGTCGTAACGGTCGATCATGCGGGCGGTGATTCGCAGTTAGCTGGGCTGTCGTCCAACTCTATCGTGAGACACTGGCGCGAAGAATTATTTCCCCCGCGTATAGTCGATACGGTAATCCCAATTCAGCTCACCCTTGGGACGCATGTTGTCGAACGCAAATTGGTTGGTGATGTCCCTAGCCTGCAGCGGTGGTATCACGATGTGAATCTCTTTGGATCGCTGGCCGATGACGACGCATTGCCCAGAGGCCGCAGCGCCGGTACAGTCGGAGCCAATGACGGTGAGCGCAAAACGAGTGAGCGTGCGATCCGGCGAGGTATTTTTTACCCTCGCGTAGAGTTTGAAACTGCCACCATAAGCAGGCTTCATTGTGGTATTTACTAGCTGCACCGCCGCCACCGGTATCAAATCGGATTTTTCATCTTCACCGACTTCCGCATACCAAATCAATCCGATAACTGATATTACGACCACTGCCAAGATCAGCAATATCGACTGACGTGGTCCAAGCACAATAACCAAAGTTGCCACGGTGAGAGCCGCAGCAATAACCAACAGCACCCAAGCCATTCTTAGTTTTCTACGCCAATTGTCTGTGTCATTTTTCCTGATTCATCCCAGCTTTTTATATCACATAGCGCGGTGGAAATTACATACAAGACCTTTTGCCCCGTTTTCATTAGTTATCTGGATCAAAATGCGCGCGTGATCTACTATCAGCATAACAGCCAACGAGGCATCTCACCGAAGCTGGTTCAAAGTGGTTTCGACCTCCCCCATCAAATCCATCGAAATCGACAACGCCCTGTCGGT
The DNA here is from genome assembly GCA_947258975.1 of uncultured Gammaproteobacteria bacterium. Lineage (GTDB taxonomy): Bacteria > Pseudomonadota > Gammaproteobacteria > Arenicellales > JAANXG01 > CALZGZ01. Next base: position 44,708 of record CAMYKK010000002.1, read on the forward strand.
TCGCGGCCTGCTCGAGGACCTGGTGGCGGACGCCATAATTTCGCCGGAGGAGGCTAAAAGGGTATACACGAACAGCCGCTTGAAGGCCGATACCGGTAAACATCCGCTGGTCATCATCGCGGAACTGCAACCGGCGGACGCGCGCAATCCCGGCAAGATTCTGTTATTGGAACATCTCGTGGCCTGGTTGGCAAAGCGCATCGGTATTCCCTACGAACGCATCGATCCCTTGAAGGTCGACGTACGCAAAGTGGCCCATTTGATTTCCTACGCGTACGCCGCGAAACGACACATCCTGCCGATACACATATCCCACGATACCGTCGTCATCGCCTGCGCCGATCCCTTCAAAGCCGATTGGAAAGACGAAATTAGTCAATTGCTGCGTAAGAATGTGTTGCTAGTACTGTCAAATCCTCTGGACATCGCACGTTACCTCGACGAATTCTACGATATCGCCCGCTCTATCAAGCGGGCCACACGCGAAGGCGATGAGTCGGGACGGCAGATCATCCAAAATCTGGAGCAGCTCGTCGAGCTTGGCCGGCTGGGCAAACTCGATGCCGAAGATCATCATGTCGTGCACATTGTCGACTGGTTGCTGCAATACGCATTCGAACAACGTGCCAGCGATATTCATTTAGAGCCGCGCCGCGACCAGGGAGAAATCCGGTTCCGCATCGACGGCGTTTTGCATTCCGTATACCAAGTGCCTCCCAATGTCATGAATGCCATTATTGGACGCATCAAGATCTTAGGCAGGATGGACATCGCGGAAAAGCGCCGGCCTTTGGATGGGCGCTTGAAAACTAAAACGCCGGAAGGCAGTGAGATAGAACTGCGGTTGTCGACGGTCCCGACCGCGCTCGGCGAAAAAATGGTTCTGCGCATCTTCGACCCGGCGGTGATGCGGCGCAGCTTCGAGGACTTGGGGTTGTCCCGCCAAGAGTTGGACATCTGGGAGAGCCTGGTGCAGCAACCGCATGGCATCGTTCTCGTTACCGGTCCCACCGGGTCCGGCAAGACGACCACCCTGTATTCCACGCTCAAGCAGCTGGCCACCCCCGACGTCAACGTGTGCACCATTGAGGATCCTATTGAAATGGTGGAGCCTGCTTTCAACCAGATACAGGCTCAATCAAATATCGACCTTACCTTCGCGGCCGGTGTGCGCGCGTTGCTGCGGCAGGACCCGGACATCATTATGATTGGTGAAATTCGTGATATGCAAACGGCGGAAATGGCGGTGCAGGCCGCGCTGACCGGTCATCTGGTATTTTCCACCCTGCATACCAACGACGCATGCTCCGCGATCACCCGACTGCTCGAGGTCGGCGTGCCGGCATATTTGATCAACGCCACGGTGTTGGGAGTGGTAGCACAACGCCTGGTGCGTACGCTCTGTCCGCACTGCAAAACAGAGGCCCCGCTTGCCGCGGACACATGGCAGGTATTGGTCGAGCCCTGGGACCTATTGCTACCCATGCCGGCATACAGCCCCAAGGGGTGTCTGGAGTGCCGAAATACCGGGTACTACGGGCGCATCGGCCTGTTCGAGATGGTGCGCATGACGCCGCTGCTGCAAAAGCGGGTGACATCCGCCGCGGATCTTGCGGCCATCCGCGAACAGGCACTCAAGGACGGTATGCAGCCATTGCGGATCAGCGGAGCGAGAAAGATCAGCGCCGGTGTGACCACACTCACTGAAGTCATGCGGGTGATACCCAAAAACAACGCTGACACCTAACCCGCATGCTGTCCGCATCCGAGGGCGGACCAGGTACGCGCCCTTGGCTACGGCTGATTATCTTGCGTGAAACACCATCTCGTGGGCCCGTCGCTCGATGTCGGCGCCAAACACCCGCCTGAGGACCAATGGCAACGCCATGGATCCGCCGGAAAGCAGCCGATCGTGGAAGCTGCGCAAGTCAAAATCCGGGTCTTCCGCACGACAGCAATCGCGCGCCGCGTTAATCAAAGACCATCCGGTGGCGTAGCCCAGGGGCACGGTGGGCGCCCGGCTGTACCAGGTCAAATCCGCCATCGCCTGCGACGGATGAAATCCAAGGTGCCGCTGCATGCGGTCGCAGGCGTCCGCGAGCTTTGTCCCCCGTGTGTGGATCTCGACGTCAATCATTATTCGCATTGCGCGCCACAGGCGGTCCTTTAACAGTATGAACTCGTGCTCCGGCTGATCGAGGAAACCTTGCTCCCGCATCATTTGCTCGCAGTACAACGCCCAGCCTTCATACAGGGTGGCCGAGGCGTTGATCAAGCGAGGATGGGTGCGCGCCACCGGATTGAGATTGGCGGTGACGAACTGCAGATGATGTCCGGGATACGCTTCGTGCGCACAGGTCGACATCAACCCAACGAAATTGTGCTCTGCCAGGGTCTTGGGCTGATCTGCAGGAGTCACGTAATAATAGCCGTGTTGATTGACATCGTCTGGCGAGGGTTCCACATAAGCCGCAAACGGAATCTCGTGGCGGAGAAACAACGGCGTTTCGACTACGGTGAGCGCCTCGCGCTCAGGCAGCGTGACCAGATCTTTTCTCGTCAGAAACTCCCGGGCCGCGTTCATTTGCACGCGATAGCTATTAATCAATGTATTCGGTTGCGGATGGTCCGCCTGAATCTTGGCCATCAAGGCATCCACGTCATCACCACCGCTCAGCTCCCTGCACACCCGCTTGAGATCACGGCTCGTGTGCTCGAACAACTCCGCGCCAAGAGCGTGCAATCGTCCGGCATCGACGTCGAGGAAATGTCGCAGTTCGAGCAACATATCGAATCGCTTGCGTCCGCAGGCAAAATCACCGCCGACCCGAGGACCCAGATCTTTGTGCAAGAAATTCGCAAAATTGTGCAACGATTCGATACCCTGATTAATGAGCGGGTTCAGCTCTCGATGCCGCTTACCGACGTCAGAGACCTTGGGATGTGCAGTCAGTCCGCGCAGATAGTGCATGCCCGACTCCGCCGCAAGCACCGATGTTTCGAGCCATAGCGGGGGGATCTGCTCCGGTTCCTCCAGCAGAAATTGCCGCGCATCGCGCAGATAAACAGGGATGGCCGTCAACCGGCCCAGCAGCGCGGTTGCAAAATCATCGATGTCCCGAATGGTCAGTTGATAGATTGCGTTCAGCGGCAGGTAGCGTTGCGGATCGCGATGGCGCCAGTCATGTTCGGACGCTGCCTCGATTTCGAGAACCGCCGCACCGACCATGATCTGCGCGTCGACCCGCTGATCAGGGTCGAGTTCAGAATGGTCCAGCTCTTCCAGACTGTCGAGGAGTTTCTCGTTGAGGGAAAAAAGGGCACCGATATCGTCATCTGCATAGGGAGTGAGGTGGTCGGCGCAACCTTGAATGCCCAGGTCCACCGCGATCTCCGGATGATACCGGAACCAGGCCCGATAATAGCTATCTCGCAGGAGTTCGAACTGGTGATTGGGTGCTGCCATGTAATGCTGCGCGGGGATTATACAGCGGGTGTCTATTCCGCAGTTACGATTTCGTAGCTATGGGTAATGTTCGCAGTCTTACCCAACATAATCGATGCCGAACAATATTTCTCCGCTGAGAGTTCCACCGCACGCTTTACCGCTTTCTCCCGCAGATTTTTACCGCTGATGAAATAGTGTACCCGTATGTCGGTAAACACCTTGGGCACCTGGTCGGCCCGATCGGCTTCCAGCTCGAGCCGGCAACCGGTGACCTCGAGGCGGGATTTGCGCAGGATGTGCACGACATCGAAGGCGGTGCATGCTCCCATACCGAGCAACACCAACTCCATGGGCCGCGCCCCCAGATTGCGGCCACCGTGTTCCGGCGGTCCGTCGATGGTTATTTTATGGCCGCTGCCTGCAGTGCCCTCAAAGTTGACACCGTCTACGAGCTCGATTGTCGCTTTCATTCACTATCTCCGTGAGTTCTAACCCACATATTGCGCCAAGAATCCCGGATTATGGCGAAGGTATGGGACGGCTGGTCGCAAGCGCCCGGAGCGGGACCCATAGCGGGCTCTGGGTCGAGCGCAGTTGCGCGACCACCACCCAGGGCCGGAATGGGCGCATGCTCGGTCTCGAAATGTCACACAAATTCCTTATCTCCAACAAACTGTTCGCCCTTCTTGTCGCTGCCTTGGCGCCATATTCGGACGCGGTCATGGAAGCTCAAACAGTTCCGCCAGCTTGGCGCCGGGCTCGGCAGCGCGCATAAACGCCTCACCGACCAGGAACCCGAACACGTCGTGCTCATACATGAGCCTAACGTCATCAGGCTTACGAATTCCACTTTCGGTGATCACAATACGGTTATCGGGAATGTGCGCAAGCATATCGAGAGTGGTCGTGAGCCGGGTTTCGAAAGTTCTCAGGTCGCGGTTGTTGATCCCAATCATCGGTAACTGCAGAACCAACGCCCGTTCCAGTTCGTGCTCATCATGCACTTCCACCAACACATCCATGCCCAACTCCAAAGCCAAGCTCGATAACTCCATCAGTTGCGCGTCGCCGATCGCGGCAACGATCAATAATATGCAATCGGCGCCGATCACCCGCGCTTCCCAGACCTGATATGCGTCGATGGTGAAATCCTTGCGCAACACCGGCAGCGCGCAGGCTTGTTTGGCTTGATCAAGGTATTCGTCCGCGCCTTGAAAAAACATCTTGTCGGTCAATACGGACAGGCAGGCCGCGCCGGCCGCCGCGTAGCTCTCGGCAATCGCCACCGGGTCGAAATGTTGACGAATCACCCCCTTACTGGGGGAGGCCTTTTTGATCTCGGCGATGATCGCGGCTTGTTTGACCGCAACGCGGGTCTCCACGGCTTCCAGAAAACCACGTGGGTGAGGCATGTCCTTCACTCTTGCGCGCAATTCCGGCAGCGGTTGGAGGCGCGTGCGTTGGGTGATTTCCTGCGCCTTATGGCGTACAATCTGACGGAGAATATCGAGCTGACCGGACATCCCTCAACGCCTGGTAAAGGCGACGAATTGTTCGAATTTTTGCCGCGCTCCACCGTCCGCAATCACCGCCATTGCCTCGTTCACCCCTGACTGGAGACCATCAGCGACACCCGAAGCGTATATCGCGGCTCCGGCATTCAGCGCCACGATGTCCCGTGCCGGTCCCGGATCATTGTCCAGCACCCCGCGTATCATCTGCAGGCTATCATTCGCGGTTGTCACCGTTAGCCGGTCTATGCCGCCGGGCTCCAGACCGAAGTCTTGCGGACGAATCACATAGACGTCGACTGAACCATTTTTCAATTCCGCCACGTGCGTGGGAGCGCCGATGCTGATCTCATCCATGCCATCCTCCGCGTGCACGACCAACACGTGGCGGCTACCGAGTTGGCGTAGCACCTCCGCTATAGTTTCGAGCAAAGTCGCGTCAAACACCCCCAACACCTGATTCGGCGCTCCGGCAGGATTCGTCAGCGGACCGAGCACATTGAAAACCGTGCGTACGCCCATCTCGCGCCGCGGACCGATGGCATGCTTCATCGCGCCGTGATGCAGCGGTGCAAACATGAACCCAATGCCGATTCGTTCTATGCACTGCGCCACCTGATCAGCATCAAGTTCCAAGTTGGCGCCGGCCGCCTCCAACAAATCCGCGCTGCCGGACTTGCTCGACACCGAACGGTTGCCGTGCTTGGCGACATGGGCGCCGGCGGCAGCGGCCACGAACGCCGCAGCGGTGGAAATATTGAAGGTGTTGCGCGCATCACCGCCGGTCCCGCAGGTGTCCACGAGATGCGCTGCCGACACCGACACCTTGGACGCCAAGGACCGCATCACCTCGGCAGCCGCCGTTATCTCATCTATGGTCTCACCCTTCATGCGCAGTCCGATCAGGAACCCTCCGATCTGCGCAGGAGTCGTCTCACCGCTCATGACCGCTTGCATCACGGAGTGCATTTCCTCACGCGATAGATCGCGCCGTTCAATAACTGCGTTAATAGCTTGCTGGATATTCATGTTCCGAATAACAATCTTGAAGTGAAAAAATTACCATAGAAAACGCAGCTCGCGGTATCACCGCTCACGCACCGCTGCGCCTTGCAAGTCATCAGTTGAATCACAGAATTCACGCCCATGGTCCGCGCCCTCAACTGTGCAGGAAATTGCGCAACAAATCGTGGCCATGTTGCGTCAGGATGGACTCCGGGTGGAACTGCACGCCTTCCACGTTCAGGGATTCGTGCCTGAGTCCCATGATCTCACCGTCTTCGGTCCACGCCGTGATCTCCAAACACTCCGGCAGGGTCTCGCGCTCCACTACCAATGAGTGATACCGCGTCGCCGGGAACGGGCTTTCGAGATCGCGAAACACGCCTTGGCCATGATGATGAATCAAGGAGGTCTTTCCATGCATGAGCTCCCTGGCATGCACGATTTGCCCGCCAAACGCCTGACCAATGCTTTGATGGCCGAGGCACACACCAAGGATTGGCAGCTTACCACTGAACTGGTGAATCACCTCCACCGATATGCCGGCTTCATTCGGGGTGCACGGCCCCGGGGATATGACGATGTATTCCGGTTGCATGCGCGCAATCTCCGCAACGGTGATTTGATCGTTGCGATACACCGCAACGTCTTCGCCGAGCTCACCCAGGTATTGAACCAGGTTATAGGTGAACGAATCATAGTTGTCTATCATCAGTAATGACATGAGTCACCCGCGCGAACCGTCTTCCTCGAGTCGCGTTTCCAATCTCGTCAGCGCCTCTCTGAGAGCTTGTATTTCCGACCCAACTGGGTCCGGGTCCGATGCCGCCGGCTTTATCTGCATGTTGCGCTCCTTCTTGGCGTCCTCGAGATTATTGATCACCACGGCGATGAAGAGATTGATAACGACAAACGTCGCCACAACTACGAAGCTAATGAAGAACACCCACATGTTTGGATTCATCTGCATCGCGATGTACATGATGTCCGTCCAATCTTCGAGAGTCAGAACCCGAAACAACGTCAACAGGGATAGTCCCAAAGTGCGCCAGTGCGCTGGATCGTGCTCATGTAACAGGTAAAAACCGGCAATCGCATATATATAAAAAATAATAAACAGCAGCAACAACACATTGGCGAAGCCGGGAATAGACCTCACCAAGGTGGATACGATCAACCGCAGCTCGGGCAGCGTCGACATCAAGCGCATCACTCGCAGCAGGCGTGCGAGTCGTGCGACCATGGCATACTGACCCGTCATCGGGATCAGCGATAACACGACAACGGAAAAGTCAAAAACATTCCAACCATCTCCAAAATATCTTCCGACACGGGGCGCCACAACCGTGATCTTCATGGCGGCCTCGAGCACGAATACGACGAGCACAATGTGGTTGACCCACAACATCACCCCGCCGAAACGCGACTCCAGAGATGGGTACGTCTCCATGCCGAGCACGATCGCATTGACGATGATCAGCAGCACGATAGTCCGCTCGAACCGTGGATCGCTGACGATCTTGTTGAGCACCGCCTGCATAGCTCAATTCAGACTCGAGTCACGATCGAGGCCGGCGCTGGCCATCGTCACGGCCTGAAAGATGGCGCGTCCCTTGTTCATGGTTTCCATCCACTCGCGGCTCGGTATCGAATCGGCAACGATACCGGCACCGGCTTGGATATATAAAACATTGTCTCGAATGACTGCTGTTCGTATTGCGATGGCGGTGTCCATGTTTCCGTTCCAGCCGATATATCCCACGGCTCCGGAATAGACTCCACGTTTATCGGGCTCCATTTCATCGATGATCTCCATCGCCCTGACCTTGGGTGCGCCGGTCACCGTGCCCGCGGGAAACGTGGCGCGCAGCACATCGATCGCGTCAAGCCCGTGGGCCAATTCGCCTTGCACATTGGAAACGATGTGCATGACGTGAGAGTAACGCTCCACCATCATTTTTTCTGTGAGGCAAACAGAGCCTATCGTTGCCACCCTGCCAACATCATTACGGCCCAGGTCAACCAGCATCAAGTGCTCAGCCAGTTCTTTGGGATCCGCCATTAACTCGCGCTCGAGGCGAATGTCGTCATCCATATCCTTCCCGCGTCGACGGGTACCGGCGATCGGACGCACGGTCACCACACCCTCCTCTAAACGCACCAGGATCTCCGGCGAGGAACCCACGATCTGGAAATCGTCCATATCCAGGAAATACATGTACGGCGATGGATTGACGGTACGCAGTGCCCGGTACATATTGATGGGCTCGGCATGGAAGGGAATCGACAAGCGCTGCGACAATACGACTTGCATGATATCCCCGTTGCGGATGTATTCGCGGGACCGCTCTACCGCGTCCTCGAAATCCGCCTGTGTAAATTCAGATGTGAAATCCGCTTCGGCGACGTCTGTTGGATCGTAATCCCGAGATACCAATGGCGGAATTTCGCGAAGATCCACTATCAGTTCGTCCAGGCGTTGATGCCCCTTTTTCCAGCTCCTGGAATCCGCCGGATCGACATGGGTTATCACGTGCAGTCTTCCGGTCAGATTGTCGAACACCAGGACATCTTCCGAGACCATGAGCATGATATCGGGAGCTTGAACGGGGTCCGGCTTGTGCGAGAGACCGAGATGGGTTTCGATATAACGAACGGTATCATAGCCGAAATAACCGACCACACCTCCGGTAAACCGCGGTAATCCATCGATCTCCGGCACCTGGTAACGCCGCTGAAAATCACCGACTGCGGCCAATGGATCGTCGACCGTTTCCTGCTCGATGACCTCATTTTCGTGCATCACCTGTAACTCGTTGCCCCACACCCGCAATACCGTACGGCACGGCAAACCAATTATGGAGTAGCGGCCCCATTTCTCGCCGCCATGAACCGATTCGAGCAGGTAGGAGTAGGGACCGTTTGCCAGCTTGAGGTAGGTGCTGACCGGCGTATCGAGGTCAGCCAACACCTCGCGCATCAGCGGAACGCGGTTGAAGCCTTGCGACGCGAGATTAGAGAGATCGGACTTTTGAACGGGCATGTATCATCACCGGGTATGGCGTGTTTTTAGCGATTTAGAAACAAGGATAAGCTCAGCGTCGCCAGCGGCGCGCTGTACCGTTCCATGTCCAATCCTGCCCAATGATGAAAATGTTCACGTTCTGAATCGTGTCAATTGAACTTCTGGAGAATGCCGGCAAGCTCTTTAAACGACGTTATGATTGCGTCCGGATCGTATTTCGTCAAGTCCACACCCTGATTGTAACCGTAGCTGACGCAAATCACCGGCATACCCGCCGCCTTGGCGGCCTTGACATCGTTGACCGAATCACCGACCAGGATAGCATCCCGTGGGGCGATGCCGAAAAGGTCACAAATATGCCGTAACGGCAGCGGGTCCGGTTTTTTCTTGGCCAGGCTGTCGCCGGAAATAACCGCCTCGAAAAATCCGTCCAGTTCCAGCTCTTCCAACAGCGGATCGGTAAAGGCCTGCGGTTTATTTGTCACACAGGCCAACCTGAATTCCCGGGCTTTGAGTTTAATGAGTGCCTCGCGAACATCGGGGTATGGTTCGCTGTGATCACAAACGCCCTCCAAATAGTGCCGGTGAAACAGCGCATGACCATGCGCGAATAGTTCGGCGTCCGGTTCTCCATCCCAGGTTTCGGTCAACGCCCGCTTGACCAGACGCGTCACCCCGTTACCGATCCAATTCATCACGTCGCTCTCCGGCAGGCTGGACATTCCCAAATCTTCGCGCATGCGGTTTACCGCATGGGCAAGATCGGGGGCGGTATGGATCAAGGTGCCGTCGAGATCGAACACCACGGCACCGACCTCGAACTCGGATCCAGCGCCACCGGTTTCCGGCGTAATAGCCGTCATCGCACGGCCTTCGCGATCTCCGCGCGCATCGCCTCGATGGTGGCTTGGTAATCCTCGGTACCAAAGATCGCCGACCCGGCAACAAAGGTGTCGGCGCCGGCGGCGGCGATTTGCCCAATATTGTCGATCTTTACGCCACCGTCGACCTCCAGCCTGATATCCCTGCCGCTGCGATCGATGATATCTCTCACTTCTTTCAGCTTGTCCAAGACGTAAGGAATGAATTTTTGCCCGCCGAAGCCGGGATTGACCGACATCAGCAGCACCATATCGATCTGCTCAACCACATGGCGAAGGTAGTCGACGGGGGTCGCCGGATTGAATACCAAGCCACATTTACATCCCGATTCCTTGACGAGCTGCAGTGAACGGTCGACGTGCTCGCTGGCCTCTGGATGAAACGTAATATAGGTGGCTCCGGCATTGGCAAAGTCCGGAATGATGCGATCTACCGGCTTCACCATCAGATGCACATCGATAGGCGCACTGATTCCGAAATTTCGCAACGCCTCGCAAACCAGAGGCCCGATAGTAAGATTTGGAACATAATGGTTGTCCATAACGTCGAAATGAACGATATCGGCTCCCGCGGCCAATACGTTGTCAACTTCCTCGCCCAAGCGGGCGAAATCCGCGGAGAGAATTGATGGAGCAATTGCGTAATCTGCCATAGGGTTTCCTTGACTAATTTTCAGGTTTGGATAGACGTCATCCAAAGGTTAACGAAATTTGCCGGTAAGGGAAAATAAAACACTGCCGATCGATCCGTAGCCGTCGGCCTCTATTCTTTGCATTCTCAACGAATAGCCAGAAACAAAGCGCCGTTACCGCGGCGGATGTTCATTAAAATCCCGTTTCGTGATGCTCCCAGAGCCGCTCGCATCGCGTCGACATCTCGCACCGTAATCCGGTTGACCGACACGATCACATCGTCCTTTCTGAGACCGGCGCTCCACGCTTGACTGCCCGGCTCTATGTCGGCAACCAACACGCCCGGTTGCTCTCCGATTCCCGAATCATCGGGCTTGTTGGTAAACTGCGCCCCGGCGAGACGGCGGCTGAGCGTCTTGCCGTCGATAGCCGCCAGTTTCGGTTGTTCGATTTTAGCCGTAACCTTACGCTCCTGGCCGCGTCGTAATACAGTCAGTTCAACAACCTGACCGACGCGCAGCAACCCCACCGCATTGCGCAAGTCGGCGGCATCTTCAACCACTTTACTGTTGACACGCACCACTACATCACCTTCGCGCAGGCCCGCTTTATCGGCAGGAGAATCCGGAACAATCTGTGCAACGACCGCGCCGCTCGTTTCCGGGATCCCAAATGCACCGGCCAATTCCGGCGTGAGATCTTGGATGTGCACACCCAATCGGCCACGGCGAACTTCGCCATACTCCACCAGTTGATCTTTGAGCTGTTTTGCCATATTGATGGGGATCGCAAAACCAATACCGACATTGCCGCCGGAGGGCGCCAAGATCGCGGTATTGATGCCTACTAATTCACCGCGGAGATTAACCAATGCGCCGCCCGAGTTCCCGGGATTAATCGACGCATCTGTTTGAATAAAATCCTCATATCCTTCAATACCGAGGCCACTGCGCCCCAATGCGCTGATGATCCCTGAGGTAACGGTCTGATTGAGCCCGAACGGATTGCCGATGGCGACCACAAAATCTCCCACCCGCAGCGAATCCGAGTCTCCCAGCCGGAGCGCCGTGAGGTCCGTCGCCGCGATGCGAATCACCGCAACATCGGAATCGGGATCGGCGCCAATGAGTTCGGCGGTGAAGTTGCGGCCGTCCTGCAAGGTGACGGTAATTTCATCGGCCTTATCGATCACGTGGGCATTGGTCATCACGTAACCTTTTCCGGCATCGACGATGACACCGGAGCCGAGGCTTTGCGTACGCCGCCGCCGCGGCCGTGGCTCCGGCAGATCGAAGAAGCGCCGGAAGAAAGGGTCCTGCAGCAGTGGGTTTTCGCGAATGCGAATATTGCTGCGTGTGGCGATATTGACCACCCCCGGCGTTATTCGCTCCAGCATGGGGGCCAATGTTGGCAACGGTGCGCCTTCAACCATGGCCGGCAACGCAGCATTGACAATGGACCACGGGAACCAGACCAAGATCAAAACGATGGATAGCCGCCCGTTACGAAATCGCCGTTTACGCATGTTCACTCTCGAGAATTGCTTTTTTCCTTTGGTTCGCTGCGGCCGGTCGACGATCGCAGCTCACTGGCCACCCGCCGGGATGAGTGTCAATTGATACCACGAATCACCCAACGGCAACCAGTCCTTCCCCGCCGAAGCCGGGTCTTTGGGGGCGGGTGGCTTGGCGTTGGGCGAGAACGCCAACACCAGATGGGAGTCGCTTTTTGGCGCAAACGTGACATAGGTGTCATAGGCCTCGATCACTGAATGGGTCAGTGTTTCAGGTATCGGCACCTTTGCTCCCCGACCCGGACCCAATACCTGTCCCGCGTAGTCTCGCGCAGCGCCGTCATTCATGTACAACCATTTTTCGCTGGCCGGCTTGCTTTGCCAGCAATTGTGCAGGGCGAAGAAGGCGACCGCCAACACGGTGATGAATATCAGCACCCGATTAGTGTTCATTAGAAACATGATTCGACAGCCACCCCTATTCGTTCGATATCCCATGGGGCACGTGCCCCGTCGGCACGTGCTGCCGCGCTGAATCACAATGGTCACGTTGATCGTCAAAGAATATATCGGCGCCGAAGGTGCGCAAAAATTCACCCTTCTTCATCCCTCCTAAGAACACCGCTTCGTCGATGCGGATTTTCCAGGCACGTAAGGTGCGAATCACGCGTTCGTGAGCGGGTGCCGAACGGGCGGTGAACAAGGCAGTGCGAATCGGCGCATTGTCGGATGGGAACTCCGATTGAATGCGGTGCAATGCGCTCAAGACGTCTTTAAACGGCCCGCCTAGCAGCGGTTTTCTCGCCGCCGCCACCTCGGACGCGGTGAACGCGTCGAGCCCGCCGTCCTTGAACACCCGCTCCGCTTCGTCAGCGAACAACACGGCATCACCGTCGAAGGCGATGCGCAGCTCATCGCTCTCATTCATCCCCACATTGGACGGCAAGATAGTGGCTGCCGCGAATCCGGCATCCAGGGCAGACCGCACATCCAACGGATCCGCGGACAAAAATAGATGGGCATTGAACGGACGCACGTACCGGTACGGACTGATTCCGCCAGTAAACGCCGCGCGGCTGATATCCATCCCGTAGTGTTGAATCGAATTGAAAATACGTAATCCGGTATCCGCGCTGTTGCGGGAAATCAGTATCACCTCTACGCGATCCCGTTCGTGATCCAGCTGGTTCAAGCGCAGCAATTTTTGCACCAGGGAGAACGCCACACCCGGGTCGAGAACTTCGTTTTCGTGTTCGATCTGATAACGGCAATAGGCATCGACGCCGTTTTTCTCAAACACCCGATGGCTCTCCTCGAGATCGAATAGCGCCCGCGAGGAAATGGCCACCACCAGCTTCCGATTCATTGCATCCGGCATATCGTCCTGATCACGTTCCAAGTCACCCGCATATTGCGCCAAGGATGTCGTCTAAACGGCCTCGAAAGACCATTCCCGCCAGCGCTTGAGCAGCGGAAAATATAACCCAAGGCGGGTCTCCCGGTCTTCCATGGCCCCGACCATCCGCGCGTAGGATTCCAATTGCGGCCGGTACCGGCCCACCTCGCGGTCAATAAACTCATCGATACGTCCTCCATGGTGGGAGCTGCTCTTGAAGTCCACAATCCAGCGAACACCGCGACAATCTATGAAGGTCCTATCGATACGCACATGCCTTACCGAACCATTGACCACGCCACTCAACGCGTATTCACTACGCACGTCGCGGTGACCGGGGTCAAACAACCACCGCCCCCGCGGATCCTCGCCAACGTGCCGCGCGACGTCTTCCAATTGTGTCAAACAGCGCTCCAGTTGATTCTCTGACACACCGCACCCCAACAGGGCTTTTCGCCACCGGCCGCGCTGCCGCTCAAGGCCCGCGCCACGCAGCATGAGGCTTTCTTGCGCGTCCAGCCGTTGTAGATACTCGTGCACTAGTATACCGATATGCCGCATTGTCTCACCTACCCACGAAAACTCGATGTTCACGTTGACCTCGAGAATCGGAGCTGGGTCGGCACCAAGCGCCGCGGCCACCGGCTCGGGGACACGCCAATCGACGGGTAATCGCTGCAGTACTCGTGGGCCCGGCGCCGCTAGCGTGGATGCGGCGGATGGCGGTTGCCCACCGCGTACCACCGCAAACTCCCCCTGCATCACATGCCACAGTCGTCCCAAGAAGCTTGTTGACCGCGGCGCGCCTATGCGCCCATCCGCGGCGGTCTTGGCGGTCGCGAGCAAGTGCAGGCTATGACGCGCGCGGGTGCAGCCTACGTACAGCAGGCGACCGGTCTCCCGGACGTCTTTGTCCGCACGAAGTTGGCGCAAGTAATCATAATGGGGATCGGTGGATTGCCCGATCTCCGACATGGGCGCCAACAACAGACGCTTCTCCTGCGATGTTGCTTCCTCTTCCCACAGCAGCAACTTGGCCTCTTCGCCGCGCGGCGTACGCTCCAGACCAGGGATAATAACGGTATCGAATTCCAGGCCCTTCGCCTTGTGCACGGTCATGATTTGCAACGTGGCGTCGGGATCAACCTCCGGTCGCACCCAGGTGTCGTGCAGCGCGCGCTGAAAGGCGGGCAGGTCCACGATACGGCCCCCGGCATCGTGGTCGTCAAGCAATTTGAAAAATTTGTCAGCGTAAGCAAGGTCTTCCGGCAATATGCACGCAGGCCCGCCAAGTCGCTCCCAGGTCCATGCGACCCACTCCCGGAGCGCGCCGCGGCCGCGATTCGCCAGCGATTCAGCGATTACCGCGGCCAACCGCGCGACGCGTCGTTGGCCGTCGGAGCCAAGTCCGGCCACTACACGCTGCGTACAAAGCTGGTCCCATACGCGGTTTTCGGCACCGTTCGACACCAACAAAAAAAGATCCCGCAGCGTGAGTCCGCACCAGGGCGCTCTCAAAATCGCAAGCCATGCCATCCGGTCTGCGGGGCTCAGCAATGCACGGGTCAGGGACAGGATGTCCTGGACAACGGGTTGGTGCACCAGCCTGTCGATCTCCACGCCGACATAATCGAAACCTGCGTCATTCAGCGCCGGTATAATCTCGCGCAGTTGCGCCCGGCTTCGCACCAGCACGGCGACGCTCGCCTGTTGCCGCTGACGGCGAGTTTGGGCGATGATGTCCACAACACGCTGCGCCTCTATGTCACGCCCTTCATCCAACCAGGGGTGGATGGTGACACCGGCATCGGAAACGGGTGCGACGACAGCGTCCGACGCAGCGAATTTCACCGCGCCCCGCCGCGCTTCGTGCGGTGTAGGCGGATCGTGGTAAAAACACTGGTTAACCCATTCGACGATGGCGGGATCGGAGCGAAAATTCGCCGCCAGCGTGAGGGGTTCCATGCGCACACTGCCCAGACCCTGCTCCACCACCTGTGGGAACAATCCTACCTCGGCCTCGCGAAAGCGGTATATGGACTGCATGGGGTCGCCAACCAGAAACAGCGTGCGGCCGTCCCCTGGCTGCCATCCCGCGGTCAAACGCTGCAATAACTCAAATTGGGTGAGCGAGGTGTCTTGAAACTCGTCCACGAGCAGGTGTTGGGTGCGGTAATCCAACACCAACGCGAGCTCGGTGGGATCATCGAGGTCTCCGAGCGCTAGATTTGCACGTCGATTGAGTTCCGTGAAATCCACACATCCTTGCTCTGCGAACAACACGTCGAGTTGCGCCACCGCCACCGGCAATAGCTGGGTCAGCGCGGAAACGATTTGCCATTGATCTTCCGTAAAGCTCGACTCCGGCAAGCGACGTACCGTAGCCAAGGCATGCCGAAACGGCTCCTCGGCCGCCAGGGCCTGCAACAGTTCGTGCATACGCTGTCGCATTGATTGCGCATGGGGCGCTTTCCCGGCCGGAAATCCGTGGCGCTTGTCCACCCTCCGCCGCCAATCCTCTTCCTTGCTCAACAGCAACTCGGCCACGCCCCGCCAGGCGGGTAGATCGGCGATTGCCGCATCGGGAAGTTGACCGCCATCCCGCCACGCCATGATCGGCGAGGCGGGTCGCGACCGCGCCAGCTGCTCGGCGGCGTAGACCGCGCACGCCACCAGATCCGGCACGCTTTCCTTCGGCACTGCCGCGCGCGCCGTGGACAACTCACGAACCACTGCACTTTCCCACGCCGCTTCCAGTGAACGCCGCCAGTTCGAGGACCGGGAATCCCGTGCACCGCCAATATGCCGCAACCATTGGTCGCGATGACGCAGCATGGCGATGATCAGTTCGACGGCGCGGGAGACGCGATTGTCTACATGCGCCAACAGCGCCGCGACCGCTGCCGACCAGGATTGGCGGGTATCGCCGAGCAATAACACCGTGTGCAGCGCGGCTTCGCGGTACAGCTCGGAGGCATCTTCCATTACCGACAGCGGGGCACCGGAACGGGACAGCCACGGCATCTGCCCCGTCAACGCCGCGCACAGGGCATCGACAGTTTGAATCCGCAGCCGCGCCGGATGTTGCTCTAATTGCCAATCCCGGGCCTGATTGTTACGCCATGCCGGCTGTGCGATATGCCAAAGTTCCCGGTCGAACTCGTCGTGCGGACTTGACTGCCGCGCCAACTGCAGCGCGTCAAGCACCCGCTCACGCATCTCCGCGGCCGCTTTTCTGGTGAAGGTGATCGCGATCACTTCCTCGGGATGATTGACGCGTGCCAGTAACGCCATAAAGCGGCGAATGAGCAGCTCGGTCTTTCCCGAGCCGGCCGGCGCCTGCACGATAAAAGAAGTGTGCGGATCCAGGGCCCGCTCTCTCACCGCCATGTCCCCAGGGTCAACCATCCGCGTCCTCCCCGTAGGCCATGCTGACATTCTCGAACACGCGACACACCGCGTACACGTCACAGTATTCGCATTCGCGCGGCGATTTTGGATCCACGGCCGCGTCACCAGCGCTTATCGCGGCAACCAGTTTCTCGACCACCGTGCGCCAGCGCCGCTGCTGTCCGTTCCAGTCCCGCCCACCATGGTACCTGCTGTCTGTAAATGATTGGATACCAGGCGCCATGGCAACGGCCCCCAAACCCTTCAGCGCACATTGCCCACGGCGCACTTGGGCGAATGCGAGGGCGTTAACCGGCTCCCGGATCGACAGTAAATAGACCGGCAGTTGGGGGTCACCGGGCCGGTCATCGAACCACCGGGAAACACTGGTGTCGCGACCGGTTTTGTAATCGATTACGATCAACGACCCGTCCTCGCTGCGGTCCACGCGGTCGGCACGCAAGAAAAATTGTATGCCCGCCGACATGAACGTGATCTCCTGCTCGCACGCGATGACTCGAAAGGGCGCACGTGATCGGTCGATATCAAGCCATTCATCGATTAACGCCGCCAACCGGCGGCGTTCCAGTTTGACAAACTCGCGGCGGAACTGCGCGTCGTCCGCGACCGCCAGCTTTGACAACACGGCGCTGACTTCATCGGAGATCAATGCGCTCAATTCCTGAGACGACACACGCAGTAGTGTCGACTGATCCTCGAGACGGCGCCAGATACGCGCCAAACACTGGTGCACTATAATACCGCGTTCGGCTGCGCTCAATCCCAGCGTGATCTCAGGGAGGGAGGCGGCGCGCAAGCGGTGACGCGTAAAGGCCCGGAACGGACACGCCGCTTGATCGCGGATCACGCTGACACCGCCTGACGCCGCCTGCGCGGTCGACAACCGCGGACCATGGCGATCTGTCAGCTGTTCCAGCGACGGGCGTTTCCGGTTGAGCTGATGGTTATAGCCGTTGAATTCGCTCACCGGGATCACGCCCGGCGCTGCCTCCGGGATGTGCGCAAACAGCGGGCTGAGCTTGAGTGGTTGCTCCCCGCGCCGTTGAGGGTAACTGATCACGATCTTGGCGGCGCTGCCCAGCAAACGGCGGGTGACGATTGCCGCGTGTTCCAAAGTAGACTTCGCGCTCGCGCCCGGCATCTCATGAAGGCGTTGCAGCGTGTGGGGTAGGAATGGATTCGGGCGCGGCACGGGGGGCCATTGCTCATCGCTCATACCGGCAAGCCACAGGTGCGTGAACTCCATACCGCCCGCTTCCATGCTCCCCATGATCTGCACCGGTGCGGGTGGCGATCGTGGTTGAAAGATGCGTCCGCCGGCCATTCTCGTCAACGCCCGGATTGCCTCAGACAATCGCAGCTCCTTGGCAACCGCACCCAATCCCGCGAAGCGCGCCAGCAGATCGCGCCATGCCTCGATGGCTGGATACTCGCTGCTGTTCGGGACCCGATCACCCGGCCATCCCATCACCTGCAACCAGCTGGCGAACAAGTCCGCCCAAGCTGCCGGCGATCGCGGTTGGGAGCGGTTGGCGGCCAGATCCCCGATGCGGCCGAGACATTCGTAGAGAACCGGGCAATCCACTGGTAGGGCCTTCAAAATCGGCAGCAGACGGTCCAAGCGGATACGCTCCAATCCCGATGTGCGCAGCTCGGTATCGAGCTGGCCGCGCGCCGGGTATTCGCTCATCCCACCACGGATAAAGGGGCTGTGGATTAGATCCGATATGTCGCCATAAGGCCGCGCCTCGGACAGACTGGTCAACACCAACAAAGCGTGCGCGACGACCGGAATTCGAGCCAGCGGTTGTCTCATTGATAAGTCAAATGTCCTGAGTTGAGCGGGATCGCCGCCTGCGGGCTGTTCAGGATAGAGAATCTTGCGAAAGCTGTGCTCCACCTCATCGCGTACCGGCCCAAGATCAAGAAACACCACGCCAATGGGCCCTGGTTCTCCCTGCTCGAGTAAAGCACGGGCCCAGCGCGCCGCCGACTCGATTTCGTGACCGGCGTCGCGGCAGGACTGATGACAAGCTGCGCCGGCCGTCCCCACGCCGGCAGCAACCTCCACTTGCATGCCGTTGTCGACAAGTCGACGGCGTAACGCCTGTTGCGACGGTGTCAGCGTGTCAAAACCCAACCACATTACCGGCGTATTGACACACCAAGCGGCGGTGCTTCCTATGTGTTCTCCAAGTTCGCTCTGACTCAACCATTCGCGCTCGTTGACGCGCCGCGAAAACTCCCGCGCCCAAGCGCGAAATGCCTCGGTGTCCTGATTGATATCGCGACCCAAATCCGCCACGCCCAGATTCCAGCTTCGCAGCAGATGCCACGCATTGCTCGCGGACTGGCCGGTCGCCGGCAGTTGCATCAGGCTGAAATCCGGCCGTTGCTCCAAATCGTCGCGAATCACCGTCTCCCACAGCCAGAGTTCTTGGTCCTCATTGAGCAGCATCGGTCGCGCGGATCGGATCACGGTATCCGCTTCAACTTGGCGCCAGCCACGCAATAACCAGTCCTTCCAAAACAGCACTGACGGCGTCGGCCACACCAGCCGCCCCTGTTCCTGCTTCATATCGGCGTGGCATTCTAGAACGAAACGACACAATCGACGGGTTGCAGTCACTATCGTGCCGCCGCGTTCAAGAAACGAGGCAAGTTGATGCGGTGTTGAACTCACGGAATCATTGACTGATGCAACGCCTGTGTCAGATCCTTGTGACTATCGCCAACAACCGAAACGCGAGCAACCGACCCAACAGCGGATTGAGCCGCTCTTCCAGCCTCAGCATCGGAGACACCAGTCGTTGCGGGATCAGGCTCCACCTTTTAAACCCACCTGACATAGGATATGCGAACAGGCTGAATAACTTGGTCTCTGTTATCCGCAAATTCGGATAATGCGCGTGAAAACGTTGTTGGTATTTGCAGAACAACAATGTCGGAATGGCCTGATTTGATGCATAGGGATCCTTGATCGCCGGTGCCACACGCTGAAACGGATCCTGACTCATATCGACGGATTCATGGTGAAAATAATTATAAAACAACCAGCTAACGGGCGTTATCGCCGGTTCCAAGACCACCAACTTTCCGCCAGATCTCAAGACTCTTTCCGCTTCCCGAAAAAACGCAGGGGGACTGGCAAGGTGATGCAGCACGTCGAACATGATAATATTGCCGAAGCTTGCGTGTTCGAACGGCAATTTTTGCGCATCACAAACTACGTCCAACCAGGGAGCGGGAAGAATATCGACGGTCAATATTTCCTTGGCAAATCGTTTCAGGTTGCCTACCCCGCCGCCGATCTCCAGGGTGCGCCCAGGCCCGCACGCAGCAAGAATCAGCCGGTAATAATGAGAATAAATCGTTCTCAACACCGGCTTACGTTCCCAAACCGAGGCGAATTCTTGCAGTCTCCCGTCTATATCCATGGGGTTGAGAATGGATAGGGCAAAACAAGCTTGCAGTTAAGGTGGCGCGTCCACCGACAACCAACAACAACGAGTTGGAATAACGAACACGGACGGATAAACTAACATAATCCCGCAAAAAAGAATTCAATAACGCCGTGTCGTCCAATCCATCCGCTCAGTTAAAAAAAATTCACGGCCTGCAGAATTACCGCGACGAACGCAGCAGACATTGGGACGCGCAGGCCGGGCGAACCTATGCATGGGACAAACCGGCTCAGGCGTATCATCAGCGCCTCGAGGAAATCTATCAGCTGATCGTTCCCGCGGGCGCGCGCGTCATCGAACTTGGTTGCGGCACCGGCAACCTGCTCGCGGCCTTACGACCCGGTTATGGCGTTGGCGTCGATATATCGCCGCGGATAGTGGCGCTCGCCACTGCAAAATACCCTGAATTAACCTTCGCCTGTGCCGATGTCCACGACTTGAGAGCCATTGGGGAGACCTTTGATTACGTCGTTCTTTCCGACTTGCTGAATGAACTGCACGACGTTGAAAGCGCTTTGAACGAAGTACGTCGCTTGTGCCACCACCGCACACGGATTATCTGCAACTTCCACAGCAATCTTTGGTTTTTTCCACTTCAGCTGGCTAGAAACATCGGTTTGGCGACACAAACACTGCCGCAGAACTGGCTGACAAAGGAAGATGTGCAGAATCTTTGCAGGCTCGCCGGCCTCGAATTCCTCCGCACCTGGGAAGAGATCCTGCTCCCGTTGCAGATCCCGGTCCTCGCCGGCCTATGCAACAAATTTCTATGCAAGGTTTGGCCGCTTAATCAGCTTGCACTAACACACATGATGGTCGCACGCTTGGCGTCCACGCCGCCCGCAGACAGCAAACAATACGGCGTCAGCATCGTGGTGCCGGCACGCAATGAAGCCGGCAACATCAGCGCCATTTTGGAACGGACACCCAAGCTGGGATCAAACACCGAACTGATCTTCGTGGAAGGCGGGTCCACCGATGACACCCACGAAACGATCCAGACCCTGATCAAGGGACAAACGCGGTTACCGGCTCGTTTATTCAAACAAAGCGGACGCGGTAAGGGCGATGCAGTGCGTCTGGGATTCGCAGAGGCGAGAAATGAAGTGTTAATGATCCTGGACGCGGATCTGTCCGTTGCGCCGGAAGATCTCACACGCTTTTATGATGCGCTCGCCGCAAACAAAGGGGAGTTCATCAACGGTGTACGGCTGGTTTATCCCATGCAGGAAAAAGCAATGCGGTTCTTCAATCTGCTGGGCAACAAGTTTTTCAGTCTCGGGTTCTCCTATGTCCTGGGTCAGCCAGTCAAAGACACCCTGTGCGGAACCAAGGTTCTGCGTAAAACCGACTATCAAAGAATCGCCGCCAATCGTGCCTACTTCGGAGACTTCGATCCTTTCGGCGATTTCGATCTGCTGTTCGGTGCAGCGAAACTCAATTTGAGAATCGTTGACTTGCCGCTCCGGTATCAGGCACGGGTCTACGGAGAAACCAATATCAGCCGTTGGAGTGACGGACTGCGATTAATAAAGATGCTTTCGATCGCGGTCAAAAAATTGAAATATGTATAACGAATGGTGAGCCGGATGATGCTGCTGTCACGCAACTGATCGGTGGGAACGCCTTTTAGGCGCGAAATCGTTATTCATCACGGCTGCAAACCGCTCCCACAGGAGTTTGTCCGCGGAAAAATCCATGCGGAGACACCCCATATATTGCGCACATGCAAGGCCGGGTGCCGGCCTACATTACCGGGCGCCACTGGGTTAGCATGTGCCACCCACTATGCTTACGGATAAACCCTAATGTCTCAAGTCATTCTGCACCATTATCCGCAGTCTCCAGTGTCCGAAAAAGTGCGGGTAGTCCTCGGCATGAAAGGGCTTGACTGGCAATCCGTGCAGATCCCACGGTATCCCCCCAAACCGGACTTGATGCCGCTCACCGGGGGCTATCGCCGCACGCCGGTCATGCAGATCGGTGCGAATGTATATTGCGATAGCCAATGCATAATCAGGGAGTTGGAGCAGCGTTACCCGGAACCGAGCTTGTTCCCCGGTGGCGGCGCGGGACTGGCCTGGGGCGTGAGCCGCTGGACCGACGGCCCCCTGTTCATCGCGATCATCGCCGCAATCTTCGGCGAGCAAGGTCATGAACTACCGGAAGAATTTGCCAACGACCGCGGCCCTTTGTATTTCGGCCCGAACTATGACGTCGACACCTTTATGCGAACGCTGGACGAGACGCTCGCGCAGATACGGGCACAATTTTCGTGGTTTGACCAGTGTTTGGCGGACGACCGTCCGTTTCTGTTGGGCGAGCAACCCGGACTGGCGGATGCATTGGGGTACTACTTGGTGTGGTTTTTCCGCGGTCGCGTCCACGCCGGGCCGGCCATGCTGCGTCAATTTCCCAAACTTGAGTCCTGGGAGCAGCGGGTGCAGGCTCTCGGCCACGGCCGACCGGCGGACCTGTCGGCAGATCGCGCCCTCGAGATCGCTCGTACGTCACGCCCGGAGGTCATGGAATGGATCGATCCAGCCGATCCGTTGCAGGTATCGGTGGGGCAGCCCATCGGTGTCACACCCCACGGAGACAGCGGTGATCCAACGGTGCGCGGACGGATTGCGCGCCTAACCCCCGATACCATTGTGCTGCGGCGTCGCGATGATCGCGTGGGCGACGTGGCCGTGCACTTTCCACGGGCGGGTTATCGGGCAGGATGACTCAGAGTACGAGCGGCCGATCGTGATTCACGCCCACACTGGCGTATTGCTGAGCATGAACAGCAGCGCCGCAACGACAAAGGATCGCAAGATTCTTCGCTCGCAGCGCTCGCTCAGAATGACAGTGCCCCACCGGTCGTCCTAAGGCGTGCAACGACGAAGTATCTGATGAACTCTTACGGTTGGCGTCGCAGACTCCGATCCGTCATGTGTCTCGACACAACCCGCCCGTCGATGTCGGGATTCCGGCGCTGTTATCGAGCCTCACCGTCGGCGGGGCAAACCTGCCGGCCCCGCGGTTAAGACTTGGCGCCTATCGCCTGTGCGCGCTGCAACGTCAACCGTCTCTGTTCCGCCTGTGCCTCGGGTTCCCCATCGCGTTCCGCCCATCCATTCGTGTTCGCTGCCGCCAGATCGGCTAGCAACTCGATGTGATCGGGGTCCGCATTCAAGCAGGGAATATAGCGAAACCGCTCGCCTCCCGCGCCCAGGAAAAAATCCCGGTTCTGTTGGTCGATTTCCTCGAGGGTTTCCAGGCAATCAGCGGCGAATCCCGGGCACACGACATCTACGGACTTCACACCTTGGCCCGGTAATTCTTTCAAGACATGATCACAATACGGCTGTAACCACGGTTCACGGCCGAACCGCGACTGGAATACAACCATCCAACGCGCTGCGTCCAGATGCAGCGCTTCTGCAACCAGGCGCGCGGTCTTCTGGCACTGACAGTGGTAGGGATCGCCGTTCACGAGGTATCGCTGAGGTACCCCGTGGAAGGAGAACAGCAAGCGCTCCGCGGGGCCTTGTTGTTGCCAGTAGCCGCGTATCTTGGTGGCGAGCGCCTGGATGTACACCGGATTGTCGTGATACGCGTTAATGAACCGTAGCTCGGGGACCCACCGCCAATGACTTAAGGTAGCGGCGACCGCGTCGAACACTGAACCCACCGTAGTTCCGGAATATTGGGGATACAGAGGTAATACGACAAGGCGCCGGGCGCCTTGTCGCCGTAATCGTTCCAGTCCATCCGCAATCGACGGTCGACCGTAACTCATTCCCAACTCCACGTGTACCGGACCCCGATAGCGCGCGGCCAACAACTGCCCGAGTGCGTCCGTTTGCTGCTGTGAAATCACCATCAGTGGCGATCCGGCTTCGGTCCATACCTTCTGATAGGACTCGGCGCTGCGCTTGGGGCGAATGTTCAAAATCACCAAGCGCAAGATCAACCACCAAACGAGCCGTGGGATCTCGACGACCCGCGGGTCGGACAGAAACTGCTTGAGGTAACGGCGCAGACTTGCCGCGGTAGGTGCGTCGGGGGTTCCCAGATTGACCAGCAACACCCCGATCCCGGCCGCCGCGTCATGCCGAAAATCCGCCTCCCCCACGTACCGAGTCATGACCGCAATCGCTTACTCATCGTGGCAAGTATACTTGAACCGGCCGTTGTGATCGTGTGTAGGCCCATAAGACCGGGGCACTAATTCGCCGACTCACGTACGCACGTTGTCAACGAACGACTCATGCATTACCCGTTACCTTGACATTTTGACTGCTATGCTCACGGGCAAAATCCACCATGCGCTTGAGTGACTTTTCGGCCTGCGCGCGAATCTCCTCCTCGACAAAGACTTCATTGTCACCGGTTTCCAATACATGGGCGAGGCGTGCCAGATCGTTCATCTTCATCCACGGGCAATGACCACAGCTCTTACAGGTGGCGCCCTCACCCGCGGTCGGTGCGGGAATGAATGTCTTTCTCGGCGCGACTTCACGCATTTTATGAAAGATGCCGTCCTCGGTCGCGACGATGAACAGCTCATTACTCATTTCCTGGGCGGCCTTGATTATCTGGCTGGTCGAGCCGACGCGATCCGCGAGCGCGATGACACCTGGCGGCGACTCCGGATGCACCAGTACCGCGGCAGCGGGGTACAAGGATTTCAGTTGTGCCAACGCCTCTGATTTGAATTCTTCGTGTACCACACACGAGCCCTGCCACATCAACATGTCGGCCCCGGTCATGCGCTGTACGTAATCGCCCAGAAAACGGTCCGGTGCCCACAGGATCTTTTCACCCCTTTGGTGCAGATACTCTGCCACCTGCAAAGCGATCGAAGACGTCACCACCCAATCTGCGCGCGCCTTCACGGCAGCACTGGTGTTTGCATAGACCACCACCGTGCGCTCGGGATTGGCGTCACAGAACTCGTTAAAATCATCCGCCGGGCAACCCAAATCCAGCGAACACTCGGCGTCCCGTTCGACCACCAAAACCCGTTTTTTCGGGCTCAGTATCTTGGCGGTCTCACCCATAAATCGAACCCCGGCGACCACCACCGTACTGGCGGGATGCTCGTAACCAAACCTAGCCATCTCCAACGAGTCGGACACAAACCCCCCCGTCTCGTCCGCCAGATCCTGAAGCTCGCCGTCGACATAGTAGTGAGCAACCAGTACCGCATTTTGTGCTTCAAGCAAACGTTCGATGTGCGCGATTTGCGCGTCGTGCTCTTTCTTGGGCAAGAGCTCATGTTTAATACCACGCGCTTGTAACGCAACCGTATCGATGCGCTGTTTCAGATTTTCCGGTATCGAATGCACGGCAGTCACGGCAATCTCCTTACTTGATGAAATGGACCTCACCGGGCGATTTGTAACGGTACAGTCCCGCCGGCCGATGAGAACCGTCACGACGTTTTCTCCCGGTCTCCTCTATGCAGTCAAGAGCGAGGATGCGCTTTCTAAAATTACGTTTGTCCAGCTTTTCACATAAAATTATTTCGTACACCTGTTGTAACTCGCTGAGCGTGAATTCCGCGGCCAACAATTGGAAGGCAATGGTTGAGTATGCCAACTTCGCTTCCAAGCGCCGGCGCGCCAGAACAACAATATCGGTGTGATCCAGGTAGAGATCAGGCATACGATCAATGGGGTACCATCGGACTTCGGGCGTGGGCCGGGCTCTTATTTCCTGCACACGGCGCGGCGGCATCAACGCATAATACGCCACCGTGATCACCCGCGACGCCGGATGCCGGTCCGGCCGACCGAAGGTATATAACTGCTCCAGATACACGTCGTCCACGCCGGTTTGCTGGGCCAGCGTATGCTCGGCGCTGCGATCCAGGTGCTCCACCGGGCCGACGTACCCGCCAGGTAGCGCCCACGGCGCAGCGACACCGTCTCGGGGAGGGTGACGGCGCAATAGCACCTGCAGCCCGGTGTGTCCGATGCCGAATACCACGATATCCGTGGACACGTGTACCAACCACGGTGCGGTAGACCGCAATTCAGTAGGTGTGGTCATAACACGAAGTAGATTAGTGTATTTTATACACTATGTCAAGCTGTCCCCTGCCACCACGCGGCTACCAGTGCTTTGGCGCCGGGCAAGACGGCCACGCGCCGCCAGTTCGTGTATCCTCCACCGCTTTTCGACCCGACCCTGCACCGGAGCCGAGTGTGAGCGCGTCGATTGCACTATTTCTACACTTACTCGCCACCGTGGTGTGGGTCGGCGCTATGTTTTTCGCTAAGTTGCACCACGGCGTCCCGCCGCCCGCTCCCTCTGCCATCATCCGGAATCCTTGGTGCAATATACGTCTAGTGCGGCTCGGCCGGTTTCTGATCCAGCCGCGTTTGCGCCAGCGCCGATTGTAATTTCCGGTTCCAAGATTCCACTACCCGTTCCGGCGGTGACGTCTCGGCGGGCGCATCCGCCATGACATGTTTGACGTTCCAGCGTATGGATTCTTTGATGCTTAGTTTGACTCCGGTGCCGGTACTGTACATCCAACCCAATACCTGAATTGCGGGTTGATAATTTTTTCCAGCTAACATTTTGATCCACTGCGACGCGTCATCGGGATCGGGTTTGGGGCCAAAGATCAAACCGAGGCTCAAATTGAATTGCGCGTCCTCGAGGCCTTGAATGGCGGCGCGCCGCAGCCACCGCATTCCTTCGACCTCGTCGCGGGGCACACCGGCACCGTCGGCATATGCAATACCCAAGCTGTGTTGGGCCTGAACATGACCTCTATCCGCTGCTTTACGATACCACTTGGCGGCTAAAACCAAGTCGCGCTGAACGTCATGCCCCCAGTAGTATTTCTCAGCGTTCGCGAACTCTTTTCCAGCCTGCAAGAGCGAAGACACTCTGTTTTGAAAGGCCATCAATGCGGAATGTTTCGGCACCGCCCGCAACCCCCGTTCGATCATGTCCTGCGCATCTTGGAAGCGCTTTGCCTCCGCGGATTCGCGGCTCTTGTCGAGAAAATATCGCGCAATTTCATCAAGTCCAGCCACTGCCTGCGGGTGATCGGCCGCGATATGCAATATTTGACGATAAGTCTCCAGGGCATTATCACCTGCAGGATCATCGACCTGTCCCCGAGCCATCCGACTCTCGGCGAGACTCAGCAACGCCTGCAGCCGGCTCGGTGGTCTCGGCACGCTGCCCGGTTTGGTCATTTGCCATGTCGGTGTCCCCGCTTCGTCATCGTGTGCCGGCACTACCGGCTTTCGAGGTGTTTCGGTGAGCGGGGTTTGCCGTCCCTCGTGTTTCAACATCTCGACCGGGGCTGGCGGCACAGTGGGCTCAACCGCCACCAGCGAGTCCGTCGGTACCGGGGATGACGCCGGCACTCGGTCAGCTTCAGATTCCCGCTGTGAATCGTTCGCCACCGCAACATCCAACTGCACCGGCGCGGGGCTTGCGGCCGGCGCCACCTCCACTTCGAATCCACGCGGCGCCGGCTCCGGCCGGGTGGCGCTTGCCGCGGTGGTTCCCGGCTCGGAAATCTCTGCGATCGCAGATTCCGCTTGCGGTGGGAACAATGTGCGTAAGCCCACCCCCAGCAGCAAGACAACGAGTAATATCCCAACACCGGCATACATGAACGAGCGCCGTTTGTTGCGCGGGGTCGAGCCCACCTGCGGTGCGGCGGTGCGCGCGGCGTTCGGGATAAGGTCAGCACCCGGGCGTCGCGCCCTCGACACGGCTGCCCTGCTGCCACGCCGTGCCTCACGAAGAATCACGTAGATCATGTCACTCAGCTTGTGACAATCCGAAACCCGCTGGTCCGGATCCTTGGCCATTGTCGCGTTGACCAGGGGTTGCAGGTGGCGATGCTCCTCGGGCAAGTCTGGAATCGGATCGTTGACGTGAGCGTACAGTAACGCGATGCTATCGCTGTTATCGAAGGGAGGCCTTCCAGCCAACATCTCATAGAGGACGACGCCCAGTGAATACAGATCGGAACGAGCATCGGTCCCGCGGCCTGCCGCCTGCTCCGGACTTATATAACGCGGTGTACCGACGATGATGCCGGTACGTGTGAGCTGGGCGTCGGAGCCGATGGTCTTGGCGATGCCAAAGTCAGTGAGCACTGGAACACCGTTTTCACGAAACATGATGTTCTCCGGCTTGACGTCACGATGGACGATGCCGTTATCGTGCGCGCAGGCAAGCGCATTGGCCATTTGGCGCACGATGGTGAGAATGGTGTCTGCGGGTACGGCCCGACGCAGTTTTTCCCTCAGGCTGCCGCCTGACAAGTACTCCATGGCGATGTAGGTGTGATAACTCTCGGCCGCAATATCAAAAATCGTAACGATACCTGGGTGATTGAGCTGCGCGACCATGCGTCCTTCGCCGATGAACCGCTCGGTGAAATTCCGCTCGGCGACCAGCACCGGCGACATTACCTTGAGCGCGACTTCTCGATCCAGGGATTCCTGCACCGCCAGGTAAACGGTTGCAATTCCACCGTGGCCGATCTCGCGCTCGATGCGATATCCGGGAATCCGTATGTTTGCGGTAGTCTTAGGATCGGGCATACGACTGCTTCAATGCGGACGACAGGGCGCGCCAATATGACAAGTACTTCTTATTTTAGCTGCCTCGGCGCCATGTAAGGGGTCACAACATCCAGAAAAATGATACCGGCAATCAGACCGTAAGTTCCAGACCATGAAAAAATCAACCTGGCAATTCTGGGTCGACCGAGGCGGTACATTCACGGATGTGGTCGCCGTGGATCCCCATGGCAAGGTGATTACTCACAAATTGCTATCAGAAAATCAGGCGCGTTATCCCGATGCTGTACTCCAGGGAATCCGCGATGTGTTGGGGCTCAATGGCTCAGACCCGATCCCCACCGACCGCATTGAGACGGTGAAAATGGGGACCACTGTTGCCACCAACGCACTGCTGGAGCGCAAAGGCGAGCCCTCCGCGTTGATCACCACTGCGGGATTTCGCGATGCGCTGCGTATCGGTTACCAAAATCGTCCGGACATCTTTGCACTAGAGATCGAGCTTCCGGACATGCTCTACGGCCGAGTGTTAGAAATTGACGAAAGGATTAGCGCCGAGGGAGAAATATTGCGCCCGCCGGATCTCGCTGCGGTGCGCAGGCAGCTCCAAGCAGTGTATGACGAGGGTATCCGCTCGATTGCGGTTGTCTTCATGCACGGTTATCGCTATCCCGAACACGAGCGCGCGGTGGCACGGATTGCCGCGGAAATCGGCTTCACACAAATATCCGCTTCCCACGATGTCATCGCGTTGATGAAGTTTGTCAGCCGTGGCGACACTACCATGGTGGACGCCTACCTGTCCCCGATACTCCAACGGTATGTCGCCAGCATCGCCAACGAATTGATGGACACCCACTTGATGTTCATGCAATCCAATGGTGGCCTCACGGACGCTCGCACCTTTCGTGGCAAGGACAGTATCTTGTCCGGCCCCGCCGGGGGCGTGGTCGGCGCCGTCGCCACCGCGGTAGAAGCGGGATTCGACAAGATCATCGGCTTTGACATGGGTGGCACGTCCACCGATGTATGCCACTTCGACGGCGAGTATGAGCGAGCCCTCGAGACCCAGGTCGCCGGTGTGCGATTGCGTGCCCCAATGTTGAACATCCATACCGTGGCTGCCGGAGGCGGTTCGATACTCCATTTCGACGGCTCCCGGTTCCAGGTTGGTCCGGATTCGGCCGGAGCCAGTCCCGGTCCCGCCAGTTATCGCCGCGGCGGCCCGCTGACGGTAACCGACTGCAACATCCTGGTGGGTAAGCTTCTGCCGGAAAACTTCCCTCATGTGTTTGGCCCCGATGGCGATCTGCCAATAGACTCGGAGGTCGTGAGTGAAGGATTCGCCGAGTTGGCCAGGGAAACCAATAATGCGACGGACGGACACCGAACGCCGGAGCAGGTCGCTCAGGGTTTTATCGACATAGCGGTCGAAAACATGGTGACGGCGATCAAGCGAATCTCCATCCAACGCGGCTATAACGTTACCGAGTATACGCTCTGTTGTTTCGGCGGCGCCGGTGCCCAACACGCCTGCCTGGTGGCGGACGCGCTGGGCATCAACCACGTATTTATCCACCGCCACGCCAGTGTGCTCTCCGCCTATGGCATGGGTTTGGCGGACATCAGGGCGCTGCATGAGCAGACCCTGGAAGCGGCATTGAACGAAGCTCACATCGATGACGCGCAACAATTGTATGCGCAACTGATTGCTCGCGGTTATGCCGATCTGGGACGTCAGGGCATCCAAAAAAAGCAGTGTCAGATTCTCCGCAAGGCGATGATCCGCTACCAAGGAACGGACACCGCGTTGAACATTGATTTCGGTACTGCCGAGTCCATGCAACAGGATTTTGAAGCCGCTCATCAACAACGGTTCGGATTCACCGACCCGTCCCGGGACCTGGTAATCGAGTCGATTTCTGTGGAAGTGGTTGCCAGTCAACCGCGCCCGTCCCCCGGTGCCCACGCGCGGTCTGCAGCGAGCCCGGCGGAGGATGCACGTTGGACTGAGATATACACGCAGGGGGAACACCACCGGGCGCCAATCCATCAACGCGATCGCCTGCATCTCGATCAAGTCATTTCCGGTCCCGCGCTCATTATCGAACCCAACAGCACCATAGTGGTTGAGCCGGAATGGAGCGCGCACGCTACAGCGACCGATGAGCTGGTATTGCGACGGGAAATGACGCGCAGGCACAGACGAGATGTCGGCACCAACGTGGATCCGGTGATGTTGGAGATATTCAACAAGCTTTTTATGTCAATCGCCGAACAGATGGGTTACACGCTGCAAAACACCAGTTATTCGGTAAACATGAAGGAACGGTTGGATTTCTCGTGTGCGATCTTCGACGACCACGGTGATCTGATTTGCAATGCGCCCCACATGCCGGTGCACTTGGGCTCGATGGGGGAAAGTGTGCGATGTGTCATAGAGGCGCGGGGCAACGACATGCGGGCGGGAGACGTCTACGTCCATAACGCCCCATATAACGGTGGCACGCATCTCCCCGACATCACCGTCATCACTCCGGTGTTCGACCGGCAACGAAGTAAGATCCTGTTTTACGTCGCCTCACGGGGGCACCACGCGGATATCGGTGGAATAACACCGGGATCGATGCCACCGTATAGCCAACGAGTCGACGAAGAGGGCGTGTTGATTGATAACTTCCTCCTCGTTCGCGATGGCACGTTCCGCGAGCCGGAGTTCCTATCGCTACTGAGCGACAATCGCTACCCGGCACGTAATCCGTATCAGAATCTCGCCGACATTAAGGCGCAAATCGCGGCCAATCAAAAAGGCATCATCGAACTGGAACGCCTAAGGGATACCTATGGCCTAAAGACGGTGCACGCCTATATGCGACATATCCAGGACTATGCCGAGGAATCCGTACGCCGGGTGATCGACGTGCTGCAAAACGGCCGGTTCTCATACCCCATGGACGATGGCAGTGTCGTCTCGGTCACGATTTCCATCGATGCGCAAACCCGCAGCGCCGATATTGATTTTTCGGGCACGTCTCCGCAGGTCGGGACCAACTTCAACGCGCCGGCGGCAGTCTGTAAAGCAGCGGTCCTGTACGTGTTCCGCACCCTGGTGCGAGACGACATTCCACTGAACGAGGGTTGTCTCAAACCCTTGCGGATCAATATCCCGCCACATAGCCTGCTGAATCCGGATTTTCCCGCGGCGGTGGTGGCGGGCAACGTGGAAACATCCCAATGCATTGTGGATACACTGTTCGGTGCCTTGAACGTGTGCGCGGCCTCGCAGGGAACGATGAACAACTTCACCTTCGGAGACAACCGCTATCAATACTATGAGACCATTTGCGGCGGTTCCGGCGCCGGCCGGGATTTTTCCGGAACCGATGCGATTCACAGTCACATGACCAACTCTCGGTTAACGGATCCGGAGGTCCTGGAATGGCGTTTCCCGGTACTCGTGGAAAGCTTCGGGATTCGCGCTGATAGTGGCGGCCAGGGCCGGTTCAGGGGGGGCAACGGCGTGGTTAGACAAATACGATTTCGCGCACCGATGTCGGTATCTATCCTGTCGAATCGGCGCAAAACAGCGCCGTTTGGGATGGCCGGTGGTTTACCCGGTATGACCGGCAGTAATTACGTGGTAAGAGCTGATGGCACCCGGGAAACATTGGCGGGTTGCGCCCAACTAACGGTATCGGCCGGTGATGTGGTGGTGATCGAAACCCCGGGGGGCGGAGGATTCGGGCGGGTTAACGATGAGTCCTAAAAAAAGCCGCTAGCCGACAAACCGGCTAGCGGCGTTTGATTTAAAACGGGAGAGGTATCCTTAATCCCGCTTTCTTGCGCTTACGGGCTACTTTTTTTTTTAGCCTTTCGTTTCGTCGCTTTCTTCTTAGTAGCCTTTTTCTTGGTAGCCTTTTTCTTGGTAGCCTTTTTCTTGGTAGCCTTTTTCTTGGTAGCCTTCTTTTTGGCCTTTTTCTTGGTGGCCTTCTTTTTGGCCTTTTTCTTCGTTGCTTTCTTCTTCGTTGCCTTCTTCTTCGTTGCTTTCTTCTTCGTTGCCTTCTTCTTCGTTGCCTTCTTCTTCGTTGCCTTTTTCTTCGTTGCCTTCTTCTTCGTTGCCTTCTTCTTAGCTCGTTTCTTTACTGCCATGACGCATCTCCTATCTATAGGTTAGGAAAACAAGAAAACACTCACCATCATGCAATCACCCAACGATATAACCCTCTGAAATCACTGAGAAAAACAGGTTCAGAGCAAGTCGTAGAAAGATGGGGATGGAAACACGAGAGGTGAATGGGGTGACCCAACCGGTGTTGCCACTCGGTTAGCATCATATTTCTCGTTGTTAAGGTAACCAATATTTTAATGTTATCCCGCGTATAGGTTTCGTTTGCATCCTTACAAAATTGCGGCAGTCCAACTATGCCAACTAACGCTGACCTTTGCGGTTTCCTTTTCAAACTCCGACTACTACCTATTCGAAGTCATGCGGAAAATATATTCACGCGTGTACAAATGTCAAGCAAAAATACAACAAAACAAAATTTATTTTGTTTTTTTACAACAGCGATTCTTACTTACTGCGTCGCATTGAATGTCTCCAACAACAAATCAATGCGATTCTTCTTGTGCGCACCGACCTTATAAACCGTCAACTTGTCATTGTTTATTCACGACAATTATCAACGAAGGCGCGAACAAAAAACATCTGCACGTCACTATTATTGGACCTGCCATGGCTAATCCGGATCAGATTGAATGAACAAACGGCTAGTTCGGCACTTGTAAGAGTGCGAATCAACGTAAGCACGCAATACCAACCGCTTACGTTGTCAGATGCCGGTATATGTCAGACACCTTCAGAGGTAACTTTCTCACCTCGTCGATCAGCACATAGTTGACGGCACCATACATCCTTGGCAAATAATCGTGGGCCTCGGTGTCGATGGTTATACAAAATGGAAAAATGCCTTGATGTTTCGCTTCAATCAGGGCTTGACGTGTGTCCTCGATGCCATATTCACCACGATAGCCGTCGTAATCATCTGGCTTGCCGTCCGACAACGTAATCAGCAACTTGGTACGGGCCTCGACGTCCGCCAGCAAACCACTCAAATGACGAATTATGACGCCCATACGGGTGTAATCCTGGGGGCGAATTGCGGCGATTCGCCGCTTTACCGGGTCCGCGTAGTGCTCGTCAAACCGCTTAATACGATAGAGTTCACACCGCTTACGCGTCATTCCCGAGAACCCATATATTGCGTAGCGGTCGCCTAGAATCTCCAACGCCTCGCACAATAATACCAGCGCTTCCCGCTCAGCATCATTAATCCATCCTTTCGTTGAACCGCTCATATCCACCATGAAGATCACAGCCATATCACGCTCCAGATTTCGGTGCTTGGTAAACAGGCGCTCAGACATTTCCAATCCAACATGCATGTCGGCGTACGCCTCTACGACCGCATCCAGGTCGATGTCATCGCCGTGTATCTGTTTCTTAAGAATACGATCCTCGCCACGCAACGCCTCGAAGGTCCTCCGTAATCCGGATATCAATCCCCGGTAGCGACTCAGCACCTCGTCCACATAACGCTCCTCACTGGGGTGTAGCTCGATCTCTCTCAACACGCACCAATCCTTGCGGTAGTGTTGACGGCGAAAATCCCACTCGTTGTACAACCAGGCGCCCTCCTCGTGATATGCGCGCTCCCAGACGCTCGGGGCCGGCTGATCGCTTCCCGGCACGAGCTGGTAGGCCCCGTCACCGGCCGCCACCAGATACTCGTCAGGGATCTCCCCGAAGTCTTGCAGAATCGAGCGGGATAGGGCGCGAATTTCCTCGGGCGGTGTTACCGGTCGGCCGTCTAGTGTCCATTCGATTTGCGGATCGTGCAGTCCATCCTGAGACGGTGGCCAAGTGGCCTGTAAGCGAGGTGGGATCGAGGCACGTGCGGGACCGGCCGCGTTCGCCTCCAGCTTGTGGTCCATGAGCCGCAAGTTCTCATGGAACGCGTGTTTTTCGCGGTCCTGACGGGCGCGTATCGCCGCCTCAGCGCTTTCAAGCATCAACCTGCCCTGGAAACAGAATGGCGGCGGAAGGTGCCCCTCGTCGGCATACAAATGCTGCAGCGCTCGAATCGTATCGCGAACCGTTGCGTCCGGCGCCTGCAAGCGATGCACGGCGTCCGTCCAGTTTGTCGCATAGCGAATCTCCGCTTGTTCGCTCTGCAGGGCCATCATTTCCCGGTACAGGCCGGGTAATCCGCGTTCAATGCACGCGTTTAGACGCGCCGTTTCCAGGGCATGGAACAAGCGAGTGGCGCGTTCTGGATCTGCATAGCTGCCGCACACATTGACCAAGCTCACCAACCCCTCTGGCACGCGAAAGGTACCGAACCAGGTTTGCGCCCACAGATGTGAAGCCATCGCCTTGTACAAGCCGAAATTTTTCTGACGCGTGCGAAACAAGCGCAAACGTCGAGGCAGGTACAGATGCTCGGTGTCCGTGTACACGATCTCGTTTGGCTGCAGCTTGAGTGCACGACCCGCGAGCCCATGCACGTAATGCTCTAACACGCTCACCACATCCTCGAAATTCAGGACGAACTCCCGCAGATGGAGATCCGCGGCGAATTGCTCGACAGCCTGAACATTGGCGCAGCCGGGATACAAGCCTTGTTTGTCGTACACATCCATGAATTGGATGATCCATTTCTCGACACCGTGAAGATCCATGAGTCGGAGCGCGTCGGGGGCCTGGCTGGCGAACTGATAGCCCATCTCGGAATTGGTCCGCACGATTACGCTTATCCAATGAAGTACGAAGTCTTGTTGCCCACGGGAGAATATTGACAACGCTTGGGCCGGCGCTTCTGCGGTTCGCCGTGTCGACAGCACAGGATCGAGATATTCCTCTAGGCGATGCTCCAGTTGTTCGAATGTAAGAGGACGTTTGGACATGTAGGGGTGGACAGATGACTCCAATGTATCAAGTGTACCGCGCACAAAATCAACAAGTTTCCCGCAACGCGGAAAGCGTTGTTTACAAGCAAATAATTTGTGTGTTCAGGCTGTTAAAACAACGAAGCCGAAAGTTCGTTCATCGCTGACAACATTTCCGGATCATCGGAAAGCGCCTCGGACACCGCGCCACGACAAGCGATGCCGGGATCGATGCCGGCGACGATAAGTTTCGCGGCATGCACTAACAATCGCGTGCTTGCCCCTTCGTCCAATCCGCTCCCTTTCAAATTACGAGTCATGCGCGCATACTTCACCAACTTTTCGGCTACATCCTGATGCAAACTCGATTCGTTCGTCACGATAGTCCGCTCCAATTCCGGCGGCGGATAATCGAACTCTATGGCCACAAATCGCTGCCTCGTACTCTGCTTCAGATCTTTGAGGACACTTTGGTATCCCGGGTTGTATGAGATCCCGAGACAAAATTCCGGCGGCGCCTGCAACAATTCTCCGGTCTTTTCCATGGGCAGTACCCGCCGGTCGTCGGCGAGTGGATGAATGACCACCGTAGTGTCTTTCCGGGCCTCAACGATCTCATCCAAATAACATACGCCTCCAATGCGCACGGCATGGGCCAAGGGGCCGTCCACCCAGCGGGTTTCGCCTCCGATAATCAAATATCGCCCAACCAAGTCAGACGCGGTAAGATCGTCATGGCAGGAAACCGTGATCAATGGCCGGCGCAGCCGCCACGCCATATGCTCCATGAAACGCGTCTTGCCACAGCCAGTCGGGCCTTTTAACAAGACCGGGATCTGATTGGCGTACGCGGCTTCGAACAGCGCGATCTCTGCGCCCTGCGGTTCATAATAGGGCTGTTCCTTCACGAAGTGCTCTGCTGTCTTAAAGGCCTGGGGATCCACTGTTACATTTGCGATCTAGGATGGGTAGTGAGATTCACGACATGGTAGCAACATTATAAGGTGAGGGTGGAATCCGGACACGAAATATCACAGCACATTTTCGTTTCCACGGAGACCATACAGCTACTCTATCACTTCATACGAAATTTGTATCTGCGCGTAACGACTCTACATGGCGACAGCTAAGCGGAACACATATATTATCCGGTTCCGCCCCTGCGACGTCAGCGTCGTACGCCGCGGATCTTGAGCAACGAGATCAAACGCCTACGGAGGACGTAATCCATGACCGATATGGTCGCAACCAATGAAACGATCTTGGTAGTAGGAGGAGGCATCAGCGGCCTGACCGCCGCGTTGGAGGCCGCGGAGTGCGGCAAAAACGTGGTGCTGGTGGAGAAAAACCCCTCCGTTGGCGGACGCGTAGCACAGCTATATAAATATTTTCCCAAGCTTTGCCGGCCAAGCTGTGGCCAGGAAATAAATCTGCGTCGGCTCAAAGCCAACAAAAGAATCCGACTGCTGACGATGGCCGAAGTTAGGAACGTTAGCGGCACGGCCGGAGATTATGACGTCTCCATCACCATCCGGCCCCGTTACGTGAACGATAATTGCACTGCTTGTGGCGCCTGCGCACAGGCGGTTACGACGGAGATCGACGATCCATTCAATTACAACATGAAAAAGATCAAAGCCGCTTACTTGCCCTATAACATGGCCTATCCACAGCGCTATGTGATTGATCCGTCAATCGTTGGCAGCGAGGAAGCGAGCAAGGCGAAAGCTGCTTGCGCGTACGACGCCATCGATCTCGAAATGCAAGAACAGACGATCGCGATCAAAGCGGGCGCCGTGATATGGGCGACGGGTTGGCGGCCCTATGATGCAGCCAAGATTCAGCCGTATGGTTATGATCGCTATCCCAATGTGATCACCAGCGTCGAGTTCGAGCGTATGATGGACCCCTTTGGTCCCACCGGCGGTAAGATATTGCGTCCCTTCGACGGCAACGAGGCCAAGAACATTGCCTTCATCCAGTGCGCCGGATCACGGGACCGGAACCACCTGACCCATTGCTCACGGATCTGCTGTATGGCCTCGCTCAAGCAATCGACATATATTGGTGAACAATACAGTGGTGACGCTGACGCCAGGGCCACAATTTATTACATCGACATCCGCGCCATCGACCGGTTTGAGGACTTTTACCGAAAGGTCCAGGCGGACGAAAAAGTCCATTTCATAAAGTCCAAGGTGGCCAATATCACCGAGAACCGGGAATCCGGTGATGTCGTGCTCCACGGCGTCGATACCGAGGGTTATCACCGCTACGACAATACCCACGATCTGTGTGTGCTGGCGATCGGCATGGAACCCAGCGTTAGGGCTGACCAGATAGCCGCCAACGTGTCCGCGGATGTCAGCGGTTTTATGCAAATGGATGCGGCCAACGGGGCTATCTACGGTGCCGGCTGCGCCACCAATGCCTTGGACGTCAACCGAGCAGTGCAGAGCGCCACAGCGGCGGCGCTGCGCGCCATCCAAGTCGTCAATCGTGTATCGAGCGCGGAGGCCTGAAACAATGTCTGAAAAAAAGACCGCGGTGTATGTGTGTCGGGGTTGTGGTATCGGCAACCGCTTAGATACCGATCAACTGGCCAAGATCGCCGAGAGCGAAGGCAAATGCTCCCTGGTACGTCAGCACGATTTCCTATGCAATGCAGACGGCGTCAGCACCATTCGCAATGACATCGACGGCGAAGGCGTCACCCACGTGGTGATAGCAGCCTGTTCACGCCGCGCCAAAACCGACGCCTTTGGATTCGATGACGTGGCGCTTGGGCGCGCAAATCTGCGTGAGGGAATCATTTGGGTGCGCCCCGATACCGAAGAGGCCCGAGAAACCACCCAGGAGATGGCCGACGATTTTCTGCGCATGGCGTGCGCGGAGATTCAATACATCAAACAACCCGATACCAATCAGAATGCGGGCACCAACAAGAACATCCTGGTTGTAGGGGGGGGTGTCAGCGGCATGACCGCGGCAATCGAGGCGTCCAAGGCCGGGTACGGAATATTACTGGTCGAAAAGACCGGCCAACTCGGCGGCTGGGCGGCAAAGCTGCACAAACGCGTGCCCGATCGCGAGCCGTTCGCGGATCCAGTTGATGCCGGTGTGAGCGATCTGGTGAAGTCCGTGGAGTACGAGAAGAACATTAACGTGTTCTTGAACAGCTCGATCACCCGAACCAGCGGCGCCCCTGGACAGTTCAGCGTGGATATCAGCGCTGAAAGCGGTGAGACGGTGACCGAAAACGTTGGCAGCATTATCCAGGCCAGCGGCTTTTCCGGTTACGACGCCAACCAATTGCCCGAGTTAGGCTACGGAAAGAGCCCGGATGTAATCGATCAAGCGGAGCTGGAGCAATTGGCGATACAGGCCGCAGACGGCCCTATCAAGCGTCCGTCGGACGGTAAGGAAGTCGAGAGTGTCGTCTTTGTTCAATGCGCGGGCCAGCGCAGTGACGAACCGGGCCATCTCCCCTACTGTTCCGGTCATTGCTGCAATACCAGCATCAAACAAGCGATGTATTTCAAGGACGCGAACCCCAACGTCGATACTGTAGTGATTTTCGATGACCTGCGCACGCCGGGTAATGGCGAAGACTTCTATCGTTCGGCGCAACGAAAGGGGGTTATCTTTACCAAAGGCAAGCCTCAGCAAGTGAGCCCCGTCGATGGCCAATTGGAAGTGAAATTTCACGACATGATCCTGAACGACGAGGCGGCGGCAACGGCAGACCTGGTCGTATTGGCTACCGGTCAAATCCCCAATTCGGGCGTAGACATTGAGCCCGCGGCAATGCAGGAAGTTGAGGATGGCGGCGGGGAGTCTGCGGCCCAGGCGGAGACCGAAACCCGCGAGGTGCAAATTCCCGTGGAATCCATACTCAACCTCACGTACCGTCAGGGTGTTGATTTGCCCCATCTGCGCCATGGGTTCAGCGACTCTCATTTCATATGTTTTCCTTATGAAACCCAGCGTAGCGGGATCTATACCTGCGGTCCGGTTCGACGTCCAATGGACATTGCGCAAACGATGGAAGACGCAACCGGCGCCGCCCTCAAATCGATCCAAGCGGTGGAAAATGCCGTGTTGGGACGCGCTGCTCACCCACGCTCCGGCGATCTGAGTTTCCCGAGCTTCCGCCGCGAGGGATGCACACAATGCAAGCGGTGCACGGTGGAGTGCCCGTTCGGCGCCATCGATGAAGACGAACAACGTTATCCGCTATTCAATGAGTCTCGATGCCGGCGTTGCGGGACCTGCATGGGTGCGTGCCCGGTCCGAGTAATTTCATTCGACAATTATTCCGTCGACACCGTTGGACAACAGATCAAGTCGGTGAACATGCCCGATGAGTTCGACGAAAAGCCGCGAATTCTTATCCTCGCCTGCGAGAACGACGCCTACCCGGCGCTTGATATGGCAGCCCAACAGGGGTTGGAGTACAGCGCCTTCGTTCGCATCGTACCGGTGCGCTGTCTCGGCTCGGTAAACACCATCTGGGTCACCGACGCCCTGAACAGCGGTTATGACGGTGTTATGTTGATGGGTTGCAAAAAGGGTGACGACTACCAGTGCCATTTTGTGAAGGGCTCGGAACTGGCGCACTATCGCATGAGTAAGATCGACGATACATTACAGCAGCTACAACTCGAGCCCGAGCGAGTAGAGATCTACGAAGTGGAAATCACCGACATCCAAAGAGTGCCGGCGCTCATAAACGAGTACGCGGCCAAGATCGATGAAATCGGAATGAACCCGTTCAAGGGGTTCTGAGCAGGAGAAATGACATGAGTGACGTCAACACCGCCATGGTCCAGAAATATCGTAACGATTTCCTCAAAGAAGTCGAAGAAAATGTTGAAGAAGGCCATTGGGTGAAGATGTGCATGCAGTGCGGAGTGTGTTCGGGCTCTTGCCCATTCGGACCTCACTGGGATCATCCGCCCCAGGAGATCTTCATGATGATCCGGGCGGGAAAACGTGACGAGGTTTTGACCACCGAGTCGATGTGGATGTGCACATCTTGTTACAACTGTATCGTTCGTTGTCCACGCGAACTGCCGATAACCCACATCATGCATGGGCTGGCGAATTATGCCCACCGCCTTGGAATCGCCCCAAAGATGAATCCGACACGCCGCTTTGCCGGAATTTTCTGGAACAATATCGCCAAGACCGGGCGCGTCAACGAATTAGCGCTGTCGCTGAAATTATATTTCATGGATGGTTTCATGAGCGGTATCAAGAAGGGACTGGCGATGATGAGTGTCGGTATCGGTATGATCAAGACAAAACGATTAAATCCGTTCGCGCTTATTAGCCATAAAGGCGTGAAGAATCCTAAAGAGCTTCATGTGCTGCTAAAAAAGGCTCGGGAGATCGAAGACCGCCGCAAGGGTATAGCCAGTTAACGGGAGTTCGTCATGGCCAAGAAAGAATATTCGTTTTATCCGGGATGTAGCTCGGAACGTAAGGCATCAGCATCCAATTATATGGTGTCAGTTGAAGCGATGTGCGAAAAACTGGATATCAAGCTGAATGAGATCCCTGATTGGAATTGCTGCGGAGCATCGATCGGCTACGCCGAGGGAGGAGAGTTACCGCGTCATGTCATGAATGCGAGAAACATCGCGTTGTCCGAACAGAACAACCCCGGTCAAGACATAGTCGCTACCTGCGCCGCGTGTTGGCTTGGCGCCAAAGAGACCGCTGATCGCCTCGATGCTTGCGAACAACTGCTCGCGGATACCAAGGAAGTCCTCCAACAAGCAGGACTCGATATCCACTTGAAAAACGAGACGCCGATTCGGCACATGGTGGAAGTCTTGATTGAAGACATCGGCTATGAAGGAATAAAAGAACCGATGGTAAAACCGTTGGAAGGAATCAAGTTCGCTGGGTATGTGGGGTGCCAAACCAACAGGCCGTTCGGTGTTGACGGTGAGTCCTTCGAAAACCCCATGTATCTGGATAAGATGGTGGAGACCGTCGGCGGTGAAGCAATCACAAACTATGAAAAAAAGGTCACGTGCTGCGGCGGTGCGCTCGCGTTCTCGGAACCGGAAAAGAGTCAAAAACAGATCAAGGAGATCATTGAGGCTGCATACGATCAGGGCGCCGACATGATCGTAACCCCATGCCCGGTATGTCAGATGAATGTTGAGGTGTATCAGGATCAAATTAATAAGCACTATGGAACCAAATTCCATATCCCGGTGACGTACTACAGCCAGTTGTTGACGGTTGCTTACGGCGGCAGCGCCAAAGAGGCGGGCCTCAACGGCAATATCATCCGCGCCAAGCGGCTCGAGGACATCGCCGCGAAATAGACCTCTCCAGCCCGTTCACAGAGCACACGACGCTGACACCGCGGCGGTTATATTGGCGTTGAACGTTTGTTTGGTTGAAATCGCACCGAAAACCCCGTGGTAGTTGATTGACGGCAGTGCGGGGGCAAGCGCCGCGCCTGGAGCGAAGAAAAAACGGGCTCAGGGTCTGGCGCCCCCTGGCGAGAAATATGGGCTAGTGACTTATAGGCTTTTTAGTTTTTGTTGCACACTTTAAACTCCCCCCATGAATTCGGTATGTGCAGTAACCATAGATCTCGACGATACCCTGTGGGCGATCGCCCCGGTGATCGTCCAGGCCGAGAAACGCATGTATGATCTACTGACGGCAATCTGTCCGGCAATTGCCGAATCCTTTAGTATGGCCGCGCTCCGGGAGGTGCGCGCCCAGGTGGAACGAGACTCCCCGGAGTTGAAATACGATCTAAGCGCGATGCGAAAACTGACCCTGGAGCGAGTGCTTTTGGAATGCGGCTGTGACACATCATACGTTGAACCCGTATTCGAGGAGTTTATGCTGGCACGCAACGACGTTGCCTTGTTTCCGGACGTGATTCCGGCACTGGAGCAGCTATCAAAACGGTATCCCTTAGTAAGTGTGAGCAACGGCAACGCTGACTTAAACCGAATCGGACTACATCGATTTTTTGACGCGAGTGTATCGGCAAGAGACGTAGGAGTCGCCAAGCCTCATCCCCGCGTATTCCTGTCTGCCTGCGATCGCGCTGGTTTTCCCCCTGCATATGTCACTCATATCGGTGACCACCCGCAGCAAGACATCTTAGGCGCCGCTGAGGTGGGTATGAAAACTATCTGGATGAATCGGGCAGGACATATTTGGGACCACAAGCATCAACCGGATGCGGAGGTATGCTCCCTGTCCGACGTTACAAAATTACTCGTGTGCTGATATCAATAACTTAGGAGCATCGAATGTCGGAATTTCTGGTCAACTACGGTTTGTTTCTAGCAAAAACAGCAACAATCGTCATTGCATTGGTGTTGATCATTGTTTTTAGTTTCTCATTGTCACGTCGTACCAGGTCGCTGGAGAAGTTGGAGGTAAAAAATCTCAACGATATGTACGACGCCATGCAGAAACTCTTGAAAAGCCAGACCCTAACGAAGAAACAATGGAAGAAACTTGCCAAGGAAACGAAGTTGAAAAAGAAAGCGGAACATAAAAAGAAAACAGCAGAACAGCGTAAAAAGATATATGTTCTCGATTTTCACGGTGACATCAAGGCCACTGCGGTAGCGTCGCTGCGCGAGGAAATCACCGCCATATTGACCATGGCGAGTACCGAAGATGAAGTATTGGTTCGTCTGGAGAACAGCGGTGGCGTAGTCCATGAGCATGGTTTGGCCGCATCGCAGCTGTGCCGGCTCCGCGACGCGGATATCAACCTAACCGTGGCGGTAGACAAGGTGGCGGCAAGTGGCGGATACATGATGGCATGTGTCGCCGACAAAATAATCACCGCTCCATTTGCGGTCATTGGGTCAATCGGCGTGTTGGCGCAATTACCAAATTTTCATAATTTTCTGACCCGGCATGGCGTGGAATTTGAACAGCAGACCGCCGGCGAATACAAAAGGACGATTACCATGTTCGGCGAGAACACCGAGAAAGAACGCAGCAAACTTCGCGAACAGATCGAGGAGATGCATGACCTTTTCAAGGACTTCGTCGCCAAACACCGGCCTCAATTGGATTTACAAAAGGTTGCGACCGGAGAGTATTGGTACGGCACAAAGGCGCTGAATTTGAATCTCGTTGACGAACTCAAAACCAGTGATGATTATCTGCTCGCGGCTCGGGAGCACGCCGACATGTATGAAATATCGTATACGGCGAAGAAAACGGTCACCGAAAAGCTGCTATCCAGCGTTGAACTGATGTTAGAGCGGTTTGGACTAGGAAGAATGGGATAACTGAACGACCTGAAAAACGGTCAACGGCGGAAAGTGATCAGCTTTTTGCCGCTGAGCTGAATCACGTCAAACAGAATCTGCGCCGCCTCTGTGCGTAGGATGTCATCGTCTTCCTCATCCTCATCCTCATCGGCAACGTCGTCCTTGGCAGATGCCTGCTCCCCCTTCAGCGGCGCCAAGCCGCGTGAAACTCGATAGAGGTTTAGGCGCTCGAGCCGTTCCTGCTCTGCGCGGTCGCGACTCGCCACGCGTTCCGTCTCCAGTAAACTGATGGACTTTTTTTCTCGCGCCCGCTTGGCCGCCTCGGCTTCAGATAACAGGTACTTAAAGCCCGATTTGGCTTGC
Source organism: uncultured Gammaproteobacteria bacterium (assembly GCA_947258975.1). Taxonomy (GTDB): domain Bacteria; phylum Pseudomonadota; class Gammaproteobacteria; order Arenicellales; family JAANXG01; genus CALZGZ01. The sequence goes on from CAMYKK010000002.1 coordinate 89,137, forward strand.
GCCCGCGTATGATGCCGAAGCCTGGCCTCGTCGATGACTTTGCTACTGATCTCGGCCGCTACATAACGGGCGGGCCGAATGGACGCCCACGGCAGTGCGTTTTCCAAGGACCGCTCACCGTGTTTTTGTACATCGATGGCTGTCGGAAATACGATGTCCGGGATGACACCACGGTGCTGTGTGCTATCACCGTTGATGCGAAAGAACTGCGCAATGGTGAATTTCAGTTGCCCTAGCCCCACCACCTTGGCGAAACGATCCAGGTTAATCAAGCGCTGTACAGTTCCCTTGCCGTAGGTAGGCTCTCCGATGACAATTCCGCGACGATAATCCTGAATCGCCCCGGCGAAAATTTCTGACGCAGAAGCGCTCTGGCGGTCAACCAGTACTGCAAGCGGCCCCGCATAGGCGATAGCGGGATCTGGATCGTCATTGATACTGATACGTCCAGCGGAATCCTTTACTTGCACGATCGGGCCGGCGCGGATAAACAGACCCGTCAGTTCGGTAGCTTCCGCCAGCGACCCACCGCCATTACCCCGCAGATCGACCAGTATACCGCGGACATTTTCCTTTTCTAGTTCACTAAGCAAACGCCGTACATCGCGCGTCGTGCTGCGAAAAGTTCTCTCACCTTGTTCCCGGGCTTCAAAATCCGTATAAAAAGTCGGCACGCGGATCACGCCAATTTTTGCCGTACCGCGGGGGGCTGGTAGATTGACCACCTGCTTCTTTGCTGCCTGTTCCTCCAACTTGATCGTGTTCCTCACCAAGTTGATTATTTTCGTCGGACCATCCAGCGATGTGGCCTTGGGCAGGATTTCTAGACGCACTACCGTCCCCTTAGACCCGCGAATCAAATCTACGACGTCGGGTAAGCGCCAGCCGATGACATCTACTATTGGTTTATCCCCTTGCGCCACACCCGTTATACGGTCATCGACGTGAAGCAGCCCGCTTTTGTCCGCCGGACCACCGGTGATGATCCGCCGTACTACGGTAAATTCGTTTTCCGACTGCAATGCCGCTCCAATGCCCTCCAGAGACAGGCTCATACGGATCTTGAAATTTTCAGACGCACGCCGGTCGAAATAGGAGGTGTGCGGTTCGATCGAGGCCGTATAGGCATTAATGAAAGTCTGATATACGTCTTCGCTCGTGAATTGACTAACGCGATCAAACAACCGGCGATAGCGCTTCGCCAAGGTGTCAGAAATTTCTGTATCTGACTTCCCGGCCAAGCGCAAACTAAGCGAATCGTTTTTTACTCTTTTGCGCCAAATTTCATCAAGCTCGGCAAAGTCTCTTGCCCACGTCATCTCGCTGCGGTCCAGCACAAATTCTTCGTCGATTTCGTAGTCAAATTCCCGACCCAAGAGCCCGACAGCATAAGCGACCCGCTCCTGTAGTCGCTTTCGCAGGACCTTGAAGATTTCAAAAGCAGGATTCAATTCGGTGTTGCGAATCGCGTCATCCAACCGGTATCTGTACTTTTCGAAGCCTTCGATATCGGTGGTTAAAAAATAGCTACGATTCGGATCGAGAGAGGACAGGTAGCGATCAAATATTGAACCGGATAGCTCATCGTCAAGCTGACGCTTTCGGTAATGATAGCGGCGGAGAAATTGATTAATGATCTCCGTGGCTTTGCGATGCTCGGGGGTTGCGAACAATCGATCCACGTGCACAGGGTTAACCTTGGCGCCGACGATGCCGCACCACGCCAATAGCGCCAGGACTAGTATGGATGACAGTTTTATCCGCATCATGACCCGTATGTTAAATGCTACAGCACCCCCGCCACACCCTTGCGCAATGAGAACAAGGTGAGATAGTAGATAATAGACCAGAGAGCAGGCTAACCGCCAGCGGTGTGCTGCGGAATCTTGCGATAAACCCTAACGCGTTGATTGTTATGAACATATATATCCAATTCAGGGCCATAGTACACTCCGTCGCCGTTTACCCGATTTCCCGGCATGCTTAAACCCGACATCCAGCCCACATCAACGTGACCGGATACGAGCAAAATAAACAACGCCTGGTCCAGCAGATTCGTGCCCAAACGCACGACATTCGCCTGAACAAACAGACATCCAACCTGTTTCGCGACCGCGATTCCGGCCCCGAACGTCGCCTCGACGTCTCTGCATTTAATCACGTAATAAAGGTCGACGGTGATAACGATTGGGTAGCGGTCGAGGGTATGACGACGTATCAAGACCTGGTCGATGCAGCGTTAACACGATGTGTTATGCCGACGGTGGTGCCACAACTCAAATCAATTACCATCGGCGGCGCCGTGGCAGGAATCGGCATCGAATCAACGTCGTTCAGACATGGATTGGTGCATGAAAATGTATTGGAGATGGAGGTGTTGACCGGGAACGGCGATATCGTGACCTGCACGGCGGACAATGAATACCAGGATCTGTATTTCGGTTTTCCCAATTCCTATGGAACGTTAGGCTATGCATTGAAACTCAAAGTAAGAACAATACCCGTCAAACGCTTTGTCAAACTTCAACACCTTCAATACCATGACACAAATGCCTACTTTCATGACGTGGATCGTTGGATAAAAAAAGACATCGATTTCCTCGACGGTACCGCGTTCTCGCCGACGGAACTTTATTTGTCTATCGGCACTTTCATCGATGAGGCTCCTTTTACCAGTGATTATACTTTCGAGAATATATACTACCGTTCTATACGCGACAAACGCATCGACTACTTGACCATTCATGACTATATCTGGCGCTGGGACACCGATTGGTTCTGGTGTTCCAAGAACGTATTCGCGCAGCACCCGTTGATGCGGCGTATCTATGGGCGCAGTCGCTTGAATTCCGTCTTTTACACAAAGCTCATGCGCTGGAATGCAAGATACAGGGTGACCCAATACGCACGCCGGCTGGCGGGGATCTATGGAGAAACCGTAATCCAGGATGTGGATATACCGATACAACGTGCGTCGGAGTTCTTGGAATATTTTGATCGTGAGATTGGCATTCGACCGGTATGGGTGTGCCCATTCACGGCTGCCGACACAAATCGAAAGTTCCAGCTGTATACAACCGACCCGGAAATGGTCTACGTCAATTTTGGGTTCTGGGACGTAGTGCGGGGTCGCGCTAAGCGACCGGAGGGCTTTTTCAATCGCAAAGTGGAGGATAAGGTGGAAGAATTGGGGGGCCTCAAATCTCTGTACTCGGACTCGTTTTACACTCGCGATAAGTTTTGGCGGCTGTATAACAAACCAGCTTATGACAGATTGAAGTCCAAATACGATAGCGCCGGACGATTGAAAGATCTGTATCAGAAATGCGTCCGGCGACAATGAGCCCGCAAAAAATACTTCGCGATTCACAAAATAACAGATCTAAACGCGATGCAGCGAGCGCAAGCCGCTTGTAATCATCCAGTAAATACGGAGCCCCGCTATGTACTACACATTCCGCACGCGCCTGTAGCCCCCGCCGCGGTCAGATGACGCTGACAAATTACCAACGTATTTGGAAGATGGTGGCTCGGATTCCATACGGTCGGGTCGCAACCTACGGACAAATCGCGCGCCTTGCGGGTTTAGGACAGCGTGCGCGACTGGTGGGTTATGCCCTGCATCATTCGCCAACCGGCCTCGAGTTGGCCTGGCATCGCGTCATCAACGCTCATGGTAAGATTTCATTTCCTGAGAGCAGCAGCCGCTACCATTGCCAACAGGAAAAGTTGAAAGCCGAGGGAATCGTATTCATAAACGGCCGGGTAGATCTCGACACCTACCGCTGGCGTACAGCGACCGAGGAGTTTCCGCATGAGTATTTCACACCGGAATAGAAATCATTATCGCTCACTGGGGCTTCGCGTTCACCGGTCCTATTCAGAGGCTGGCAAATAGTGTCATGAAGATCGGCACCTGTCGTTTTCTCGAAAATTTGGAACCGGGTGACGTCATCGCCACCGGCACTCCGAGCGGTCTGGGATTTGCACAAAAACCACCGCGGTTTCTGGTTCCGGGAGATATCGTGGAATGTGAGGTGGCCGGAATCGGCAAGCTCCGCAACCCGATCGCGGGTTAATTCAATCGATCGGTGACCGCAGTCGGGAACGTCCACGCCCCCAACATGTAGACAACACCAGCCGCCGCCGCCACCACCAATGGCAGCGTAACCGGAAGTGTTAACTTGCGCCCGCCGATGCTCGAGGCCAACAATCCCTTCACCGCAGTATTCACCGATACTGCGATTAGAACGCCGTCGCGTGCGATGCGAACCGACAGACCGTCTAGACTCATTCTCGCCAACGACAAATTTACGGCATCGACATCCGCTATCCCGGAAGTGATCGCCAACAAATAGATTCCTGCGTTACCCCACGTCGATTTCAAGCCCTCAGCCAGTAACATAATCACCGCAAGCAATAAACCAAAACGCAAAGTCGACCCAAGGTCCAACGGATTTTTTATCCGCGCCGACTCATGTTGAACCATCAAGCCCTCACGCCACCACAAAAGGGTTGGTATCAACACGATCGCGAACATCAATAGACTCGGAATCAGCAAGTCATAACACAACTCTATGTTAATCACTGCAGTGACCACCAACATTCGCGGGAATAACGTAGCACAAGCGATCAGGATACCGGGCACCAGCGCGGGCCTGATCTCAGGACGCGCCTGGGCAAGACGCGAGAAATGCAGTGTCAAGACAGTAGATGAGGCAAGACCGGCAAACAATCCCGTCAGCATCGCGCCCTTCCCTGGGCCGGCAGCCTTCATCGAGAAATACCCAGCGAAAGAGATTCCGGCAACCAACACCACCATCCACCACAGCTCGTACGGATTGAGTGCCCCCCATGGTCCATAGCCCTGATCGGGCAACACCGGAAGCAACACCACGGAAATCAGTAACAACTTGAGCGCAGCACGCAACTCGTGCGGCTCCAATCGTCGCAGCCAACCGTGTAAGACCGGCTTGAATCCTAAGACGATGGTGGTGATTACCGCGGTCGCGGCCGCTTCCACCGCATAGCCCAAGATCACTAGTGCGCCAAGATTAAATGACAGCAAACCGGCCACCAGGCTGGTGATGCCGGAATCCGGGCTGCGCTCAAGGTTTGCAACATAAACCGCCACGAACACTACGGCCACCGCAAGGAACATGAGGCCCAATGCCGGCCAACCAAGTTGTGTGCCAATCAATGCCGCTAGGCCACCCAGGAGGCTTATCAGGCCATACGTCCGCACCCCGGCTACGCGGCTGCCCTCCGCCGCATCGCGCTCTTGCCAGCCCCGTTCAATACCGATTAAAAGACCGAGAGACAGCGACACCGCAAGCAGTAAGATTTCGTTATGATTGTCCATTAAAAAAGTGTCGCAGGTCTGTGCGCCAGCGCCACTGACTCAGATCAATCGAAAATCGAGAAACCGGAACTACCCCGAGTCCAGAAGTGTGTCCTTGGCCTGGTTGATTTTGGCCGCCAGGTAGGTAGATCCACCCCGATCGGGGTGGAGTTTCTGCATCAATCGGCGGTGCGCGTCTATGATCTGCTCGCGCTTTGCATCGTCCCCGACACCGAGCACCTCACACGCCTCGTGGCGGGACATCTGACTGCCCGAGGGCGGTTGCCCTGCATGCGATGCACCAGCGGCAGCATGCTCGCGCCACGCTTCGCCATACTTGCGATCAAGATACGCTTGCAGCAATGCCGCGGACTCTGCGTCCTCCCGGTGGCATTCTTCAAATAACTTCATCAATTGCGCCTCGGAAAGCTCGGATAGCGGTTTACCGATGAACTGGCCGGCCAGCACCACACCGTCCAATTCCCCACTGTCATGATCCAAACTCATGCGCAGATAAAGCGATTCCACCTGCGACCTGCCGCCACTTCCCGCACCGCCGGGACCAACGGTCCCTGCCCGTGCCGCGCGCGTGTTTTGCACCAAAGTGTAGATTTGACTCAATACCGGAACGTAACGGAGCAAAGACAGCAGGCGGCCTAAAAACGGAACGGCCGAGGCCGCGAGAGCGAATAACCAGTGTAGCCGACCGGCTGCAGCCAATAACAAAACCGCTATCACCGCGACCCAAACTGCTCCGCGCTGCAGGTACCGAGATACCTTTTTCGGATCTTCGTTGAGGAACCAATGTACCAGCAGCGCCGCACCTGCAACCGCTATGAACAACAACAGTAGACGAAAAGCCACGCGTTAGTTCCGCTGGCCCATCTGGTGCACCAGCCGGCGTACAGGACCACCTTTGTCCTTGCTGAAATCCTTAAGGGCTTGATGTCCGCCCGCCGCATACACCGCCACTGCGCTTAACAATTCCTTGAGCTGCTGCGGGCTGTCGGCATCAAACGGACAACAGGCACCGTTACTCAGGCGAGCAATCTGTTCGAACGCCTGTGCGGCCCGCCGGTCATGTCCTTCATGAAACAGAAACGCGGGCACACCCAATAATCCCAACTCGCCGGCGAGTTGACACAGTTGATCGATATCTTCCTCGACACAATCTCCGACAAACACCAATGCATGTACCTTTTGCTTCTTGGTTTCTTTAATCGCGTGCCTGAGCACTTTGCGAATCTGCGTCAGTCCGCCCAAACAAAACACCGCCGTCATCCGCTTGAGGAGGTCCGGTGAACGCTGGTACCACGGGCTGTAATTGAACTCTCCATGTCCACGATACAAACACAATTGAATCTCCAATCCACCCAAGGATGCCGTTTTCGTGAACATCTGGGACTGAATATCTGTTGCTCGATCCCAAGTGGGTTGCCGACTGGCGGTGGCGTCCAATGCAAAAATCAGCCGACCGCGCTGGCCCGCAGGCTTCACGACCGGCGCCCTTGCCACCTTGTCGAGAAACGACGCAATCTTAGCTGCGGAGGACTTCGCCGGAAGACGTTTAGCATTGCCCATCTTCAGTTCACCAGAGAACGCAGTTGACGATTGATGTCGCCCACGCGCCGCAACACACGATCACGCTGCTCATTTGTCAACAAACGATCAATCATCACAATCATGTCACTGATAATGTCCCATGTCTTTTCAATCTTATTACCTAGTTGGGGGCTGATGTCAGACTGATCAACCCACCAATGATTGAGGAACCGTGCCAACTGGTCACGCGGGGCCGACTCCCGCAACATACCCAGAATCACTTGTTGTTGCTGAATGCGGTAGTGATGCCAGTCCTCATAGGTGTTGGGGAGCGCACCGCTCAGGCGCGTTACCAGGCGCGCCTGAGCGGTTGTTAGTGTACCGGTCCAGCTTTCGAGACGACGAATTATTCGCTTCGCCCTTCGGGACTTTCGATGATCCTCGGAAAACACCAGATAATTGGCATAGTAGCGCCGATTCGCGACATCCAGCTTGCGCGATAAATGCTCTATCTGCGACGCATTTAACTGCGCCAGTACCGGTGCCACCGCCGCCACGGTCTTGCGTATGGTCCCCGCATACAGCTCGACAATCAAATCGAGTATCCTTCCGGTTTCCGCCTCGCTAAGTCCGTCGCGACCATATTCATCGATTTTATCCAACAATTTAATGAATTGCGGCAGTTCTTCACGACGGTGCTCAGCGAGGCGAATTTGCAGTTCGGGTTTTAAAAATTCTTTCTGGGTGGTAGTTAAATCCAAGTACTCATCCATGTAGCGGAACAGCATCCGATCCGCTTTGGAATAGGCGACCTTGATGGTGCTGCATGCCACCAACGCCCCGATCATCATCAAAATCAGGGATGCAAATATACTGCGGAATAATGCTGGGTAATCTTGAGCCTTAGTCATAATTACGTTCGATCGTACGAAACAACAATTATCCACTAACTTATGCAGTTACTATACAAAATCACCATTCATTGACACATGCTTTCTCTCATCTGGCTGGGCTTTTTTGTCATAGCTTTTGTTAGCACGTTATATCAGTGGCTGATGTTCGACGACCCGCATATCTTTGCCAAGGTCGTGAGCGCCAGCTTCGATATGGCCAAACTCGGGGTCGAAATCGCGATCGGACTGATCGGTGTTTTGTGCTTATGGTTGGGCTTTTTCCAGATAGCTGAGCGCGCGGGCTTGATCCAGAACCTTGCAAGATGGCTAGGCCCTCTGTTTCGCCATCTGATGCCAGAGGTGCCGGAGGGACACCCCGCCGTAGGTTCAGTGACCATGAACCTTGCGGCCAATGTGTTGGGGCTCGACAATGCAGCAACGCCAATGGGCCTAAAAGCGATGCAGGATTTACAGTCGCTGAATGTAACACCGGAGACGGCGACCAATGCCCAAATCCTGTTCTTGGTGCTCAACACATCGTCGGTCACGTTGTTGCCGGTGACGATCTTTCTGTACCGCACCCAGCAAGGCGCCGCCGATCCCACGGCAGTGTTTATCCCGATTCTATTGGCGACATCGGCATCCACACTTGTGGGTCTGCTGTTGGTGGGGTGGATACAGAGATTGAGGTTATGGCACCCGGTAGTGCTCGCCTACTGTGCCATGTTTACGCTGTTCATGGCGCTGTTCGTCACTTATCTGGGCGGCCTCAGCCCGGCATCTTTGAGCGAACAATCTAGCTTTATCGGCAACTTCGCGTTGCTCGGCGTCATTGCCGCATTTCTCATCGCGGGCTGGTATCGGAACGTAAATGTGTATGAGGCGTTCATCGACGGAGCCAGGCAGGGATTCGAGGTCTGTGTCAAGCTTATCCCCTTTCTCGTCGGCATGCTGGTCGCCATCGGTATGTTACGAGCAAGTGGTGCGCTGGACGTGTTATTGACGCTGTTGAGGATGCTGATGGAGTGGCTCGGCATCAACACCGATTTTGTGCCTGCCGTGCCCACCGCGCTCATGAAACCGCTGAGCGGCAGCGGCGCGCGCGCAATGATGTTGGAGACCATGAACACCTACGGTGTGGATTCGTTTCCCGCCACCGTGTCGGCCGTTGTGCAGGGCAGCACTGAAACGACGTTTTACGTGCTGGCGGTATACTTCGGCAGTGTCGGCATTCGCCGGGTTCGCCACGCAGTGACGTGCGGCTTGATCGCCGATCTCACCGGCGTCATTACAGCGATCGCCGTGAGCTACTGGTTTTTTCACTAATCCCGGTCACGGTTACGGACGGCTAATCCCGTCCCAACTGTGCCGAAGTGACCCGGGTCGTGAAGTACTCGTCCCCGGCATCTATACTGACGGTGTTTCCATCTCCATCAACCAATGCCAGCTCGTAGTCATTCCAGCCGCGCAGGCCGGTCTTTAACGACCATACGTTTTTGTAGCCCATCAACTTCATCGTGTAGGCGGCAAGCAAACTACGGTTTCCCGAGCGGCATACTACAATGATCTCCCGGGTACGGGCCATTACTAAATCCGGAATGGTCTCCTCGTAACCGTATTCACATGCGGTCTCGAGAATACCCCGGGGCACGAGAATCGAACCTTTGATGTGCATCATCTCAAACTCATACGGTTCACGTACGTCCAAGATCAACGGTCCCGATCCTCTCTCGAGTTTATCGCCAAGATCCCACGGGAAGATCTCTTTTACTTCGTCTTGAACCGCGCTAAGAAAATCATTGTATCTTTGCATTCTCAGGAATACCGATTTGTCCCAATACATCAGGCTCGCGTTTCAGCGGCAGCTGTTGAATAATAAGGATTATATGTTCTAACTCCAGCCGCAGGTAACAATGACCAAACAACCCATTCGCGTCGGCGTCATCGGCGCCGGTGCCAATACCCGCAAGATGCACATTCCCGGCCTGCAGGCCCTAGACGGTGTCAACATAGTCAGCGTTTGCAACCGCAGTGTAGAGTCCGGGAAAACGGTGGCAGACCAGTTCGGCATCCCGCAAGTGCGCAGTTCGTGGCGGGAAGTGACCGATGATCCCAACATCGACGCCATCGTAATCGGCACCTGGCCCAACATGCACCAGATATTGACTTGTGCTGCACTGAATGCGGGAAAACACGTGCTGTGCGAAGCGCGCATGGCCATGAATGCCGCCGAGGCCCGTGCGATGTGGGAGACCAGCAAGATGCATCCGTCGGTGGTCGCGCAGATTGTTCCGTCACCGTTTACCCTGCCCTTTGATCAAACCATTCAGGAGATGGTGCGCGATCGACTACTCGGAGAGCTCATCGCGATTGATATGCGTCACGTGACCGGCGAGTTCCCCGATTACGAATCACCGTTGACATGGCGGCAAGATGTCCAACTCAGTGGTCTCAACATAATGATGATGGGCATTTGGTATGAGGCACTGGCTCGCTGGGTCGGACACGCGTGCCGGGTGTTTGCACGAAGTCAAGCGGTTGTGAAGCAGCGCGCCACCGCTGACGGCGCCAGCGCGGTAGGGGTGCAGGTGCCGGACCATGTGGACATCATCGCCGACATGACTTGTGGCGCTCAGGCGCGCATGCAGTTCAGCTCCGTACTCGGCTTGGCGCAGCCTGTAGCCGAGATGTGGATATTCGGCACCGAGGGTACGCTGCGGTTGGACAGCGTTGAGCCGAGGCTATACCACGGCAACCGGGGCGATCAATCATTAACCGCGGTCGATATACCCGAAGGGTCACGCGGCCGGTGGCGGGTGGAGGAAGAGTTCATAAACGCCATACGTGGTGTTGAAACCGTGAAGCTTACGACGTTCCAAGAGGGCGTACGCTACATGGAGTTTACCGAGGCGGTGTCGTTGAGTGCGGCTTCCGGCAAAACCGTCGCCTGCCGGCAGCGGATTGATACGGTCTAAATCAACCGGCCCCGGCATCTCGATTCCGCAAGGTGCGTGTGAACACGGACAGATCGTGGGCACTGAGCAGTTCCTGGGCGGAGACCGCCGTATCCTGCGGGCACAAGGCGACAGAGGCCGCGAGTTGTCCCACCAACTCCTCCGGTTTGCCGCCTCGAGCACGAAATGTCATGACCGCTTCCGAACCGTCGCGTTTGGACATCCGGTTGCCATCGCCGTCCACCATCAGCGGTATGTGCCAGTAGCGCGGCATGGGCAGGTCTAGCGCGTTGAGCAGAGCGATTTGCCGCGGTGTGGATTCGCGCAGGTCAACGCCACGTACAACGTCGGTGATGCCCATTAATGCATCATCCACTACCACCGCGAGCTGGTAAGCAAAAATGCCGTCGGATCGCCGCACCACGAAATCACCGACATCGCGGCCGAGGTTCTGAACAATCGGACCCGTGACCACGTCCTCGACCTCTATGGTCCCGGCGCTGACTCGATACCGCAATGCAGCCGAGCGTCTTCCTTTCTCCTCAGAACCTAGATCTCGTTTCCGACACGTGCCCGGGTAGATCGGCCCATCAGATCCATGTGGCGCACTGGCCGCCTGCTGGATGTCCTTGCGCGAACAGAAACAGGGAAAGATCTTGCGCGCATCGCGTAACCGGGACAGCGCGGCCACATAGAAGTCATCGCGAACCGATTGTTCATAGGGACCGGTTTTGCCACCGACGTCCGGTCCTTCATCCCACTCGAGGCCCATCCAACGTAAGTCATCGAGCATCTGTTTGGCGCATCCCGGCCGCACCCTCGATCGATCCAGGTCTTCGATGCGCATGACAAATCGCGCACCGGCCAATCGCGCCTGCAGCCACGCCAACAACGCCGTGCGTGCATTTCCCAGGTGCAAGGGTCCGGATGGACTGGGCGCATAGCGGCCACTAGGCAACTGCTTTCGCAGGCGCAAGGCTCGGTCCAGCATGCGCTCATAATCGACCGTCATTCAACGACGACCAAAAGGTAGCCAAGTTCAACGTATTGCTGCGTCTGTGCCGGTCCCGCCGTCGCAATATCAAGGTGATTGGGAAACGCCTGCGGCGGAATATCGTGCCAACCGGCGTGAGTGCCACACACGTGCACCTGGATATCATCCGCAGTAGTCATTTGTTTCACCCGCCTATGCAGTTGCCGATGACCTTCGGCCTTTTCAGCGATAAGGGCAAATTGCTCGGTGCCATGAGTGGCTATCGCTATCGATAGACCCGGAAATCAGCGTTTTCGATTATAGTGCGGCGGCACAATAAAAAAGCGCGGGACAACCATGTCCCGCGCCCATGCACATAAAGCAACCTGATGGATTACTTAGAACTATCAAGCATATAGGCGACGGCCTCTTTTACCTGGTCGTCGCTTAGATTCGAAAAACCTCCCTTGGGAGGCATGTAGCCGGCCTTGCCTTGATAACCTTTGATTGCGTGCTCCACCAAAATATCCATGCCTTGACCAAGGCGTTCTTTCCAGGCGCCGCTATCACCAACTTTCGGAGCTCCGGCCACGCCCGCTGTATGACAGGCAGCACATGACGCATCGTAGGTCGCCTTACCGTCGGCGATGGCATTGAACGACGAAAGCGCAACGGCCATCGCGCTTCCCACAAGCAGCAATTTACGCATAAGATTTTCCTCTTGGTTAGATGGTTAAGGGATTGGGTTATTTCGTCTCCGGCTTTGGCGCCATCTCTTGCATCTGCTTCATCCATTGATCCATGACGTTCGCTTGAGACTGGGGCGCAGGCTGACTGGCAAAAGGACCCGTGGCGCCGGGATGAGTCATAGAGGGATTAAACATCCCCATCGGATTCGTCGCTGACGTCATCGGATTCATCATTCCAGTCATGGGCATCATCATCGGCGCCATCATGGGAGCCATCATGGGAGCCATCATCATCGGATTCATCATCATGGGCGCCATCATCATAGGTGCCATCATCATCGGATTCATCATGGCACCCATCGGATTCATCATCGACCCGCCCATGGCCATCGGATTCATCATCGAACCCCCCATGGCCATCGGATTCATCATCGACCCGCCCATGGCCATCGGATTCATCATCGACCCCCCCATGGCCATCGGATTCATCATCGACCCGCCCATGGCCATCGGATTCATCATCGAACCCCCCATGGCCATCGGATTCATCATCGAACCCCCCATGGCCATCGGGTTAGCCGCCACGGGATTACCTGCGTCGGCGACCGGGACGCTGCCGACAACGCAGATTGTCGCTATTAAAAGATAAAACAACGAGTGTTTCTTTATAGAGTGCATTCGCTTAGTTCCTATTCGCTGACGTTCATTTCGCCGACATTCTAACAACTTATGCAGGCAGATAATTACCCGATCCCAAAACGCCGCGCAAATTTATCCAGCGTAGGCGCTGCGGCCGGACACAATCCGTATTATGACGGCTCCTTGGGCGCGCCAACATACGCTGATTTTACGTTTGTAGTCGGACAGTTGAAACAGCACGTGTTTATGCGCCTATAAACGCCGTGGGTCAATGCTCACGGGTGGCCCGGAACTCGACATCGGGCCATCTCTCGGTGGTGAGACGCAGATTAACCAAGTTTGGCGCTATGTAGGCCAGGCTGCCGGTCCCATCGACTGCTAGATGATTTTCAACTTTGTGACGGAATTCCTCTTCGAGTTTCGGATCTTCACAATAGACCCAGCGCGCTGTGGCGACTCCGATTGGCTCAAAAGTGCACTCTACACCATACTCATAACGTAAACGGTGCGCGACCACGTCAAATTGCAGGGCACCGACCGCGCCGAGAATCAAGTCGTTATTCATCAGGGGTCTGAATAGTTGGGTAGCGCCCTCTTCACTTAGCTGTACCACGCCCTTGTGCAGCGCCTTGGCCCGCAGCGGGTCCCGCAGCTGCACACGACGAAATAGTTCGGGCGCAAAATTCGGTATTCCCGAAAATTTTAGATCCTCGCCCTCGGTGAAGGTGTCGCCGATTTGAATTGTACCGTGGTTATGCAATCCGATAATATCTCCAGGATAGGCCTCGTCGGCCAGATCGCGTTTGGACGCCATGAAGGTGAGCGCATTGTGCACGGTAATATCCCGGCCCGCACGCACATGACGCAGTTTCTTACCCTTCTTGAATCTTCCCGAAGTGATGCGCATGAACGCGATGCGATCGTGATGTGACGGATCCATGTTTGCTTGAATTTTGAAAACAAAACCGGAGACCTGCACTTCGTCCGGGGATACATTGCGATGGGCGGCATTACGCGCTCTCGGTGACGGCGCATACTCGACAAAATGATTGAGTAACTCTTGCACACCTTGATCATTCAATGCGGAGCCAAAAAACACCGGCGTCAATTCTCCCCGCAAATACGCCGCTTCATTAAATGTATGACTTGCACCCCGCACCAGTGCAACCTGGTCCCGCAACTCCGTTGCCTCCACACCTAGGTGATGATCCAACTCCTCATTGTCCAAACCCTTGATTACCGTCTCCTGCCGTGGATTCTCTGTCCGACCGGCATATAGCACCACACTATCGTCGACAATCCGGTAGATGCCGCGAAACCGGGCGCCGGCGCCGATGGGCCAGGTCATCGGTGCACAGTTGATCTTCAGTACGGATTCGATCTCATCCAGAAGATCGATGGGATCGCGGCCATCACGATCCATCTTGTTAACGAAGGTCATTATCGGTGTGTCGCGCAGACGGCATACATCCATCAGCTTTATGGTTCGCTCTTCCACACCTTTCGCGGCGTCCATGACCATTAACGCCGAATCAACGGCGGTCAGTGTGCGGTAGGTATCTTCCGAGAAATCCGCATGCCCCGGTGTATCCAGCAGATTGACAATACGGTTTTTGTACGGAAATTGCATCACTGATGACGTGACCGATATTCCACGTTGTTTCTCCAACTCCATCCAGTCCGATGTCGCGTAACGGCTGGCCTTTCGGGCTTTCACGGTGCCGGCAAGTTGTATCGCGCCCCCGTACACCAATAGCCTTTCAGTGAGCGTAGTTTTGCCGGCGTCGGGGTGTGAGATGATGGCGAATGTTCGCCGCCGGGAGACTTCGTCAAGGAATGCTGACATCGGGAATAAAATCAAATTCGGGGCGGCGCATTATACCGCGCCGTGCTGGCCAAACAACCCTTTGCCACATTCAGTTTCATGATGTCGTACGGCGCGCCGCTGCAATATCCGGGTCAAAGCTCGTATAAGGTGTCGTCAACTTTGGGCGGCAGAAACTTACGGCGCAAATCACCTAAGGGAGGCCTCGATTTCGTCGTGAATGGTTCTTCCGCCTCCAACAGATCGCCCATATCCCGCTCAATTTGATCAGGATCCTCGCCCGCCTCCATGCGCCGTATCGCCTCTTCCATCCCGTCACCCAATTTCATCCCGGTGGAATCGAACAGCTTACGCATCAGTCGTGCGGCCTGCTTGGGATCATCCTCATCCATGCCTTCCATCTCACCGGCCAACGACATCATCGCGCTCTCGAGCTTGGATTCATCAACATCACCGAGAACGTCATTTTCCGTATTTCGCTCGAGTCCCTTGGACACTGAAAACATGGATACCTGCCGACGCAGTTGCGGGAGGTGGCATTTGGGACAGCTTGGAACCGCGGCGGTGTTGATACGCCGCGAAAAGAAATTAAAAATAGTGTGGCAGTCCCGGCAATAGAACTCGTAGATCGGCATCGGTGCAAATTAATACCTAGATTGGCTTACGTAAGCATTATAAAACAAAGCCCAACACACCGGGACTGTTTACAATTGCGGCGGGTCAGATCGCGCCTGGTGAGACTTGTGGGCTAAACGGACAGCCGGTGCTGCAGTTCGCGGTTGCCCGTGGTAAACAATTCGGCGAGTTGCTCGACCAGTTCAACCACCGGGCAATTATCGGCCACGCGGTAATATATTTTTTGTGCCCGGCGGGTACCAATCACCAGGCCGCTGTCACGAAGTCGAGACAAGTGCTGTGACGCCGTGGAAGTCGAAATTCCACGGTTTTCCGCAAGCTCGCCCACGGATTGCTCCGCCCGCAACACATCCAACGTCAAACAAAGACGTTCCGGATGGCTGAGAACCTTCAAAAACTGGATGATATTACACCTCATTTGCAATTCCACACTTCGCCCCAAAGCAACCAAACCATGGGCGGGCCGACGATCATATCTCCCCGATACACAGATCGTAGTTAAAATTAAAGTACCTCGATGTTACCGCCTGTCGCGGCACCGGCAGGAATGCAAAAAATCGGCGCGCCCTTCAGCGACACCGGCACAATGGCCGGGTTATGGCCATCTCTGCCAGAAATAGATAACACTACAGCGCGCCCCCCACGCGAACCGCGATTATATCATGCTACGCTGAACAGATTCGAAAAATATCACTACGCGGTGGCATCAAGGCACGGCAAGGAATTCGCGTCCTTGGAACCTCAAAATCGCTCCGTCGGGTTTGATTTCAACCACCTTGAGCTGAGCATTCACGTTCTGCCCCTGGTGATAGATTTTTTGATTAATCATCACAAAACGGCGGCTGGGTTGCTCCGCGTAAGACACGACATTGACGACGATATCGGTCAAGCGTTGACGCATGCCGTCATCCAGATCATCGATGGTGGGATAACTTTGCAATGTCTGCGCGGTCATCGCGGACCGGGAACTTGGCGGCTTCGCCGCTGGTGGGGTATTGACTTCCTTCTTCCCAGGCGCGGCATCCGTCACCGCCGGCCCAGTAACCGCTTGCACGAACGGCTTTTGCGGCTCAACGACACCACGTGCTTCGGGTAACGAGGAAGGCGAACTCTCGCCGGAAGATCGGAACACGTGACCCTGGCCCCAGAACATGACACCATAAATTACCCCGCCAATCAGTATCAGCAGTATCAACAGCGCCAATGCCAACCACAACCAACGTCGACTTGCAGGGACCTTCGGATAGCTATGTACGGTATTCAGCGTCGGCACATGACCGAGCGATCTATCACGCTCCGATTTTTTTAAGGCATCAAGTATGTAGGACATTTCAACTAGTTGGCGATCGAATCAATAAAGGTAACTCGTCCCCTTTAAGCGCGGTATTCAAGCGCATCAATGTCTCAATACCCACGACGCCGTCGGCATGGAGCGCATGACGGCGCTGAAACCCGACCACATGTTGCAGTAGCTCGGTATCAAATATCGGCGTATATTCATCGAGTTCGGACGGAATTCCCCGGGAGGACGCGACGCGCTTTAGCGCCTGGCGCAACCAAAGCACATCCGCACCGGCATCATCGAGTGACAGCTGTAGGCTACGCAACGGCGGTGGCCGCCATAACAACCAGTATTCGCCAAACCAGTATGGATCAATGTCGGCGAACGGAAACACTACTCGTTCACCAGCAAAGTCGAGACTGACGCGCCCACCTGAAACTTCAGTAACGACGATATAATGAGAGACATCTGTTGAAGATTTCAACACCAGTATCGCGGCACGATTATGACTACGTAGATTATTCCACGTACCTCGACTCTTGAAGCATCGCAATCTTAATCGTTCAATCTCCCGGCAGACCCGGTCATCATCGAGGGAGCCCAAACGCTCGCCCCATAGTGCCGTCAATCTACTGAAGGCTTCCGCCTTGCCGTTTAACGCCGCGTACTCGCGAAGCAACTCGGATATCGAAGCCGGGTCAATCATCGCGGTGGTAAGCACGTCGCCGACATTCACGTTCGTAACTTGGGTAAACGGACGCTGCCCGATATGAATCTCCTGGTAGAAACAGTCGTGTGATTCCTTCATTTCCGATCTGCAGGCATCGGCTGCCGCAAGGTCGGGTGCCGCAGTTGGTGATATCAACGCGGGATCCAAGGGAACAGAATCCGTTGTTGCCGTCACCGGAGCGTCAGCCGCTACCGCGGTCTCCGCTTTTGGTACCATTGCATTCTCAGGTTCGGGGTCGACTGCAGCGGATGTGGGCGCATAAATTCGCGCGAACCCTGAGACCCAATCCACGAGTCGATCGCCTACGGGCGTAAAGACCATTACTGCCGCCAAAGATGCGACGGCAGGCAGCCAGACCCAATGCGCCCCACCCATCTCGCCTTTTTCCTCACCCAAGACCTCCACGGCAGCGTGGCGAGCGATAGACCTGGTTACCTGGGACTTATCCTGGGCGTAAGCCCCCATCAGGGCGCGATCACATATTACGTTGATTAATCTGGGCACACCTTCGGAGTTCTGATACACGTGGCGCATGGCTTTATCGGGAAACAACGCCTTTCTACAGCCGGCCACCTCCAAACGGTAACGAATGTACTCAGAGGTTTCCTGACTGGATAAGGGCTGTAGGTGATAACGTGCGGTAATACGCTGATTGAGTTGACGCAAATCGGCACGGCGCAGGATCTTGGACAACTCCGGTTGACCGATAAGAATAATCTGTAGCAGTTTTCGGGTTGTCGTCTCGAGATTAGTGAGTAATCGAACTTGCTCTAGTACTGGTCGTGATAGCAGCTGGGCTTCGTCAAAAATCAGCACCGTATGCCGGCCTGCAGCGAAACTTTTCAATAAAGAATCATTGAGCAGGCTCAAAAGCTGCTTCGGTGATGCTTGCGTTGCATACTCAATTTTCAACTCGTCACAAATAGCCCCCAGAAGTTCATTCTCATCCAAATTTGGGTTGAGCAGCATGGCGACGTCCACATTGTCCGGCAGCTGGGATAACAAGCATCGACACAGGGTAGTCTTGCCGGTTCCGACTTCGCCGGTGAGCTGGAGAAAGCCCCCGGATTGTTGAACGCCGTAGAGCAGGTGCGCCATCGCCTCCCGATGCCGCTTGCTCATATACAGGTAGCGAGGATCTGGAGATATTGAAAATGGCGGTTCGGAAAGCCCAAAGTAGGCCGCGTACATAATCACACCAGTCTGTTAGGGGGCCAGGGATTATATAATGGGCTGCGACGAAACGGGGACCTTAGCCCAAATATTCCGCTATGAATCCGGGCGGACTCGTCCTGCGCGTAGTCGCAGGGTCGGGCGGCTGGACGCGGTGCTGCAACGTTGCGAAGCAGGCGACGACTTCATGAGCCCCAATTCCGTGTCTTTTTGCCAACAACGTCGTGGCGGCATTCAATGCCCGACTAACACCGCCTTGATTCGTTCTATAAATCCAGCGCCGCGAGTCATCCACGTTACGAGTTGTTCCAGGGCTCCCTCGTCGGGCGCATCCAACCGGAGCGTCTCGCTGCCCACCGTAAGCGGCGCATCCAGCGAGACGGTAGCCAGACGGCGAGATAAAAATACCTGCTGTCGATGGGTTTTCAGGTTCTCTGCGATGCGGCCGGCACCACGGATCGCAAGTTGTGGTATTTGCGCCAAATTATCGTACACCGCCTCAAGGTCCGGATACAGGCGCAGCAGACGAACAGCGGTTTTGGGTCCGACTCCCGGAAGACCAGGAATATTGTCGACCGCATCACCCACAAGCGCCAGGTAATCTCGGATTTGATCACTGCGAACACCAAAACGCTGCACGACACCGTGCACGTCCAGAGTGCGATTACGGGCGTAGTCCCACCAAAGGTCCCCACCGCTCAGCACCTGGGTCAAATCCTTATCCCCACTCACCACAATATTACGGAAACCCTGGCTACGCATTTGATGGGCGATGGTTGCGATCAGGTCATCGGCCTCGAATCGTTGGTGGCAAAAACCTCGCATACCCAATGCGCGCGTGAAATCTTGGCAAGCCTTAAACTGCCTCTCCAGCTGCGGTGGCGGAAGATCCCGGTTTGCCTTGTACGCGGGATATATGTCGTTACGAAATGACGTGGTCAAACTCTCGTCAAACGCAACGGCGACATACTGCGGCCTGGTCTTTTCCAGGAACTCTGTTAGAAACCTCAGATATCCGTACACGGCGTTAACCGGCGTACCATCGACGGCATTCAGCGTATCCGGCAGCGAAAACCAGGCCCGAAAGACGTAAATACTGGCGTCTATGAGATACAAGTCTGTGACTTGTTGCGACACAGCCTGTTATCCCGCCGTGATGGAAGATCTCGCCACCACGGATGTTGCGCCGCACACGTAATGATTCATCATGCGGAATGGTGCGCTAAATTCAGCCAATCATAAATACGGAGTGTTGCGAATCCGGCAAACGCATTCATGCGGCACACAGTGGTCTTCGGCCACGGAATTCATGCACACAACTCACTTTCCTCCAAGCGATGCCTCACCGCTGCAGCTCCGACGGTGATACCCGATGTGGAGATCGATAACCCGAGGCCGCATCAACAATTGCTCCTGGCATCAGCGTCGAACAGAGTTTTGGCCAACAGAGAATTGGCCGACTATAGTTAGGACAAACATCGAACCGTCCACATAGTTCACCGCACGGGGGCACATTTATGCGTAAGCTGAAAATGATCATCGGTTCTGTCGAACTATCCGCGCAACTATATGACACACCGACTGCTGACGCCATCTATAACTCGCTTCCCATAGAGTCGGAGGCGCACACTTGGGGCGAAGAGGTATATTTCTCAACGCCGATCAAGGTTATCCGGGAATCCAACGCCACGGATGTCGTGGACGCGGGTGAATTAGCGTTTTGGGTTGAGGGCAACAGCATCGCCATTGGTTTCGGGAGAACCCCGATATCCGTCGGCGACGAAATTCGGCTCGCCGCCAAGACCAACATCTGGGGCTGTGCGCTGCAGCCAGTAGACGCGCTGCGAGCCGCTCGCGACGGTGATCCTGTAAAGTTGGAAAGGATCGACTAGGCGCCGGATTCCGGCTCGCCACCGCTGCTGTGCGCCGCGCTGCGTGCTTAGGATTCCCGGCGCCGCGCCATGCGCTTGTCCTTCGCGTCATCCTTGACCGGAATGCTCATCTCCCCGAACAGGACTTGCTTCAAGAAGCGAAATGCAAATTGTAGAAGCTCTTCCTCATTATCGAGCAACTTCCCTCTGGCCTCGTCATCGATATCGAAGACTTCTTCAAATCCGTCGGTCTGGATGAACTCACGGAAACTGTCGATATCGTAGCTGCACATGTCAAAAAGCTGCAGTGAACGTTCCGACGGTGCACCGACTGTGGGGCCGCTGGAGCGCTTTTTGAGAATAACATCCCGCCAGGCGCGGTTGTGGTCATCGTAATCGTCGCAGCCTTGCTCTTCTCGATATTCACGCACCGTCAGGGTCCGGGGTTCTTCATGGCCGAGGCAGTGCTTTTCTTTTACCATGAAGAAGATGTCCTCCACAGCAGCGCTGTCCTTCTTGCGCACGCCCATGCTGCCCAATGCGTAATAACGGCACGCGGCCGGCCGGTCCTGGTATACGCTGCAACCTTCTTCCGCGAGAAACACACACTCGCTAGTACCGGGCTTGGTATTCATCTTCAGCCCCGGCATATTGTGAAAATCCATCGCGAATGGCGTCGTGTAGCGGGCAACGAACTCAGAGGAGCTCAGACCAAACCGCTGCTTCAAACGCAGGATGTCGTACGGCGTGATCTGAATATCGATATTTTTACAGCACGCGTTAAAACACGCGATGCCCTTGTGACAGTGAAATTGAATTTCATCGTCCAGCATCAACTCCACCGGCTGCACAGGACTGGAATACGGTATTTCCTCTTTGATCTTTGTCAAATCATCGGCAGCCATGGATAATCCTTTAAAATAATTGCGGGCACGATGGTGCGTGTCCGGCCCAATTGTCTACCAGCTTTATAGCTTAACAACTATTGGCGCCGGCCTGCTCAGCTTCGTCAGTGTAATCCCCATATGTCCATCCGGGCAATAAAAAGGCCAGGCATTCGAACGATGCCCGGCCCATTATTCGCTGCGAAAGTCGTGTCTAAACCGGACTACCGTCCCTTGCAAGGCCCTCCGGCTCACTCTCGCCGTCGTACTTGACCAGTTGCTTGTACTGCACCTTTTTCAGGCTCCATTCGCCGGTGTCGCGGTTATAAGTGGAATTTACGAAGCATTTCCAGTTGTCATCATCCAAGTCCAAAAAATCCATGCGGTAGTAATAACCCGGGTAACGGGTTTCCTCGCGGAACTGGATATGCCGCATATGCGCTTCCGCCGCTAGGATCCGGTGATAGTTCTCCCACGCCCGCAGCAGCTCGTGCAGGTCCTTGGCACGCATCTTCTGGGCGTCCTCGCGGATCATCACCAGTTTCTTCTCCGCGATTTCCAGCATCTTGGCGTTGGTCTGATACCAGGTCGAGACACCCGCTACGTATTCGTCCATGATCTTCTGCAGGCGGAACTGCAGCATCTTGGGGGTAATGTAGTGGGGATTCACGTCGATCGCGGTGGTGTAGTCTTTGTGCTCGAGGTAGGTCTTGACCGGGCGGTAAATCTCTTCCACCAATTCATCGACAGTGCGCGACATCTCGGGTTTCCAATCCTTGTTGTCCATGGCGTATTTCAACATCGCCTTGGCCGCGATACGGCCCTCGGCGTGCGAGCCGGATGAGAACTTATGACCCGAGGCACCGACGCCGTCTCCCGCGGTGAACAGTCCTTTCACCGTGGTCATGCGGTTGTAGCCCCAATGGTAGTAATCCGGGGTTCCCGGGATATCGTCGGGACCTGAGCACCAGATCCCCGCACAACCTGCATGCGAACCAAGAAGATACGGCTCGGTTGGCATCAATTCGGACATCTCTTTATCCGGCTCGATATTCTCACCGGCCCACACCCCGCATTGAGCGATGGTCATGTCCAGAAAGTCCTCCCACGCCTCGGCCTCCAGGTGTTTGACCTCCTTGGGGGTCATGGTCTCGGCGAGTTTTGCCATGGCGGTGGGGGTATCCATCAAGATCGGACCCCGTCCCTCTCGCATTTCCTTCATCATCAGGTGGTTGCGCAGGCAGGTGCCCATCTTCATGCCGTCTGCATAGGTATCGTACTTGTTATCCGCAAGGATGCTGTAGTTTTTCGTTTGATAATCTTCACCGAACGCGTTCATCGCCTGAGCCTTGAACAGCAGGAACCATGCGCCGACCGGACCATAACCGTCTTTGAACCGTGCCGGGACGAAACGGTTTTCCATCAAGGTCAACTCCGCCCCGCATTCCGCCGCCATCGCGTAGGTGGATCCCGCATTCCATACCGGGTACCAGGCGCGGCCGGTGCCCTCGCCCACGGAACGGGGACGGAAGACGTTCACAGCGCCGCCTGCGGCGAGCAGGCAAGCTTTGAACTTGTAGATGAAAAGCTTGTTGTCGCGAACGCTGAAACCGGCGGCACCCGAGACTCGCGTGGGGTCGTTCTTATCAGTAACGAGGCGCACGATAAACACGCGCTCTTCAATCCGGTCCATGCCCAGGGCTTTTTTGGCTGCTTCAGCCACGATCCACTTGTAGGATTCTCCGTTGATCATGATTTGCCAACGGCCGGAACGCACTGGTTTACCACCCTCGGTCAGTTTCTTACTCTCGTCACCCTTTTGCTTCCAGATAGGCAGGCCCCATTCCTCGAAATTATGCACCGAGTCATCGACATGACGGCCGACGTCGTAAACGAGGTCTTCGCGCACAATGCCCATGAGGTCGCCACGTACATACCGAACGTAGTCAGCGGGATCGTTTTCGCCCATGTAGGTATTTATTGCGGACAGGCCCTGCGCTACCGCGCCGGATCGATCCAGCGCTGCCTTGTCGACCAACTTCACTTTCAGGTCAGGCATCTTCTCCAGCCAGCGGCCGATTTCAAATGCCGCGCCACAGGACGCCATACCGCCTCCAATGAGGAGGATATCAACTTCCTCCTCGATGATCTCCGGATTACCGAAACCGTATTCTTCAGCCATTAATTCTTCCTCAATACGTAGTTGGTAAAGCACACTGCCACGCCGCTAACCCTAAGCGTCGTCTTGCGTGGTAGGGCCATTGTAATCAGTTCGTTTTACGCCGCGCCGAACTGACTCATATCACAGGAATGCGTGCTCTTGGTAAACAGGGTCGCGTGATCCGTAAGCTCGTCCAGGTTTGCGTCGGGTTTCGCACCATACGGATCAATCGAGCCTTCCGCGGTAGTTCGAATCGGGAATTTGAAACGTTTCATCGTGCCATTACGAAACTTAATCGTCCACATGATTGACTCAGTCCCCCGCAACGGCTGCACAGAGGCGCCCAGCGGAACTACATCTGCGTAATGACGACACTCGATAGCCTGCTGGGGACAAATCTTCACGCAACTGTAGCACTCCCAGCATTGCTCTGGCTCTTGGTTGTAAGCCTTCATCGCGTGGCCAGTCTCTGATCCGTCTTTATCCAAACGCATGAGATCGTGGGGGCAGATATACATACACGCGGTCTTGTCCTGACCTTTGCAGCCGTCGCATTTATCAGTTCGTACAAATGTAGGCATTATTGCTCTCCGTCAAACCGTTATATTTGAGATACTCAAGTTTCAAGGCGTGGTCAATTTGACCTTGTCCCCATGTGGGTCGCATCCCCGTGCGGACAGGGCCATACCGGCCTCAGGCTCGGGGGACTACAGAGGGTAATGAGTTCCGTAGCGTAAAACTAATCATTTTTGCGGAAGTCCGTATAAGAATCCTTTATTCACACATCCTTCGTAGGGAAATGATGGCCCGTGTGGCCGGGCGGGTCGGCCATGAGCCCGAATATTGCGCCAAGCCCCCCCCTGCTTCTTGATCTTGCCAGGCAACCTGGAGAGGAAATGTCGCCGTGTCACACACAGCAGGGGGTTCAGCCGCACGAGTCCTGCGTCAATTTCCAGGGTTCTTGGTGCAATTTGCGGACTAGGGCGCTTGACGGCGCTTCACGATTTCTCGATAGCGGTTCAGGTCGCCATTATAACGCCCGATGATCAGTTCGCGTTGGCGCAAGCGGGAATCAATCGCCTCATCGTACTCGCGGACTTGGGCATGTAGTGATTCGATGTCACGTCGCAGTCCTTCATCAGCGGAGGCCTGTGCAGCGAGTTTCTGCAGCTCGCTCAGATTCTCCTGTAGCTTTGACTTAAATTTCTCGTCGCTTTTCAACATCTTTTCTAGCGACGCCAAGCGTTCATCCCGGGCACGAATTATGCTCTGCTCACTGTCATAGATCGACAACAAATGGTTCTCGCGGCGGCGTTGCTCTTCGGCGCGTATGTCCTCTTCCTGTCGTGTGATCTCAGCCGCTCTTGCCGCCTCCAACTCATCCCTCGTCGCCGGTGCTTCGTGCACGTCGACCTTTAATCCGCGGTCGTCGATTTCGGTTACGCGCGATCGGGCGCATTCATCGGCGGCGATATCGCCGTAGTGCCATTTCCCGGTTGCGTCCTGGCACTTCTTGATGGTTTGCGACGAAACATGATCGGCCGGCACGGCCAACACGACAATAAACGATAACGCTATGAGTCGATTCACGAGGTTCAGTTGGTACTTATCCGGTTAAGACCCTGATTTTCAACATAAGCTGCATTGCGTAAAAGTCAAGGCGATAGGGAATCTCAAGCCACTACACCGCCGGCGCAGGTGGCCCGTGGTGCCTGCGCCCCAGTCAACAGCACGGTGACTTTATCGCAGACACGACGCGGTTTCACGAGGCCGACCCGATTGATCTGCTGTGCCCCGGAAATCTGAGCAGCAGCCATAGTCCGATCACGATCATCGGCAGGCTCAACAGCTGACCGACGGTAATCCAACCGAGTGCGAGATATCCAATATGGGCATCGGGTACCCGCACAAACTCAATCGTGAAACGAAACACGCCGTAAACAACGAGGAACAAACCGGAGACCGCGCCAGCCGCCCGGGGGCGGGCCGAATAAATCCACAACACGATAAACAACACCAGTCCCTCCAGGAGCGCTTCATACAGCATTGATGGGTGACGAGGTTGTCCGCTCGGGTCGGTACCGGGAAAGCGCATGCCCCACGGCAGGTCAGTTATCTTTCCCCACAGCTCCTGATTGATGAAGTTTCCAATCCGGCCCGCGCCCAGACCCACTGGCACCAAAGGCGCCAAAAAATCGGTCACCAACAAAAATTGCCGGCGTGTGTTGCGGCCATACAGCCACATGGCCGCCAATACGCCCAATAACCCACCGTGAAAGGACATGCCACCGGTCCAAAGGTAGAATATTTCCAACGGATGCTGCAGATAATATCCGGCGCTGTAGAACAGTATGTACCCAAATCTACCGCCGACAATGACTCCCACAGCCACGTAGAACAGTAGGTCTGCGACGTCTTGTTTGCGCCACTGCGAACCGGGAAGCCCGGCGCGGTAAACGCCTAACCAGTATCCGCCTAGAAAACCGACCAGGTACATCAGGCCATACCAGTGCACTTGGACCGCGCCGACACCAAATGCGACCGGATCGATATTCGGATGAGTGAGCATAACTGATACGTCGGTGCCGATTTGTGGACAGTTTGGGTACCGCCGATACTATAGCGCAACACTCCGGCACAAAAACCTTACCGCCGCGTAATCCGCAAATTGCCGCCGGGCGACCCGGCGTTGGCGCAGTCTCGCGGGCTTGAACTTGCGACCGATCGCCAATTCGTTTCTAATGCTTGACTCTTCCAGTCGGGTATTTCTTTGTTTGCGGTCGATGAATCAATCAAGACAATCCAATCGCCTGATCGATGAGACCAGCCCATATTTGTTACAACACGCCCGCAATCCGGTGGACTGGTATCCGTGGGGCGACCAGGCGCTTTCCAAGGCCCAGGCCGAAGCACGGCCGATACTTGTATCCATTGGCTACTCGGCGTGCCACTGGTGTCACGTGATGGAACATGAATCTTTCGAAGACGAACAAGTAGCGCAGTACATGAATCAACATTACGTGTGCATAAAAGTGGATCGCGAGGAAAGGCCGGATCTTGACAAGATCTATCAGACCGCACACCAGTTGCTAACCCAAAGACCCGGTGGATGGCCACTCAACGTGGTCATTAGCCCGTTTGATCATGTGCCGTTCTTCGCGGGGACTTATTTCCCAAAACAACCACGTCACGGCATGCCGGGTTTTGTCGAAGTACTCGAACGTATCACCGATTACTACCAAAATCACAAAGACCGGCTTGGCGAGCACGGTGAAGCGTTTAAGAACGCTTTCGCTCAGATCGAAGCCGATTCCAAGAGCCGGGGCAGTATCGATCCTGATGTCCTGGATCGGGCATTCGAACAATTAACCAGCCAGTACGATCCGGTCCACGGTGGGTTCGGTGCGGCGCCCAAGTTTCCCCATCCCACCAATCTGGAAGTGTGTTTGCGCCACTGGGCCCGCTACCGGGACAAACGCAGCCCCGATAGCAAGGGTTTGCTTATCGTGCGGCACACCTTGCAGTCCATGGCCGAGGGCGGCCTGTATGATCAATTAGGTGGTGGATTTTGCCGGTATTCGGTGGATGATCGATGGATGATCCCGCATTTCGAGAAGATGCTGTATGACAACGCGCAACTGCTGCCATTGTTTGCCGACGCGTGGCTTGCGAGTGGCGACGCCTCGTTTCGCGATGTAGCCGTTGCAACCGGCTCGTGGGTGCTACGTGACATGCAGTCATCGGAGGGAGGTTATTATTCGACACTGGATGCCGATTCGGAGGGCGTGGAAGGTAAGTTCTATGCGTGGACGACGGACGAACTGAAAGACCAATTGACTGAAGACGAGTGGTCGGTCGCCGAAATTCGTTTTGGGCTTCGTGGACTGCCGAATTTCGAGGGCAAGTGGCACCTCAATGTCAGCACACCACTCGACGTCGTTGCTCAACGTTGCGGGATTGATCACGAACGAACCAAGGCGTTATTGGATTCTGGTAGAGAGAAATTACTGCAGCTACGCAATCAGCGGCAGTGGCCGGGCCGC
The DNA here is from genome assembly GCA_947258975.1 of uncultured Gammaproteobacteria bacterium. GTDB lineage: Bacteria > Pseudomonadota > Gammaproteobacteria > Arenicellales > JAANXG01 > CALZGZ01. The sequence goes on from CAMYKK010000002.1 coordinate 116,773, forward strand.
GATGAAAAAGTTCTTACCGCTTGGAATGGCTTGATGATCGCGGGCATGGCGCACGCCGGCCGCATTTTGGAACGTGATGATTTTGTGCGGTCGGCGGAACAGGCCTTCGACTTCGTCCGCCACACTTTGTGGCGGAAAGAACGCCTCCAGGCCACTACCAAAGACGGCAAGACCCATCTGAACGCGTACTTGGATGACTATGTGTTCATGGTGCATGCTGCCTTGGAATTAGTACAAGCACGCTGGCGTGATGGCGATCTTGAATTTGCCATCGCGTTGACCGATATCATCTTGCAGCATTTCGTAGACGATCGGTACGGTGGTTTCTACTTCACTTCCGACGACCACGAAAAGCTCTTGTATCGGCACAAGCCCACCCAGGATGACGCCATGCCCTCCGGGAACGGTGTCGCGGCGCTGGTGTTGTCGCGCTTGGGGCATGTCTTGGGGGAACCGAAATATCTTCGCGCCGCTGAGAAAACCTTGAGCGCGCTATCCGCAAGTCTGAAGAATTACCCATCAGCCCACGGCGCGTTGCTGCTGGCCGCCGAGGAGTATCTGTACCCTCCCGAGATCGTCATACTGCGCGGAGAAAAATCAGCGCTCAAAGACGCCACGCGCATGTACCAACAAGGCTATGCCCCGCGTCGTATAGTGGTGACTATCCCGAGTAGCGCATCATCGTTACCGGGTATACTCAAGGAGCGCGCCATACGCGCGCCAATGACCGCCTATGTGTGCTCCGGGCATCAATGTTCAGACCCCATTGTGTCATTGCAGGAATTGCGTTCACATCTAGAACAAACTACAGTCGATCCCATCGGATGATTTCGTAAGAACAACATCATTTAGGAACTAAGGAGTGTGCATGAATAGCCGGCGACAAACCCTGGCAATAGCCACAATCTTGTTCAGCACGACCGTCTGTGCTGACACTACAATCGAGTTCTCGGTCGGTGAAGCGGGGTCAGCGCAAACCCGACCGCAAATTGCGTACATCAAGGACGGAGCCTTATTTGTTAAGGGCGCCGGCGGTGATCCGCAGATAGATTTGTTATTCAAACGCGAACGCTCGTCGATAACGATAATCAATCACGGTGAGCGGAGTTACATGAACTTCGACGAACAAAAAATCAGCGAGCTAAGCGATCGTGCGCAGGGGATGATGTCGATGGTGCAGAAACAGTTGGCTGACAATCTCGCCAATCTGCCGCCGGACCAAGCTGCGCGCATGAAGGAGATGATGGGTAACTTTGGAGTGCCGGCGGGCGGTGCACCCCCTCCGCCAAAGAAAGAACTGATCAAGCGGGGCTTCATGACCATTAACAACATGAAGTGCCAACAGATTGACTTGCTTAGCAACAGTCAAAAAGTCGCCCAGCTATGTGTGGCTGATCCTTCGGAATTGAATCTGCCGGGAGATGACTACCAAACAATCAAGGCAATGCAGGCGTTTGGAGAGCGGTTATCACAAAAGGCCAGTAAAATCAGTGGACAGTTCGCTGGTTCAGTACCCGACTTCAGCGGCATCCAGATCGAAGGTCTGCCGGTGGAAATGAAGAGCTTTTCTGATCCAGTGTCATCGGTGATGACCGTCACCAAGGTCGTAGGCGGCGTCGGCAACGCCGCTATGGCGGTACCCGATGGTTATAACCCCCGCCAACTTCCGTCGCTGCCGGCAATGTGAGCGGGAAAATTGGATCGCATCGCATGCGTTGATTACCGGCGACGGGGGATGACAGGCTCGTAGTCCAGGCCGGGGTTGCTCATGCGACGACTTCGCTGACCCCGCCACGCCGGGGATCCCCCTCCCCCCATAACTGTCCGCTGCTGTCACGCATCACGGTGTGAGTGCCACCGAAGAATAAATTGCGATCATCGAACACGCGATGCTGCGGAAACTCGGCGGTTAGTTGTGAGACCACCCTGGGATCCAGACCGCCTTCGATGTTCAAGACATCGCCCTCGATATGAATTCGCGGATGACACACTGCGGCAACCAGGTCCATGTCGTAATCGATCAGGTTGATCAACAACTGCAATAATGCGGTGCGAATACGATTCGAGCCCCCCGATCCGGTAGCGACGATATGACCACTGGGAAACAACGCGATAGTTGGCGCCATCATAGAGCTCATGCGTTGGCAGGGTTGCCACAGATGGAATCCCGCAGGATTTACATCCTCCTCACCCAGCATGTTGTTCAGCATAACCCCGGAACCGGGGATTATGGTGCCGCAACCCTCACCGTTGGATATCGTCATCGTGGCGACGTTCCCCGCGCCGTCAATCACGCTGATTTGGGTTGTGCCGCGAAACGCGCGACGGTGATTGAGAACCTGGGTCCTGTAGGAATCGATGAATGATGCGCTGAGCAATCCCCGCGCGGCGGATTCGTTGAACTCGACGCCCGCGGTTTCCATACACGCGATCCTCGCGAACGAGGTCTGCAGCATCACCTCGGCCAACAGTCGCAGATAGGTGTAGCCACCTGCCGCGAGCTCGCCGATACCCACGTCCATCAGCAAGCGAAGCCCAAAATCGATCAATGAACCCCCGGCACTGGGGGGCGGATTGAGCAAAAGATGCGCTTCCTTATAGCGGGTCGGTAGTGGTTTTCGCAGTTCGACGCGATAGGTCTCGAAATCCTGGCGGGTCAGATGGCCGCCCCCGGCGGCGCACATCCGGGCTGCGCATTGTGCGATCTCACCACGATAAAACAAGTCATCCCCCTCGATGGCCAACATCTCCATGGTATCGGCGAGATCTCGAAACTTTAATGTCTCTCCCTCGGTCGCAATATGAGCCGCAAGCTCGCGACTTTCGAACCATGACTTGGCAGAGGGAGTCATGTAGATCGGTTGCACCAGGGTGAAGATATAGGCTTGAAACGCGTTCACCGTGATTCCTTCACGAGCCGCCTCCACCGCCGGCTGCACGAGCTCCCGCATCGGTAGACTGCCCAATTGCCGATGGACGTCGAACATGCCGCGCACACAACCGGGCACCGCGCATGCACCCAGCCCCACGTGAAACTCCTGCTGCGCACTGCCAAAGTCGACGACTACTGGGAAAAAATCGAGCTCTGATAGCGATCTCTGGATGCCGGGAGTCTGTGTGAAAAAATCGAATACCTTGGCGACACCGCGGGTGTTGCGGGCAAGCGCGAACCCGCCGCCGCCAAGAGAGGCCAGTACCGGCTCCACCACGCAGGCCATAAAAAATGCGGCGATGGCGGCGTCGAAGGCGTTACCGCCCGCACGCAGCATCGCCGTGGCGGCCCCCACGGTACGGGGATGTCCGGCCGCAACCACGCCTTTTGCAGCCATCGTTAGTCTCTCGGTAAATAAATCATATCTAAAGAGCGTTCTTATGCGCAGATTAATCGATATAATAGGGGGTCTTCTTGCTTTCACAACCCTATCCAACAATCAGGCATAAAGAAAAGTCAACAATGGCATATCAACATATCAAGATTCCAGATTCTGGCGAAAGAATCACCATCAAGAACGGCAAACTCCATGTACCAGACCAGGCAATTGTGGGTTATGTAGAGGGGGATGGCATCGGCCCCGACATCACCAATGCCAGCCTCAGAGTGTGGGATGCCGCGGTCGAGAAGGCGTATGCAGGCAAGCGCAAGATTCACTGGTGCGAAATGTATTTAGGCGAAAAGGCCGCTGCCCTTTATGACGGAGATTATTTTCCCAACGAGACACTCGATGCGATACGCGACGTAGTAGTGGCAATAAAAGGCCCGCTGACAACGCCGGTAGGCGGTGGTTTTCGCTCGCTCAATGTGTCACTTCGCCAGGAACTGGATCTGTATGCGTGCGTGCGTCCAGTTCGCTACTATCAAAGCGTACCCTCGCCCATGAAGGCGCCTGAGCAGGTCGATGTGGTCATCTTTCGCGAAAACACCGAGGACGTCTATGCCGGCATCGAATACCAAAGTGGGAGCGAAGAAAACGAAAGACTGGCCAAGTTCCTGCGTGAAGAGATGGGGGCACAGTTTTTCGAACAAGCGGGGCTGGGCGTTAAACCGATCAGTCCATTTGGTTCAAAGCGCCTGATCCGCAAGGCACTCCAGTATGCGATCGACAACCACCGCGAGAGCGTGACCTTGGTACACAAAGGAAACATCATGAAATTCACGGAAGGGGCTTTTCGCAATTGGGGGTATGAATTGGTAAAGGAGGAGTTCGCTGACGAAGTCATTACGGAGGAGGAATTATACAATATCCATGGGGGTAAACGTCCTCTAGACAAGGTCGTCATCAAGGACCGGATCGCCGATATCATTTTTCAGCTTCTGCAACTGCGGCCAGCGGAGTTTGACGTGCTCGCGACCATGAACCTCAACGGAGACTACCTGTCCGACGCGGTGGCGGCCGAAGTGGGCGGCGTAGGCATCGCGCCGGGCGCCAACATCGGGGATGATGCGGCGGTGTTTGAGGCCACCCATGGCACCGCACCCAAATACTCCAACCAAAATAAGGTCAATCCCAGCTCATTATTATTGTCAGGGGTGATGATGCTCGAGTACATGGGTTGGAAAGAAGCTGCGGACCTAATCAATGCCGCTTATCCCAAGGTAATCGGGGACAAGTTCGTCACCTACGATTTCGCCAGACAAATGGATGGAGCTCATACGGTGTCGACGAGCACCTTCGCCGATGCCCTGATCGCGAAAATCACCGGCGACGCCGAGGACCTTGCCCGCTTCGAACGGGAACGCCGTGAGGCCCTGGAGGCGGAACGCAAGGCCCGCGAAGAGAGGCGTATCGCCAATCCTCTGGAAGCCATGAAGGAGTCCGGACGCCATCCGAGCACTGCCGCCGGTGTTATGTCACCGGTAATCAGCGTGCCCTCCGATACCAGCGTCGAAGATGCCATGCACAAGATGCGTGAGGCGGACATCAGCTATGTATTGGTCCAGCCCAATAACGCCGGCGAATGGGGCATTATGACCAAACGCGATGTTGTCACGAAAATTGTGGGTCGTGAGCAGTCTACGACTAAGGTGAAAGTGGACAAAATTACCAGCCGGCCGTTGTTGACGGTGCCTGCCGACGCAAACTTGAGGACGGTGTCGTCGATAATGTCGCAGCACAATATCCGGCGCGTGGTAGTCGAGGCAAAACAGATGCCGGTCGGAGTCGTGTCGGACACCGATTTGTTTGAGATCGTCGAGGAGTTCGGCTGGGGACTAGAGGAATAAGCCCAAATTACGGATTAGGGACATAGCGTTTCCCGTTCCGTACGTGATTCTGTTTGGATGTGCGTGGGTCATCCCAGGCAATGCCCTCGTCGGGAATGTCCTGGCGTGTGCTGTGGAGGGCCATAGCGCCCGCTCCCGCCACCATCACGGCGCCCGCTATCGCCACCAGATCCCACAGTTCGCCCCAGAATAGCCAGCCGAGGAAGGCACCGAAGATGACCGAGGAATAGGTAAAGATCCCCACCCGGGACGCGGGCGCGGAGGCATAACCGCGGGTCATGCACAACTGCGCGAGCGTTGCCAGCGGTCCGATAGTCAGTAATAAACCCCATTGTCCGGGGGTGGGTGTCTGCCACCCCCAAAGTAGCGGTACCGCGGAGACGGCAGCGGCTATCCCCGCAAAATAGAAGACGATCCGCACTACGGGCTCGGTACTCGACAAACGCCTGATTGCCACCTTCGCCAGTGCCGCCATCGCGCTGCCGGCCAAGGCGACCAACATGACCAGGTTGAGATCGAGGGTAGGTCTGATAATCAGGAACACGCCAGCGGAACCTACCAGCAGGGCAAAACGGACCAACCGGGAAAGCCGCTCTTGCAGCCAGAGGAACGCTACTACCGGTATCAATATCGGGGTCGTCAATTTCAGCAGCATCGCATCCGCAAGCTTGATATGAGCGATGGTATAGAAAAAACAATACATCGCCACCACCCCCGCCAAACCACGTACGAGGTGTAGATGAAATACCCGCGTCTTTAGGCCGGGCACGCCGGCACGCATGAGCAGAGGGATCAACGCCAACAACCCGAACAGGTTACGGAAGAACACGATCATCTCATTTGACAGCCCGTCGGCCACGAATTTGATGATCGCCCCCATTGCGGCAATCAGGAATTCGGACGCAATAATGAACAGCGCGCCACGCGCGATACTTTGCGAATAGACCAACAGGCAGCGCCTTGAAGCGAAGAATGGGGGCCGAATGTTACACCAGGTTACAGATCACCCCTATTTCCCCATCGCTACGGGATGAGCTGATATTCCGGGCTAGTCGCTTTCCTTGTTCTGATACTTGCTCACCATTTCCTTTTGAATGGTGGCCGGAGTCTGTTCGTAATGGCTGATTTCCATGGTAAATGAACCTTCGCCACCGGTCATCGATTTCAAGCGCGATTGGTAATCGCTCAACTCCGCCAACGGTACTTGCCCTTTGACGGTGACCATGCCGCCGGACACAACGTCAGTGTTGGAAACCCGCCCTCGTCGCGAGGACAGATCACCGGTGATATCACCCATATGATCATTCGCGATTGTGATCTCGAGGTTGACGATCGGCTCCAGCACAATCGGCTTGGCTTTCGAAATAGCGTCGATGAAAGCCTTGCGACCTGCGGTGATAAACGAGATCTCATTGGAATCCACGGTATGGTATTTGCCGTCGTACACCGTGACCCTGATGTCTTGAACCGGGAAACCGGCGATGGCGCCGGAGCCCAGTAACTGCCGCACGCCTTTCTCGACCGAGGGTATATAACCCGAGGGAATCACACCACCCACTACCTTATTCACGAACTCAAAGCCGCTCCCACGGTCCAGGGGTTCCACATTCAAGTACACTTCCCCAAACTGACCCGCGCCACCGGTTTGCTTCTTGTGCCGGTGATGCCCCTCCGCCTTCTTGGTGATCGTCTCACGATACGGCACCGTTGGCGGCTTGGTCTGGACCGACACGTTGTAGAGCTCCTCCATGCGCTCTATGGCGGTACGTAAATGCAAATCGCCCAATCCGCGCAAAACGGTTTCATTTGCCGCCGAATCGCGTTCAATCTTGATGCAAGGATCTTCCTCCGACAGCTTTTCCAGGGCTTCTGAAAGCTTTTGCTCTTCACCGCGCTTCTCCGCCAATACCGCAAGTCCGGCCAGGGGCATGGGGAAATTCATCGGTTTAAGATGCACGTCGTCCTCATCGTGGAAGTTATGCAAAATGCCATTAAATCGAACGTCCGGCACCTTGGCAATTGCGCAGATGTCACCGGGAATGCCTTGGGGAATCTCATCGTTCTTCTTTCCCTGCAACGCGAACAAATGACCTACCTTGAATGCCTTGCGGCCGTCGTTGATAAACAACTCACTATCCTTGTCAACCGTACCCTGATAAATGCGAAAGATACCCAGTTTCCCAACGTACGGATCGAAAGTAACTTTGAAAACGTGTGCAAGAATGTGGCTGTCTGGATCCGGCTTCAATTCGATCGATATCTCATCAGAACCATTCAACTTGACGAGTGCCGGCGGGTTTCCCTCTGTGGGATTGGGCAATAGTTTCGCAACAATATCCAAAAATTCCTTGATCCCGGTTCCGGTTTCCGCCGAGACAAAACAAACAGGGACCAAGTGCCCTTCGCGCAAGGCCTTTTCAAAGGCGTCGTGCAGCTGCTCGGGGGCAATTTCTCCCTGTTCAAGGTACATCTCCATCAATTCCTCATCCACCTCTACGGTTTGATCAATCACTGCAGTGTGTGCGTCAGCGACCGACAAGAAATCTGATTCGCCGGAGGGATTAAAGAAACAATCAACCACTTCAGTGGCGCCTTTGGACGGCAGGTTGATGGCCAGGCACTCCTTTCCGAACGCCTCCTGGATCGACTTGAACACCGCCTCCAAATTGACCTCTTCCGCATCAATTTTGTTGACGACAATCATTCGGCACAGACTTTGTTCACTCGCCCAGTCCATGAGCCGCCGGGCCAACATCTCGACCCCATGTTGGGCGTTGATCACGACGGCCATGGTCTCCACCGCCGGTAACACACTCAAGGTCTGACCAAGAAAATCCGGGTATCCGGGGGTGTCGATGACATTGATGTGCTTAGCGCCGTAATCCAGGTTGACCACAGTCGACCGCAGGGAATGTTGGTGTTTTTGTTCCAGTGGGTCGAAGTCAGAGACTGTGGTCCCCCGGGTAACACTTCCTGCGTTATTGATCGCCCCCGCGTGCTTTAGCAGGGCTTCGGTTAACGAAGTTTTACCCGAGCCGGCGTGACCAACAAGGGCCACATTCCGGATATCTTTGGTGGTATAACCGGACATAAGCATCTCCATCCGTTTCGTTGTCGTCGTGTCGGCTCTATGGCCGCTGCACACGTAGCCTAAACCAAGCGTCCAAGGCTATCAAACCGATTGGATGCGGGAGCACCGTCCGGGACCCCGCGCCCGGGCGGGTTAATCCCGATCCGTAACCTGGCTTTAAGTACCCGCCAACGGCTCCCACAACTCGATCTTATTCCCCTCCGGATCCATGACCCACGCGAAAATCCCCTCCGGGTGTTCCTTAGGCCCCGTCACCTCCAGACCTGACTCACGAAGCTCATCGATGAGCTCCCCGAGGTTGTGCACCCGATAGTTGATCATGAAGGACGCACTGCTGGGCTTGAAATACTCGGTGTCCCGGGGGAACGGCCCCCAAACGGTATACTCGGATTTTTCCGGATCATCGGGATCGCGCCACTCGAAAATGGCGCCGGCTTCGTCACTCGCTTCGATACCGAGGTGCGATTCATACCAAGCTTTGAGTCTGTCCGGGTCCCTCGCTTTGAAGAAGATCCCCCCAATTCCGGTCACCTTTTTCATGATCTCACCACCGAAGTCTTGTCATATTTAATAGTCGTGAACATAGCAGAGTCGTGTCAATTTGCAATGCCACTGTACCTCAGAAGGCACTGTAGCCGAAGCTTTCTTGGAAGCGCTCAGCAAATTCATCGCCCGTAAAGCGATGGTTCTGCGTTCCATGCTGTTCAATATTTATCGCACCCATCAACGACGCCAGTCTTCCAATATCTTCCCAGTTGTGACCGTTCGTGATTCCGTAAAGCAATCCCGCGCGAAACGCATCGCCACAACCCGTAGGATCAACAGGATCGGTGACCGGTCCAATGGGTATCTCAATACTCGCACCGTCGGTAAAGATCTCAGAACCTTTAGCGCCCTTGGTGACAATCAGCGCATCCACTTGGCGTGCAATCTCCTGCAAACTTGCGCCGATACGTTCTTGCAATAACCGGCTTTCGTAGTCGTTGACGGTGACGTAAGTAGCCTGATCAATGAACGACTTCAGCTCTTCGACATCGAACATGGGAAGCCCCTGACCCGGATCGAACACAAATGGAATACGCAATTTTGAAAACTGCTCTGCATGCTCAATCATCGCTTGCCTGCCATCGGGGGACACGATGCCCAGCTCCACGCCGTCGGCTTCTTCAATACGGTTTTGATGGGCCGCCGACATCGCCCCGGGATGAAATGCGGTAATCTGATTGTCATCCATGTCGGTGGTAATGTAGGCTTGGGCCGTGTATGTGTCGTCGATACGTATTACATGATTTTGCGGGATGTCGCACTGATTCAACCATTCTGCGTAAGGGCCAAAGTCATGCCCTACCGCGCCCATTGGGAGCGGATCACCGCCCAACAACTTGAGGTTATATGCAATATTCCCGGCACATCCCCCGAATTCGCGACGCATCTCCGGAACTACGAAACAAACATTAAGAATATGCACCTGTTCCGGGAGAATGTGATTTTTGAATTGATCCGGAAAAACCATGATGTTGTCGTAGGCAAAGGAACCACAAATCAGTATCGCCATGGCAAAACCTTATCTTCCTAATTCGTAAGTTGCACCAAGGATCCCGGACGACGGCAAAGCGACTTGCACTACGCGTGGTCGCAGGGTCGGGCGGCTGGACGCCGGCACTGGAATCGCGGCTGAGGGAGAACCCGCCATGGGCGGTACGCCTTGACGCAATGCGTGGGCTGATTTACGGCGTGTGATAGCGAATTTAACAGGCGACGGATGCAAAGCGGTCACTCGTTGTTCCATGCGACGTCCAACTCCCGCGCGGCCTTGACCTCGTCGAGCCGAGTAACGGGCGTCGTGTGGGGCGCAGACTTCACAAGCTCGGGATCTTGCCTGGCCTCCGCCAGAATTTCCGCCAAGGCATCGGCGAATCCATCCAGTTCTTGCTTACTCTCGGTTTCGGTAGGTTCGATCAGGAAGCACTCCGGCACCAACAGCGGGAAATACACCGTGGGGGCATGATATCCCTTGTCGAGCAAGCGCTTTGCGACATCCATGGCGATGACACCGGTTTGCTCCTTCAAGGTTTTCAGAGTAACGATAAATTCATGAGCCGCTCGTCGTTGGGGATACGCCATGTCAAATCCACGACTTCGCAATTGCGCCATCAGGTAATTGGCATTCAACGTGGCGAACTCCGCAACCCGAATCATGCCTTCCTTTCCCAGCAATCGGGCGTAAATGAAGGCTCGCACCAGGACACCGGCATTCCCGGTGTTAGCAGAAAGCCGGCCAATTGTTTGTGGTAAATCCTGCTCCGTTAACCAGCGGTATTGACCGCCCTCCTGCGCGACGATCGGGATCGGCAAGAACGGCAACAGGCGATCATTGACACCCACCGGCCCCGCACCTGGCCCTCCTCCACCGTGGGGGGTGGAAAAGGTTTTGTGCAGATTCATGTGAATCACGTCAAAACCCATGTCTCCGGGTTTCGCTTTGCCTACGATGGCATTGAGATTCGCACCGTCGTAATACAACAGCCCGCCAGCCTCGTGGACGATATCGGCAATCTTTTGGATGTGTCTCTCAAATATTCCAAGCGTCGACGGATTTGTCAGCATCAGCCCGGCTGTCTGCGGTCCAACTGCGGCTCGAAGCGCCTCTACGTCTACGTTACCATCCGCATCGGTAGGTATCTCACGCACCTTGTAACCGCACATGGTTGCAGTCGCGGGATTGGTACCATGTGCCGCATCAGGCACCAAGATTTCATCACGCCCATGATCATCTCTCGAATCATGATAGGCGCGGATCATCGCCACGCCAGCGAATTCTCCCTGGGCGCCGGCGAGGGGCGTCAACGAAACGCCCTTCATGCCGGTGACGTCTTTTAGTATTTCCTGCAACTCGTGGAGGCATTGCAAAAAACCCTGACCGGTGGTCACCGCAGACTGTGGATGACGCATGAGATACTCCGGGAGCATGGCGTACTTGTTACATGCCCTCGGGTTGTATTTCATAGTGCATGATCCGAGCGGATAGAAATGCGTGTCAATTGAGAAATTGCGTTGCGACAGGCGCGTGTAGTGACGCACCACCTGGAGTTCGGACACCTCCGGTAGCGAAGCCTGATCTTCACGAAGAAACTCCTGGGGTATGTCTGTGATCTCCGGCCTCTCCCGCGGCGATTGCGCGGAATTTCTTCGCGTCGGTTGCGACAGTTCAAAAATAAGCATATATCTTCACTAACCCAGCGCTTGCACGGCCTTGTCATAATCTGGTTCTTGCGCAATTTCCGGCACCAGTTCGGTGTAAACGACCTTGTCATTCTCATCGAGCACCACCACCGCCCGGGCGGTGATACCGGATAACGGACCGTCTACCAACAGTACGCCATAGTCCTTTGCAAAGTTGCGGCTGCGCATCATCGACAAAGTCTTTACTTCGTGGGTCGCTTCCGCTTCGCAGAAACGGCCTTGAGCGAATGGCAGATCGGCAGAAATGACGAGCACGACAAGATCATCGCGGCCCTTAAGCTGTTCATTGAATCTTTTCGTAGAAACGGCGCAAACCGGCGTGTCCAGACTGGGAACGATATTGAGAAGTTTCTTTTTGCCGCCAAAATCGGCAAGCGAAACGTCGTTGAGATCGCCATCGACCAACGCGAACCCAGGAGCGTCGCTTCCCACATTCGGCAGATCACCATTGGTGTTGATTGCGTTACCTTTCAGTGTTACTTGTGCCATGTCTATCTCCTCGCTGTTGTGAATGCTATTTTTAAATTCAGTTGCGTTGCGTTACGAGCCGCACGAAAACGACAGTACTCAACCGGCGACCTTCTGCGCACAAGGCGGATCCAGCCGCCGGCGCGACATAATGCGCTCCAAGTGTGTCGCGTAGTTACCAATATCGCTGTCGGTACGAGTCTCGGTAGCACATACGAGCAAGGCGTTTCCTAGCTGCGGATAGTGCGGGCTGAGATCGATACCCCCAACAATGCCTTGCGCCTCCAGTGCCTTCAATATAGCTGCCGGATCCTGCGTCAATCGCAATACCCCCTCGTGGAAAAACGGCCGGTCGAAGAGTTTTTCGACACCTTCGATCTTGGCAAGCGACGTCAGCAGGTGCCTGGTGTTAGCGTGACAATTTGCGGCCACACGGTGCAGTCCGTCAGGACCTAACAGTGCCATGTAGATTGTCGCCGCAGTAACCATCAGACCTTGATTCGTACAGATGTTGGAAGTCGCCTTCGATCGCCGGATGTGTTGCTCTCGCGCCTGGAGAGTAAGCGTAAAACCGGGCTTGCCTTCCGTATCCACGGTGCGCCCGACGATACGTCCCGGCATTTGTCTGATCAATTTCTGCTTGCAGCACATGAAGCCAAAATAAGGTCCACCGGATGCTAAAGGCACACCGAGAGGTTGTCCCTCACCCACCGCGATATCCGCGCCTTGTTCACCCCAAAGTCCGGGTGGCTTGAGTAAGGCCATCGCGATGGGATTAACCAGTCCGATTACCAGCAAGCCGTGATCATGCGCCCAATTGGTCAATGCATCGACGTCCTCCAGGACACCGAAGTAGTTCGGCTGTGGTACAACGAGCGCGGCAACGTCGTCGGTCGTTAATTGAGACACAATATCGATCGGAGTGTGACCATCGACTTCGGAGAACGACAACTCGACGAGTTCAATACCTTGATTCTTGACAATGGTATCAACCACTTGACGGTATACCGGGGCGATCGTAGTGGGGATCAAAACCTTGGTTGCTTTCTTCTTCGCGCGTACCGCCGCGAGGACCGCCTCCGCCAATGCGGACGCACCGTCGTAAAGAGATGCATTGGAGACCTCCAAATTGGTCAAACTCGCCATCATGGATTGAAATTCATAGAGCAGCTGCAGCGTACCCTGACTGGCCTCCGCCTGATATGGCGTATAGGCGGAATAAAACTCGCCGCGGGTCGTCAATTCCCAAACCACGGCGGGTATGTGGTGTTCGGAAACACCGCCGCCGATGAAATTCACATATAAACCGTCCTTGTTCGCCCGCTCTGTCATCAATCGCCCGATCTCCATCTCGTTGACACCCGACGGCACGAAGGACAATGATTGCGCGCGTATAGCTTCCGGGACCTCGTCAAACAGGTCTGCGATCGCGTCAACACCGATCACGTTTAGCATCGCTCTAACTTCTGATTCAGTATGAGGGATAAAGGGCATGACCGATTCGCCTATTGTTGCTCGCGCAGACTAAGATTCCGCCGCAACGACTCGTTCATAGCCCGCAGAATCGAGAAGCTTGCCGGTTTCCGCTGGATCAGCGGGGCGCAGACGAAACAGCCATCCCCGTTGGTAGGGGTCTTGATTGATCGTCTCCGGTGCATCGGCCAATTCGCTATTTACCTCTACGATCTCTCCGCCTACCGGCGCATAAACGTCGGACGCCGCCTTTACCGACTCCACGACTGCGCAATCCTCACCGGTGCTTACGGCAGTGCCGACCTCTGGAAGTTCCACGAATACCATGTCGCCCATCATATCTTGCGCGTGTTCCGTTATACCGATCTCAACATGACCATCTTCCATCATCCGCAACCACTCATGGGTCTTGGTGTATCTCAACTCCTCGGGTATTGCACTCATCTCTCTCTCTCCTTCAATTGAGCGTTGCATTTCTTATAGTCGAAGCTCCGGTAAACAACTCTTGCCGTGACGCACGAACGGATACTTGACAACCTGCGCATCCAAACGCTTTCCGCGAATCTCGATCTGACACGAGTCTCCGATCTGCACCTCAGCGGGTACACGAGCCATCGCAATGGCACGGCCCAGTGTGGGCGAAAACGTACCGCTGGTGATCTCGCCCTGCCGACCCGCCGCGCAGGTAACTTGTTGATGACTGCGCAACACGCCCTTATCCAGCAACAACAGCCCCACTAACTTACGCGTCACGCCGCGTTCGCGCTGTTTCACCAACGCCTGACGTCCTATAAAATCCCGGTCCTTGGGTTCCCAGGCTACAGTCCATGTCAGACCCGATTCCAAGGGCGTGGTGTCGTCGTCCATATCCGCTCCATATAAGTTCATTCCAGCCTCCAACCGGAGCGTATCGCGTGCTCCCAGACCGCAGGGCGCGACCCCCGCCCGTTGCAATGCGCGCCACACATCTGGCGCCCGTTCATTGGGTAATAGGATCTCGAATCCGTCTTCACCTGTATAGCCTGTTCTAGCGATAAAGTAATCGTTGATTTCGACGGCAGAGAACGGTTTAAGATCGGCAGTCGCTCCCTTTACCGCATCACCCAGCGCAACACAAGTCTTGTCACGGCCGTTGGGACCCTGGACCGCAATCATCGCCAAATCCGGCCGTGGTTCGATCTCCACCTCGTGCGCTTGTTTCGCTTGATCTTCGATCCACGCCAAATCCTTGTCTCGGGTGGCCGCGTTCACGACCAGTCGAAACCAATCATCGCGCAGGAAATAGATTATCAGATCGTCTATGACACCCCCTCGTACATTCAACATACACGAATATAGCGCTTTCCCAGACACCGTGAGCTTGTCAACGTTGTTAGCGACCAGACACCGAAGAAACTGACGCACCCCCTTCCCATGCAGATCCACTCGCGCCATGTGTGACACATCAAACATGCCGGCGTCCCGGCGGACCTTATGATGTTCTTCGACTTGGGACCCGTAATGAAGCGGCATGTCCCAGCCGCCGAAAGGGACGATCTTCGCGCCCGTTTGTTGATGTAGTTCGAAAAGTGGTGTTTTTTGATTCATTTTTGTTCATTAATTTGAACGCATCGTAAACAGTAGAAAAGGGCGATGGCTGGACAGCCACCGCCCCCTCTGTCCGCGTACCTGAAAGCTTGCATACCTTCGGCGCCACACTCCGTATGCCGTGTGGCACACCACGCCTGCGGGTTACCGGTCGCGGTGGCGTCGCGGCGCCCGGCCAATCTACTCGAATCCGAGCCCGGACATCAATCTCGACCGCAGTCATCGCATGAATCCCGGGCTGCAACCGAAAACTAGCGGTCGTCTTCCGGTGACCGTTTGGCCCAAGGTGAAACTATACTGGCCGCAGGTGCGTATGCCAAGACGCTCTGTAACACGAATAATAACGATTATTATTTGCATTATTATTAATATGTTTTAAAATTACGCTAATACGTAAGCTTGAAGAGGAAGCGATAACATGAAAACCCCCCGATTTCTGAGTTCCGCGCTTGGTGTCATGCTACTCGGCTTGAGTATCGGTTACGCACAAGAGGTCAATCTGTACTCCGCTCGCAAAGAGGCCCTTATCAAACCGCTGCTGGATGAATTCAGCAACACAACGGGCATTCGCGTCAATCTAGTCACCGGCAAGGCCGACGCACTGCTAAAACGCCTGGAAACCGAAGGCGCCAACACACCCGCCGATCTTCTCATCACGGTGGACGCTGGACGCTTACATCGGGCGAAAGTTGCCGCGTTGTTACAGCCCGCCAATTCGGACTTGCTGCAGGAATCTGTGCCCGCCATCTACAGAGACCCTGATAACCACTGGTTCGGTTTGTCATTAAGGGCGCGCCCCATTATGTACGCGATCGGCAAACTCGATCCAAGCACGCTGACAAGCTATGACGAATTAGCGGATCCCAGATGGAAGGGCAAGATCTGCGTCCGCTCTTCCGGCAACATCTACAACCAGTCACTGGTTGCATCGATGATTGTTGCCATCGGTGAGCAACGAACAGAACAATGGGCCCGGGCATTGGTGGAAAACCTGGCGCGTCCGCCAAAAGGTGGCGATCGCGATCAGATCCGGGCTGCCGCCGCCGGACAATGTGTCATTGCGATCGCAAATACTTACTACCTTGCGCGCATGGCGACGTCTAAAAAGGACCAGCGGGAACGTGAAGCGGCCATGAAGATCGGCATCATATGGCCAGACCAGAATGGCAGGGGTGCGCACATAAATGTGAGCGGCGCCGGGGTGACCAAATTCGCCAAGCACAAGGACAACGCACTTAAACTACTTGAATATTTGGTCAGCGACAAAGCGCAACGTTATTACGCCGACAGCAACTATGAGTATCCTGTTAAAGCAGGCATGGAACCCAGTGACACACTGAAACAATGGGGCAAGTTCAAAGGCGACGCAATTAACTTGTCGCTGCTTGGCAAATACAACGGCGCCGCAGTCAAACTAATGGATCGGGCCGGCTGGAGGTAGACGGTCCGGTGTCATATCCGGCACAGCCGAGCACCAATGCGGTTTCGGAAGCCTCTCCGTTATTCTGGTGGCACCATCACGGTTGGAGTCTTGGAGTGGCGGCTGTATCCGCATTACTCGCAATGCCGATTTTGGTGGTGTTGAGTTTTGTATTTCAGCCGGCTGGTGATGTATGGAGGCATTTGTTAGCTACTGTATTAACGGATTACATTACCAACTCACTGCTATTGATGGTTGGCGTCGGTGTCGGCACCCTGCTGTTGGGCGTCGGATCGGCATGGTTGACAACTCAGTATCAATTTCCAGGCAGGGACACCCTGATATGGGCCTTGTTGCTGCCGTTATCCATGCCGGCTTACATCACGGCCTACACCTACACCGGCATGCTGGATTATGCGAGTCCTCTACAGTATCAGCTGCGAGCGTGGTTTGCGTGGTCTTATGGAGATTACTGGTTTCCCGACATCCGATCACTGCCGGGTGCCATGGCCGTGCTTTCGTTCGTGCTTTATCCCTATGTATATCTATTGTCTCGCGCCGCGTTCCTTGAACAATCTGTATCCGTGACCGACGCCAGCCGCCTGTTGGGATGCACCGCGTGGCAAAGTTTCCGTCGTGTGGGACTACCGATGGCGCGACCGGCCATCATCGCGGGACTGTCGCTGGCATTGATGGAAACCCTGGCGGATTATGGCACGGTGCAGTATTTCGGCGTTGACACCTTTACCACCGGAATATTTCGCACCTGGTTCGGGCTCGGGGATAGTGCGGCGGCGGCACAATTATCTTCTGTGCTTCTAAGCTTCATATTCTTGCTCATAGTGCTCGAGCGTTGGTCTCGCAAGCGAGCCAGATATCATCATGTAGGTATACGTTCTCAGCCGCTGAATGTGCAGCGTCTGGGAGGGTGGCGAGCCACTGCGGCGATCTGCGCGTGCGCGCTGCCGTTGGTGCTGGGATTCGTGCTACCAACAGGACAATTATTATGGTGGGCGTACCGCACCGCTGACCAGATGATTGACGCGGAGTTTTACCTGCTGATCCGCAACAGCATCACACTGGCTGCAGGCGCCGCAATCTTGGCAGTGATGATTGCCCTGCTCATCGCCTATGGCAAACGCCTGTCACCGAACAAGGTTGTCATTTCCGCAGCGCGGGTGTCCGGTATGGGTTACGCAATACCCGGCACCGTCATAGCGGTCGGCGTCATGCTGTCGTTAGGGTGGTTGGACAACAGCATAGATTCCTGGCTTCGAAATCAATTCGACGTCTCTACCGGATTGTTTTTCAGCGGCACGCTTTTCGCATTAGTGTTCGCATACATGGTCCGTTTCCTCGCAGTTTCGTTACAGACAGTGGAGTCGGGACTGGCCAAGATAAAAGAGTCTATGGATGATGCGGCGAGATCGCTGGGTTATCGCCCCAAAGAAGTCCTGCGCCGAGTACATATTCCGATAATGCGCGGCAGTCTGTTAACCGCCGGCCTAATCGTGTTTGTCGATATTCTCAAAGAGCTGCCCGCCACTTTGATACTACGCCCGTTCAATTTTAATACGTTGGCGGTGCGTGCTTTCGAGTTGGCGTCCGATGAGCGTTTAGCCGATTCGGCGATTCCGTCGATCGCTATTGTGCTGGTTGGACTGTTGCCGGTAATACTGCTGAGCCGTGCCATCGCGCACAGCCGCGCGACAACCTACGTCGACCACACCAACGGCAATGTGTAGCCCATTGATTGGACCTCGGATGACTGATGATGGCGAAGGGATCGTGCGGCGGGGCGCCTGGATGCAATATAAGGGTTAGGCAACTCAGCGTCGTTTGCTGGTGGTAAGAATTCCCGGTAGTTTTTTCTTGTTGATGGAACACTTTCCATTCTTCCGCATTCCCTCACAGACCCCGTACATATGCAAAGAATGATTGTCGAGCACAAATCCCGACTCGTCCGCGACTTTCCGTTGCCTTTCTTCTATCGCTTTGTCACAAAACTCGAACACGTCGCCACATTCCATGCATACCAAATGATCGTGGTGACCTTCATCATTGAGTTCAAACACCGAACGACCGCCTTCAAAGTTGTGCCTGATCACCAACCCTGCGTTTTCGAATTGAGTTAGCACCCGGTACACAGTCGCCAGACCGATTTCCTCTCCGGATTCCAGCAAACTCTTGTACACGTCTTCAGCCGTCATATGACGAGTATTGGTGCTTTCCAGCATACTCAAGATCTTGAGCCGTGGTAGCGTGGTCTTGAGACCGGCCTTTTTCAATTCGGCACTGGAAGACACTGACGGGCCCCTGAGCAATGAATCGGTAACAGAAACCATAACGTTAGTAACAATTATTAGCAATAATAGTTGCATTAACGGATTGAACAATAAACCGCTTCACGCCTATGATTGCCGCCCTATTACCAACGAAGCCGCATCGAAATCTGGTGAAACTCGCAGCCGGAACCGTGTTCGTACTCGGACTGACCTGTTCTCAGTTCTGCGTGGGGGACTCTTACGTGTTTTCCGCACCTCCTCGCGAAACCGCCGAGGACGGTCGACAAGACTATGGCCCCATTGCTGCATTCCTCACCAAAGCGACAGGCAGCCGGTTTACTTACCGTCACGCGGATAATTGGCTGTCGTACATGAAGGACATGCGCGAGGGGAAATATGATTTGCTCTTTGATGGTCCGCACTTCGTCAGTTGGAGAGTGGCTCGGCTGGGCCATTCCCCGTTGGTAAGATTGCCGGGCAACCTGGACTTCGTGATCGTCGCCAGAAACGACGATGAAGTCGTATTTGATCTTACCGATCTCGCCGGTCACAAAGTGTGCGCCCACGCCCCGCCAAACCTGGCCACCCTCACCCTGCAAAGGCAATTCACGAATCCGGTTCGCCAGCCACAGATATTTGAAGTAAACGGATTCATGAACATCTTCGCAGAACTTCTCAAGGGCAACTGCCGAGGGGCGGCCATACCGGCCGACCTGTATGCAACGCTGAACAACGGTGACACTAAAGGTGTAACAAGGATCCTCTATCTCAGCGAACCCCTACCACGGCAAGCAATTTCTGCCGGTCCGCGTATCCCGGAAAATATTCAAAGCGTTATCCGTGCAACGCTGCTGTCGCCACGCGGCTTGGTGGCAACCAAAAGACTTCGCGAACGCTTCGCCGACGGTAAATACATGGTGGCAACGGATAAGGATGAGTACCAAGGATTCGCGACTCTGCTCAACAATCTGTATGGATTTGGCTGGTAGTCCCCGCTTCACGGCACAGATAGCTACAGCTCCCCCCGGGCGCGGCGGCCCGTCGCCCAACCCTGCGACGACGCGCAGGACTAGTCTCTTCACCGTCATACGCGATCCCGGGGGCAATGACCGGGTCAGCCGCCCAGCCGTCTTAACATCGGAGCGATAGTGAGTCCCTGCACCAATATCGAGAACACGACGATGATGTACGTCATGACTAAGAATACATCTCGTGTTTCGCCCACCGGCAGCGACAATGCCAATGCCACTGAGATGCCGCCACGCAAGCCTCCCCACACCAGGATCTTGACCACATGGGGACTATACTCCTTCTTTATCCGTAGCAATCCGACGGGAATGCCCACACTGAAAAACCGGGACATCAACACCAGGGGAATGGCGAGCAACCCCGCCACGATATAGCCAGCGGAGAAATCCAGGATCAGCATCTCGAGCCCGATGAGTACAAATAAGATTGCGTTTAAGATTTCATCGATCAGCTCCCAGAATGTGTCGAGGTGTTCCCGGGTCTGGTCGGACATAGCCAGCACCCTGCCTTGGTTCCCAATCAACAGACCCGCCACCACTATGGCAATAGGACCCGACGTATGCAGCGTAAGCGCCAGGGTGTATCCACCCATCACCAATGCCAAGGTGAGAAGAATCTCAACTTGATAGTTATCGACGGTACGCAGCAGGTAATAGCCGATATAGCCCAACACCGCGCCGAACAGCACACCTCCCACCGCTTCCTGTACGAACAACAGCGCCGCCTGTCCGGCGGATATTTCTTCAGGACTGTACGCCAGACTCAGCAACACCAAGAATATGACTACACCGACACCGTCATTGAACAGTGACTCGCCGGTAATCTTGGTCTCCAAGCTTTTTGCGATGCCGACGGTTTTTAATGTTGCCATCACGGCAATGGGATCCGTTGGTGATATCAGCGCACCGAACAACAGGCAATACATATAAGCAATATCAAAATCGAGCAGCGTCAATAAGATCCAAATCAGGGTGCCGACAAAAAACGTAGACAAAACGACACCCATTGTCGCCAAACTGGCTATTATCCACCTGAACTGGGCAAGATCTTCCAAATTGACATGCAATGCGCCCGCAAACAGCAGAAAGCTCAGCATTCCGTGCATCAACACTTTGCTGAAGTCGATCTGCGACAGCATCAATTCGGCCCGCAATTCGAATTCTCCGATGCCCATCAGTTTCAATCCGATCAACGCCAGCGAAAAGATCAAAGCGATCAGCATGACCCCAATCGTGGTCGGCAATCCAATCAACCGATGATTGAGGTAACTGAATACGGCGGCAAGCGTAATGAGTATTGCGAGTAGATTCAGAAACTGCATATCGTTGCTGATTATTGATCAACTTCGAAAATCGAGCACTTGGCGAGGTCTGGAAGATCACCGCCAAGGCCCATGGCACGACGTACAATTAATCGTTTTACGGGTCCCGAAGCATCGGTCAGGCTCAGCCCGAGGCCCCGCAATTGAGGTATCGGGGAGACGCGGATCTGGAATAGCCTTTGCAGTCCATGCACCGCATTCATCATCAACATGTTTTCACCTTTGCGCCAACGATCATAACGCCTTAATACAGACCGGCTTCCGATGTCCTTACCCGCGGCACCGGCTACCACTTCCGCCAGGACAGCGGCATCCGCGACGCCAAGGTTGGCACCCTGGCCGGCGAGCGGATGCACAGTATGGGCAGCATCACCGATCAGCGCGCAACGAGCTGCGATGTAGTCTTCCACATATGAGCGCGCCAGTGGGAACCACCTGCGTTCACCGATCGCGCTGATGCCGCCTAATCTGAATTCAAAAGATTCGCCCAACCTGTGCATAAACGACTCGTCCGTCAGCGTCATCAACTCATCAGCCAACGGCCGGTCACAACTCCATACAATCGAGCAACTTCCGTCCGCCAACGGCAAAAAAGCCAGTGGTCCAGTCGGCAAGAATCGTTGCCAGGCGGTGCGTCCATGGCGCCGTTCCGTATGCACCTGAGCCACAATGGCACGCTGGTCGTAATCCGTTCCCCGCGCCCCGATGCGCAGGTGCTTGCGCACCCAAGAGCCGGCACCGTCGGCACCGACCACCAGAGCCGCCGTGCATTCACCACCCTTAAAACCTACTGTAACCGCGTCGCGGCGGGATGCGATTTTTTCCACTTCAGTGGCCCATAGCACATCGGCATTGGGATAGTTGTCGAGCTTCTGATGCAGGGCGTCGATGACCACGCTGTTCTCGACGATATGCCCCAGCTGTGGTTCGCCGACGTCCGCGGCATCGAAGGTAATGGCACCCGAGCTCCCGGCATCCCACACCACCATCTTGCGAAATGGCGACACCCGCTGTGCGCGGATCGCGGACCATACGCCCAGGTTGCGAAACACACACTCCGCCGCGCGGCCCAGTGCGCTGACCCGCAGATCGTATTGGTTGTGATCAACAACGGGGGGGGCGCCCGTATCGATAACCGTGATTCTGATATCTCGCTGCGCTAGAGCATTAGCCAAGGTCGCGCCGACCATCCCAGCGCCGATAATCACCACATCGCACTCACCCATCGCCTACTCCAAAGGTACACCGCGACCGAGTTGTGGGACCCGTCCCGCCAAACCCATCGTGCGTCGAAGCAGGGTTCGCTTCAGAGACGGAAAGATGTCCACCGCAATCATCCCGACACCCCGCAC
Organism: uncultured Gammaproteobacteria bacterium; assembly: GCA_947258975.1. Classification (GTDB taxonomy): domain Bacteria; phylum Pseudomonadota; class Gammaproteobacteria; order Arenicellales; family JAANXG01; genus CALZGZ01. The sequence goes on from CAMYKK010000002.1 coordinate 139,263, forward strand.
GAAAGCCAAGGGTAGCGACTCATTGCAGAAAAGCTTTATCAGGCCATCGGTAAAGGTAACAGTTGCACGCGTATCGTCGTGCCGCCATTCGGCGTATCCGCGTAATACCGGGTTCGAACCTATGTCATCGCGGTTTCGCGCGGCCTCATTCAGGACTTCGGCCAACACCGCTACGTCACGCAAGCCAAGATTAAACCCCTGTCCAGACACCGGGTGAATGGTGTGTGCGGCATTGCCGATCACCACCGCCCGGCGCGCGATCGGATCCGGCACACGCACCAACGACAGCGGATACGCGGATCGTTCGCCCAGATTGCGCAGTTTGCCCGCACGGTATCCAAACCGCGCTTGGAGTTTTGCGAGAAACTCACCATCCGATTGACCCATGAGCTCGGGGGCGAGACTGGACGTTGTCGTCCAGACGACCGCGTAACGGTTGCCGCTGGTCGGCAATAATGCCAAGGGACCAGTGGCGGTGAAACGTTCATAGGCTCTGTTCTGATGTTCGCGCTCTGGTGTAACCGTCGTCAGGATAGCGGTTTGATCATAGTCGCGACTGACGGTCTCGATGCCCAACCATTCGCGAGCGGATGATCGACCGCCGTCTGCCAATACAATCAGTTCGCACGTCACCGTTGTCTCTTCCGTGTTCGTCCGCACGGTCACATTCGCGCAGTTTTCACCGTAGCTGATACCGGTGACTTGACCGGGGCAGATAAATTCCACCTCGACGTTATCCATGCGCGCCATCAGCGCCTCCCCCAATACCCGCGCCGGCACAATGTAACCCAGCGCATTGACGTCAGCATCGGTATGACTCAGCCGGGTAAACCCGGAATGGCCAAGGTCGGAAATATGAATGCTCTTTATCGGGGTCGCATCCCGGGCAACCACCGCAGGCCAAACACCGATTGCAGACAGGATTTGCATCGTGCCGTGCGAGAGCGCAAGCATGCGTTCAGTGTAACTAGGCTGCGAATCGGACTTGAATGGCACTGCCTCAATCAAGGCCACGCGTAGCGGGGTCGCGGCCAGTGCACAGGTCAAGCTGGCGCCGACTAACCCGCCGCCAATGATTGCGACATCAAATTGCTTGCGACTGTCGTTTTCCATTTTCAATTAAATCTTCTTCACCGCTCACCCTTGCATTAACGCCTCGATTTCATCGATGGCCTTTGGCGCATCTTTCGACAACATGGTATTACCGTTGCGGTTGATGAGGACATCGTCCTCGATACGAACCCCGATATTCCGCCATCTCGCGTCGATGTCATCATCATCTGGGATATACAATCCAGGTTCAACCGTAAAAGTCATCCCAGGTTCCAATTCGCGCCATTCTCCCTCGACTTTATAGTCACCAACGTCATGCACATCCATACCCAGCCAATGACCGGTGCGATGCATGTAGAAACGGCGATAGGATCGGTTCTCGATAAGCTCATCGACGCCGCCGAGTAGCAGGCCCTCATCAATCAGGCCTTGAACCAGAACGCGTACTGCGGCATCGTGGGGTTCATTCCAATGGCGGCCCGCCTGGGCCTTCTCGACTGCCGCTTCCTGTGCCGCCAATACGATCTCATAAATGGTCCTTTGCTCGGGCGAAAATTTTCCGTTGATTGGGAACGTGCGCGTAATATCGGAAGCGTAACAGTCGATCTCGGCGCCGGCATCAATCAGCACCAACTGGCCATCCACGAGTTCTTCGTTGTTATCGATGTAGTGCAAAACACAGGCATTAGCGCCTCCAGCCACGATCGGCGGATAAGCCGGACAATCGCTACCGCCTTTGCGGAACGCATATTCCAGTTCGGCATGAAGTTCATATTCCATCATTCCCGGACGACATACTTGCATAGTGCGGCGATGAGCGGCGGTCGAGATCTTCGCGGCGTGCTTCATCACTTTTATTTCATCGGTTTGCTTGATCAATCGCAATTCGTGGAGGATGTGAGTAAGGTCCACCAATTCATTCGGCGCGTTGACACCCGCACGGGTTTTTGCTTTGACTTCGTTGACCCAGCCCAACAATTTCATGTCGAAATCTGGATAACTGCCCACATTACAAAAGACCTTACTGCGATTCTCGAGCATGCCCGGCAGAATTTCCCCTATATCGGCGATCGGAAACGCATCGTCGGCGTCATAAAGCTCTGCCGCCCCTTTCAAACCGGCCCGCTTCCCGTCCCAGGTCTCGCGTTCAGGATCACGCTCACGACAGAACAGAACGAACTCCCCCTGCTCTCTACCGGGGCACAAGACGGCCACCGCCTCCGGTTCGGGGAAATGCGTCAGATAGAAAAAATCGCTGTCTGGGCGAAATCGATAATGGACGTCCCGATTACGAATTCTTTCCGGCGCAGTGGCGATAACGGCGATTCCATCGCCCATGAGTTGCATCACTTCCTGACGTCTGCGCTCAAATACCCGCCTGCCGATCATATTTACTCTGTCCTTTTGGCCTGTAGTATTACCGGGCATGCGCTTGCAGCTCCTCAAAGATCAGTTGCACGCCCGCTCGAACATACTCCTCTATCTCGGCTAAAGCCCATTCGTCCTGCCCTCCATCTTCACCCGCCTCGGCCTTGGAAATCGCCATGAAATCCCGAGCGATCTCCGCCGCGTCTCCGGGTAGTTTATCTATGGTTGCGGCTTGGCTGGATAACAAACCGAAGACAAAACCCCGGCACCAATGAGCGACAGCCTCGGTGCGCTCCGCCAATTCATGCTCATCACCTGGTAATAGCAGCGCAAATGACGAATCACGATCATCCAGGCATTGTCGACTACTGTCGTACAATGATCCGATGGATGCTTCTAGCACGTCCTGCGATTCGTTACTGACTCCAACCACCGCAGTGATCAAATGATGTACATCGACTGGCGGTCCGGACTCTATCTGGTTGCAGATAGCGCCGCAAATGATGCCGTGAATTTCGGCGGCGCCATGATTCGTGCCCGCATGCAACAACGCCGCGTGTAATTGGTCATAATCATAATTGGAAAAAACGGGATTCATGCTACGCTATAAATTTAAACGAAAACAGAATCATGAGAACAGTGAGTGACGTCGGTCGCGTTGATGATTGAGAGAACGTCAGCGCCTCTTTATAAAGAGCATTTTTACAGAGCACAAAGTAACTGCGGGGTGAGGTAAAGGTTCCCATATTTAGGACGTTCCTTCAACCGTTAAAAGGCGTTGACCGACATTAAGCAGAGGCCTATAGTTCAGATCGTCATGAATCTAAGCGAACAAGAACAAGATTTGGCTCGTTTGGAACAGCGGGTGGATGAATTGATACAAACGTGCCGTCGACTGCGGGATGAGAACCTTTCGCTTCGTTCCAGCCGCGAGTCCTTGCTTGAAGAGAAAACGAAACTTTCCGAGAAGAACAAGATAGCGCGCAATCGCCTGGAGACAATTGTTGACCGCCTTCGTACGTTAGAAAACTTCAAATGAAACCGGCCTCAAAAGGCGTGAAAGTGACCATCATGGGGCGCGAATTTACGGTGGCGTGTCCGGATGAGGAACGTAACGCTTTGACGCGGGCCGCCACGAATCTCGACAGCAGGATGCGCGAGATTCAGAAAAGCGGAAAGGTTGTAAGTCTGGAGCGGTGTGCGATTATCGCCGCTCTCAACGTCGTGAACGAACTATTGTGCATTCGCGATGAAGCGAAGGAAAAAGAGGAGTTGGGCGAGCGCATGAAAGCGCTGCAGGAGAAGCTGGACTCGGCAATGCAGGAGCAACTTAATCTATAATAGGGGGATAGTCCCGAAAAGGGACATCGGAAAGATATAGAAGTTTTGGCGTCGCCTGCGGTGTTCGAGTTGTTCTGAACACCCTTAGAACCTAAATCATACTTTGGGAGCCGCATAGAGATCGTTGTTGTGCATGTCCTATAAACGGAAAGCCTGATACGTCTCCGAGGCCCCCACTTGGACCTTGTTGGTTCAAGGAATTAAGAGCGGCACGGCACAGGTGGGTGACGCCACTTCTATCATATTGCTCCGCTAATTCCCGTCATCGAGCGTAGATCATTGGCTGCAGACAAACGCCGTTTACGTGCGCAGATGCGTAACAGGCGTCGGCAACTTTCCCAGCAAGAGCAACAATCTGCAGCGGACGGCCTGCTGCGGCAGGTATCGCGTTTATCCTATTTCTGCAACGCGCAGCGCGTCGCATTTTACTATCCCAATGACGGTGAAATCGATCCCCGCCCCACGATCGAGCAGGCTTGGCGCATGGGCAAACGATGCTACCTGCCGGTGGTCAATCTCCCGAGTTCCCCACTGCGTTTTGCACGGCACCTGCGCAAACAGGCTAACCGCCTTAACCGGTTCGGGATCCCGGAACCGGCGGTGGCGCGGCACGATTTGCTGTACGCCCAAAATCTTCAATTGATTCTCGTGCCGTTGATCGCCTTTGACGCAAACGGCGGCCGGCTCGGCATGGGGGCCGGATTTTACGACCGCACACTCGCCTTTCTGAACACCAGGAAATATTGGCGCTCACCGTCAATCATTGGCGCCGCTCATTCCTTTCAGCAAGTTGCGCATGTGCCACAAGACTCCTGGGATGTGTGTTTAGACGGCATCGTTACGGAAAAAGCTTTCCTCGCCGTGTAAAAACTTTTATCTTTGCGATCATTAGTCTCAAACGGGTATCCATGCCGTACTGGCTGATAAAAAGCGAGCCGGATGTTTACGGCATAGACGATCTTGCCCGGCAGACGGGTCAGATAGATCATTGGGACGGGATCCGTAACTATCAAGCCCGTAATTATATGCGTGACGATATGCGCAAAGGAGATCTGGCATTTTTCTACCACTCCAATTGTCCGCAGCCTGGCATATGCGGAGTGGTGAAGATCGCGCGTGAAGCTTACCCTGACTTTACCGCGTTCGACTCCAAGCACAAATACTATGATCCGAAGAGCGATCCGGCACATCCTCGTTGGTTCATGGTTGATGTCAAACTGGTACGAAAATTAAAAAGGACCATTACATTACAGGAACTCAAGACACACGAAACACTCCAAGACATGCGCTTGTTACAACGCGGCACCCGGCTTTCTATCTTGCCGGTAACTGACAAGCAGTGGGTCTACATTCTCAAGCTCGAAAACAATTGAAAAGGAGCATACCTTATGCGCTGGTCAGGTTTATTATTCGGTACGGCAATTGCAGTCCTCGTAATCAGTTCGCCGCAAGCTCAAACAATCAACAAGGACAATACGATGGTAAGATTTAACACAAACCACGGCGTCATTGACATTGAGGTGTTCGACGATCAAGCACCGGTCACCGCAAAGAATTTTATCGATTACGTTAACGGCGGGTTTTATGACGGGCTCATCATGCACCGCGTGATACCCGGATTCGTGATTCAAGGCGGCGGTTTTGAGCCTGGCATGAAGGAGAGGCCTACCCGCGACCCAATCAAGAACGAGGCGGACAACGGACTTAAAAATGATCGTGGCACACTGTCTATGGCGCGCACAAATGATCCCGACAGCGCCAGTTCTCAATTTTTTATCAACCTCAAGGATAACGCTTTTCTGGATCACACGGGAAAAGACGCGAAAGGTTGGGGATACGCAGTGTTCGCTAAAGTGGTCGCGGGGATGAATGTGGTGGATAAGATCGCTGCGGTCGAAACCACCCGCGCTGGTTTTCACGAAGATATCCCCAAACTGGATGTAATCATCACCAAGGCGCAGATCTTGGCCGACTGATCCTCAATTGTTCGGACTCAATGAATGCAATCTCTTTGTCCAAGGTCCTGCCGCTATTTGTATACCCTCTGAATATCGCGGTTGGATTTGGCCTGATCGCACTGTTGTTGCTTGCGCTTCGCAAATCGACCGCCGCAGGCGTCATGCTTTCGCTGTTGATCGCGATCCTCAGCGTAGCGGGAAACCCGACAATCGCCAACCATCTGGCCGCAGACATTGAGCGCACTCACCTACCGTTGTCTCCCGAGAGCACACCACCGGCCGACGCCATTGTGATGCTGGCGGGGGTAGTGGGGCTTCCGGCACCACCCAGGGTGTCGGCGGATTTGTCGGGCTCCGCCGATCGCATCCTGCATGCGGCGCGCTTGTACCGAGCGGCAAAGGCCCCGATGATTATCGTCTCCGGCGGTAACGTATTTCCGCAACCGGGAGTGAAGCCGGAATCGTTTTATGTCGCGCAGCTCTTACAAGAATGGGGAGTCCCCAAAGACGCCATCATCACCGAGGGAAAGAGTCGCAACACCTACCAAAATGCCCTCGAGAGCAGACAAATCCTCAACGAGCGAGACATCAGCAAGATTCTACTCGTAACTTCTGCGCTACACATGCCCAGAGCCTTGGCCGTATTTAGGTCCTTGGGGATCGATGCGATTCCAGCGGTGACCGATGTCATGATTGCGCAATACGACCTGCCAGACACCCATCCCGCGGTTCTCGACTGGCTACCCAATGTGCAATCGTTGTGGCTTACGACCCTGGTGATACGCGAACGTCTTGGTGTTTGGGTATATCGGTGGCTCGGTTGGATCAAACCGGCAACACAAGAATAGGAAAATCGGCCAGCTAGCCCGAATAAAAAAGGCGAAGCCTTTAATTCCCTTATAATTCAATTTGCTGGAAAAGAATTAAAGGAGGGCTTCGCCGTGACAGAATGTACCCAAGCCGCGTTTAATTTTCCAGTCTGTAAAAAGCGTCGTGTACAAGCGAGTTTTAGGTCAATATAGGGGGTCGGAGTCACAGACTCCGACCCCCTATATTGACCTATTTTTATTTTTTAGTAATCGAAATAACGCAACCTGCGGGCGTCCCCGGCATATACAATCGCGGCGACAAAGTTGTCGTTGGGATAAAACTGCTGCAAAGTCCAGTATTCGCCTCCATCCGGTAAGGCGCCATCTGTGATAGTCATGAAAGGCGTTGTACAGTCCGTGCATAAATCGACACTATCCAGCGGATAACAAATTCCAAAACCCTTGGCCTTGCCGTACGCCTCTTTGCGAGTCCAGCAGGCAAGAAAAGCTTGTTTGCCTTGGCTATCCGAAAATTCCAGCAAGGCTTTGCTTTCGCGATCGGAGAACTTACGCAACGCGATACGCTCGTATTCTATCTTCCGGGCGAGACCCTCCAGGTCGACCCCCAACTCGCAGTCGTAAGCAAAGGCATACAACGCCATATCCTGTGAATCAGTATAGTTAAAGCAAAGTTGCTTCCCTGCAACACGATTTGGGACTGCAGGCTTGCCATAGGGCCCCAATTCGAAGCGAATCGTGGATGGCGGTCTATCTAGATAATGACTCAACAACTCGCGCGCGGTACCTCGGCCGGCGATATATCGGTGCCGATGCCGCGCCATTCGCAATCTTGTCGCCCGTTCCCGTTCTCTAGCCGACAGCGACGCTGCGAACCTTTGCCGGCTTTTCTCGTCAACATCGAGACCGGCCCGCCACAGGTGGATTTCGCCCGCTTCCAGACGCGGCCACGGCCGTACCGCGCGCCATTCAATTCTTGTCGCAACATCCAGCAGCATCAGTTATCCAGGTTCGTTGGGATAGATACGAAACAATATGGACGCGAGGTTTTTGGTTGTGCAACCCAGCAACGACATTATCGACAGTAAACGAAGAGTACCTTCCCGGCCGAATTTATAGTAGCCCGGAGGTCCATCGGAAGGGCGACTGGCTGTCGCGCTGAGACCCACCTCTCAACAAAGCGATTTCCCATCACTGTGGCGAGCCTGCCGCAATCCCATGCTCCTGGATTGCACCGCCAGCGGGTATCGAATACCGGCTCTTTCTCGTACACCCTTTCGTCGCACGCTGCTTGAAAAGCGGCATATGTGAACTACGCTTACTGATACAGTCGCGGATATCATGAGTTACGTTTTTGTGAAATACCTTGCTCCCCCTGAGCTGGGTATATTTCGCCCTAGCCTGCGTTGCCGTCTTCGGGCGGCTCGTGGGCTTTTTCTCGTCTAACAAAGGGTGTCAAGCATGACCCACGGCGACAAAAATCAAAAACCGAGGTCCGAAAAAAATCGGAGCAAGAAGCCCGAGAAAAATAATAGCGGGACGCCGGAAGACTACGAGACCACCGAAGACGTAGTGCTGTCATCGGACGATGGATATACTCCCGCCGCCGTTGTCATCGAAGTCATGGAAAAGGGAGGCCTGTCCGAGTCATGTGAGTCCCACGCGGAAATCGGACGTTCCAAAAAGTTCCGTTTTCCGTCCGATCATGTGCTGCGCATACTCCGTACGCCGGAGTTGATGATGATCCAGGCCTACAAAAAAAGTCGCATCCGCATGCGATTATTGAACAAAGTCGAATGGTACAAGGACTTCGAGGACAATCGCATCATGGGGCGGACACTAGAAGCCGCCTATGGGAGCGCTGCAAGCAGCCGCTATAAAATTCAACGGTTTGTGCGTAACAATCTACTCTTCAGCTTGCTGTTATGTGTCGGGTTGATTTACGCCGGCCGCGTCGGTGTCGCCCAGATCATGCACTTGGAGTCGCGACTCGATAATGCAATCGCCGCCACGAACAAACCTGCCACGCAGCCCAAACCTACACTCTCGGCAAAACAGAAAAGGCGACTCCAAGACGAGTCTCGCAAGGTTATCGAGGTGACGCTCGCGCACTGCTCCGTGCATCCGGATGTTCGCCGGGCACTGCTCACTACACTCGGTAATAACGTCGAATTCACGAATACCGAGCTCAATCGAGCGATGCGAGAGTTTCGTCGATTCCAGAGGCGCTACCGCGCCTCGGGCGTGACTCAATGGTATCAGGATGCAAAAACAAAAAGTCAGATAATCGGCGGTGCGCTCGAAACACTGTTACCGCGAGCGCAGGACTATCTGGCGCTGAAGAAAACCGAACGCCGCAGCAAACAACTCCAGCTGGAAAAACAGGAGTTGGTGCTCAAACGGATTGACGACGCAGGCCCGCTGCGGGGAGTCGATCGCATCAACGAGAGAATTCAAGCCCGCAATCAATTTAAGAGCCTGCAAGAGAAGATCGCTCGCGGCCCCACGCCAGCCGACCTGCTGACGCTGGAAGATCAGCTGGTTTCATCCAGGATCATATTAACTGCTGCGGATACCACCGAGGGTTCCGCGTGGAATCCGCAAGCCCCCGGGGTGCGCGAGGCCCAAACCATGAATGTCGCGGCGACCCGGCAGTTCGTGTCCGAAATAATCCGGGACATCGACGCTCTGCTGTCAACCGGAACCATCGTTACGGTGAAATTAGACGCGTACCGGGTGCGGAATCTACCCGCTAAGCTAAGACGGCTGACCGTTGCCTTGGCGGTAAACAAGAGCTCCCCAAAAGCAATCATCAGCGGCATCGAACACAGTCAACAGGTATTAAACGAGCGGCTGGACCCGCTTTTGTCGAAGCATACGAAGGTTGTCGCTGGACCGATCGACTTCAGCAGTTGTTTGCCGCCCTCGACATGAAAGTTTCCGCACCTCGGAGCGGTCAAATCATTAGCTAGCCATCGTTTACATGGATCATGGCGTTTACTGAAAACGAAACAAAAGCACGTATCGACTACTGTGCCCATTGCGGCCGCCTCGGCCGCTTGGACGGTTTTGGCATCTGTGCGCCGTGCTCGCGCCTGCCGAATGTCATCGAGATCGACGCGCTGCAACCGGAACCGCCGCATTATCGCGTTGCGCCGTTACGATCTGTCTCACAACGCAGTCGCAATCAACCCAGAAATAAACGATAAGCTGGATTATCGGTCTCTTCTTTATAGGGGTAACCCAGGTCCTTGAGAAAGGCTCTAAACGCCGGCTTCTCTCGCGGGGGCACTTGCATCCCGCACAATACGCGTCCGAAATCCGCGCCATGGTTGCGGTAATGGAACAAACTGATATTCCAGTTGTGCCCCATTTTTTCCAGGAATTCACGCAGGGCACCGGGGCGTTCCGGAAACTCGAATCGGTACACGATCTCGTGCTTTGCCTGAGGGGCCCGGCCCCCAACTAAATGACGTATATGGACTTTTGCCATCTCGTTGTCGGTGAGGTCCAAGGTCGGAAAATCGTGGCTCTGGAGCTTGCTGATCAAGGCATGGACCTCCGATGCACGCTGGATCTGTACCCCCACGTACACATGGGCCTCATGGGCATCGGCATAGCGATAATCAAACTCGGTAATCGCCCGATTGCTGATAATTGCGCATAAGCTGCGAAAGCTGCCGGGGCGCTCGGGAATGGTCACCGCCAATATCGCCTCACGTCTTTCGCCGAGCTCGGCACGCTCGGATACGTGGCGCAAGCGATCGAAATTCATGTTGGCACCGGAGGCGATCGCGATGAGATTTTCGCCGCGGACCCCGATGCCCTCGGTATATGCCTTGAGCCCCGCCACAGCCAACGCTCCCGCAGGCTCCATAACCGAACGCGTATCCTCGAAAATATCCTTGATCGCGGCGCACGTCTGGTCGGTGTTTACGCACAAGATCTGATCGACAAACTTGCGGGCAACACGGAAGGTCTCCTTACCTACTTGCCGAACCGCAACACCGTCCGCAAACATCCCCACGTCCTTGAGTCGCACTCTACGCCCCGCCCGAAGTGACCGGCGCATCGCATCAGCGTCATCGGGCTCAACACCGATAACTTTCACCTCCGGGTGGATCTGCTTGATGTAACTGGCAATACCGGCGATCAAGCCGCCGCCTCCAACCGGCACGAACACCGCGTGGATGGTCTCGGTGAACTGCTTGAGAATCTCAAATGCGATCGTACCCTGGCCGGCAATCACATCTGGATCGTCGTAGGGATGAATAAACGTCAACTGTTTTCTTGACGCAAGCGCGTGGGCATGCTGGTAGGCGTCGTCGTAATTGTCACCATGCAGAGTGACATCCGCGCCCAAACGGCCGACGGCCTCAATCTTGATCTTGGGCGTAGTCTTGGGCATCACGATAATTGCTTTCCCCCGCAGGTGCTGCGCCCCCAAAGCTACGCCCTGCGCGTGGTTGCCCGCGGACGCCGTGACGACGCCTTTTCTGAGTGATGCCGCATCGAGTCGCACCATCTTGTTGTAGGCACCCCGGCATTTAAACGAAAACACCGGTTGTTCGTCCTCCCGCTTCAACCAGACATTATTATCCAAACGTGCGGACAAATTGGGCGCATAGTCCAATGGTGTTTCCTGGGCGACGTCATAAACACGCGCCATCAGTATCTTCTTGAGGTAACGCTCCGGCATCTTGATATTCGGGTCGGGGTACTTTCTTAATCAGGATTGTGTGAGTATCCTGTTTCATGTCAAAAACCAAGCCTAACAGGTTGTATCAATATGAAGCGAGAAGATCAAAAAAAGGCGGCGGCGGAAGCCGCGCTCGAATTTATAGAATGGGACATGGTAATTGGTGTGGGCACGGGATCGACCGCTGACTACTTCATTGACTCCCTGGTGAAAGTAAAGAACAAACTCGATGGTGCTGTCGCAAGTTCCGTGAATACGGCGGAACGTCTGAAGCGACACAATATACCGGTTCTCGAGCTGACCGATACCGGTGATCTTCCGCTTTACGTCGATGGCGCAGATGAAGCGACGCGCCATCTACACCTGATCAAAGGCGGCGGCGGGGCGTTGACACGCGAAAAGATCGTAGCGGCCGCAAGCGAAAAATTCATCTGCATCGCAGATGAGAGCAAACTTGTGGACGTGCTCGGCACCTTCCCGCTGCCCATAGAGGTCATCCCGATGGCGCGAAGTTTCATTGGACGGCAGTTGGTAAAACTAGGAGGTCAGCCCGAGCTCCGGGCCAGTTTCACTACTGACAACGGCAATCTGATTATCGATGTGCACAACTTGAGCATCATTAATCCCGTAGAACTGGAGGAAAGTCTTGACCATATCGCGGGCGTCGTCACCAACGGCATCTTCGCCCGCCGGTCTGCTGACGTATTGTTGCTGGGTACCGAATCCGGGGTGGAAGAAATTACTGTGTCGTGAGCTGGAGAATGAGAATTCATCCAATCAACGCTTCACGCAAGATACAGGCAACGTGAGTCGCGTCACGGTTGGCGAGATCGGCAATCTGATGCCGGCAACTCGTTCCATCGGCGACTATCCGCGTGTCGGCATCCAATTCCCGCAGCGCCGGCAGTAAACCAAGCGCGGCCATCTTGGTGGAAACATCATATGTCTCGGTGTTATACCCAAAACTACCTGCCATACCGCAGCAACTGGATTGAATCATTTCTACAGTCGTCCCCGGGACTAACTTCAACACCTCGGTTACGGCATCCATTGCATCAAAGGCTTTTTGATGACAATGACCGTGTAATGCGACTTTGTGGGACCCCGTAGCACGCAAGCTTAATTGTAGTAATCCATCGCTGTGCTGTTCAGCGAGAAATTCTTCGAATAGCTTTGCGTTGGCGGCAAGCCGATCGACCTCCTTACCGGGAAGTATGCTTGCAAACTCATCACGAAAGGTTAACAGGCACGATGGCTCGACCCCGACCACCGGGATGCCACGGTCAACAAACGGCTTGAGCGCTGATAACGTGCGCCGGGCCTCGTGAATGGCTTCATCAACAAGCCCCGCGGACAGAAACGTGCGGCCGCAACAAAGCGGACGCGTGCTGCCGTCCACCGCGCCGGGAACGTGAACTCGATAACCGGCCGCGTGCAGCACCTCCCTCGCTGCGGTCAGGTTCCACGGCTCGAAATACCGATTGAAGGTATCCGCAAACAACACCAACTCACCGGCGCCGCTGTCAGCGGCGGATTCCTGCGCGTCGTTCACGAATGGTTTGGCGTGCCATTGGGGGAGCGAACGCTTGGCACTCAGGCCCAAGAACCGCTCAACGAGGCGCGCCAGGATGCGGCTCCGGTTACGAAGATTCACAACCCCGTGCATGCGCGACGCCCAGGGAGCGAATCTTGGCAGATATGCAATTAATCGCTCGCGCGCACCCACCCCGTGGCGACGATGATAATGATGAAGAAACTCGATCTTCATCTTGGCCATATCCACACCCGTGGGACATTCTCGCTTGCAGCCCTTACAGCTCACGCACAACCGCATGGTGTCGTACATGTCATGTGACGTAAACGCGGCGCGATCCAATTGCCCCGACAATGCCAGTCGTAATGTGTTGGCGCGCCCGCGTGTAAGATGCTGTTCGGCATTGGTCACGCGATATGACGGACACATCACTCCCGCATCGAACTTGCGGCATGCCCCATTGTTGTTACACATCTCAACGGCGCCCGCGAAGCCCCCCCATGCGGACCAATCGAGAGCGTTGTCCGGTGTCTTCGTGCGGTACTCGGGTTTGTAGCGAAACAAACTGCGGTCATCCATTCGCGACGGATGCACGATCTTGCCGGGATTCATCAATCCCTTGGGGTCGAACAGCGTCTTCACTTCCTCAAAGTTCCGCACCATGCGGGAACCGAACATGGATTGGTGAAATTCTGAACGAACCAATCCGTCACCATGCTCACCGGAATGGGAGCCTTTGTATTCGCGCACCATCGCGAACGCTTCTTCGGCTATGGCGCGCATCTTCTTTGCATCCGCCTCCAGCTTCAAGTTCAGAACCGGCCGCACGTGAAGACAACCAACGGAGGCATGGGCATACCATGTGCCGGTCGTTCCGTACTTGTGAAACACCTCAGTCAGTCGATCAGTGTACTCGGCGAGGTCTTCCAGGCGCACCGCGCAGTCTTCAACGAATGAGACTGGCTTGCCATCGCCTTTCATTGACATCATGATGTTCAATCCGGCCTTGCGCACCTCCCAAATCGCCTTTTGCAAGCCGGCATCCACGGCGCGGACCACTGCATCGTGGAATCCGAGATCCTCCATGCACTGGACGAGGTCCTCTAACTGCGCATGCACTGCGCGTGCGTCGTCACCGGAAAACTCGACCAGCAACAATGCTTCCGGCTCACCTTGCACGCAGCGATCAACCGTGGCGCGGAACAGGGGAATCTCCCGCGCAAGATCGATCATGGTACGGTCGACCAGTTCCACCGCGCTCGGACCGAGCTTAACCAATTGCTGCGTCGCATCCATCGCGGCGTAGAAATTCGGAAAATGACATACACCGAGTGCTTTGTGCGGCGGAACCGGGTGCAATTTCAGATAAATGCGCTCCGAAAAGGCAAGGGTCCCCTCAGAACCAACCAAGATCTGCGCAAGATTGACATCGTGCTGCTCGTTACCGGATATCAACGCGTCGAGGTTATATCCGCCAACTCGGCGCTGCAGCTGTGGAAAACTCTGCCGGACCTCCTGCGCCTCTCGCTGGCCCATCGCAAGCAGCGATCGCGCCAGGGGCGCCTGTTCGCGGGCCCCGGAGAGCGGACCGAAGGTCATACGCTCACCGTTGATCATGATCCCGTCAATTGCGTGCACGTTATCGCGCATGGTGCCATAAAGAATAGAACGCGAACCGCAACTGTTGTTGCCCGCCATGCCACCCAGGGTTGCGCGGCTGGCGGTAGATACGTCCACCGCAAACATCAGGTTCGACGGAGCCAGCAGGCGGTTTAGATGATCCAGCACGATGCCCGGCTCAACCACCGCGCGTCGAGCACTCTCGTCAATGTCGAGCAATTTCCTCAAGTGTGCGCTGACATCGATAACAATCGCCTCGGCCACCGTCTGGCCACACTGCGAGGTCCCCCCGCCGCGGGGAAGAATGCATACCTCCTCTTCAGCGGCAATCTGCATAGTGGCCACCACATCCTGCCACGTTTTCGGCACCACCACTCCGACCGGCTCGATCTGATATATCGATGCATCGGTGCTGTAGCGGCCCCGGCTGGACGCATCAAACAACACATCGCCCTCGATCTCGCCGGCCAAACGCGCGGCAAGCCGGGGATCTCCAATGCGCGTGCGCCGCGTACAGCTCGCGCCACCCGCAGATAGAGGATGCGCCGGCGTGATCGCGGGAGACGGTTCACCAGTGACCGGTGTCTGTGGATTGTTCACGGCATCGTGTAAATGTTCCGGGCGCGTACCGAACGCTCGTCGCGGGTAACCACAATTCTGTGACTCGAATGGCGGCGCGGATCACGCGCCGGCATGGGTTCGAGCGGCACCTTGACATTACGCCAAAATTGCATACAGAATGCAATTCATCGCGCAAGCGCACTGGAAACGAGGGCTGAATGAGCGGGCGTCACTTCCTGCAGATACCCGGACCCACCAATGTCCCCGATCGCGTTCTACGAGCGATAGATTCCGCCACTATCGATCACCGCGGCGCGGATTTCTCGCACCTGAGCCTGGAAGTGCTCGACGGCTTGCGAACCATATTCAAGACCCAGCAACCGGTCGTGATATTCCCTGCTTCGGGCACCGGCGCATGGGAAGCGGCTCTGGTCAACTGCCTGTCGCCCGGCGACACGGTGTTGATGTGCGAAACCGGCCATTTCGCGGTCGCATGGCACAACCTCGCCCACCGGTATAAGCTCGAAACCATCTTTGTCCCGGGCGATTGGCGGCACGGGGCCGACCCACTGGCCATCGAACTGCAATTGGTCGGCGACAAAGCCCATGCCATCAAGGCGGTATGTATCGTACACAATGAGACATCTACCGGCGTAACGTCGCGTATCGCCGAGATTCGCGCCGCCATGAACCGCGCCGGACATCCAGCGTTGCTGATAGTGGACACCATCTCGTCCCTGGCATCTATGGATTATCGGCACGACGAATGGGGCGTAGATGTGACCGTGGCGGGCTCTCAGAAGGGGCTGATGTTGCCGCCAGGCCTGAGCTTTAATGCGGTGAGCAACAAGGCATTGAGCGCCGCCAAGACCGCCAAGCTTCCCAATTACTATTGGAACTGGGGAGCGATGTTGACGGCGAACAACAAGGGCTTTTTTCCTTATACACCGGCCACCAACCTGCTCTACGGCCTGCGTGAAGCCGTAACCATGTTGCTCGAAGAAGGACTCGATAACGTCTTTGCCCGGCATGCACGGCTGGCCTCGGCCACACGCCGCGCGGTGCGCGCCTGGGGCCTCGAAATCCAGTGTCTGGAATCCCGCGAATACAGCAATTCATTGACCGCGGTGTTGCTGCCCGACGGCCACGATGCCGACGCTTACCGCCGCATCGTACTGGAGCACTTCAACATGTCGTTGGGGAACGGCCTCGGCAAATTGGGGGGCAAAGTGTTCCGGATTGGACATCTGGGCGACTTCAACGAGTTGATGCTGGCCGGTAGCTTGAGCGGCGTGGAAATGGGATTGGAATTGGCACGTATCCCGTACCAGAAAGGCGGCGTGCAGGTCGCATTGGACTACCTGGCGGAAACCGCCGCTGGGCACAAAGACATGGCTGCAGCTTGAGGCAATAAATCAATACACGAGTTAAAACTCGACGTAGCTAAAAATTGCAGCGGGCACACGGCCCGCATACAACTTGTAAACCCCAGGCGCCTGCAAGCGCTTTGCGAAACCAGAGGAGAAAACACCATGAGACTATTACGCGCAATCGTTGCGGCGGCGTTCGTACTGCTGCTGATTCCCGCCGGTCAGGCGGACACCATTGAACTCAAATTCGGGCACGTGGGCGCACCGGGATCTTTGTTCGCCATCTCCGCGGAGGAATTTGCGAAACGGGCCAATGCCGCACTGGCCGGCAAAGCAAAGATCACCGTATTCGGCGCCAGTCAGCTCGGCAAGGACAAAGAGTTGCTGCAGAAACTCAAACTCGGCACGGTGGATTTCGCGTTACCGTCGACGGTTATGTCAACGGTTGTCGATGAGTTCGGGCTGTTCGAGATGCCGTATCTGGTCAAGGACCGCAACCATATGGCGCGGATCGAAAAGGAGATCTTCTGGAACAAACTCGCACCCGCGGTCGAGCCCAAGGGATACAAGATCATCGCGGTGTGGGAAAATGGCTTTCGTCACATCACCAACAACAAGCGTGCGGTCAACGTTCCCGCCGATCTACAGGGACTGAAACTGCGCACTCCCAAGGGCAAGTGGCGCGTCAAGATGTTCAAGACCTACGGCGCCAATCCGACTCCGATGTCCTTTTCTGAAGTTTTCGCCGCGCTGCAAACGGGAACCATGGACGGGCAAGAAAATCCCTACGCCCAGATTTACAGCGCGAAATTTCAGGAGGTGCAAAAATATCTGTCCATTACCGGGCATGTGCCTGGAACAAGCGGCCAAAGACACCCAAGCCTTCGTCTACGAACAGGCGGCGCGATTGGAAGTGGATCTTTTGAACAAGATCAAGGCCGGTGGGGTACAAGTGAACAATGCCGACAAACAGGCGTTCATCAAGGCCAGCGACTCCATCTACAAGGAATTCAGCACCTCGGTACCGGGTGGAGGCGATCTGGTTTCCAAGGCACAAGCACTAGGCGGTTAGCTCCTTCGCATAATTCGGCGCTCTCTCTTAGGTGCAAGAGAGCGCCGATTTTTTGTCTAAGAATCAGTGATGTGGTCGCGACTGCGCAACGGCTTTGAGCGCCTCCTCGAGATCATCGTCACACTGTTAATGGTGGCGTTGGTGGCGGTGGTCGTGCTCGGCGTGGTCTATCGCAAGGCAGGCCACTCATTGGTCTGGTATGATGAGATCGCCGAAATACTGCTGGCGTGGCTCACCTACTATGGCGCGGCCCTCGCCGCGTATAAACGTGCCCACATTGGATTTTCCGGTATCGTTGATGCGACACCGCCGCCATGGCGCCTGGGGATGGTGGTGTTCGCCGAAGTCTGCATCATCTCATTCTTCGCGTTATTGGCGTGGATGGGTTTCATCGTTTTGGAGGTGCTAGTCGGCGACACCTTGGTCAGCTTGCCCCAAATCGGGGTCCAATACACCCAGTCGGTGATACCGATCGGCGCCGTGTTGTTCATCATCGGCCAGTTGGTGAGTTTCCCAGAGGTACTGCATGAGGCACGCATGCAGACCCCCCACCACCCGAAAATGCAAGAACCATGATTCTGCTCTCGATGCTGCTGGCATTGTTCGTGCTGGTGATCGTTGGCGTGCCGATCGCCGTGGCGCTGGGGCTGGTCGGGGTCATAGCCATGGTATGGACCCAGGGCCCCGATATCCTGCCCAATCTTGCGCTGGTGATGTACGACGGGTCCACGAAGTTTCCGTTGATCGCGATACCGCTTTTCATCCTCGCCGGCGCAATCATGAATTCCACCGGCATCTCGCGGCGGTTGATCGCTTTTGCCTCGGCCATACTCGGGTTTGTTCGTGGCGGCCTGGCGATGGTGAACGTTGGCGCATCGATGTTTTTTGCCGAGATCTCCGGCTCCGCCGTCGCCGACGTTGCCGCCCTCGGTTCGATCCTCATTCCATCGATGAAGAAAAAGGGCTATCCCGGGGCGTTTGCGGCGGCTATCACTTCGTCTTCCGCATCGATCGCTATCATTATTCCGCCGTCCATTCCGATGATCTTGTATGCGGTGATGGCCGACACCTCGGTGGTGCAACTGTTCGTCGCCGGCATCGTCCCCGGCATATTAGGCGGGGGGATGATGATGGTGCTCGCCTACTGGTTTGCCGTGCGCTACGACTACCCGGTCGAAGAGGTGTTTCGGCTCAAGCGGGTGGCACAAACGTTCAAAGAAGCCGCGTGGGCGTTTTTGCTGCCGTTCATCATTCTCGGCGGCATCTTCGGGGGCTTTGTCACCGCCACCGAGGGCGCCGGGTTGGCGGTGGTCGCTGCCCTATTCATCGGCGGCGTTATTTACCGCGAGTTGGATTGGAGACACTTGAAAACGGCAGTGATCGACGGTGCAGTGCAGACCGCGGTGGTCATGCTGCTGGTCGCCGCATCGGCCCTGGTCGGCGTCTATCTGACCGAGGCCCAGGTACCGCAGGATATCGCGCGCGCTATCGGCGAATTAACGAGTAACAAGTACGCGGTGTTGGCAATTCTGAATCTGTTCTTCCTCGCTATCGGCATGTTCCTGCACTCCGCGGCGGCCATCATCCTCGTTGTCCCCATCGTTATTCCGCTGGTCAATCAAGTCGGTATCGATCCCGTGCATTTCGGCATCATCGTGACCCTGAATCTGGCCATTGGTCAGCAGACACCGCCAGTGGCCAGCGTGCTGGTCACCGCCTGCTCGGTGGCCAAAGCCGACATCTGGGATGTGACCAAGGTCAACATCTATTTCATTGCGGTACTGTTGGCGTTGTTGTTACTGGTCACCTACGTACCCGTGATCCCCATGGGATTGGTCGAATTTTTCTACCGTTAACATCCACATTCATGAAAACGCTGCTTTAGGAGCACACCATGTCCGACTTGATCCGCGTCGAACGCGACGGGTTGATTGCCACCGTGATTCTCAACCGGCCTGAGAAATTAAATGCATTGACTAAATCCATGTGGCGGGACTTGGGAGACATGATCGAATCGTTGTCGAACGGCGAGCAAGTGCGCTGCGTAGTATTGCGTGGCGCGGGGGATAAGGCCTTTTCCCCCGGCAACGACATCGGCGAGTTTGAGGCCGAACGTTCCAATGCGGAACAGGCCCGCGCCTATGGTGCAAACATGAATCGCACCCTGGGGGCGTTTCGCAACTGCCCGGTGCCGCTAGTGGCGTTAATCAACGGTATTTGTGTCGGCGGAGGACTGGAAATTGCCGCCCTATGCGACATTCGAATTTGCGGTGCATCGAGTCGATTTGGTATCCCGATCAAACGCTTGGGTCTGGTCATGGCGCTGACCGAACTGCAGGCATTGGTGGAACTGGTTGGCAGGGCGACGACACTCGAGATCCTGCTCGAAGGCCAAGTATTCGGCGCCGACGAAGCGCGCGCCAAGGGATTGGTGCAGCGGGTGGTGGCGGACAGCGAGGTGGAGCAAGAGGCCTACGCCACCGCGCACCGCATTGCCGAGGGCGCGCCCCTGGTCGCCCGCTGGCACAAGCAATTCGTCACCCGGCTCGCCGACCCTGCACCCGTGACCGACGCCGAGATCGACGAAGGTTATGCCTGCTACGACACCGAAGACTTCCAGATCGGATACCAGTCATTCTTGAACAAGAGCAAGCCCAAGTTCGTAGGTCGTTAACATGGGACCGCTCAAAGGTCTGAAGGTCATCGAGTTGGCTCACATCATGGCCGGACCCACCTGCGGCATGATGCTCGCCGATATGGGAGCCGATGTGATCAAGGTTGAGAAGGTGCCGGGCGGCGACGATGCACGCCGCATGATCCCACCGGAAATCGGTGGCGAGTCGGCGGCATTCATGATCATGAACCGGAATAAACGTGGTATCGCCATAAACCTCAAGACCGACGGGGGACGCGCCGTACTGCGCCGCCTGATCGAAGGTGCCGATGTCATAATCGAGAACTATCGCAAGGGGACGATGGAGAAGTTGGATATCGGTTATGACGCACTATGCAAGCTCAATCCGGGATTGATCTATTGCGAGATATCCGGCTTTGGCCGCACCGGCCCCTATGCGGAACGCGGCGGCTTCGATCTGATCGCCCAGGGAATGTCGGGCTTGATGAGCATCACCGGTGAGGGACCGGGGCGTGCGCCGGTCAAATGCGGCGCACCGATGACCGATATCACCGCGGGGATACTGGGCGCCATGGGCGTTCTCGGCGCGTATATCCATCGGCTGCGAACCGGAAAGGGGCAGCGTGTCGACACCTCCTTGTTCGAGGCCGGCATCGTACATACCTACTGGCAATCCGCGATCGCCTTCGCTACCGGCGAAGCGCCCAAGGCGATGGGCTCGGCGCATCCCTTGAACGCGCCCTATCAGGCATTTCAGACCCGAGACGGCTGGATCACCGTGGGCGCCGCAAACCAGAACAATTGGCTAAAGCTGCTCGCGGCCCTGGAAGCCGAGTCACTTAAGGACGACCCTCGCTTCCGCAGCAACGACGCCCGCATGCGGAATCTCGAGGTCCTGCAGGACGCGCTGGCAGACAAATTCGGCTACCGCACCAGCGCCGACTGGCTGGAACGCTTACAACGGGCCGGCGTCCCCGCGGGCCCGATCCTGGACGTCCTACAAATGCACCACGACCCGCAGGCGAGGGCGCGCGGGATGGTGCAGTCCGTAGCACACCGTCGCGCGGGTAATGTACACACTGTGGGGCATCCGGTGAGGTATGCGGACACCCCGGCCGAACTGCGGCGCGGCGCGCCCGTGTACGGCGAACACACGCGCGCAATACTCGAAGAACACGGTTACTCGAAGCAACAGACGCAGACATTGATCGACGAAGGCGCGGTGGTTGCGAGCGATTGACGGAAAATGAGGGTCAGAGTCAGGAAGTCTTTGACTCTGACCCCCATTTTCCGGGAGCCTCATACAGAGCGCCGTTCAAGATCTCTTTGAAGGCAAGATAAGACGGGTGTTTGCGAAGCGTCTTGCCACGATGATCTACTAGGCCATACCCCGGATTGATGAGCTGCCACCAGTAGACTTTTTCCACGCATCCGCTCTGGTACGCGATCTGAAAATACTGCTTCATATATCTGGCCTGGGTGGTCTCATCCACGGTTGTACGCGGATGACCCGAATTCGGCGTATAGGGTTTGGTATGCAGCAATGGCCAGTTCATCTCGGTGATCCACAACCGCTTCGCGTTGCGGTTTCCCACCCGCACCATGGCATGGATCAAGCGCAGTTTATTCTGTAGATCAAAGACGCCGTATTGCCGTCCGAAAGGCGATCCCCGCCGGTTCACATACAGCAGCGACGACACCACGTCGAGATGATAACGGTGCCGATTTCGCAGGGTACGCAGCGTAATCAGCGGCTCGAAGTCGATCACCGACGAGCCCACCAACTTGATGTGCGGAAATCCTGCGCGCACTTCCTCAGCGATATCGAGCAAGCGAATATACTCGCCGGGGTGCGCGCACCCCCACTTGGTACGGTTGATCGCATTGCCGATCTGAAAATAAGACGCAAACGGACTCAAAGCGGAAAATATAACGCGCAGATGCTCCCGCCACTGCGCCGGATGACGGACACTGTCACGGTTCTGCAGGACATTGATCAGGAACCGCTTGCCAGGACAGCGTTGCAGATAGCGCGCATAGTGATCGATGCGATCAATGTCCCAGGTAGGCACGCGCACCAACAACTCCTCCACCCCCAGATCCTCCACCATCTCCTGTACCTGCATGTCGTAATTGGGATCCGGGGTCACACTCAATCCGACAAAGGAACGTGCGTCCAACGCGCTAGGGTGTAACTGCAAATTCCAGAAACGCCACAGCACTGCCGGCGCCATACCGAATGCGGTGGCAAGAATCGTGAGGTACTCCCGGATCAGCGGCCAGCCGGTACGTGGTTTTTGCTCAGCGGATAGTCTGTAAGGCTGATTGGAGTATGGATCCCACCAGGGCAGGCTTTTCTCGAACATGGCAGGCACGATTAAACCATGCTTTTCGACGTACCGCTTTGAATTTACGTTAATTTAGTCCGTATCGAGACATTTGCAGTCCGCAGCCACATACAATACGGTATGTTAGCCCGCATATCGCACCAGTCGCCCCGCCCTTATTCCAGGTAAACAATCGAGGACACCCACAGCGTTTTATCCCGGAAATGAAAACACTCGGCGCTTCAGGTTTCTTAGTGAACAATAAGGGCGGGACTATCCGGGCTCTGGCTGGTCCAGGTACGCCTGAACTTGGACTTCACTCAAGCCATAGCTACAGCTATGCCTTTCGCTCCAGCCGGCGCTTGTCCCCGCCTTGTCCCCGCCTTGTCCCCGCACAGCAGGGGGACAGCAGGGGGTTCAGCCGCCCCTGTCCTGCGCCAGCTTCCCGGATACTGGGGCAATATGCGGGCTAGCTATGGATGCATCCAATGCCATCATCCCGGTCTCGGTGCAATGCCCCTACTGCGGAGAGTGGTTTAACAGCTTGGTCGATCTGTCCGCCGGTTCGCAGTGCTACATCGAGGACTGCTACGTGTGCTGCCAGCCTATCGAGTGCTCGGTCACCCTCGATCACAACGGCGACCTCAACGCGTTTTCCGTCAAGCGCGATGACGATTGATCATTTTTCCCGCGCGAACAGCAGATCCCACACGCGGTGCCCAAGGGCCTGTCCACGGCATTCGAACTTGGTCGCCGGACGATAACTCGGCCGTTGAACGAAACATTTGTCCCCGGCCTGGTTGCGCAACCCCTCTACCCGGCTCAAAACATCCATGATGTCCATCGCATAGTCCTCCCAATCCGTTGCCACATGCAGCGTACCGCCGACGATGAGCCGCTCAGTCACCAACCGTGCAAATCCCGGCTGGATCAAACGCCGCTTGTGATGCCGTTTCTTGGGCCAGGGGTCCGGAAAAAAGATCAGTAATTTCGTCAATGATTCCGTTGCGATGCGGTGCGTCAGCACGTCGACGGCGTCGTCACGAAATACGCGCACGTTCAGTAAACCCAGTTCACGCACACGGCGAAGAAGCCGGCCGACGCCCGGCCGGTAGACCTCGACGCCCAGGAAGTTGCAATGCGGCTCCGCCGCCGCCAATTGAATCAAGGTCTCCCCATCGCCGAAACCAAGCTCCATGATGGTTGGCGCCTCGCGCCCGAACAGCCGGGGCAGGTCAATGGGTGCAACATCGCTGGCGATACCGTAGATGGGCCACAATTCGGCGAGCGCCCGTTCTTGGCCGCGCGTGATACGGCCCTCACGGCGGACGAAACTGCGGACTGGACGCAGGCGGCCGGGCGCGTCATCGTTTTTGGAAATCATGAGGTGGCTGTTGTTGTCACAGCCCGCCGGATGAAAAAATCTAGCCGTAAGCCATTAAGAAATGGCTCCGTCCAGCGGCGATGACGCACTGCCGTAGCGTTTTCTCTCCATCCGGCCGGCCAAGAAGGCCTCACGTCCCGCCTCAATGCCCTTCTTCATGGCTGACGCCATCAACACCGGGTTCTTCGCTTGCGCGATGGCGGTATTCATCAGCACCCCATCGCAGCCCAGTTCCATGGCCACGCTCGCATCGCTGGCGGTACCCACTCCGGCGTCGACGATAATCGGCACCGTGGCCTCTTCCAGGATGAACAGGAGATTGTAGGGATTGCGGATGCCCAGTCCCGAGCCGATGGGCGCGGCCAGCGGCATCACCGCCACACATCCCATGTCGGCAAGGTGTTTGGCGACAATGGGATCGTCATTGGTATAGACCATGACCTGAAATCCGTCGTTGACCAACTCCTCTGCCGCTTTCAAGGTTTCCATGATCTCCGGAAACAAGGTCCGTTGATCTCCCAGCACCTCGAGTTTAACCAGGGTATGACCATCCAGCAACTCCCTGGCAAGTCGGCACGTACGTACCGCGTCTTTTGCCGTGTAGCAACCGGCGGTATTGGGCAGCAGGGTGTACTTCGACGGCGGTATGACAGTCAACAGGTTCGGCTCGTTGGGATTCTGGCCTATATTGGTGCGGCGGACGGCAATAGTGACGATCTGCGCGCCGCTCGTTTCCACGGCGCGCCGGGTCTCATCCAGATCTTTGTACTTTCCGGTGCCGACCAACAAGCGGGAGTGATACTCCAAACCCGCAATGATCAGCGGGTCAGCGGATTTTTCAGGGGCCTGTTTAACCTGGGACATTGGGTCTCGCAAAAATTATAATGATTGACGTCTAGCCCCCGCCAATGGCGGTGACCACTTCAATGCAGTCACCGGCATGCAGCGCACGCGCCGCGTAGAGGCTGCGCGGCACAATCTCTTGATTAACCTCGACCGCGATCCTCTGGTCCGCCAGTGCCAGCTCATGCACCAACGCCGCCACGGTGTGCCCCGCGGGTACCTGCTTGGTTTGGCCGTTGACAGATATACCTATGTGCATGGCTACAGACTACCTATCGACGCGCCGCCACGTCAATCGGAGATCGCCCCAATTTTCTCACCAGGCGCCCCGCACGAGCATCCGGGATGCGGGCAAGAAATGCGCACGCGCGAGCCAACCTTTACGGGACCCCTGATTTCCTCCAAAATCCCGGTTGGTTCCAGGTGCCCAATTTCCCACCGCGCGGGTGTAGTTCAACGGTAGAACCTCAGCTTCCCAAGCTGATAACGTGGGTTCGATTCCCATCACCCGCTCCAATTTCCCGACAGCCGATTGACCCACCGCGAGATGCAGCGGCGGCGGCCAAACCATTCACACGGGGCAGTACCCAAAAAACAGCTTCCCCACCTCTTGATTCTGGGAACACCCATCTTTCAATAGTGTATAGATCCACTCAAGGGTACTGACCCCTTTTCCTCTATGTCACCAGCCCGCGCCGGAAGACCAGGCGCCCGGAAAAGCGTATATTGATAACACCTTTGATCTGATACCTGAAGCGAGGGAACCATGGCAGAAGAAAAAATCGGTGTCGTCATTCACTACTGGACAAATCTCGGCGTGGCGGGGATCAAGGTCACCAGTGGCGAAGTAAACGTCGGTGACACGCTCCATATCTTGGGTCACACCAGCGATTTCACGCAAAAGGTAGAGTCCATACATGTCGGCAAAGACACCGTCGATATCGCGCGGGCAGGCGATGACATCGGGATCAAGGTCGCCGAGCACGCGCGCGAGCACGACGAAGTGTTCCGCGTGACCGCGGACTGAGCGTCGCGCAGCCAAGTCCCGACCGGGTCCATATGCCAATACGTCAGTTCGCGGTACCGGGCACATCCCAACCATCGACCGAAGGGCTCCGTCCACAGCCGGCGGCTGCTGCCGATACGGTCCGCTTGTGCATGCACTGATCAAGTGTTTTGTCCGCTGACCATCCGTTGACCGATCTGTCCGTACGCCTGCTGAGTTGGTACGACCAACACGGGCGTAAGGATCTGCCTTGGCGCCGGGACCACGATCCCTATCGGATCTGGGTGTCGGAGATCATGTTGCAGCAGACCCAAGTGGTCACCGTGATTCCCTACTACCAACGCTTTGTAAAGCGATTTCCCACGGTCCAGACCCTGGCCGCGGCTCCCTTGGATGAGGTCTTGCATCTGTGGACGGGACTTGGTTATTACGCCCGCGGCCGTAATCTGCACAAAACGGCGAAGCTCCTGGTGGACCAATACCGCGGTGAATTTCCGCGCGAGATCGACAGCATGTGTCAACTGCCCGGGATCGGCCGGTCTACCGCCGGCGCCATCCTGGCGTTCGCCCACGGGCAGCGCCATCCGATCCTGGACGGCAACGTCAAACGCATCCTCACCCGTTACCATCGAGTGAGCGGTTGGCCAGGCCGGCGTGCGGTGGAGCAGCAGTTGTGGGCGTTGGCCGAACGACACACTCCCGATACGCGGATTGCGGATTACACGCAGGCGGTCATGGACCTGGGGGCCACGATCTGCCGACGCGCGGACCCACACTGCGTTGCCTGCCCATTACGCCGACACTGCGCCGCCCACCGCTGCGGCGACCCGCACGCGTTCCCGACACGCGCCCCGCAGCGGGCCAAGCCGGCCAAGGCAGTGTCCATGGTCATGATCCGCAACAGCGGCGGCTTCTTGCTCGAGCGCCGGCCTACCCGCGGAATCTGGGGGGGGTTATGGGGATTTCCCGAGTGCGCGCCGGGCGCGGACATTCCCGCAATCATCAAAGCCCGTTACGGCATGAGCGTGGCACCCGAACCATGCTGGGAGCCGATTCGACACAGTTTCACGCATTTCCATCTGCACATTACGCCTGTGCCCGCAAAGCTGTTGACGAACGGGTGTGGCATCATGGAGACCGCGGACCTAGTCTGGTATAAGGTGCACTATCCAGATGAACGCGGCCTGGCCGCACCGGTAAAATTCCTACTAAAGAAGCTAAGTAAAACCTATGGCGCGCAACGTAAATTGTATCAAGCTAGGTCGTGAGGCGGAGGGCCTGGACTTTCCGCCGTGGCCCGGTGAACTGGGGAAACGCATCTTCGAGAACGTCTCCAAAGACGCGTGGCAGCAATGGCTCCAGCATCAGACCATGCTCATCAACGAAAACCGTCTGAGTCCGATGAATCCACAACACAAGGACTTCATCAAAAAAGAAATGGAAAACTATTTCTTTGGCCAGGGTTCAGAGAAACCGGCAGGTTTCGTCGCACCAACGGAATAACGATCCGTCGCCACTTCTCATTCAGCGTTAACCCAATCACCACGACAAGGCTTCGGCTACGATCTTCGCGAGCAGGGCATTCACCTTCTCGATCGCCGCCTTGGAGGCGTCATTACCGATCACCGGGACCCGCCGGTAGCCGACAAATACCTTGCCGGGCTGCTCGGGTGTCGCGTAAACCTGTATCGTATACGGGCAAAACACGATGTTTGCTTGATTGGCCTCCATCATGTCCCGCGACAGCCCGGCGCTGCAAAATTCGAGCACGTCGCCGTGGCGATAGACCTGCCGTTTCGCGCCGAGATCTTTGCCGGTGCGCGCCAACATTTCGCCGACCGTGGATACGTTGTTGATTACCAGGCCCTGATCGGTAATCGCCAACTCCACGTTACTTCTTACGTCGGCATACGATCCGTCGGTCACGTAAAGCACCTGGTAGGGAGTGTCTTGAACCTTGTCCGCGGCGAAAACGCCGGCGCTGAGGGTCAAACCCAGTAAAAATGCATGCAATCTGTTCATGATGGCCTCCTTGGGGTAAGGGACTGTTGCGCGATCATGGCCATCCTACTCGAATAATCTTAGGTGGCGATCAGCGACCGTGATTTCGATAGCGCGGCGTTGCGCGCGACGCGCCGAAGGAATCCAAACACCGTACAAAATAACGGAAAACCCATTTCTCATTCGAGTTCTTTCATGAGTTCGTCGACCCGCCGCACGACATCTTCGTCCATGGTAATGGGGCGGCCCCACTCGCGCTCCGTCTCTCCCGGCCACTTGTTGGTGGCGTCCAGTCCCATCTTCGAGCCCAGACCCGAGGTGGGGCTCGCGAAATCCAGATAATCGATCGGTGTTCGCTCGGCAATGAGGGCATCGCGCGCCGGATCGACGCGGGTGGACAGCGCCCAGATCACCTCTTGCCAGTTGCGGATATCGATATCGTCATCGGTCACAATCACGAATTTGGTATAGGTAAACTGCCGCAGGTACGACCACACGCCGAACATGATGCGCCGCGCGTGACCGGCATAGCGCTTCTTGATGCTGACCACCGCCACCCGGTAGGAACATGCTTCAGGGGGCAGATAGAAATCGACGATTTCGGGAAACTGCTGCTGGAGCAGCGGCACGAACACCTCGTTCAACGCCGCGGCCAGAATCGATGGCTCATCAAAGGGCGACCGCCCCATGTAGGTGCTGTGATAGATCGGTTGATGCCGGTGGGTGATACATTCGATGGTGAAAACCGGAAACCGCTGTTGGGCGTTGTAATAGCCGGTATGATCACCGAACGGCCCTTCCAGCGCCTCCTCGCCCGGCTCGATGTGGCCTTCAAGCACAAACTCCGACGACACCGGGACTTGCAGGTTGTTCGTGCGGCAGCGCGCGACTTCGCTGCGGCTACCGCGCAGCAAACCCGCAAACTGATGCTCCGAGAGCGTGTCGGGTATCGGCGTCACCGCGGCGACGGTGGTCGCTGGGTCCGCGCCGATCACCACCGTCACCGGAAAGCGTTCACCGGGATGGGCCTCCTGCCAGTCGCGAAAATCAATGGCGCCGCCGCGATGCGCGAGCCAGCGCATGATCACCTTGTTGGGCGCGATCACCTGCTGCCGGTAGATGCCGATGTTCTGCCGCTCCTTGTATGGGCCCCGGGTGATTACCAACCCGAAGCTGATCAGCGGCCCCGCGTCCTCCGGCCAACACTTCTGAATCGGCAGAGCGTTAAGATCGATGCTGTCGCCGCTGACGATATTGGCTTGACAGGGCGCATCCGTCACTTCACGCGGCGGGGTGTGCAACACCGACCGAAACGCAGGCAACTTCTCGAGCACGTCGCCCAGGCTCCTGGGCAAGCGCGGCTCACGCAAAAAGGCGAGCGTGCGCCCGATTTCCCGCAGCTCGGAGATCGACGATCGGCCCATGGCCATCGCCACGCGCCGTGTGGTGCCAAATAGATTGCTGATCAGCGGGATATGGGAATCTTTGGGATTCTCGAAAAGCAGCGCCGGCCCACCGGCGCGCAGGGTACGGCGGCATACCTCTGTCACCTCTAAATGCGGATCCACGCTCTGCGAGACGCGCTTCAACTCACCGGCGGACTCGAGGTGGGTGATGAATTCACGCAAGCTGCGATAGGTCATCGACGTCCTACGCTCCTGTTCTCAATACCGTGTCGCCGCGCAATACCCATTTAAGGTATCATTGTGGGCAGGCGAGTCCGTCGCACACCTTTCCATCACAACGATTCGAAGATGAACCATGCTCACGCTGCCTAACCCCTTGCTGCTGCCACTCCGTGTCATTCCGGACCCCGTGCACACCGCGGTGTTGACCACGGTAATGAATCGTCTGTTGGTCGGTCAACCCATCGCCGCCCGCTTGCCGGAACTCGATGGCAAGGTGATCGCAATCCACATCACTGATGCGCCGTGCCATTTGACTTTCCGGATCACACAGGGCCGTGTGGCTGCGGCACCTAGCGCGGCAGCGGAGGTCTGTATTCGCGGGCAACTTAACGACTTCTGGTTGCTCGCCACCCGGCGCGAAGATCCCGACACATTGTTTTTTGAACGCCGTTTGTGCATCGAGGGCGACACCGAGTCCGGGTTGTATTTGAAGAATCTGCTCGATTCGATGGAGTTTGATTTCAAGACCCACGTTGAGGCCACGTTCAGCGAGCTGCGCAATAGCACACTGGGCCGGCTGATCCGTCAGCAAGTCTGAACTGCGCTCGCACCGATCATCGATCACGCCCGCACGCCCCAATCCATGCCCGGCTGTTGGTGCCAATAGCCGTCGCAAGTCCCGTCCGCCGCAAAGCGCATCAGTTCGCGCTCAGCCTCTGGTGACTGCAAACGACCGTCGAGTACATCGCGAAATGCCGCAATGATCTCACGCATTCCTTGCTGCTGCGGTGACACGCGTACGATGTCCACGTTGAGCGCCTCCAACGCACTGATCTGGCCGATCAGGTTGTGCGTTCGAGCTGATTGTACTTGTACACCGTTGAGCACCAGAAAAGGTTCGTGGTCACGGGTATGCAGCCGCAACCCGTCTGGATAGTCCGCACAGACAAAATCACACGAATCTTTGGGCACGTTGTGCGCCCTGGCGGTGAAACATCGAGCGGAAAACGCCAGCGGCAGACGGCCAAAACCAAATACTTCGGTTTCCATCCCCGCCGGTCGCTGTTGTTGGAGCAACGTCAAGACCTCGGCGCCCAACTCCACCGGCAATACGAAGCGCTGTGCGCCGGCCTCGGCGAGAAGCTGCAGCGTTTGGTTATTGTAAACATTGACATGGGGGCCGACGACGAACGGGCGGTTTCCACTTAGCATGTTGACCGCCCCCATATCGTTGGCCTCGACCACGAAACGTCCGTTCTCCGCGATCCGCCGCATGGCACTCAGTTCCGACTCGGCCTCCGACAACGCCAGGGTGCTGAGCGCGACTTCCTTGCCGGCAGCGGCCAGCCGGTCGCCTATATCCAGCCAGTCGGACAACGCGAGTTGCCGCCGCTTCGCGCACACCACCTCACCCAGATAAACGATCTCCACCGGCGCCTCACACAGGCGCGCATAGAATTCGAACACCGCCTCCCGGTCCCACAGATACAACAACGGTCCGACAGAGAGTTTCATTGGTTAATTGATCGACACACGCGCGTCATTGCCACGGACGGTGATAGGCGCCAAGCGTGTGGCATCGACCCTCCGCCACCTTGTCGAGCTGCGACAACCACTCCGGCTTGGGTATAAAGTGCTCCGGATCGCGTTCACAGGCATCCAACGCGCTGCGCAACACCCGGGTCACATGGGCCACATAAGCCGGGCTGCGTTGGCGTCCTTCGACCTTGATCGCGGCCACGCCGGCCTTGAGCAATTCGGGTAGTATGTCCAGGACATTGAGGCTCGTGGGTTCCTCGAGCGCGTAATAGACATTCCCGGCGACGTCGAACCTCCCCTTGCACAAGGTCGGATAACCGGCCGGTTCTTGGGGCGCGTAGACGTCTATCAACACCCCATTCAGCCGCGATTTGCGACCCGACGGGGATTCTTCCCAACGCACTGCCTTGGCCGGCGAGCACACCCCACAGGTGTTCGGCGAATCCCCGGTGACGTAAGACGACAGCACGCACCGTCCCTCCACCATCACGCACAGGCTGCCAAAGCCAAATACCTCGACCTCAGCGTCTACCCGGCGGATGATCGTGCGCACTTGTGCCAACGACAGGACCCGTGGCAGCACCACGCGTTTGATATCAAAGTGCCGGGTGTAGAACGAGATCGCCTCGTAGTTCGTTGCCGACCCCTGCACCGAAAGGTGGAGCTTGAGCCCGGGATGCGTGCGCGCCGCATAGCGCATCAATCCCGCGTCGGCGAGAATCACTGCATCGACATCCAACTCCGCGGCCTGATCTACGGCCGCGCACCACTTTTCCCATTGCCTGGGGCTTGGATAGGTGTTGATGGCCAGCAGCACGCGCACGCCGCGATCCCGAGCATAGTCGATCGCCGTGGTCGCCTCACCGCCGTTGAAATTCAGCCCGGGGAAGTTACGCGCATTGGTGCCGTCGCGAAACCCCATGTAAACCGCATTGGCGCCGTTGTCGACGGCCGCCTTGAGGGCCGGAAGGCTGCCGGCCGGGCAGACCAGTTCTACTTGACGAGGCATGTTAGTCACCATCGGTGAGCGCAATTTCACAAACCAGACACCATATCCAACCGTTCGCTTGAGAGACTTGACCTGTGTCAATATTGACGATTCAGGGCCAAGATCGACGCGGCAACCGCGTAAACAGGCTGGGGGAGCAGCAACCATACACGACTTCGTCTGTGGAGACGCGTCGGGAGCTTGCCTGTCTGTCCCGAATATTCATGCAGCCTCAGGAAGATAATAATGGTGCAGACCTTGTACCGTGGGAATCTCGACAACTTGGCCCGGCCTAGCCGATTTTACACATCGACCGTCGGGGGCATCCATGTCCAAGGATCGGTGGGTGCGCCA
Organism: uncultured Gammaproteobacteria bacterium; assembly: GCA_947258975.1. Lineage (GTDB taxonomy): Bacteria > Pseudomonadota > Gammaproteobacteria > Arenicellales > JAANXG01 > CALZGZ01. The sequence goes on from CAMYKK010000002.1 coordinate 171,371, forward strand.
ACGATGATAGTAATCCAAATAACCCGAAAGCAGTCGCTTTAGGTGGCGTTCATGCAGGACGACGACATGATTCAGAAGTTCTCGCCGGATGCTGCCGATTACGCGCTCAGCGTAAGGATTTTGCCAGGGTGAGCGCGGTGCAATAACGACTTGCTTAATATTCTGGCTTTGGACTCGTCGTTGGAATGTATCACCGTAGATACGATCTCGGCCTCGAATCAGAAATCGAGGCGTCGAATCCCAAGGAAATGCTTCGACGATCTGCTGGGCAGTCCATCGGGCGGTGGGATGCTCCGTGACATTAAAATGGATTACTCACCGGCGATCATGGGCCAAGACAATGAAAATGAAAAGCACTCGAAACTTCACGGTGGGTACGACAAAGAACTCGATTGCTACCAGATCCTTAACATGCTGATCGAGACATATCTTCCATGACGGTGAGGGCGGTATATCCCCACTCTGGTCAAAAAGTTCCAACCTGCTGAAGCATCACAGTTTGCGCCTGGCGGGGTAACGTGACCATGGATGAATGGGGGGTTCTCGGTAGCTGCCGGTACCTCATCCATGACCGTGACGCCAAGTACTGTCGGTCATTTCGGAAAATCATCGAATTCGCTGATGTCAAAACGCTGCCGCTCCCCGCACGCAGCCCGAATTTGAAGGGCTATGTTTCACACTGCACCATCGCACTCGTCCAGCGCGCCGGAATCGACCGCAACTCCTCTCCTTCATCCAGATAGAACACCCGGTCCTCTCCCCAACACTGGCGATAGTGAACCAGCCTGAACTCTCGTCCAAACAGTGGGTGAAAGGGATGGGTTACCCGGAAACGTCGTTGCTCGCAATCCGCATCGGGCGCACTAGACGACTCACTCCAATGCGTTTGCGGAGCGCTGGGTGAAATCGGTCAAGGACGAATGTTTATCGAAGTTGATTCTGTTTGGCGAAATATCGTTAAGACGTGCACTCCGTGAGTGCCGCGTCAATTACCAAGGCGAACGGAATCATCAAGGCAAAAATAACATACTGCTATTTCCAGCCGCGACGAAAGCAATGCATCATATTGACGGATCAGTCGGGTATAAAGAACGCTTAGGTGGGCTGCTGAAAAATTATCATCAGGAAGCTGCGTGAGTATTTTGACCAGACGGGCATAATGCATTATGTCATTCGTCAACTGGCAGCGTATACTGAAGCAGTCATTCGATGAATTGATAATGCGCGTCGCAAGTACAATCCCGAACTCGCGGAAGACGCGAGGCGATTATGGCTCTAGCGAGCGCTCCAGAGAAGAAGTGATCATGCTAGTAACCTTTTCCTGTCCGGCCTACTCGGACATAACGATGTTCGGCGACGTGGCGGTTCGACTTCTTACTCTGATGGGACACAGCGGTACGGTGCCCGGCGCTCTGCTTGCAGAAG
>CAMYKK010000003.1 GCA_947258975.1 uncultured Gammaproteobacteria bacterium
TGTCTTGCTGGGTTCCCTGAGTGTCAGCCCGCAAGACGCTCCTAACGCGGGTGATGCGTTTTTGATTCTGGCGTCGCAACAGCTTCCCGGTACCAACATCATCGAATTTCGTACGCTCGGCTATCACTGGGGCGTGTCGGACTTGCTGTTAACGTCAACACCGGAGCCGACGGTGACGCCAACACCTACGGCGACGCCGACTCCAACCCCCGGTGGAGAGATCTGTCAGGTGAGCCCGTTGACGTTGGACTTCGGTGCGACGGATGTCGGCAGTACGGTATTTGCGATGACCACGATCACCCACACAGGGACCACCGGACGCTGCGCCATCCAGGCGATCAGTTTTGACAACGGAGAGTTCACGCTGTTATGGCCGCCGCCGCCGTTCAACGTGTGGATGACAACCTCGCGGGGCGTGGTGGTGGCCTACACGCCATCGAATGTAGGCAGCGATGCAAGCGTCATGACCATCACAATCCGTGATCCGTTGGGCATAGTGGTCGACGTACCGGTAAATCTACATGGCACCGGTCAGTAACAGTTAGGAATGGGACATCCATATACTTCGGGGCGCACCGCCAGCCGCTTGTCGTTCATATCGCGCGTTGCCCATCCTACGCGCGAGCCGGAGTTTCACGGGCTCGCCGCTCGATACCGGCCTATTGGTGCGCCACCCTGAAACGGCGAACGCGCCCGCGGAGTTGGTCCACCAGGTCCGCGCGGGCCACATTCCCGTATCGTAGCGTGACGTAAAGGGCAATGATCGGCTTGCTGTCGGCGGCCAGTTCCGGGCGCGCGGTTAAGATGTGGTGATAAAAGTCCAACGGCCCTTCGTCGGCGCGGCGCACCAGTCCCGATCTACCTAACTTGGCGCAAAAACGCCGGTAGGCCGCGGTCACCGGATCCGATTTATTGCGCGTCCACAGCAGCGTGGCGGCTAACACCAGTAGCAACGCGGCCACGCCGATGATCAGGGTTGCGGCCACTTGAGCCCACGAGGGGGCCTCAAACCCGAGCGATCTTAAGAAGCGCTGTTGGCGCTCGGGCCCGTATGCCATGACCCAACGGTTCCAGGCGGTGTTTGCCGCGTCCCAGAACATTCCCAAGTGCAGCCATTGGCGCGCCAACCAGCTGCCCTCGAGTAGGGCGCGGATCGCTGCCGGTGCGAGTTCGCCCGGCAACGCGCCCTGTTCCAGCAAGGCCTTTAACGCGTTCATACCCAGTTCAACCCGTTCCGGCGCCACCGCAGCGGTCGGGTCGACGCGTGTCCAGCCGCGTTCTTCGCGCCATACCTCGACCCACGCATGGGCGTCCGCCTGGCGAACCACCAGGTAGCCGCCGGCGTGATTCCAATCGCCGCCCTGATAACCCACCACAAGCCGGCTGGGGAGGCCCAGGTGACGCATCAGCGTCGCAAAGGCAGCGGCGTAGTGTTCGCAATAACCGCGGCGGGATACGAATAAAAACTCGTCCAAGAAGTCCCCTCTCAACAGTGGCGGTGTGAGCGTGTAACCAAAGTCCTGTTCACGCAAATAGCGCAACACCGCGAGCACCGGATCGGGCTCTCGTCGCCACGCGTCAATTAGCGTCTGCACGCGCACGCTCGTGGGCCGCGGGGTGCGTAAGTGGAGCGCATGGGCCGCGGACGTGAGTGGCTCCGCACTCTGAGCTGGATAAGACTGCATCGCATATTGGAAACGTTGGTGTACCGGCCGCTTCGCCTCGAGTATATACCCCGGGCGGGCAACAGCCTCAGGAGGTACCGTGGCCGGGACGTCCATCGCCACCAGCCAGCGGTGGCCGGTGGCCTCGTGGTCGACGGTGTAGTCGATCGGCTTTCCGATGCCCCGGGATAGCCAGCTATCGGCGTTGACCGTGACCGGATCTCGGGCTCGGGACCAGGCGTTGCCGTCGGTCCGGCTCAAGACGAGAGATCGCCAGTACAATTGTCGCGCGTGCGGCATTTGGTCCGCAAAATCCACTCGAAATGCCACCGCATCGCTGCTGGAAAGCGCGTTGATCGATCCCGGTGTCACCGTGTCGCTCAATCCGGCGCGCGCGTCGAATGCATCACCAGGTAGCCCCCACAGGCTTCCCTGGATCCGGGGAAACAGTAGATACATGACCAGCATGATCGGAATCGCCCGCCACAGTATCGCCATGGTCAGCCGCAGCCCTTCCGAGATCGGCAACGAATTGGGAAGGCTGAGTCTCGCCAGGGCGGCGGTGGTCACCACCGCCACCGCCATGGCCAGTCCAGCGGTGAGTAATGACTGAGAGAACAAGAAAGCCCCGAGGGTGAGAAAATAGAGCAGAAAAACAGAAACGAAATAATCGCGCAACGAGCGGATTTCCAGGATCTTCAGCCCCACCAACAATGCCAAAAGGCTGATTCCCGCTTCACGGCCCAATAGCGTGCCGTAGGTGTTGAACACCGCAACCACCGCCGCCAGCAGTAGACACCAACGAACCAACCTTGGTGGATGCCGCCAACTGTAGTTCTCTAACAGGTAACGCCACGCAATCAAGCTGCATACGCCCAGCATCAACCACACCGGTAGCCGCTGTGTGTGCAGCGCCAACGCTGCCAATGCACTCAACAGCAGGCCGTTCGCGGCATGACGATCCGGGGCACGATCCGGCGGCCGATAAGTGCGAAACTCAAACACCGGCGCCCCCCCACAAGGCAAGCGCGCGTAAGCACCGATGGAGGTGCCGTGGGCCCGAGTCCGGCGCGATGTCGTGGCCGGGCAGGTGTAGCCCGTAACGCATACCAACGCGTTCGGCGTCGAGGGCCCAACGGCACAATGTGCCGAGCCGGGCTTCGACTTGACTCCCGCGGGTCGCCCCCCAGTCCAACCATACAAGACCGCCGGCGGAGTCGCCGAACCGTTTGGTGAGCCACTCCGTGCCGCGCGCGGCCGCTTTCCAATGCACGTGGCGGGGGGGGTCAGCCGGTTGGTACGCGCGCAGGCCCACGAAGTCGTCACCGTCAGCGCTCTGCCCGCGGTGGTGACGATGGGTTTCATCCGGGTTCTGGGGCCAGGGCAGCCGGGGCCCTGGGGCGGGATAGACCAAACAACGGGTCGTAGGGCGCAACGGCTTGGCCCAGGTGTAGAGCAGGCCGAAGGGGAACGCGCTGGACACCGAGAAGGCGGGACATGGCAAATAACCGCGCCGTGGCGCGGCCACCGTCAGCGACAATGGGCGCGAACTGTGGGGTACGATGTCGACGCAACGGGAGGAACAACGGGACAACAACCACACCCCGGGGCGGCGTGTCTTGGTTGCGTTGTGTATATACACTGGAAACCGTGCAGACTGTCCGGCGAAGACCGGTTCGGCGTCCTTGGCCGTGAGCCGTAAGCCGGTGAGGTTACGGTGCGTGTAAAGCATTGATACCAAGCCCACTGCCGCGAGCGTAAAGGTGAATCCGTACGCGAGGCCGTTGTTGTAATTGACCGCGGCCAGTAGCATGACCATTAGTAGCAGCCCGAAATAAAGACCGTGTCGCGTCGGTAGCATGTATAGACGCTGTCGGCCCAGCACATATTCGTCGGTCGTAGCGTCCATGGGTTCGCTGGTCCGCATGTTGCACCAAGGATCCGGGACGCTGGCACAGGTCTCGCGCAGCGGGGCGCCTGGGAGCAATATGCGGGCTAAGGAATCGGGACCGAGCGTAGCAGCCGCTCGACCATCTCGTTACCTTCGTCCCCGTCGCTGTTGGCGGCTTGCAGACGATGGCCGAACACGGCGACAGCAACCGCTTGCACATCTTCCGGCAATACCAGTTCCCGCGCCGATAAAAGTGCCCACGCCTTGGCGGCGCGAACCAGGGACAGCCCGGCGCGTGGAGACAGACCGTGCATCAGCCAGCCAGCCTCGCGGGTGGCATTGAGCAGCGCCTGCACGTAATCCAGTAACGCGTCGCTGCAAACCACCCGATCGACGGTGCGCTGTAACGAGGTGAAACGGTGTGCATCCATGCTCGGCTTCAGGGATTCGAGCAGCATTCGCCGATCAATGGCGCGCAGCAGTTTGCGCTCCGCTTCCTGGCTCGGGAATCCGACATCGAGGCGCATCAAGAACCGATCCAGCTGTGACTCGGGCAGCGGGAACGTTCCGATTTGATGGCGGGGGTTTTGCGTGGCGATGACGAAGAAAGGCCGTGGCAAGGCATGCGTCTCCCCCTCCGCCGTTACCTGATTTTCTTCCATCGCCTCGAGCAGCGCGCTTTGCGCCTTGGGTGTTGCGCGATTGATCTCGTCCGCCAGCACCACCGAGGCAAATATCGGCCCCGGATGAAACCGAAACGACTGGCTGTCGGTATCGTAGACCGAAACGCCGAGGATGTCTGCCGGCAAGAGATCGCTGGTGAACTGAATCCTGCTGAAATTGAGCCCGAGAACCTTTGCCAGGGTGTGTGCCAGTGTGGTCTTGCCAACGCCGGGGATGTCTTCGATCAGCAGGTGCCCGCGCGCCAACAGGCAACTCAAGGCCAGGCGTATTGTATCCGTCTTGCCAAGGATAACCTGACCGACTTGGGCGACAACTCGCTCCAAAGCAGCAGCGGCACCGTGACCCGCGAGATCGACTTTTTTGATTCCGGCATCCATCATAAGATTTCCTGGGTGTAGAAGCAGCATGCGATGCGTCTGAACGAGTAAGTGTAGACTGAAACGCTGCGTTGACCGAAACTTCTTACGACTTGCAATGACCCCGACAGGTATTATGATTCGGCATCCCAGACAACAAGGCTTAAGCAACCATGCAATTTCCACATGATTATGACGTTATCGTTGTGGGCGGAGGCCACGCCGGGACAGAGGCCGCGCTGGCATCCGCGCGCAGCGGATGCCGTACACTGTTGCTGACGCAAAATATCGAGACCATCGGCCAAATGTCCTGCAATCCGGCCATCGGCGGCATCGGCAAGGGCCACATTGTCAAAGAGGTCGACGCCCTGGGCGGCGCGATGGCGCAAGCCATCGACCGTGCCGGCATTCAGTTTCGCATCTTGAATTCTCGCAAAGGCCCGGCGGTGCGGGCGACGCGGGCCCAGGCGGATCGCATGTTGTACAAGCAGGCGATCCGGCAAACATTGGAGAACCAGCCACATCTGTGGTTGTTTCAACAGGCAGTGGATGACCTGGTCTGCGAGCAGGGACACATTGCCGGCGTGGTGACGCAGATGGGGCTGCGATTCCGGACGCGCGCGGTGGTGTTGACAACGGGAACGTTTCTAGGCGGCCGCATCTATATCGGTGAATCCAGCTACCAGGGTGGCCGTGCGGGCGATCCCCCGGCGGTCGCCCTGGCTCGGCGGTTGCGGGAACTGCCGTTCCGCGTGGGTCGGCTCAAGACCGGTACGCCACCGCGTATTGACGGCAATACTATCGATTACAGCACCCTGGAAGAACAACCGGGAGATCAGCCGGTACCGGCGTTTTCTTATCTTCGCGACAATGCACAACATCCGCCGCAGATCGGCTGCCACATTACCGCAACAAACGCGCGCACCCATGAGATCATCCGCGGTGGATTGGATCGCTCGCCACTGTATTCCGGGGTGATCGAGGGTGTTGGGCCTCGCTATTGCCCGTCGATCGAGGATAAGGTGATGCGCTTCGCCGACAGAACCTCGCATCAGATCTTTGTCGAACCGGAGGGTTTGAGCACGAGCGAGGTCTATCCCAACGGGATCTCCACCAGCCTTCCCTTTGATGTGCAATGGGAGCTGGTGCAAAGCATCAAGGGACTCGAACATGCCGCGATTACCCGTCCGGGTTACGCCATCGAGTATGATTTCTTTGATCCCCGGGACTTGCGGCCGAGCCTGGAGACCAAATTCGTGCCGGGGCTGTTCTTTGCCGGACAAATCAATGGCACCACGGGTTACGAAGAAGCGGCCGGTCAGGGCCTGGTTGCGGGCCTCAACGCGGCGCGAAAGGTGCGCGACCGAGAACCATGGTGGCCGCGCCGGGATCAGGCGTATATTGGTGTGTTGATCGATGACTTGATTACCCGCGGCACCAATGAGCCCTACCGCATGTTCACGTCGCGAGCGGAGTACCGGCTTTTGCTGCGTGAAGACAATGCGGATTTGCGTCTCACTGAACTGGGGCGCGAGTTGGGAATTGTGGGCGATGAGCGTTGGCGGGCGTTTGCTGAAAAACGTGATGCCATAGAAAACGAGCAACAGCGCTTGCGGGCTACCCAAGTCCGCCCTGGACATTTTCCTGCTTCCGACTGTGAGCGTGTTTTTGGACAACCGTTGCAACGTGAAGCCAGTTGCTTGGAATTGCTCAGCCGCCCAGAGGTGAGTTACAACCTATTGATGTCATTACCGGGTATCGGTCCTGGGGTGTGCGATCCAAGCATTGCAGAACAGATTGAGACCCAGGCACGTTACGCCGGATATATTGACCGCCAGCACCAGGAGATCGAGCGGCACCGGCGCCATGAGTCGGCGCGTTTACCGCGTGACCTGGATTACACGCAGGTTCGCGGTTTATCCACCGAAGTGCGTCAGAAACTAGATCAACACCGACCGGAGACAATTGGACAGGCGTCACGAATATCAGGGGTAACACCGGCGGCGATTTCTTTATTGTTGGTGCACATGAAAAAGCAAACCGTTCTTAGCGCCGCCTGAAGGTTTGCCGCGAGACTCCCGAATACATACTCGTTCAATACCGAGAATGCTGGGGCAATATAAAATTATCAAGAAACTTGCGGCCGGTGCCACAGGTGAACTTTATTTGGCAGATGACCCACAAAAAAGACAGGTGGCGATAAAAGTGTTGCAACTCGAACGCCAATATCCCAAGCAGATGGACAGAGCGTCGGCGGCCGAGCGAGTATTGCAGGCCGCGCATGCATTGTCTCGATTGGAGCATCCTAATTTGGTGCAGCTTTACGACGCGCAAGCGGCGGACGACGTGATCTATATCGTGATGGAATATCTTCGAGGACGGAATCTTTCTTATTACATTGCCAAGGAACAGCTGAGTTTGGAGGAAGTATTTGCGGTCACGACCAGAGCGGCGCGAGGATTGGCCTATGCACACCAGCACGGAGTGGTTCATCGCGATGTCAAACCGGCGAACATTGTCTACAATCGTGGCAGCGGTGCAGTAACGGTCACCGATTTTGGCTTGTCGATCGTGACGGGCTTGGCAAAGCGAAAAACAAAGATGTTTGCAGGGACGCCTTATTACATGTCTCCGGAGCAGCTAACAGGCGATCAAGTGGACGCACGCACCGACATCTATGCGTTGGGGGTAACCCTCTTTCAACTGATAACCGGCGGCGTGCCGTTTGAGGCCAACTCCCTTGACGAGCTAATCCAAAAAATCGAGAGAGACCCGCCACCGGACATCCTTGCGGTGCGCCCTAATCTGGCAAGCGTGGGCGTTTGTCTGCGGGCGATTATGGACAATGTTCTGCAAAAACATCCCGCAGACCGCTATCAGTCCTGCGATGAATTTCTCGAGGACCTGATACCTTGCGCGGATGTGATAGTGAATACCTTACAATGATCCTAAGAGACGCCCTCGAGATCGCTGTTGCCTCCGATACCGGCCGTGTACGGCAGCACAACGAGGACAGCATCGCGCAAGATATCGATATCGGTCTAGCGGTGTTAGCAGACGGGATGGGCGGCTATCGAGCGGGCGAGGTCGCGAGCGCGATCGCCACCACGACCATCTTCCGTGAGACCCGCAGCGCTCTGGAGACCTTGGTGCGCGGCCAGACCGACCAGGCAACCGGTTATCGGTATGAATCCCTGGTTATGCGCGATGCAATTGCGATGGGAAACGACATCATTTTTGAGGCAGCACGCGAAGATCCCGAGTTTGAGGGCATGGGGACCACGGCAGTGGCAACCCTGTTTTATGACAATCGGGTGACTATCGCCCATGTGGGAGACTCCCGTGGCTATCGTTGGCGGGGGGGAAAACTGGAACAGCTCACGCTGGATCATACGGTTGTTCAAGAATACGTTGACAGCGGCCTGTACACTCCAGAACAGGCCCGCGTTTCCACGGATAAGAACCTAGTGACCCGGGCGCTGGGAATCGCGGCAGACGTAGAGGTCGATCTCGGTGAGTACAAAGTGCTGTCGCAGGACATATACCTATTGTGCTCGGACGGCTTAACGGACCTGGTTGACGATCCGGCGATAGCCGCTGCGCTCACAAAGCACGATGAGAACCTTGAAAAAACGGCGGGAAAGCTGGTGGAACACGCTAACAGCAAGGGCGGGCTCGACAACATATCGATTATCCTGGTGCGCATAACACAACCGTTTACCACGCCAAGCTCATGGCAGACCAAACTCGCGGACTGGTTCACCAGCAGTTGAGTGGTTCCGTGCCCCGGTCCCTAGCGGCCTGCCATCTTGCCGCCACGCCGTGTGCAGTTGGATTACCACCCGGCGTCGAACTTTCTCGGCCTGTTGTCCCTGATGGCGTCCTATAGTGGTGACGGGATCGGGCAGGAGCGCTCGAACCCGGGTTGAGCCGAAATGACGTCTGATCAATTCTAGCTGATCGGTGGTGAAATATGCTGCCGCGGATTTCCCTACACTCGGTGGTCTAGCTTCCCGGGTGTTTCTCGGAACTACGGTGTTGTTGACCATTATTACTCTGACGGAGTTGTTTATGCGCGCAAAATGTTTTTTGATTTTCACGATGTTGTCGATGATTGCCACGCTGGCGGTGGCGGACAAAGGTCTTGTGATTAAGCCCAGCGCCCACAGCGTTGATGAAACTTTGGACCGACTGGAGCTGGTGCTGAAGGAAAAGGGACTGACTATCTTTAACCGTATCGATCACAGCGCCGGTGCCGCCAAAATACAAATGAGCTTACGTCCCACGCAATTACTGATCTTTGGAAATCCCAAGATGGGCACCGCGCTGATGCACAGCAATCAGGCGGTCGGCATCGATCTTCCCATGAAGGTGCTGGCTTGGAAGGACGCGCAGGGCCAAGTTTGGATCGCCTACAATGATCCGCTGTATTTGGCCGACCGCCATCAGATTGACGACCGCGGCACGGTCCTTGAAAAAATGACGGGGGCCCTCGCGAAACTCACGGATAAGGCGATCTCGAAACCGTGACCGGCACACTGAATGCACGCTGGTAACACGCGTCTCCACAACGTACGCGGTGTGCAGCAATGCGGGAGCGGGACTCGACAATGGAGGAAACTCTACAAACCGGATTGGCGGCACTTGGTCTGGATATTGGACAGTCCTCACGGGCCAAGCTTATTCGGTACCTGGCCCTCCTCGAACGATGGAATCGCGCCTACAATCTGACCGCCATTCGCGACCCCCAAGCAATGGTGCCCTGGCACATTTTGGACAGCCTGGTGATTTCTCCGTATCTTCACGGTTCACGGATGCTCGACGTTGGCACGGGGGCGGGATTGCCGGGGATTCCCCTGGCGATTGCCCATCCGGAGGTGTCAGTTTGGCTGTTGGACAGCCGAGCCAAGCGCATCCAGTTTCTGCTCCAGGCAGTCGAGACGCTCGGCCTCGGTAATGTCGAGATCGTGCACCAACGGGCCGAGCAATACCGGCCGGAAAAGAAATTTGATACGCTAGTCGCACGGGCGTTTGGTGCACTTCCCAAATTACTGGCGGCGGCCGGACACTTGTGTCGGTCGGACGGGGCGATATTGGTGCTGAAGGGCAGGGATCCGCGGCACGAAATAAGGCAGCTGCCTGAGGATACGGCCGATGCGGTCGACGTTATACCGCTGCGAGTTCCGCACCTCGGCGCGGCGCGTCATCTAATGGTATTACGCCCGGCGTCTGAGAATAAGGCCGAGACCAAGGTAGATAGCCCAATAAAGGTTCAAATTACCAACCATGGGGAAAATCGTCGCAGTCGCCAACCAAAAAGGTGGCGTGGGTAAGACCACCACCGGTATCAATCTTGCGGCTTCCCTGGCGGCGGACGCGCAACGCACCGCTATGCTGGTCGACATCGACCCGCAAGCAAACGCAACGGTCGGCAGTGGAGTTGACAAGGAATCGATCACGAAATCCATTTACGATCTACTGTTGCAAAACGACGAGATTGTCGATGTTCGGATCTCCTGCGAGGCCGGATATGATCTAATACCCGCGAACGGTGATCTCGCGGGTGCGCAAGTAGAGCTGGTTAACGAGATCGGCCGTGAATTACGCTTGCGCGTGGCGCTGGAACAGATTCGCGGCGACTACGACTACATCTTGATCGATTGTCCACCGGCCCTGAACATATTGACCATCAATGCATTAGTGGCAGCGGATACGGTCATTATTCCGATGCAATGTGAGTACTTCGCCCTAGAGGGGTTGACGGCACTGGTAAACACCATTAGCAAGATCCGGCAGATGCTGAACCCTCGTTTGCGTATCGAGGGACTGCTGCGCACCATGTTCGATGGTCGCAACACCCTCGCAAATGAAGTATCCGCGCAACTGCAACAACATTTCGGCGATAAGGTGTATCGTACTGTCATTCCCCGCAACGTGCGCCTGGCGGAAGCTCCCAGCTACGGGAAACCCGTGCTTTATTACGACAGGAGTTCTAAGGGAGCACAAGCGTATCTGGAGCTCGCTGGCGAGATTATTAGACGGGATGAAGCGGCATGAGCACAGCAAAGAAGAAACGACTTGGGCGAGGCCTGGACGCCCTGTTAGGCGATTTTGCAGACACTGATGGCGGGCACCGTGAGTTGGAGCTTCGCAATGTACCCATAGATCTGTTAGAACGCGGGCGTTACCAGCCCCGCACCCACATGAACAAAGCGGCGCTCGAGGAGCTCGCCCAGTCGATTAAGGCGCAGGGGGTGTTACAACCGGTTTTGGTGCGCCCGTTGACAGGGGAGAGCTATGAAATCATTGCCGGTGAGCGGCGTTGGCGAGCGGCGCAACTGGCGGGACTTGAATCCGTACCGGTAGTGGTCCGCCCCATCCCCGACGACGCCGCATTGGTGGTCGCGTTAATTGAAAATATACAACGGGAGAACCTGCACCCCGTAGAGGAGGCCAACGGGCTGCGACGGTTGCTGGATGAGTTCGGCTTGACCCATCAGCAGGTCGCGGAAACTATCGGTCGCTCGCGAGCCGCGGTGACGAACCTGCTGCGTCTGTTGACCCTCAATCCGGCGTCCAAGCAACTGTTAGAAGAAGAAAAATTGGAAATGGGGCACGCCAGGGCTTTGCTGGCGCTGTCCGGAACCGACCAGGACACGGCGGCGAAAGAGGTGGTGGCCAACGGGCTGTCCGTGCGCCAAACGGAGGCGCTGGTGCGGCGCTGGCAGCAACGGCGCAGCACGCGCAAGCCAATGGGGAATCCTAGCGCCGACGTTGCGCGCCTGCAGCAGCAGCTATCTGACCGCTTAGGAGCCAAAGTGTCGATACGCGAGCGTGGCGGCAAGGGGCAGGTGGTGATCCAGTATCACAGCCTGGAGCAGCTTGACGGGATACTGGAGCGCATCAAATAATGTGCAAACCGTTGCCACCCCCTCCCCCAGAGCCTGATATTGACCATTCCATGCCTGGTCTATTAAACTGCTTCGGCTTTGCTGCAGTGCAGCTAAGATCGCAAAGGGGACCGCTGGCGGGTCTCGAAACAGCGCGACGAAAGGTTCTGAACGGCCGTGTTTTCGTTTTTAATCGGCGTTGCGCCTGGGTCCATGCATGCCGGTTATGAGGCTGCGCGCGTTGTCGATGGTCCAGCGGGTTCTCGTCGCGCAACTATTTGCAACCAGCGCGCTGGCGTTGGGGCTCGTTGTTTTTGGGCGCACAGCCGCGTACTCGGCGCTGCTCGGAGGAATGATATATACGATCGCCAATACGTACGCGAGTTGGCGAGTTTTTTCGCGGAAAGAAAACGGTTCCGTGAACGGCGAGCTTAATACCTTCTACCGGGCGGAGTTCGGTAAATTGTTGATGATTGGTGCACTGTGCGCGGCGACGTTTGCCTCAATCAAGGCGGTCAACGTGGTTGCATTCGTGAGTGGGTGCGTCGCAGCGATGATCGCGGGTTTAGTGGGTGCGGGCCTTGGGCAACCGAGTTACACGCCCCCAGAGCGACAATAGAAGAAAATAACGCTACAGAACATGGCCAGTGAAAATCTGACATCGACTGCTTATATCAAGCACCACCTGCAGAATTTGACATTCGGCCTGCGCTCAGACGGAAGTTGGGGGCTGGCGCATGGCGCCCAAGAGGCCCGCGAGATGGGATTTTGGGCGATCCACTTGGATACCATGTTCTGGTCGATTTTCTTAGGCAGCATGTTCCTGTGGTTATTTCACAAAGCCGCGATGCGGGCAACGAGTGATACCCCCAGCGGGCTTTTGAATTTTGTTGAATGGGTGGTGGAGTTTATCGACGATAACGTGCGGGGGTCATTCTCGGGAAAGAACCCCTTGGTGGCGCCACTTGCGCTGACGTTGTTTGTTTGGATTTTACTGCAGAATACGATGGACCTGGTGCCGGTGGACTGGATTCCGCAAATCGCCCACCTGTTCGGAATCGAGTATATGAAGGTGGTGCCGACCACCGACCCCAATGCAACGTTCGGGATGTCCTTTGCGGTGTTCGGATTGATGCTGTACTACAGCCTCAAGATCAAGGGCCCCCTGGGATTTGCGGCCGAACTCACCATGCAGCCGTTTGAGGCCAAGAATCCGTTTCTCAAGATTCTGTTTATGCCGGTGAATCTGTTCCTCGAAGGCATCGGGCTGTTGTCCAAGCCGGTATCGCTGTCGCTGCGGCTGTTCGGCAACCTGTTTGCCGGGGAGATGATCTTTATTTTGATTGCGCTCCTTTTTAGCGGCGGCATTGTTCTGGGCCTGCTCGGGGGCGTATTACAATGGGCGTGGGCGGTCTTCCACATCCTGATAGTGTTACTGCAAGCATTTATTTTTATGGTGCTAACCGTGGTGTACCTGGATATGGCGCATCACGAACATTGAGGCGATCTTTTCGGTCTCACCTGAAACTTCAGATTAGGAGAAAAAAATGGAAACAGCATTGCTCTACGTTGCCGGCGCGGTCCTATTGGGCCTGGCTGGTGTCGGTGTGGGTGTCGGTGTTGGCGTGTTGGGGGCGCGGTTTCTCGAGGGCATTGCGCGTCAGCCGGAGCTTTTACCGATGCTGCGCACCCAATTCTTTATCGTTATGGGGCTGGTGGACGCGATTCCCATTATCGGTGTTGCGATCTCGTTGTACATCCTGTTCGCTGTGGTGGGTGGTTAGGTAAGGCGACTTATAGTTTTTAGCTTTAGGAGCTGGCCATGAACATCAATCTGACCCTGTTCGGGCAGTCATTTGCGTTTTTCGTATTTGTCTGGTTCTGCATGAAATTCATATGGCCTCCGATCATGAATGCGCTGGAGCAGCGAAAGAAAACCATTGCCGACGGATTAGCCGCTGCGGAACGCGGTAAGCGCGAGCAGGAACTTGGTGAACAACGCGCCACCGAGGTGATCAAAGTGGCCAAGGGCAAAGCCGCGGAAGTGATCGCGAGCGCCGAGAAACGCGGGGCCGAAATCGTTGATCAGTCGAAAACCGACGCAAAAGTGGAAGGTGAACGGATTATCACCGCGGCCCGCGCGGAGATCGAGCAGGAGGCGCAGCGGGCGCGGGAGGCGCTACGCACCGAAGTTGCCGCTCTGGCCGCCGCCGGTGCCGAGCAGATTTTAGGGAGAGAGATCGACTCCACCGTGCATGCGCAGATGCTTGACGAACTGGCTACCCAACTGTAGCGGAGTGTGTCATTGAGCGAGTACCACACCATTGCCCGTCCTTATGCGCAAGCGGTGTTTGCGCTCGCCAAGGACACCGGCGACTATCAGCCGTGGTCGGAGGTGTTGGTGCTGTTGGCCGCGATGGCGGTAGACGTCCGGATTCGGGAGTTGGTGCAAAATCCACGCTTCGACGATGCCCTATTGACACAGCTGTTCGAAGAAATATGCGGTGACAAGTTATTTCCCCAGGCAAAGAGCTTTGTGCGGTTGATCATCGGCAACGACCGGGTGTTCAGCTTGCCGAATATCGCCACCCAGTTCGAGACGATGCGGGCGGATGCCGAAGGCACGATTGACGCGGAACTGGTCGCGGCGCAATCGGTAACCGATGCCCAAAAGTCGCAGATCATTGAATCGCTGTCGCGGCGATTGGGCCGGGAGGTGAACCTGCGGGTGACTGAAGACGCGGCGCTTATCGGCGGCGCCATCCTGCGTGCGGGGGATATGGTGATCGATGCCTCGGTGAAAGGCCGCCTGGAGAAACTGGCCGCCAATCTGGCACGTTGAGAACAATCGGATAACCAGCACCCATCAATTTTCGAGGAATAATTATGACGACCCAGCTGAACCCATCTGAAATCAGTGAGCTGATCAAAGAGCGGATAAAAAGTTTTGAGGTGGTCGCGGAAGCGCGCACCGAAGGGTTCCCCGGGGACACCTTTGGCCTGGCGCTGAATCTCGAGCGCGACTCGGTCGGCGCGGTAATCCTGGGCGAGTACGAGCACATCTCCGAGGGCGACACCGTAAAGTGCACCGGACGCATTCTCGAGGTGCCGGTGGGCGAGAGCCTCATGGGCCGCGTGGTTGACTCGTTGGGAGTGCCGATCGACGGCAAGGGGCCGGTCGAGACCGCGGCTACATCGTCGATCGAAAAGGTAGCGCCCGGGGTGATTACGCGGCAGTCGGTCAGCCAGCCGGTACAGACCGGGTTGAAATCCATCGACGCGATGGTCCCGGTAGGACGCGGGCAGCGGGAGCTGATTATCGGTGACCGGCAAACGGGGAAGACCGCGGTTGCCATCGACACAATTATTAATCAGAAAGGGAAAGATCTGATCTGCATCTACGTCGCGGTCGGTCAGAAGGCGTCGTCCATCGCCAATGTGGTTCACAAACTGGAGGAACACGGTGCGATGGACCACACCATCGTGGTCGCGGCGACGGCCTCCGATTCCGCGGCCATGCAATATATCGCTCCTTATTCCGGATGTGCGATGGGTGAGTACTTCCGCGACCGGGGCCAAGACGCGTTGATCGTCTATGATGATCTCACCAAACAGGCGTGGGCCTATCGTCAGGTGTCGTTATTGCTGCGCAGGCCACCCGGCCGCGAGGCGTATCCCGGGGACGTCTTCTATCTTCACTCACGCCTGCTCGAGCGCGCCGCCCGAGTCAACCCGGATTATGTGGAGAAGATGACCGGGGGCGAGGTCAAAGGCAGGACGGGTTCCTTGACCGCACTGCCGATCATCGAGACACAAGCAGGCGATGTCTCCGCTTTTGTCCCCACCAATGTCATCTCGATCACCGACGGCCAGATATATCTGGAATCCGACCTGTTCAATGCCGGAATCCGCCCGGCCATTAATGCCGGCCTGTCGGTATCCCGGGTTGGCGGCGCGGCGCAGACCAATCTGATTAGAAAACTTGGTGGGAGCATTCGTTTGGCGCTGGCCCAATACCGTGAACTGGCGGCCTTTTCGCAGTTTGCCTCGGACCTGGATGAGGCCACCCGAAAGCAGCTTGAACGCGGCCAACGTGTGACCGAACTGATGAAGCAGAAGCAATATACACCGATGTCCATAGCCGAAATGGCGGCGGCCCTGTTCGCCGTTAACGAAGGCTATGTGGATGATGTCGATGTCGATAAGGTAGTTGATTTCGAGGCGGCGTTACACGCCCACATGAAGTCCGAGCATGCGGGCTTATTGGACACCATGAACGAAACCAAGGAATTCAGCGAAGACATTGAGCAAGGTCTGCACGACGCGCTGAAGGCGTTCAAGGACCACGGCTCCTGGTAATCAGGGTGTTTTTAATTTGGTCACGTAACAGGTACGCGTAGCGGAATACGATATGGCCGGCGGCAAAGAAATTCGCACCAAGATCAAGAGTATTCAAAATACTCAGAAAATCACCAAGGCCATGGAGATGGTTGCCGCGAGTAAAATGCGCAGGGCACAGGCGCGTATGCAGGCTGCGCGACCCTATGCACAGAAAATGCGCAACGTCGTTGCGCACTTGGCTCACGCTCATCCCGAGTACAAGCATCCGTTCGTTGTTGAGCGCGAGGCAAAACGGGTCGGATTCGTGGTCGTTTCCACCGATCGCGGTTTGTGTGGAGGTTTAAACGTCAATCTATTCCGCACCGTGGTGCTGGCCATGGAAGAATGGCGGAACAAGGGCGCCGAACTCGATCTCGCCACCATTGGTACCAAGGCGCTGGGATTTTTCAAGCGCTTGGGGGGGAACGTCATCTCTAAGGCTTCGCATCTTGGCGACGCGCCGGCGGTCACAGATTTGATCGGGGCGATCAAGGTGATGTTGGACGCGTACGAAGACGGCCAGCTCGACCGGTTGTTCCTGGTACACAACGATTTCGTCAATACGATGATCCAAAAACCGGTGACGCTGCAGCTCCTGCCGTTGCCGCCGAGCGACGAGGCAGAGTTGCGGCATCACTGGGACTATCTGTACGAACCCGATTCAAAAGATGTGCTGGACGTGTTGCTGACGCGCTACATCGAGTCACTGGTGTATCAAGGTGTCGTTGAAAATCTGGCATGTGAGCAGGCTGCGCGCATGGTGGCGATGAAGGCTGCTTCAGATAATGCAGGCAATCTTATCGATGAGTTACAGCTGGTCTACAACAAGGCGCGCCAGGCGGCAATCACCCAGGAGATCTCCGAGATCGTCAGTGGCGCGGCCGCAGTTTGAAGCGGACAACGAATACACGAAAGCTAAGAAACTGGAGCGAGGAAAAACAATGCACACCAGTGGCGTGCGGTTTCTCCTTACTTTCCAATTTGGTGAGGACAAAAGGTAAAGGCTATGAATACCGGTAACATTGTTGAAATCATCGGCGCGGTCGTGGACGTGGAGTTCCCACGAGACTCGGTTCCCAAGGTGTATGACGCGTTGACGCTTGTGGATGCGAATTTGACGCTCGAGGTGCAGCAGCAACTTGGCGACGGCGTGGTGCGCACCATCGCCATGGGTTCCAGCGATGGTCTGCGGCGGGGGATGGGCGTTGAAAACACGGGTGCGCCGATCTCGGTACCGGTCGGCGAGGCCACACTCGGCCGCATCATGAACGTGCTCGGTGAGCCCGTCGATGAAGCCGGTCCGGTTGAATCCGAGGAACGATGGCCGATACATCGTAAGGCGCCGGCTTATGCCGATCAGGCGCCGGCGATCGAAATCCTGGAAACCGGGATCAAGGTCATCGACCTGATAATGCCGATCGCCAAGGGCGGCAAGATCGGGCTGTTCGGCGGAGCCGGTGTAGGCAAGACCGTGGCCTTGATGGAGTTGATCCGAAACATCGCGATCGAGCATAGTGGATTTTCGGTGTTTGCCGGTGTAGGCGAGCGCACCCGCGAGGGCAACGACTTTTATCACGAGATGAAAGATGCCGACGTGCTCGGCAAGGTCGCGCTGGTATACGGACAAATGAATGAGCCCCCGGGTAACCGCTTGCGGGTGGGACTGACCGGCCTCACGATTTCCGAGTATTTTCGTGATGAAGGCCGCGACGTGTTGCTGTTCATAGACAACATCTACCGCTATACCCTGGCGGGGACGGAGGTGTCGGCGTTGCTTGGTCGGATGCCTTCGGCGGTAGGCTATCAGCCAACGCTGGCGGCGGAAATGGGCGCGCTGCAAGAGCGCATTACCTCAACTCGCACCGGCTCAATTACCTCGTTCCAGGCGGTGTATGTGCCCGCGGATGACTTGACGGACCCATCGCCGGCAACCACGTTTGCGCATCTGGATGCAACGCTTGTGCTTTCCCGTCAAATCGCCGAGCTTGGCATTTATCCTGCAGTGGACCCGCTGGACTCGACAAGCCGGCAACTCGACCCGCTGGTCGTGGGTCAGGAACATTATGATATCGCGCGTTCCGTGCAGGGCACGCTGCAGCGTTATAAAGAGTTGCGCGATATCATCGCTATTTTGGGAATGGATGAGCTGTCCGAAGACGATAAGCTCGCCGTTTCACGAGCGCGCAAGATACAGCGATTCTTGTCGCAGCCGTTTTTCGTTGCCGAGACGTTTACCGGCCAGCCTGGCAAATATGTGTCGCTCAAGGACAGCATACGCGGCTTCAAGATGATCATAGACGGGGAAACGGATCAGTATCCCGAACAGGCGTTCTACATGGTTGGTGCGATCGACGAGGTGCCGGACAAGGCCAAGACCGTCGCATAATTGAGAGAGGAAGGAACGGATGGCAATGACAATTCACGTGGACATCGCCAGCGCCGAAGAGGAAATCCATTCTGGGCCCGCTACAGTCGTGTATGCGCCTGCAGAAATGGGCGAGGTTGGTATCTATCCTCGTCATGCGCCCATGTTGAGCCGCCTGCGGCCGGGCGAGGTTCGTGTCGAAACCCCGGCGGGCGAAGAGCTGTTCTTTTTTGTCTCCGGAGGCTTGCTGGAGGTGCAACCTCATGTTGTCACCGTGCTTGCGGACACGGCAATACGCGCCACCGACCTTGACGAAGCCGCGGCGCTGGCAGCGCAGAAGCACGCCGAGCAAGAGATGAAGGATCGTGGATCGGAAATGGATTACGCCAAGGCCAAGGCGGAGCTGGTGCAAGCAGCGGCCCAACTGCGCGCTATTCAAAAACTTCGCAAGCGAGGGCGGGGTTAGACACACCAACGCGGCGCGCGTACCCGGGGTCCCTCGATAGTTTCACGATGTCGACAACCATCAAAAATGACGCGGTGGTCTCAATTACTTACGTGATCCGCGATGATGTCGGTGAGATCTGTGAGTACCGTGATCTACCCGTTGCCTATATTCACGGCGGGCAGAGTCCGTTGTTCCCGCAAATCGAGCGTGTCCTGGAAGGCTGCTCAGTGGGCCATAAGGCGGTGGTCACCTTGAGCGCACAAGAAGCGTTCGGAGAGCACGACCCATCTTTGACTTTTACCGATACCCTCGACAATGTGCCAGAAGAGCTACGTTACGTCGGTGCGGAGTTCGAGGCTGAGAATGAACAAGGTGGCCGGCGCCAGTTCCGGGTGACCAAGATCGAGAACGGCCGGTTGACAGTGGATGCAAACCATCCGTTGGCCGGCAAGACACTGACCTATGACGTCACAGTCGTCGGTATTCGCAAGGCCAGCGACGAAGAACTCATTAATGGGCAGGCCGATCCGGATCTATCGGCGGTCCAATAGGCACTGAACCGTCTGCACCCAAGCCCTCACAGTGGTATAGTGTCTTGCTCGTGACGAGCAGTTACCCTCCTGATACGCCGATGAGCCTCGAAGTCATCGTACTCGCTGCCGGGAAGGGCAAGCGGATGCGGTCCGACCTGCCCAAGGTGCTGCATACTTTGGCGGGCAGACCGCTGATCACCCACGTACTCGAGACTGCGACGGCGCTCAATCCCCGGGCCATCCATGTCGTGTGCGGCCGCGACGGTGCGGCGGTGCAAGCCGCAACCGGCGGTGACGCGGTGCGCTGGGTGGTGCAGGCCGAGCAACGCGGCACCGGTCACGCAGTGCAACAGGCGTTACCGGGGGTGTCCCCGGACGCAATGGTGTTGGTGATGTATGCGGACGTGCCGTTGGTGCAGTGCGAAACGCTACGCGCGGTGGTCAACAGCGCCGGGCGCGGCGGGCTGGCTTTGCTGACTGTGGTTCGGGAGGACCCTGCCGGGTATGGGCGGGTTCTGCGCGATAGTGAGGGGCGCATCGAGGCCATCGTCGAGGAACGGGACGCCAGCGACGATCAACGCGCGATCAATGAGGTCAACACCGGTATTCTGGCGGCGCCCGCACCGGCATTGACGCGCTGGCTGGCGCGGGTCACCAACCGCAATGACCAGCAGGAATTTTATCTAACAGACGTCGCGGCGTTGGCGGATCATGACGATGTCGTGGTCCATGGTCTGGTCGCGCCCACCAGGGAAGAAGTTCTGGGCGTAAACAGCCGCCAGGAACTTGCACTCGCAGAGCGGGTTTATCAGCGCCGCTGTGCACAGACGTTGATGCAAAATGGCGTGACGGTGATGGACCCCGACCGGATCGATATTCGTGGTACGGTGACAGCTGGGCGTGACTGTGTGTTGGACGTCAACGCGGTGCTGGAAGGCACGGTTAACCTGGGCGACCGTGTCACCATCGGCCCTAATAACGCGATCCGGGACGCGTCAATAGGCGACGATGTGGTAGTGCTTGCAAACTGTGTTATTGAGCAGGCGCGCATCGGCGCCGGTTCCCGGATTGGTCCATTTGCGCGTATTCGACCCGGCGCCGTCATTGAAGAGCAAGTGCACATCGGTAATTTTGTCGAAATCAAGAACAGCGAGCTTCGCGCCGGCGCAAAGGTGAATCATTTGAGTTATGTCGGCGACACCACCGTGGGCCGAGGCACCAACATCGGCGCCGGCGTCATTACCTGCAACTATGATGGCGCGCGTAAACACCGCACGGAAATAGGGGACGACGTGTTTGTCGGTTCGAATAGCCAGCTGGTTGCACCGGTGACGATCGAGCAAGGCGCCACCGTCGGCGCCGGATCCACGATCACCAGCAACGTCCCGGAGCGAACGCTTGCAGTCACGCGGGCGCGGCAGCGGCACGTTAGCGGATGGCGACGCCCCAGCAAGGACACTAAGCGATAACAGGGCATGACTTGACTACTATGAGGGGATCGATGTGTGTGGAATAGTTGGAGCGGTGGCGGATCGTGACGTGGTACCAAGCCTACTCGAAGGGCTAAAGCGGCTCGAGTACCGTGGTTACGATTCCGCCGGTGTCGCGGTAATCGATGACGCCGGGCATCTCGCAAGAACACGCAGAGTCGGCCGCGTCAAAGATTTGGAGCCCGCATTGACGCACGATCGGATCGCGGGCGTGACCGGAATCGCGCATACGCGTTGGGCGACGCACGGGGGCGTCACCGAAAGCAACGCCCATCCACACGTCTGCCGGGGCACGGTGGCCGTCGTGTGCAACGGTATTATCGAAAATCACGAGTCGTTGCGGCGGCAACAGCGCGAATCCGGCTTCGAATTCACCTCGGACACCGACACCGAGGTGATCGTACACCAGATTTACGGCTACCTGGACCAGGGGCAAGATCTATTACAGGCGGTGCAGTCCGCCCGCGCGCAGCTCGCGGGGGCGTACAGTCTGGGAATTATCAGCACCCGTGAACCCGGACGCCTGGTGGCGGCGCGCAACGGTCCGCCGTTACTGATCGGCATCCGCGACGGAGAATCTTTTATCGCCTCTGACATGGCGGCCCTGCTGTCAGAGACACAGCAATACATCGTGCTCGAAGACGGGGACGTGGCGGATCTTACTCGTAACGGTGTGACGATCTACGATCGCGGCGGTATGCGGGCGGAGCGCGGGGTGCAGACGTCCACCTTGACCGCCGATGCGATCGATTTGGGTCAATACCGGCACTACATGCTCAAAGAGATTTTCGAACAACCGCGCGCGGTGGCCGAAACGCTGGAGGGACGTATCACCGGCGACCGGTTATTGGACGCGTCCTTCGGACATCGAGCGACCCGGATATTCAACGCGACCGACGCGGTGCAAATCGTCGCCTGCGGCACCAGTTATCATGCCGCGTTAGTCGCCAAGTACTGGCTCGGATGGCACGGTGTCGCCTGTGAGGCCGAGATCGCGAGCGAGTTTCGTTACCGGCCCCAAGTCGTACGCCCTGACACGCTGTTCGTTACCATCTCCCAATCTGGAGAAACGGCGGACACTCTGGCGGCATTGGAGTATGCGCGAACCAGCGGTTACCAAAACGCACTTACGATTTGTAATGTTCCAGAGAGTTCTTTGGTGCGCGCATCGGATATTGCGTTAATGACCCACGCCGGGCCCGAGATTGGGGTTGCCTCGACCAAGGCGTTCACTGCCCAACTCACCGCATTGATTCTGGTAACCATTGCGTTGGCGCGCCGCCATGGGCTGGGAGCCGGTGATGAAGCAAGGCTGATAAGTGAATTGCGCACGTTGCCGGCAAAAATTGATCAGGCCCTTACCCTCGATGAACAGATCCGTGGCATTGCCGAGCGGTTTGCCGATAAAGAAAATGTATTGTTTTTGGGCCGCGGCGCGCATTACCCGGTGGCCTTGGAGGGCGCCTTAAAACTCAAAGAAATCTCGTATATTCACGCCGAAGGGTATGCCGCTGGAGAACTCAAACATGGCCCCCTGGCGCTGGTCGACAGTAATATGCCGGTGGTGGCGGTGGCACCGAACAACCAGTTGCTGGAGAAGCTCAAGTCGAACATCCAGGAGGTGCGCGCCCGGGGGGGCAAACTAATTGTTTTTGCCGACCCAAAGGCCGGTATTGTCAGCGACGAGGACAGCCAGGTTATTCACGTTGCCCCGGTGGACGACTGTATTTCTCCCATCATCTACACCATCCCCCTGCAACTGCTCGCTTATCATGTTGCGGTCATCAAGGGAACTGATGTCGACAAACCAAGGAACCTGGCCAAATCAGTGACTGTCGAGTAGGTGTCGCACTTCATCATACAACGGCTCCAGCGCGCACATTGCCGGTAGACATGGATGTCTCCCATATCTTTGAACGGCTGAATGAGGCGCAGCGCAACGCAGTATCGTCGCCCCCGGGGCCATTACTGATATTGGCAGGTGCCGGTAGCGGTAAGACCCGGGTACTGACCTACCGCGTGGCATGGCTGGCGCAGGTCCTCGAGATATCGCCGCTGTCGGTCATGGCGGTCACGTTCACCAACAAAGCCGCCCAGGAGATGCGCGGACGCATAGAGGAAATCCTCGGCTACCCGGTTGGCGGTATGTGGATGGGGACATTTCACGGCATAGCCCACAGGTTATTGCGCGCCCACTGGCGGGAGGCCGGACTGTCGCAGGGATTTCAAATCCTTGACAGCGATGATCAGCTTAGGATGATCCGGAGGACGCTCAAACAATTGGACTTGGACGAGGGGTACTGGCCGCCAAGATCGATCCAGTGGTTCATCAATGGGCACAAAGAAGAGGGCCGGCGACCGCAACACATACCCGAAGCCCACGACACGCAACAGCGTCAACTATCGCGCATATACGAGACCTATGAGGAGTTGTGCCAACGCTTCGGACTGGTTGATTTTACCGAGCTGCTGTTGCGAGCGTTTGAGCTGTTGAAGAACAACGAATTGCTTCGCGCGCGTTATCAGCAACGTTTCCAGCACATACTCGTGGATGAATTCCAGGACACTAACGCCATTCAGTACGAGTGGTTAAGACTATTGGCACAGCAACACCGCAATATTTTCGTGGTCGGCGACGACGACCAATCCATTTACGCGTGGCGGGGGGCGCGTATCGAAAACATATTGCAGTTCGAAAAGGATTTTCCAGGCACTATGGTTTTACGTCTGGAACAGAACTACCGATCTACCAGCACAATCCTTGCTGCAGCCAATGCGGTGATTGATCACAATAAGGGACGACTGGGTAAAAGTCTGTGGACAGACGGTGATGATGGCGAACCGGTGCGGCTGTACGCGGCGTTCAACGAGGTCGACGAAGCACGCTTCGTGGTGGACCGCATCCGGGCCTGGGTAGAGGCCGGTCAGCGTCGGTCTGAAGCGGCCATTTTGTATCGCTCCAATGCCCAGTCGCGGGTGTTCGAGGAGATCTTGATGGACGTCGCTATGCCGTACCGGGTTTACGGTGGTTTGCGTTTTTTCGAGCGCGCGGAAATTAAGGATGCGCTCGCCTATTTGCGATTGGTGGCCAGCCGTCAGGACGACCCCTCCTTCGAACGCGTCGTCAATGTCCCCACCCGCGGCATCGGCAACAAAACCCTGGAGCAGGTACGAGAATATGCGCGGGTAAATCAGGCGACGCTATGGGATGCGGCGTTGGCGCTGATCCACAGTCACGAATTGACTGCGCGCAGCACCCAAGCGCTGTCGCGGTTCGTCAAGTTGATAAACGAAATCAACGCACAGACCACGGGCCTGTCGTTGGTGGATCAGACCGACATCATGCTACGCCAAAGCGGCCTTATCGACTACTACCGTAAAGGACAGGGAGAGAAAGCGGAAACGCGTGTTGAAAACCTGGAAGAACTGGTGAACGCAACGCGTAATTTTCTGCACGACCCTGATGACGGCATGGACGTGCTGTCCGCCTTTCTTACTCATGCCGCTCTCGAAGCGGGTGATAGCCAGGCCAAGGAATGGGAGGACTGTGTCCAGCTCATGAGTTTGCACTCCGCGAAAGGCTTGGAATTTCCGCTAGTGTTTCTAACCGGCATGGAAGAGGGACTGTTTCCGCACCAACGATCGTTACAGGAACCCGGACGTTTGGAGGAAGAAAGGCGCTTGTGTTACGTAGGCATGACCCGTGCAATGCGACAGCTGTATGTTACTTATGCTGAGGTACGTCGTTTGCACGGCCGCGAGGCGTATACCAGCCCGTCCCGCTTTTTCGGTGAGATCCCGAGCGAACTGATTGAAGAAGTACGCGGCGGCTTTGCCGTGCGGCCCTCACGCAAAGCTGATGTGCCTGCGATTGACGATGACCCCGGAAATGGTATGCGGCTTGGGGACCACGTACGTCACCGGAAGTTTGGCGATGGTGTGGTGTTGAGCATCGAAGGCCGGGGTCAATACACTCGCGTGCAAGTAAATTTCGAGGCCGTGGGAAGCAAGTGGCTGGTGTTGGCCTACGCCGATCTCCAGTCATTATGACCGCCGTAAATGCACGCAACAGGGCGGTTTGGTGTATATTGTTAAAGTCACATATTAACAATAGACCAGGTGGGCCCGAGTCGAGATGTCGAAGTCCCCGTACCCTGATCGAGTGACAGTCCTGACGCGTTTGGGCGTAGCGAGTTTTTCCGCGTTGTTTGCTGCGTTGGGTATCGGGATCTGGGGGGCCGGTCCGCCCGCCTGGTGGGTGGCGGCCGGGGTTACGGCTTTGATCGCCGTGATTGTCACTGTGCTGATCTACGCGTGGGTGGTGCAGCCGCTAATGGCGCACCGCATTGACGACAGCCGTGTTGACGAACTCGACGAGCTTACGCCAACCCTGAGCCGTCACGGCATTACCGTGAAGTTGTTCGAGTTTATGGCGCTGGCCGATCGATACGGCAACCGACTCTCTGTCGCTATAGTTGGTATCGACCACCTGCATGATCTGGTCAGCGAATTTGGTGACCAGGCGCGCGACTCCGCCCTGGAGGCCATAACCGAGGTGTTGACTGAAACGATAAGAATGCCTGACCGTATTGGGCGTTATGAAGAGGACAAGTTTTTGACCATTTTGCCGGAGACCAACATGAGCGGCGCTTGTCAGATCGCCGAACGCATCCGGTCTGCCGTCTATAAGACAGACATCGGGATCACCACTCGGCGCAAGGTGAGGCTCACCGTGAGTATCGGGGTTACGGTCTTCAGGCGCGGCGAAGACCTGAATCAATTGTTGTCGCGGGCGACCCGGATCCTTGCGCAAGCGAAGACTCAAGGCCGCAATCGCGTGCTGACCGACTTGGCCGCCTGATCGGAGTTCTCGGAACAGCGTTAGCAACGCACCCCCTATGGAGATAAGCTTTCGTGATGCACTATTTTGCCTTTGGCTCTAATATGTTGAGCGCGAGACTGCGGGCTCGTGTAGGCGATTTTCCGGCCGGCATCGCCGGCGCAGTAGCGGGCCATCAACTGCGGTTCCATAAGCGCAGTGGTGACGGGTCAGCGAAATGTGACTCTTATTGCACGAATAATTCCGATGATGTGTTACCTGGGGTGGCCTATCAAATCTCTGCGGCACAGCAAGTGTTGCTCGACCGCTTCGAAGGCAGGGGTTACTCGAAACTCGAGATTGGGGTAAACGTCGATGGTGACCGCTTTGCGGCGTATATGTATGTTGCCGAGCCTGATTATGTTGATCCCGACCTGGCCCCCTATCACTGGTACAAACAGTTCGTCATCGCCGGCGCCAGGGAGTTTGCGCTGCCGAGTCACCATGTACGCGCCATCTCCAATATCCAGGCGGTAACGGATCCAGACAACGAGCGGCATCTTCGCAACATGGCGGTGCTCAGCAACCCAGCGATTACTGAGCAACCATTGATTTGAGTACTTCGTTCCACCCCAAGGCGAGGTTGGTTCGGTTATATCCGCCACCCCCCATGGCGATGATCCGTCCCTGGCAAAATTCATCTGCGAGAGCGCACAGGCGCCGCGCGGCATGACCGTGGGCCCGGGGGGAAAAAGCCATGTCCGTAATCGGGTCTCCCTTGATACTGTCGGCTCCGGCTTGAAGAAGGACGAACTCCGGTTTGCTTTCGCGCAGAAATTCCTCCACCGCCGGCCAGACTTTGAAAAAGGCCGTATCGTCGGCCCCGGGAGGTAATGGAATGTTCAGTTTTGTACCCTGCGCAACGCCCTTGCCGGTTTCGTTCGCAAACCCGGTGCCGGGATATAAAAAACGGCCGTCTTCGTGAATATCGGCAATCAGCAAGTCGGGATCGGACTCAAAAGCATAAAAGACGCCGTCGCCATGATGGGCATCGATGTCTACATAGGCAACCTTTTTGACGGCGAAGACTCGTCTTAGTGTTTCGATCAAGATGCCGGCATCGTTGAAAACGCAGAAGCCAGCGGCGTTGTCGCGGCGCGCGTGATGCAATCCCGCAATGGGAACGAAGATGCGGGTATGACTTCCTTCCATGGCATGCGTCAATGCCTCCAGATCGCTGCCGACAACATAACAAGCAGCCTCGAATATGCCTGGGAATGCCGGCGTATCGCCATAGTCTAGATATCCTCGACCGGAGAGAGATTGTCTTTTGACCCGCGCGATGTACTCTCGGTCGTGAAAGCAAGTTAGTGCCTGCTCGTTGCAGCGTACGGGCGCGCCGATGTCAACGTGCTTGTCGACGCCTTGTTTCACGGCCTCCCTCCAAAAGGCCTGGATGCGGTCAGGGCCAAAAGGATGGCCGTCGCCAAAAGCATAACGTCCAAGTTCTTCACCGTAGTAGACCAGTGCCGGCGCCGTCATGGTGCTTTGTAGCATTCCCAGGAGGCGATTTTTGTCCCGCGCTTCCCCGCCAAGAACCAGCGTGCACCCGGGTTCAGCATGTCGGTAGGGGGTTTTTCGTTTTTCCAACGCGCGGTCACAATGGCCTCAGCCTCACAGTTTTTCTCGGCGAACATCCGGCAATATTCAAATCCAACCAGTGAAACGCGGTAGACACGGCGTTTGGTCAAAAAATTGTGACAACCCGGCTTGCTGGTGCCGGTGACGAAGGAGATCAGGCTTTGTTGTTGTTTGCTGTTAGCGGAGTAAAAACGGATTTCAGCAGACCATGCGACCGCGCTGCAGAACAGGCAAGCAAGAGCGAAAATGCGGACTAATTTCATGGGTGAAATATACTTTTATAACTGCAATAGGCGGCACATAGCGATACTGGCATTAAAACCAGATACCCAAGGAAGAACGGGATTGCAGCCAAGAACGCGAGGACTAGGTAGATCACGCCAAAAAGGAGAAACGGTAACATATTGATCAAGCAGGCATTGGCACTCAACTTTACGGCTTCAATTGGTGTCAACTGATCCAGCATGACAAGGGGAACAGCATAAAATAACACCATTATGATCGAGCCCTCCAACAATAAAAGTACCAAAACCCCAAAGAAAGTGCCTATGCCCGCTGATATTTTTGTCACGACATCACTACCGCTGATATGTCCGGTCGTCAATGAACCACCGATCAGACTCGTCGCAATCAGCGTGAGCACGATAGTGGCGGCCAACATCATGGCGCCAAGAATTAACAGTGACGAAGTCTTGGATCTGTCGCTAAAACCTGCAAACAGCGTCTTGACGTGAAGCCGTCCATTGTCATCTACTGTCTTCGCGCCACGATACAACCCGCCCAAGAATACGGGCGACACCAGCATCAGCGTCAATTGACCGATCACCGGTACGAACATTAGGATGACATTGATCAGCGCCAAGACCAAGAGTATCGCAACCCAGATGATTGGAACTCGCCGGAACAGCTGCCACCCGCAGGTATACCAGTGCATACCGTCGCCAAGCTCAACTTGTCTTGGTTGCATGGCGAATATTTCCGAGTGCGGTCACCGCCGTGAGTCGATGGACTGCGTTAAACAAGATATGGTGACGGTCAACCGCGGCGGGATTTGTTTGGTTGCGCTCGCGGCGCGACGTTCGTTCAACGCCGCGTCCCGGCCGTTGAAATGCGAGCGTTAAAAATTTCCTAAACGCCACTTGGGCAGGTTGACGTCATCCTCGATAGAGTCCGCCGGCCGCCTGTTTAATTCACCGTCGCCATATTGATCCATCATATATAAGGGAGCCGTGCCTTTGGGTTTCACCTTCAGCATGTACAATTGGCCAAATCGGCGATACTCGGTAATCGCCTGAGCGCCTTCCTGGTATTCACGAATATCCACGGCGCCGACACCCTCTTCAGGGGTGCGCTCAACGGTCTGTTCATCGGGCCCGGCCAGCTCACCCGCGACAGTTTGCGCCTGGGCAACTGGACAGAAAGCAATGAGGACGATGGTAATGAGGCTGGTGAAATAGCGCATGGATGATATGTCTCCCGGTGCTCAGGTGTAGATTAACACCCAAATATGGCAATCGAAAGCCGCTTTATATTAAATAGACCCGGATTGAATCAGAGAGTTCGCAATTGATTACGATTGACGCGGCATGAATAGAGCCAAAAAACTCATACTCGTAGACGGCTCATCCTACATGTACCGGGCGTTTCATGCCCTGCCCAAGCTCGCAAGCTCCTCCGGCGAGCCCACGGGAGCCGTATACGGTGTGATCAATATGATCCGGCGATTGTTGGCCGATCATGCCGCCGGCTTCGTGGCTATCGTATTCGATGCCAAGGGTAAAAACTTTCGTCACGACCTGTATCCGCAGTACAAGGCCACGCGTCCGCCGATGCCCGACGAACTTCGTCAACAGGTTCCGGTATTGCACGCACTGATCCGGGCGATGGGGTTGCCACTGCTCATTGTTGATGGCGTCGAGGCCGATGACGTGATTGCCACTCTGGCATCACGGGCTGCACAACGTGGAATGGATACCATTGTATCAACCGGCGACAAGGATCTTGCCCAGATCGTTAATGATCATGTGAGCCTGGTGGATACCATGCGCAATATAGTCTACGACCGAGACGCGGTGGAAAAAAAATATGGTGTTCCACCAGAACGCATCGTCGACTATCTCGCGTTAGTTGGCGACGCATCCGACAATGTTCCCGGCGTGGCAAAGGTTGGGCCAAAAACGGCCCAAAAATGGCTGCGTCAATACGGGTCGTTGGACGCACTGATCAAACACGCGGATGAGATCACCGGCAAGGTCGGCGCCAACCTGCGCGACAGTTCGGAAGTGCTCTGCTTATCCCGGCAGTTGGTGACGGTGAAGCGCGACTTGGAACTCGATGTCGATCCCACCGATCTTTGCGTTATGGCGGCGGACGCGGAGAAGCTGAAACGATTGTATGCGCGCCTGGAATTTCAAAACTGGTTGGCGGAGTTAGGCGGAATCAGCGATGCTTCTAGTAACGACGGCATCAAGCGGGACTACACCGTGATCACCGATGAGTCGGTATTAGACGCATGGCTCCAGCGCCTTGTCGACGCGCCGTTGTTTGCGTTTGACACCGAGACCACGTCGTTGGATGCCGTGTCTGCCGAATTGGTGGGGGTGTCATTCGCGGTGCAGTCCGGCGCCGCCGCCTATGTGCCGTTTGGACACGATTATACCAAGGCGCCGCAACAGCTTACCCGCGAGTTGGTGCTCAAAAAATTGTCGGTGCTGCTGGAAGACCCTACACAGCTCAAAGTTGGTCAGAACTTGAAATACGATCACTGTGTGCTCGCCGGTTACGATATAGAGCTGCGCGGCATCGCATTTGACACTATGTTGGAATCCTATGTGCTGGATAGTGTGGCCAATCGTCACGATATGGACACGCTGGCGATGAAGTACCTCGGCCACAAGACGATCACCTTCGAAGAGATCGCCGGTAAAGGAAAATCTCAGTTGACGTTTAATCAAATCGGCGTTGATGAGGCGGCACAGTATGCTGCGGAGGACGCGGATATCACCTTGCGCCTGCATCACGCGTTGTGGCCGAAACTCAATGCGGAGCCGAGGCTACGGGATCTGTTTGCAAAGATAGAAATACCGTTGATTCCGGTTTTATCGCGTATTGAACGTCGTGGCGTAAAGATTGATGCGGAGATGCTCGCCCAACAAAGTGCGCAGCTAAAGAAGAGAATCACAACGCTGGAGGAACGAATTCACGCTGCCGCCGGTGGCCCGTTCAACGTCGCCTCTCCCAAGCAGATCCAAGAAGTGTTGTACCAACGCCTGAATCTGCCGGTGTTGCGCAAGACCCCAAAGGGGCAACCGTCCACCGCCGAAAGCGTGCTCCAAGAACTAGCCGTGGATTATGATCTGCCGCGGCTCATTCTCGAATACCGTGCGCTAAGCAAGTTGAAGTCAACGTACACCGACAAACTACCGGATATGGTCAATCCCAATACCGGACGCGTGCATACATCCTACCACCAAGCGGTGGCGGCTACCGGACGCTTATCATCGGCGGATCCCAATCTGCAAAATATTCCGATACGTACGGCAGAAGGCCGGCGTATCCGCGAGGCGTTCGTGGCGGAGCCCGGTGATGTCATCCTGTCGGCGGACTATTCGCAAGTAGAGTTGCGCATCATGGCGCATCTATCTCAAGATGCCGGCTTGTTGCAGGCATTCGAAGATGGTGTGGACATCCACCGGGCAACAGCCGCAGAGGTATTCGGATCGACCCCGCAAGATGTCACAGACGAGCAGCGCCGGCATGCGAAAGCCATCAACTTCGGGCTCATCTACGGCATGTCGGCGTTCGGTTTAGCCCGTCAATTACGTATCGATCGGTCCGCCGCCCAGGAGTATGTCGACCTGTATTTTGCCCGTTATCCCGGAGTCAAACGATTTATGGACGAGACTCGTGCGCTTGCCCACGAACAAGGTTACGTCGAGACTGTATTCGGTAGGCGCCTTTATTTGCCGGAGATTAACGCCAGTAATCACGCGCGGCGCCAGTATGCGGAACGCACCGCGATAAACGCGCCGATGCAGGGTACGGCCGCGGACTTAATTAAGATGGCGATGCTCATGATCGACGACTGGATCCGCGAAAATAACAAGGACTTGCGAATGGTCATGCAAGTGCACGACGAGTTGGTGTTCGAGGTCCCGGAATTCGAGCTTGGACAAGCCGGCGGTGAGATTGCGAAGTTGATGGGTGGTGTCGCGCAGCTAATGGTGCCGCTTGAGGTCGATGTCGGCAGTGGCGCCAATTGGGCACTGGCCCACGTGTGAGTATTACGGAAGCAGTCCGTATTTCTCACCAGGCGGCGCCATACTGTGAAAAATAGGGGTCGGAGTCAGAAATAGGGGTCGGAGTCTTTGACTCTGACCCCTATTTCTCTATTTCTTTCATTTTTCCAGACTCCGGCCTCCATTTTAATCGCTCCAGGCAGGCGCTCAGCTGCACGAGTCCCTTGTGCTGCGCGGAGTCGCAGTATGCGCCAGCATCCGGGATCCCGGTGAGAAATGCGGGTCGGGGCTGAAGCACTGCAAATTCAGGACGTTATCCGAAAAATGTCATAAAATAGCTTGACTGTCATTGATAGATATCCGATGTTAACAAAGGGGTGGGCGATGCAAGGTGACCCGGTTTGTCCAAGGTATAGACACAGGCATAAAGTGAGGTAATACGATGCTCCGTAGCGTTCGCGCGAATATACATTCCGTAATCTTGGCCGGGTCGATACTCTGCGGCCCAGCATTTGCCCAAGATGACCCGATGCAGCAGGCGATTTCCGCTTATGAGACGGGGGATTTCGTTAAGGCGGGTCAGTTTTGGGAACCATTGGCGAATCAAGGGGACGCCCAGGCGCAATATTCCATGGCGGTGCTCTACCACAAGGGCCAGGGCCGCCCCGCGGATTTTGGCAAAGCGCTGGACTGGTATCGAAAAGCGGCAGAGCAAAATCACGTCAACTCACTTTTCAATCTTGGCGTCGCCTACTGGGAAGGACGCGGTGTTGCGCGCGACTTACAAGACGCGGTGCAATGGTGGCGCCGCGCGGCTGACCTCGAGTACGGGGCCGCGCAGCATAATCTCGCAACGGCCTACTACCTCGGGCAAGGCACGGAAAAGAACGTCGAAGAGGCGATCAAGTGGTTCCGCTCGGCATCTGCGAACGGCTATACGCGGGCCGACAAGGCGCTGAATGTCATCGAGAACAAATATCCAGAGTTATTTGCCAAGATCGCGTCGCCCATGGGCTCCGGCGCTCCGGAGCAAGCGGTAAGCACCGCGTCCGCGCCGGAACAAGCATCCGCAGCTGCCGACGCTATGCCTGCCGATGCGGTGGACGCGTCTGCGCCGCGCTCGCCGACGGAACAGACCGCGCGTGCGGCGCCGGTGCCGGAGACGACAACGCCGGTCGAAACCGAGACCCGCACCATGGAAACCGTGGCGCCAATGCAAGCACAAAAGGTCGCGCGCATCGGGGATCAGGGTGCAAAAGTATACCCGTTCCATCGCCAGTCCCTTCCAACGCTTGACGAATTGGCGCCTGGTAGTTCAGTTCGGGTCCTGCTCCAGCACCAGGACTGGTTGTATGTACAAGTGCCCGACGGATTTGAGATGTGGGTATACGGCCGTTACGTGACTGGCGAGAGCGGGCTGGGGACGGTCAACAACGCGAATGTACGGGCGCGGCCGCTGCCCTCGACCGCGAGCGACTCCTATCCACTGGGCACGTTCAATAAAGACGAACCCGTTGAAGTGCTCGCGGTTCAGGGAGACTGGAAACGGGTACGTGGCCCGCAGCGATTAGGCGCCTGGGTCAAGGCACGCGACGTGGAGCAGGAAGCGGTTGCCCAGCAGGCACAGGATGTGACGCCGGCGGCGGGGCCCGACAAGGAGGAAGCGGAAGCCCCGGCTGCGACCTCGGCAATGGCCGCGAAGATGGATTCCGCCAAGGAAATGCGAGTGGCGCAGGGTGGCGCCAAGGTTTATCCATTCCATCGCGAGACCCTTCCCGAGATCGGCGAATTGCTGCCAAATACCACTGTCCGGCTGGTACTACGACAAGGAGACTGGGCCTATGTACAGGTTCCGGGGGGGCTCGAGGTTTGGGTTTACGGCCGCTATGTGGACGGTGATAGTGGTCAAGGGACCGTTAATGCCGCGGACGTGCGCGCGCGGCCGGTGCCATCGACCGCCCGGAACTCTTACCCATTAGGAACGTTCAATAAGGGAGAGGCGGTCGAGGTGCTGGAAGTACAAGGCAAATGGAAGAAGGTTCGTGCTCCGGAACGCTTGGGTGCCTGGGTTAAGGCCGCAGACGTGGTGGCTGGAGACAATCGTGAATCATAGTGCCATCACATAGCATGAATACCATCGATTCTTCTAAAATTTTGTGACCCAAATGTTGGGATCAGTTAGTCGACGACCGGTGTTAACAGCCAAGTGGTTTAGGCTGTCATTGCTAATGCTTAGTCTGGTAACGATCACCGTGTCCGCCGCGGTGAATGACGACCAGGAGCTGCGCAATATCGAGGCCCTGATCGGGGCCGGCAAAATCCGTTTGGCGTTGAACTATATTGACCGCTATGTCGACCGGAAACCAGGGGACCCCAGGGGGCTTTTTTTGCAGGCACGCGCCGAAGAAAAGGCGGGTCATCCGGGCAAGGCAGCCAAGATCTATGAGCGGCTGACTCGTGAGTATCCTCGCCTGCCGGAACCATTTATCAATCTCGCTGCCATCTACGTCAACGGTGAGCAATTTGAGAAGGCACGGCAGCTTCTTGTAGCGGCGCTGAACACCCATTCAATTTATGCCAAGGTATATGAGAGCCTTAATAATCTCCATGCGACCATGGCGAGCCGGGCATACAAAAACGCGTTGTTGTTGGACGACGAGGCGGTAAAACCCAGTCCCAGCACGGTGGGCGCCCTGGTTACCTGGCCTATAGTGGTACGCTCCGAAGTTGCGGTGACCCTGGGCGATGGGTCTTCGCCTGGGCGCTCGTCAACGGGCAAGAGGGCGTCTGTGGACAATGCGAAAGTGAAGCCGGCGCCCCCAATAACTGAGCCCGTCAAGGTGGCCAGTCGACCCTTGAGTGCAGCCAACAATGGGCGGCGTATTAACCAGGACACGCCTGACACGAAGCGTGTGGCGTTACGGTCGAGATCGGCGCGCAACGATCGTGAGGCACTGGAAACAACAATCAAAAACTGGGCCGAAGCATGGTCGCGCCAGGAGGTAGGTCGATACTTGTCGTTCTACAGCAGTCGCTTTCGCCCCAATGCCGGAATGTCGCAAAAACAATGGAAACAGCAGCGCAGACTGAGAATCACCGCAAAGAAACAGATCCACATCGGGCTGTCCGAATTCAATACGTCAGTAAATGGCCGCACCGCTACGGCCGTGTTCCTGCAGGCCTACCAATCCAATACGTTTAGCGATGTGGTTCGCAAAAAGCTAATCCTGGAGCGTGGTGCAGAGGGCTGGAAGATCATACGTGAAAGCAATGCGCGCTGACGGTTTCCGTCGACGGGATTGCGCCCAGAGAAACAATCTAAAAGGTGGCGGGAAATAGATGGACCGCTCAGGGACCGATTAATTGTCCAGGGTTGGGTAGGACAGTGCCTGGCCGTTTAGCTCGGTTTTTGCCATTTTGATCTTCGGCACATTTCGCTGCAGCCAATAGACTAGATCAACCCACATATGGGTGACTTGCTGCGAACTGGGCATCACATAGGCGTGCGGCATTTCCAGCGTGACCACTGGAATACCTTTGTGGACGCCCGCGTAGTTGCCCAGAGAGCCGGGAAACGTGCCAAGAAAGTCTCGATGTAATATTCCGATGCGACGTGGTGCGGAACGACGATCTATCGCATCATAATCAACGATACCGTGAGGCGCGTGCACACTAACAATGATGTCCGGCCTGAAGCGTTCGATTTCCTCCACCAGCCATTGAGTTTCCGGTTCGCTGCCGGGCGCGGGACCTGGATAGCGGCGTGGATCGCGCCCCGTGGTTTTTACCCAGTAGTCCCTACTTAACTGCTGCCACTCCGGCGTCGGCAGATTGCGATTCAAGTCTATTCCGTTGGCATTGGTTCGTGTCGGTTTATTCACCAGCAATCCGTCGGGATTTAGCAGCGGTGTAATCCGCCAATGAAACATTCCGGTGTGATAGCGTTTTAGTTTATGCATCCATTTGAATACGGAGCTGATTGAAGTTAACTCGTCAGCGTGAGTTCCGCCAATCAAAAGCACCCGTCCAAGCGGCTTGCGATTAGACATCGGTGGAAACTCGCGCACCACGATGGGCTGTTTATTGGCCGTATAGTATTTCGCCGGTCGCAGGGCAAGTGACAGACAGTCATCAAGACTTATGCTCGCGAGTTTCTTCGCCACTCGCTGACAGATGCGGCTCACTTGCCCATTCTGTTCCGGAGGCAATGGTGGTGGTGGGGGGATACGTGGACGCGTCTTGACGGTCGCTTTGGGCTCGTCGAAATGCTGCTCGCTGGCTACGGGCGCAGGTGTTTTCGTCGCGGGTTTTTTGCCCGTTTTGGCAGCGGCCCTTGCAACCGCTTTTTCAACTCGCTGAGGTTCATGCATCTGCGGCGACGTCGGTGCCGCGCTGGGCAGGCGTTCAGCTCGTGTGGTTGAATCCGATGTTTCCGCGCCGGTCGGTGGCGAGGTTGACGGCAGCCGCGTAGCGCAAGCCGCCACCAGAACTAATGGCGCAACAATAACCAAATAGAGGATCGGCGGGAACTTCACGTACTTAAGAATAGCAGACATATGCTTTTGTTGTTACCAGAACTATGCCGTGCTACCTATTGTTTGTAAATAGGTAGTCCGGAGTGGGACTCGCATCGAACTGATGCTCGGGGATGTTGTTGGGGGGGCGCCCCACTCCGGACGACCGTCCGTTGAAATCGAGTTCCGTGCGATGGTGAATTATCCCCTGCGCGAGACAATCCGTCAGCGGGGCCGCTGGATTTGTTGCGATTATTTACAAAATCATTCCGCAGTTGGAACTTATTGCCAGATTATTGGCCTTCTTGATCAGGACAATTAAATTGTCCTCCCGCTTACCCTCCCTAAGCGGGCAGATTCTGTTCATCGCAGAATCTAAGCGTTTAAGGCCCCGGAATGCCTTCCCCTTGCGTCCGGGGCGTTTTTGTTTCCGTGTGGCTCAGCCATCCCACGAGTATGTCTCGCGCATCTGGACAACCCCTTCGATTCGCCGAGGAGAATAGCTGAACGGATACCGCATTAGAGAGACCACGGAGCCGAATTACCACGTCACGCAGAGACTGCTGCGCCTTACTGCGGCTCAGCTTGTCGGATTTGGTCAACAATACGTGCACTGGTAAGTGGGCGCACTCACTCCACTCCAACATCTGGCGGTCGAGTCTCGTTAACGGGTGGCGAACGTCCATGAGCAGTATCAAGCCGCAAAGACTGGAGCGTGTGCGTAGAAAACGCTCGATCATTTGGCCCCAGTGCTGCCGCAAGGTTTTCGGCACCTTGGCATAACCATATCCAGGCAGGTCCACCAATCGACGGTCGCTGTCGAGGCGGAAGAAAACGATTTGCTGTGTGCGTCCGGGGACCTTGCTGGTACGCGCCAGGTGTCGCCGATTGGTAATCGTGTTGATCGCGCTCGATTTCCCGACGTTTGATCGCCCAGCGAACGCAATTTCCGCGCCGTGATCCGGCGGCCATTGTTCAGCATTGTGGGCGCTGATCAAGAATTCCGGATTGTGTAACAAAAGCGGTAAAATATGCTCGTCGGTCATGAGATCGGCGGTTGGTCGTGGTGTTGAGGCCCTCTCGGCGACATGATATAAAAACCGCAGTAATCTCTGGGCTTAAATGGG
Organism: uncultured Gammaproteobacteria bacterium; assembly: GCA_947258975.1. Lineage (GTDB taxonomy): Bacteria > Pseudomonadota > Gammaproteobacteria > Arenicellales > JAANXG01 > CALZGZ01. Next base: position 37,041 of record CAMYKK010000003.1, read on the forward strand.
TCGCCGCGTTCTACCGGACTTAGGGTGCTGTCTGTCAGTCTCCTCGAGTGCCGCCGGTTCGAGCGCATGTATCCGAGCCTTTCACGTGGAGTAAACTATGATCAAGTTATTACCTTTTGCGGCAGTATTAGTATCCTTTTCCCTTGCGGGTAACGCCAGCCACTTGGAACCACCTCTTGAGCTGCCCGCCGCCGACGCCGCGGCCGGACAGGATAAGGCCAAGGTGTGTGCAAGTTGTCACGGCGCGGACGGCAACAGCACCAATCCCGCCTATCCCAGCCTTGCTGGGCAGGTATACGGCTATATTGCAGCTCAGTTGTCGCTGTTTAAGTCCGGCCAACGCAAGAATGATATCATGATGGGAATGGCGGCCGGCCTGTCGGAGCAGGACCTCGCCGATCTCGATGCCTACTATTCCAGCCAGAAAACAAAGCCAGGCGTCGTGTCTGAGAAAGAAAGAGAGGCGGTGTTGCGTGGCGAGCGCTTGTATCGGGGTGGTTATGCCCCGCTGCAGGTCGCGGCGTGCATTAGCTGTCATGGACCCCAGGGACACGGGATCCCACTGCGCTATCCCAGAGTCGCCGGTCAGCATCGGAAGTATCTCGAGGATCAGCTGTTGGCGTTCAAGGGCAGCTACGAAACGCCTGAGACTGCGGTACGTTTTAGCTACGGTGACATCATGACACGCATCGCTTTTTTGCTGTCAGACCAGCAAATCAAAGACCTGTCCGCATATATGCACGCCATGAATTGACCTTGCAGTAACACCGCGCCGGGGCGTCGGCAACTGACCCGCGTTTCTTCCCAGGATCGCGGAGTCGCAGTGCGGGGACAAGGAAAAACGGGCGTCAGAATCTGTGACTCCGACCCCGTTTTGTCATGACCCCACCCTACCGACATCTTTCCGACCCAGATGATGCGGCCGTCAGCCCGGTAACCGGTTCCGTCTTCGTGGCGTTGACCGCCAACAAGCGCCGCATACGCGCCGAAGTGGATGCCGCAAATCCGCGCGCCCACAATATGCTAAGCGATATCACGAAACACGTGATGTGCCGCCTCGACGGTCGTATCAATGTCCTGTTCCGTATGGGCCGCGGATACGAACCCGGCTTCAAAGGGAGATGGTGCCAGATAAACGCCCTGGGCCAGCATGCCGTGAAAGAAGCGCTTGAACCGGTCGACGTCGCACGCCATGACCTGCTCGAAACTGGTCACTTGCTCGTCCTCGGTAAAGAATATACCGAACATGCTACCGACATTCTGGGTGCACACGGCGATGCCCGTTTCCACGGCGGCCTCGTCCAGACCGGAGACCAGGCGAGCGGTTTTCTCCTCCAGGCACTCATAAAATCCCGGCTCTGAAATGAGTTTGAGAGTGTTCAGCCCGGCGGCCATTGCCACTGGATTGCCCGAGAGCGTACCCGCTTGATAAACAGGGCCGTCCGGGGCGATGAAATCCATGATCTCCGTGCCGCCGCCGAAAGCCCCGACCGGCATCCCGCCGCCGATTATTTTTCCGAACGTGGTCAGATCCGGGGAGACGTCGTATGCGCCTTGTGCGCCCCTGGGTCCCACGCGGAATCCCGTCATCACCTCGTCAAAAATGAGCACGCTTCGATGCTTATCGCAGAGTTCGCGCAGCCCCGCGAGGAAACCCGGGACCGGTGGCACGCAGTTCATGTTTCCGGCGACCGGCTCTACGATGACGGCGGCGATCTGATCGCCCAGTTCTCCAAACACTTCATCTACCTGCTGCAGGTTGTTGTACTCCAGGGCCAAAGTGTGCTCAGCCAGTGCTGCAGGTATGCCGGGAGAAGTTGGCGTGCCCAGCGTCAGCGCCCCGGATCCGGCTTTCACCAGCAGGCTGTCCACGTGCCCGTGGTAACAACCTTCGAACTTCACGAGTTTATCGCGCGCGGTGTATCCGCGGGCCAATCGGATCGCGCTCATCGTTGCCTCGGTACCGGAACTGACCATGCGCACCTTGTCCACGGTGGGTATCCGGTCACAAATCATCTTAGCCATAGCGGTCTCCACTTGCGTGGGTGCGCCGAAGCTCAAGCCCTTATCCGCCATCGACTTGACTGCCGCGATGACGTCAGGATGGGCATGACCGAGAATCATTGGCCCCCACGACCCGACATAATCGATGTAGCGGTTGCCATCCTCGTCCCACAAATAGGCGCCTTGTGCGCGATGAATGAACACCGGCTCGCCGCCGACACTCTTGAATGCCCGTACTGGGGAATTGACACCGCCAGGGATATACTCTCTGGCTCGTTCAAATAATGACTCTTTCATCTCGTATTTGTCTCATTCGTGGAATAATTTTGTCAGCTGTTCAGCCGCTTGGCGCCGGTCCGCAGCGCTAAAGACGGCACGAATGACCGCCAATGCATCCGCGCCCGCCGCCAGCAGGGAGGCACCATTTTCCAGCGTAATTCCGCCAATCGCAACGATGGGTATCGGTGCTTCTTGCCGGGCGCGCCGTAACAATGCCAGTGTCGCGTGCCGCGCGTTAGGTTTGGTGGTGGATGCATAAAAGCTCCCAAAGGCGACATAATCGGCGCCGTGTTCCCATGACCGGCGCGCGCGGTTCAAGTCGTTGTAGCATGAAACCCCGATCAGCCGTGTCGGCCCGACCACGCGGCGCGCGTCTCGCAATGCTAAGTCCTGGTCGCCGATATGAACGCCATCAGCATCGGTATCGACGGTCAATTCAGCATCGTCATTGACAATGAACGTCACCTTGTATTCCCGGCATATTTTGCGTATCTCGCGCGCCTGTTGCAGCCGGATCGCATAATCGGCAGTCTTGTTTCTGTATTGCACAACACGCGCACCGCCGACAATTGCCTGAACCACGTCGTTGGTCAATTGGTGCGCCGGAATCAGGTCGGGGTCGGTGATGACATAAAGGCCGCGGATAGTCATGGGCCGACTCTCTGCGAGCGCCATATTCGTTGCGGGATGTGCTGCCCGGATCCTACACGGTAACCACGGCGAAGCGACTGCCAGGTATATTCCAGCGCGTTGTTGACCGCTTCGCTCATGGGCTGTCCGTAGGCCAGGTGTGCCGCTACGGCGGCGGCAAGCGTGCAACCAGAGCCGTGAAAGACCCCAGGCAGACGCGGCCATTGTGAACGCTCGACCGTTTCGGTCGACCCCTGATACAAGCGATGCACGACCTGGGTTGTCGCGGCGTGCGTACCGGTTACCAGGACATTCTCACAACCACTTGCCATAAGCGCCTCTGCTGCCTGATCCGCTTCCCCGGTGGCAGTCAATGCTCGGCACTCGTTGATATTCGGGGTGGCAAGTGTGGCGCGTGGCAGCAGCGAGGATTGCAATGCCGGGACCAGATCGGGTTCCCCCAGTGGCCCTCCGGCGTCGGCGCAGAGGATGGGATCCACCACCAGCGGGACGGCCGACAACGCCGCGACGACCTCTGTTACGGCCGCAACGATCGACGCCGACCCCAACATGCCGGTTTTGCAGGCGGCGATGGGAGTGTCTTCCAACAAAGCTCCCGCTTGCGCCGCGATCAGCTCTGCTTCCAGGAGCTGAAAGCGCTCTACTTGCTTGGTGTTTTGGACGGTAATGGCGGTGATTACCACGATCGGGTGACAACCCAGCGCAAGCAGCGTTGCGATGTCGGCGGCAATGCCAGCGCCCCCACTGGGGTCATGTCCGCCGAATACCAGCACGGTCGGTATTTGTATTGGTGGACTTGTCTCGGAGGGGAGCATGAGCGATGACACCTGAGTACGAGAACTTACATTTAAGTAAAAGATTATCGTCGCCAATAATAGCGCATTGCTTGTCGACATCCCGAACGCTGCCACAGGACGCGCACGGCTGAGCACCCTCTGGAGCGCGGGAACGACGAGCCGGAGTCTCCGACTCCGACTCCTATTTGACTGTTGCACATGGGCCACGCGCAGGAACCGGTCGCGGCCGGAATTGGGCGTGGCCGCGGTAAAATGCGGAAACAGTCACTGTGACTCAAAGCTGTGAGTTCTCCCGCAGATCCCGAGTTTCGCGCCGCCTGTTGCGAAATGCGTATTGACAGTTTGTCGGCCTTGGGTGATCTTAGCGAGGTTGGTGGGAAATCGAGGCCACTTTGGCGATTTTTCGGAGCGAGCAGCGAGCTATATAATTAAAAAAGTGGTTGCACCGCGCCGCTGTTCCCCCCACCGCAGTAGATCTACCCTCAGTCCAATAGACTGCTGGGTCAATATTAACGTTTGGAGTCCGGCCGGTGGAATACAAACTGTACATGTGCGTGATTTGTGGATTTGTGTACGACGAAGAAAAGGGTTTACCGGAACAGGGTATTCCGCCGGGCACGCGTTGGGATGATGTCTCCGCGAGTTGGCAATGCCCGGATTGCGGCGCCGGTAAGGGCGACTTTGAACTAGTAGAAATCTAGCCCGTAGTTTGCGTCAAGGCGGCGGATGGTCGAATCAGGCGGGACGACCGTATTTCTGTTTGAAGCGGCCGACCCGGCCCGCGGTATCGACAATCTTCTGCTTGCCGGTGTAAAACGGGTGGCAAGCGGAACAAATTTCCACGTGGAGATCCTTTCCGAGGGTGGAGCGGGTCTCGAAGGAGTTACCGCACGCGCAGGTTACCGAAATCACGTCATACTTGGGATGGATACCGGCTTTCATCTCACTGTCCAGATTAGGTCTCAAGGGGTCGCGGATAATAGGCAAAACCCTCCGCATTTGCAACCTGGGCTAAGCAGTCTGCCGGATTCAGGATAAATCTACTGCGGTGGCGGGCATCGGGCTGGACGCCGCTCTGGAGCGCAATGCATAGCCGTTGTTGCCACACGCATTTGTAGCCCGTATTTCCGCCGCCTTGACGCAATATACGGGCTAACGCTTCATAGACTGAAAAAATTCAGTGTTGCTCTTGGTCGCACGGAGCTTGTCGAGCAGGAATTCTATGGCCTCGACGTCACCCATCGGATGCAGCAATTTGCGCAGCAGCCAGATTTTCTGAAGTTCTTGGGGGTCGGTCAACAATTCCTCGCGGCGGGTACCCGATTTGCCGATGATAATCGCCGGGTATACGCGTTTCTCGGAAATACGGCGATCCAGGTGAATCTCCAGGTTCCCGGTACCTTTGAATTCTTCGTAGATCACGTCGTCCATTTTTGAACCGGTATCAATGAGCGCAGTCGCCAGAATGGTTAAGCTGCCGCCCTCTTCGATATTGCGAGCGGCGCCAAAGAACCGTTTTGGTTTCTGCAGGGCATTGGCATCCACGCCACCCGTGAGCACCTTGCCGGAGGCTGGTTGCACCGTGTTGTAGGCGCGCGCAAGACGGGTAATGGAATCCAGCAAAATCACCACATCCGTCTTATGCTCCACCAGCCGCTTGGCCTTCTCAATCATCATCTCCGCCACCTGCACATGCCGGGCCGCCGGTTCGTCAAAGGTCGACGATATGACCTCGCCTCTGACCGACCGTTGCATTTCCGTTACCTCTTCGGGACGTTCATCGATCAACAGAACCATCAAGACGCAATCGGGATTGTTAGCGATGATCGAATGTGCGATCTGCTGCAGGATTACTGTCTTGCCGCTTTTAGGCGAGGAAACGATTAGGCCACGTTGGCCCCTCCCGACCGGCGCAATGAGATCAATCACCCGCGCTGTCAAATCCTCGGTGGTGCCATTTTCTTGTTCCAGGCGGATACGCTGATCGGGGTGTAACGGCGTGAGGTTCTCGAACAGGATCTTGTTCTTGGCCTCGTCCGGAGATTGAAAGTTGATGGTCTCTACCTTGAGTAGCGCGAAATAGCGCTCGGATTCCTTGGGCGGGCGAATGAGGCCGGTGATGGTGTCCCCGGTGCGCAAATTGAATCGCCGAATCTGGCTGGGAGACACATAGATATCGTCCGGTCCCGCCAGGTAAGAACTGTCTGCCGAGCGCAAAAAGCCAAATCCGTCCTGCAGTATCTCCACGACCCCCTCGCCGGTGATGTCCTCGCCCTTTTTCGCCTGGGCCTTCAGAATCGCGAAGATCTGATCCTGTTTGCGCATCCGCCCCAGGCCATCAAGGTCCATGGAACGAGCAATATCAGCAAGTTCCGTAGGCGGCTTCTTTTTCAATTCTCCCAATGATAGTGACATAAGCAGCTAAAAATACTAGTGGCGGCGCCTAATGGCACCCAAAATCGGAGGTAATAGGGTAAGCTGGTGAAGTTAGCGGGACGTTATTGTTACGTACAAACGATAGCACGGGCTGGGCCCGAGGTCCAGTGAATGCCTCATAGGTTTCCGTCAAGAAAAGCGGTGAGCTGAGATTTAGACATGGCGCCAACCTTAGTCGCCTCGACGTTTCCGTTCTTGAACAGCATCAACGTGGGAATGCCGCGAATTCCGTACTTTGGCGGTGTATTTGGATTATCGTCGATATTGAGTTTGGCGATAGTCAAACGACCGGCGTACTCGTCGGCGACCTCCTCCAAAACCGGCGCGATCATCTTACAGGGCCCGCACCACTCCGCCCAGTAATCTACCAGCACCGGGTGCTCGTTGTGGAGTACGGTTTCATCGAAGTTTTCGTCAGTGGCTTGGACGATATTGGGAATTGACATCGAAAATATGCGCCTCTGTAGCTTTAGTGTTGTGCCTCATTTTGTGCTGATTCAAATCGGCATTGCAAGTCCCCTAAACCATTGATTCCTGGTATCATCTCTGATATATGACAGAAAAACATCTTAGCACTCTATCTTTTACAGATCTTGACCTGCCGACACCTTTGTTGCACGGCGCCAACGACGCCGGTTTCGAATTCTGTACCCCCATCCAGGCCGAAGCACTTCCCGTAGCATTGGCCGGTCAAGACGTGGCGGGGCAGGCCAAGACGGGGACCGGTAAAACCGCTGCGTTTTTGCTCGCTCTTTTTGCGTACTTATTACGTCATCCCCCCGCTGTTGAACGCGGTGTCCGACAACCGCTGGGATTAATCCTCTCCCCCACACGTGAACTGGCGATTCAGATCCATAAGGATGCCCAGATATTGGGTCGGCACACCTCATATAAGCTTGCATTGATATATGGGGGCACGGGATACGAAACACAACGCCGTACGCTGGAAGCGGGCGCAGACGTCCTAATCGGCACGCCAGGGCGCTTGATCGACTATTTCAAGCAAAAGCTGTTTGATTTTAGTGCATTGCAGGTGCTGGTGCTGGATGAGGCGGACCGCATGTTCGACCTCGGCTTCATCCGCGATATCCGCTATCTGTTTCGTCGCATGCCGGCCCCGGACAAGCGACTAAACATGTTGTTTTCTGCAACACTTTCACTGCGGGTCAACGAACTTGCTTACGAGCATATGAATAACCCGCAGGTGATCAAGATCGAGTCGGAACACTTGACTGTCGATCAGGTTACCGAAAAGGTTTATTTTCCGAGTAATGAAGAAAAAATCCCGCTGCTGTTGAAGGTGCTCAAGCTGGTTGGTGCGGTGCGCACTTTGGTTTTCGTGAATACGAAACACGGTGCTGAAACCGTCGAGGCCTGGTTGCGAGGCAACGACTATGTGACTGGGGTACTATCTGGCAACGTCCCCCAACGCCAGCGTGAGCGGCTGCTGCAGGACTTTAAATCCGGTGCAGTTTCCGTGCTCGTAGCGACCGACGTCGCTGCCCGCGGCCTGCATATTCCTGACGTCAGTCACGTGGTCAACTTTGATTTACCGCAAGATGCTGAAGACTACGTGCATCGAGTCGGGCGCACCGCTCGAGCGGGGGCCAGCGGTGACGCCATTAGTTTCGCTTGCGAGACTTACGCGTTTTCGTTGGAGGATATTGAACAATATATTGGCCACAAGATCCCGACTGACACGATCGATCACGACGCGTTGGAGACACCGAAACCTCCGGTTCGCCCCACGCGCAAGTCTCGACATGCGCCAACTAAGAAGCGGGCGGAGCAAGGCAGCCGCCCACGCAGATCCAAGACGAGCGGCGAACCTCATGTGAAAACCGCACATAAGGAAGCGGCCAGCAGCGCACCCAAGGAAAGCAAACACAGCCTCAGCCCGAAGAAGGGATCACCTAAGGCCGACGAGGCGAGTAAACGTACAAGTGATGAAACCGTCGCCGGCAGAACCGCTAAAGCCAAGCCTACGGCTACAAAAAAACCGATCAATAGACGTCGCGGCGGCAAAGAGACGCCGGCAGTGGGCTGAGTCCGCCCCAGTGTGTATGCGCGAGTCATAGAAACCGGCCTTGGATTTCGTGCACACCTTGCGTGCCATTATCCGGCCCATCCGGCACGCTATCGCACCAGCTCGATATTCATGACTATCGAGGCACGCGTTTCAATCGAGTGATTTCCATGCGCCGCCTGTTGGGGATAAAGATCGAATTCTCTCTGCGTTTGGCGTTCCTTGCTGTGTTGTTGTCTTCGGGGTCCGGCCTGGTGAGCGCGTGTGGAAAATCCAACCCGCTGGATGCCGCGGAGCAAATCCGAGCTGCGATCGCCGCCGCACAGGGGGCCGCGCAGCAGCGGGACATTAGCACATTGAAAGATTTCGTCGCCGACGGCTACAAGGATCTGCGGGGATACGAAAAACGCGAAGTTGTTCGCCTGGTTCAGGGGTATCTGCTTCGCCATCGCAATATTCACATGCTGTCCAAAATCATCGATCTCGAGCTCATGGAACCCACACGTGCGTCTACATTATTGCTGGTGGCAATGGCGGGCCGACGAATCGAATCAGCGGAACAACTGTGGGACCTGCGCGCGGATGTGTTTCAGTTCGACCTGAGTTGGATACGAACCAACGGAGCGTGGCAAGTGGCGAACGCGACCTGGCGGCGTGTTCGTATCGATGACTTTTTTTCCGATTGACCCATTATTGCACCAAGGTTTCTGCAGGACGGCGTACGGATCCGGCGGTTGGACGCCGCATCGGAGCGACGAAAAGAGGGATCGGAGTCGAATGGCGCTGACTTAACCCGCATTTCTCACCAGGCGGCACCAAACTCCAAATTCATGGTGATACTCAAGGCATCCTGCAGAAATAACGAATTGCACACTGTTACGACAATCACGCCTATGTTGGTGGCATATACGGGTTACGCTCCGGGCATGCGCGTGATATTCATGCCGGCGTTGCGTTTTTTTGTGCTGTGATCCGGATCGGCGGATATGACGCAAGATCCGCTGGCGCATCCAAAGCGCTTATTGATAACAAAGAACATTGGTACCAACAGGGGAAACAGCGTCACCAACGACCACCGCAGGAGGCCCCCGGTAAAGGCGTTCGGCGCGAACAGCCATTCCGTGAAATATAGTCCCGAGTAAAAAAACAACACCGAAAATGCCAACCACAGCACGCGCCCGAAAAACGGGAGGAATACGATATTACGAACCTTATGCATGGGTAATGACGCTCCAAGCTGTTAGTTATAGATGGTGGCGTTACCGGCGTTACCGCAAACAGTCAACCGTGAATCGTCACAGAATGTCACTCAGGGCCTCCAGGGCGGCGATCAGGGGTCCGCGCAGATGCACCCGTAATATTCGTCGTCCGCGTTCTGTCAGCACGTTGAAATCCCCGGCGGCCTGCGCGGTGATCAACTGCTGAAACGTATAACCTTGGCCGGGGATCGGCAGGTCCTGTGCAGGCTCCGCGGTGACTTGCAGGTAAATTCCAGAGTCAGGTCCGCCTTTATGAAGTTGGCCGCTGGAATGAAGATAACGCGGACCGTAGGTGAGACAAGTTACGATTCCGAATCGTTCTTGCAGGAGCCGGCGCATCACGTACAGCCTTGAATCGACCTCTGGAGACGGCGGCAGATAGGCGAGAACCGCCAAAAAATCCCCCGGACGCGCCTCAGCCGCGAGTTTTTCCAGCGGGCCGATTGTGCCTCCCGTCGTGGGCAGATAGCGTGTGTCGCCGAACCATTCGCAGATGTTGTCTTTGTATAAGCTAGACGCATCGGCCGCCAAGGATCCCCGTTCGAGGGCCTCGAGGGATCGCTTGGTCGCCAATTTCGCATCGGCAACATCGGGTTCGTCGAAGGGATTAATGCCCAGCTTGTACGCCGCGACGGCAGTGGCGAACTCCCACCGAAAAAACTCCCCCCCTAGCTCCGTCAGGTCATTGATTGACCAATGAAAAACCGGATGTCCGAGTTCGCCCAAACGGTCCAGCTCGCGTGGTATTCCGGCCTCTTGTTCCGCGGCGGTGGTGATGGAGACGAATACCTGGTCAGCGTGGTTGGAACCCGGAATCGGATTATCCACGGGAACGATGCCCTGACCTTGCTTGCCCGTGCTCTCCGCGACCAGTTGCTCGATCCAGGCACCGAGTGGCGCCACGCATGGTGACAAAAACAAGTTAAGCTTGTCCCGACCCTTGAGCGCCAGATCCGCCAGCGCGGCCCCCAGATGAATAGCGGTGTTGTCAGCGGGAGCGGCAGTGGGTTTGGTGCTATCGGCGGCATTGACCGCGCTGCTCACCAGGGCCTCCAGGTCGATGCCAAGCAACGCAGCAGGGAGCATCCCGAAATAAGTGAGCGCCGAATAACGCCCGCCGACATCAGCCGGGGCCAGGAAGCAGTCGCGGAATTGGTGCTGCGCGGCCAATTGTTGTAAAGAGGTCCCCTCATCGGTAATCGCGATAAAGTGCTCTCCCGGCGTGTCTTTATGGGCTTTGAGCCGATGATAAAAATACGCGAACAACGACATCGTCTCAGCGGTGCCGCCTGACTTGCTGGATACCAGAAATAGGGTGTCTGGTAATGACACCTTATCCTCTACCGCACGTATCGCGTCGGGGGCCGTGGTATCCAAGACTTCGAGTTGGAAAAAACCCGGGGCTGAACCAAAGGTTTTGCTCAGCACTTCCGGGGCGAGACTGGATCCACCCATGCCCAGCAGTACTGCTGTTGTGAAACCATCATTGCGTACTTGCTTCGCGAACCGGGTCAACCGCTCGATATTTGGCCGTGTCCAATTCACAGCGTCGAGCCACCCGAGCCGATTGTGTATGTGCCGCTGCTCGTCGGCGTGTGACGACCACAAGCTCGCATCCTTTCGCCAGATGCGTTCGGCGACTTCCACGACGGATCGAGCGTCGAGCGTTTCCGCGGAGATGGCGCGTGTTTCAATTCTCATGTTTAGGGTACCGCCCTTGAGTCAATTATTTGGCAAAGGTGAGCAGATATATCATTTATCATGGCTGTCAGCAGCATACGGCCTTTTTCGCGACTAGCCAATGTCGGGTCGCCGATGACGCCGGCTGGAGAATAATTGGGGTCATGTTCTTCGTCTCTGCGCAGCGGACCGGCGCGCATGGGCCTGTCCCAAGCGACCGCATCGTGCATGCTGATTGCATGGACGTCGATGGCGAGCATGATGGAGGTCTCTCGCTCATCGGCGTGTCCGCCGTGCGCTTGTCCTAAGATTGTTTGTTCTAGTCGGACAACGGATGGTCCCTCATAGACGTTAATCAAATGCGTATCCGTCGTGCCCTCACTCACCTGCATTAACGCCTTTTTTGTACTTACGCCCGTATTGAGGATGATTACCGTTTGTACGCGATGATGGAGTAGCGTGGAAACGATCTCCCGAACCACTGCGGTAAATGTGGGCTCCGACAGTGAACAACTTCCGGGGTATTCGATGAATGCCGGATAGTATCCATAGCCCACGGTTGGCCACACGAGAATGTCGAACGTTTCCGTCAATCGCCGTGCGAGCCACTCTGCCTGTATTTGATCGGTATTCATGGGGAGATGATAACCATGTTCCTTGGCGCTCGCCCCGACAGGCAGCACCCCAGCTGCGCCATTGGCGATCCGCCTTTCAACCTCCGGCCAGGACAGTGATGCAACAAATGCCCCTGGGGTGGCTGGCTTATTGTGGTGGGACCTGCTTTCCATTGACGCTATTATACAACTGCCGACATCGACCTTTTATCTGCAAGCCTTGTCGTTTCGACGCTCCAGTTGTTCACAATGAACATAATCACCAAATCGCAGCCGCACATTGCGCTGCCACCCGACGGGTTGCGGCACACGGTGCTGTGAACATACAACGCAACTGTAGTGATCGCCCATTGATCGACGACTCGGGAAACCCTGTGCTCGGGGGTGGTGCCAATCCGGTGGGTCAATCCGCGAGGTTCGGTATTTCCGCCTCCAGGCGCGGGTACAGACTGGAGTGCGCGCTCCAATTACGCAAAAACCGCGACCGGTCGCGTCGATAGGCGCGCACCGCCCGGAACTCAGTCCTATGCTCCTTGGCGGCATCCAAATCCAGCACTACAAGCTGATTGCCGCCTACCAGTATATTGGTGGCCTTCATGTCCCCGTGGCTGAGGCGGTGGGCGCGCATGCTGGAGAAGATCCTTTTGATGCCGTCGATGATGTATTCGGCGTTCTCGTTATCATTCAAAGCGTCCATACAGGGTATGCCGTTGACGTGTTCCGCGATGTAATAAGAACGTCCCCGCAACGGTCCAAACCTGTTTTCGATCATGGCGACCGGCCGAGCGGTGGTGATCCCGATGTCCATGAATCGGTGCGCCAACCGCCAACATACGGCAGCCCGGGTGGAGCGAACTGCCCGCCGCATGGCATGCCATAGATTTTTCGTGTTGTAGCGCTTAATAACGAATTTCTGAATGCCGCCCACGACCAGAACGACGGTCGTCGTGCGATCATGTTTGTAAAGTTCCTCGTAGCCTCCGTCGATCAGATAGGCGTCGGGCGCAGAGAGTATTGACTGCAGCAGGGGCGAGTTATACTGCTCGTGATAGACAGTACGCTTCGTGAAGTGACTTCTCGTGATCACGACATCACTGCTAACTATCTTAGAGGCCGAGGTGTGTGCGTGTGGTCGATTATCGGCTTATCCGAATTTCTAGTTAGTGAGGCAAAGTGGTGGACACCGCTGTATGTCCGTCAACAGCAGAGACTGCTATTTGTGTCTTGCTTCGCTCACTGGTGTGCAGATTCAACGCCCTATTCATGACTCGACGCCAGAACCGGTTGTTTCCGGCAAATATTTCACGCAAAGATTTGTCGTCGTAGATCTTCATGAACCTGAACAAATCTCTCTGCGTTAAACGAACATTCATGCTGGAATAATAAATACCCGCAATATCCTTGATCAACCAACGTGTCGGCGTGCGCCGCCGCAGCTGCATCCGATGCAAGTCTATAACATAGATGTCGGTATTTTCCGGCGCCGGGTCGTCGAACGACCCGGCGAATTTCAACAAGAAATGGCACAAATATAAATCGCGATGATTGGCGCCGTTACGATGCATGGTCCGCGCAATCTGCGCCGTTTTCGCGATTAGCCATCTTTTGAAGCGGATCCGTGAGTGCGTGTTTGGCGGATTTGCATTCCACTGCCCGCAATACTCCTCCAAGGTAACGGTCGCAGGGATTTCCTCGGTGATGATAAATGAACGGCGCCGGGCGGGATTTCGACCCGATATCCCATAGGCGACGATGCACATGGTATGGATGCCGAGTCGCTGCAGAAAGTGGATTCCATCCCACTCGTTGCGTGCACTGATGACCGGCAAGCGAACAGAAAGCAGGTTTTTTCCAATCTCCCTCCAGCCTACGCCGCTATGTGCCTTTAAGAAATAGGCCTTGCCGCCTCGAGTGAAGCGTAAGGTTCGCCGTCCGGGTGCTTCGCGATACACCTCCCCAGAGATCCCCATAATATCTTCGAAATCGTCCCTGCCGCCCAATTGCTTGCGGAGGTCTTCTCGGCACCAGGTCAGGATCGACCGGTTTCGACTCCCCACGGGTGCCGCAGGCTCGGCCGTCGCGTCCCGTTTCCACCGTTCAATTATGTCTACCGCGCAGGCGGGCATGGCGTAAAGTTCTGTGTTGGAGCGGTATGCGAGGCCATGACTTTTCCAGGCATCGCGTTCCTCGCTGACAAGCATGTCGGACATCTCCCGATTCAATGTTTCCTGTGAAAACGGCGACGGCAGCACGCGACCCGCCTGAGCGGCCTCGATGTGCTGCGCATAACCGCACGCGTCGGTCGCCAACACGGGCAGGCCCGACGTGATCGCTTCCAGCAAAACCATCCCCGTGTTTTCTCGGTAGGCCGGATGCACGAGCAGGTCCCCGGCGCACAGTAGTTCGGGGACATCGGAACGACCGCCGAGAAAACGTACTTTGTCGAATACGCGAAGTCTTCGTGCCAGGTGTTGAAACGGTTTCGGGTTGCCCTGGCCGACGACAAGCAAACAGCTATCATCGCGTATATCCTCCGGCAACGCCGCCAACGCACGAACTGCACGATCCAGTCCCTTGGTCTTGAATCCGGAACCCACGAATAGCAACAAATGCGTACTGTCTTTGATATCGAGCTCGCGACGAACCCGGTCACACGTTTGCGACGTGCAATCGATAAGTTGCTGCCGGTCCAGAGTGGGAGGCAAGTGGGCAAAGCGATGATCGGGGGTGTAGTGGAATTGTTGATAAACGGACTTCTCTCGCCGCGAGAGGCTTAGAATCTTGGTGCGGCTGTCAGGCCCGAATACCGATCGTTCGAACCTGTAGAGATGTCGATAGCGTGGCGTGAGGCGGTAAAGAACAGGGTACCGGGGTATGACCCGTCCCGCGTAGCAGTAATCTGCCGCATAGTAAATGTCCAGTCCGGGCATTTTGTTGAACCCGACAACGGCATCATACGTATCAGCGGCTAGTAGTTTGCGCAGTCGGCGATGAAACCTTGCCGCCCGCGTGTGATTGGTCAGTCCCGAGGCCGGGATGATTTGCACTCGGACCTTGGCCGGGGATGGCCCCTGCCACTGACCACAGAAAACGACGATTTCGTGCCCCCGATGCGTGCATTCATCGATGATGCGCAGCATGTCCCGGGACAGGCCGCTAAATGGGAAATGTTTGTATACACACAGCGCGACACGCATCGTCTCAAACCGTCTTCACCTATTCTCCGTGTTTTGTTGAAACTCGGTCAAATTTCTCTCCCACTTATATGCGGTGCCACAAATCAATTCGAGATTGTCGTAGTTGGGCTGCCAGTCCAACACCTGGTGTATCTTGGTCTTATCGGCGATCAGGACCGGTGGATCACCCGTCCGGCGAGGTGCCTCGATAACATTCAGATCGGTGTTGCTCACTTTTTGCACGGCACCAAGGACGTCTCGCACGCTAAAGCCATGCCCGTATCCACAGTTTAGAGTCCGCGACTCGCCGCCCCTGCGTAGGTATTCGAGTGCCACCACGTGAGCCGTGGCAAGGTCCTCGACGTGAATGTAGTCGCGTATACAAGTACCGTCCTCGGTGTCGTAATCGGTGCCGAAAATAGAAATATGATCTCGCTTGCCGCAAGCAGCCTCACAGGCCACCTTGATCAGATGCGTGGCGTCCGGCGTTGCCTGGCCCAGTGACCCATCCACGGCTGCCCCAGCCACGTTGAAATAACGTAATGCGACGTGATTGAAGCACTCACTGGCCGGTTCGTTGTTAATGCGGTCGCTGTTGCTGACATCTTGCAGCATCCATTCGGTTGCCAGTTTCGAGAAACCATAAGGATTGATCGGTGAGGTATCCGCCTGCTCAGCGACGGGAATTTGCATGGGGATGCCATACACGGCGGCACTGGATGAAAAGATGAACTTCCGTATCCCGGTGTCGCGGCATGCCTGGATCATCTGGAGGGACGTCACGACGTTGTTGCGATAATATTTAATCGGATCGCTCACCGATTCGGGCACCACGATATGTCCAGCGAAATGGATCACCGCGGCGACATCATATCGGGGCATGAGACGACGCATCGCCTCGAGATTCCCGGCATCGAGCTCCACGAAGATCGCCCCTTCCGGCACTGCCCATTTGTTGCCGGAGTAGAGGTTGTCCACCACCACGACCCGGTAACCCGCATTGAGCAATTGGCGCGTCGTATGGGACCCGATGTAACCGGCTCCTCCGGTTACCAGAACAGTGTGCTGCATAGAGCTATTTCCGTCTTTTGAGGCTCGGCTGAAGTGTACCCCACACCTTAGCAGGTGGCACGGTCGTGTAACACGCTGGTGAGACTGTTGCTTCACCGGAATAGTTGCAGCGGCGGCGTAGACATGGCGCGCAGGGGAAATCGGCAACCAGATGATGTTGTCGTGGAGCCCGGGTTCCCGTAAGCCCCGGGTCGGTGGCGCCGTAGATGGAAACGCAAGGGGCGGCGACGGCGGCTGCCAGGTGGCCAAGGCCGGTGTCGACAGCGACGGCCCCGGCTGCGTCTGCAAGCAGGCCGGCAAGTGCGGAAAGACCCAGGGCAGGTAATGCCTGCGCGCGCGGGTTATCGGCGGTCAGCCGCTCCGCGCGTGCTTTTTCCAATGCGTTTCCAGATGGCAAGAGGACCAGGAAATCGTCATTGTTGGCAAGGCGAATCAGTTCGCGCCAATAGGATTCCGGCCAATGTTTACTGGGCCAGGCGGTGCCGTGCAGAAACAGCAGGTAGTTCCCGCTCACCGGATGCAAAGCGGATCCGACGCGATCATGGCTGATGCCATAATCGACATCAGTTTGGGGTGCGGGATACCGCAAAGCCGCAGCAAATAGCTGCCGGAGACGGTCGATGGCGTGCTGATTACGATCGATACTGATGCCATGATGATACACCCACGCGGCGAGCGGCTCACGAGCACTGTCCCGCGCCAGTCCGTAACGGCGTCCATGGGCGATGACGGATAGCAACGCGCTCTTAATCAACCCTTGAGCGTCAAGCACCAAGTCATAGCGCCGTCCTCGCAGCGCATGCCACAAGCGGCGACCATCAACCGCGAGCGCCCACGGTTCCCGGCGCCAGCGCCGGCTGGCAATTGGGATGGTCCGGTCTACTGCCGGGTGCCAGCCGGGTATATCTACCAATGACTCTTCAACCACCCAGTCAAAACGAATGTTCGGGTGCGCTTGATGGGCGTCCGTCAGCGCCGGCAACGCATGCACCACGTCGCCCAGCGAGCTGGTCTTGATCAGAAGCACCCTCATGGGTCCAGGGGCCGGGTGTCGGGAGCCGGAATTGCATCAGTGATGAGCCGTTCGGCAGCCGTGGAGACGCGAGCGGGCGTCAGGTCCCGCAAACATTTCAGGTGGCCCAAAGGGCAACGTCGTTTGAAACACGGGCTGCAATTCAGATTCAGCGTCACCACGGCGCTATTTGGGGTCAACGGTGGCGTCACCGATGGATCTGATGACCCAAACACGGCCACTAATGGCCGACCCAGCGCAGCGGCAACGTGCATCAGGCCTGAGTCATTGGAAATTACCAAACTCGCGAGCGACATCAGATCGATCGCCTGCGCCAGGCTGGTTCTTCCGGCGAGATTGATGCACTTGGCCGCGCATAGTGCCGTAATCTGCGCCGTCACTTGCGCGTCATGCTGCGAACCCAGCAGCCAAACCTCCCAGCCTCGAGACGAATATTGATCCGCTACTCGCGCATAGTACTCTTCCGGCCACCGCTTGGCGGGGCCAAATTCCGCCCCGGGACACAACACCAGAACAGGCCGCTCCGGTGCCGGCAGCTGCATGGCCGTCAACGTCGTCCCGATTCGGCCTCGATCGACCCTAAGCTCGGGTACCGGTAGAGACGCTCGGGAGGGATACGGTTGGTCGGCGTATCCTGCCAGGGCCACGAATCGCTGCACGGTCAACGGTGAGGAGTCGCGTTTCAGGCGTCGGATATCGTTGACTAATCCCCAGCGCTGCTCACCGACATAACCGGTGCGCCGTGGAATCCGCGCCCAGAACGGCACTAACGCGGATTTCCAGGAATTCGGTAACAGGATCGCCCATTGATAAGCTGCCCCGCGCAACCTTCGCCCTAATTGCAATCGTTTGCGAAGGTCAGCCCGACCGTGTTTGAACGGTGCTTCGACTAGCGCGTTGATCTCAGGCATGCGCTCCACCAGCGGCGCCGTCCAGGACGGCGCCAACACATCGATGGCTGCCTGTGGCGAACGCTGTTTCAGTGTCTTGAACAAGCTTTGCGCCATCACCATGTCGCCGACCCAGGACGGAGCGACCACCAGGATGCGATCACCTGGGGCGAGCGTGCTCACAACTGGTGCAATGTTGATAAGGGAGGCACGTAGTAAGCCCCGGAGTGCCGGATGGCTACAAGTAGGTCAACCAATCCTGGTGCTGGTCGCGACGCCCGTACACGGTATCGAAATACAAGGTCTGCAGTTGCTCGGTAACCGGCCCTCTTGCCCCGCGCCCTATGAGCCGGTCGTCCAGCTCCCGTATCGGCGTGACCTCCGCTGCGGTCCCGGTGAAGAAAGCTTCATCGGCCACATAGATTTCATCCCGGGTGATACGTTTTTCTTGTACCTCCAACCCCAATTCTGCGATCAACTGCAGGATGGTGTCGCGGGTAATGCCCTCCAAGGCCGACGTCAGATCCGGAGTCAAGACCCTTTCGCCGCGCACGATAAAGATGTTTTCGCCGCTGCCTTCGGCGACAAACCCCTCAAGATCCAATAATAGCGCCTCATCGTAGCCGGCTTTCGCGACTTCTTGCAGCGCGAGAATAGAATTGTAGTAGTGGCCATTGGCTTTCGCCTTGCACATCGTGCTATTGACGTGGTGGCGTGAGAATGAAGACGTCTTGACGCGGATCCCCTTGTTGAGGCCCTCGTCGCCCAGATATGCCCCCCACTCCCAGCTGGCTACGGCGACATGAACACGAAGGTTTCCAGCGTGTAGACCCATACCCTCGGAACCATAAAAAACGATCGGTCGAATATAAGCGCTTGCCAGATCATTCTTTTGTACGACCATTTTCTGGGCACTGTTCAGTGCGTCCCTGTCGAAGGGCATGCGCATCCCCATGATATGGGCGGAGCGAAACAGTCGATCGGTATGATCCTGCAGACGGAAGATGGCGGTACCTCTGTCTGTCTTATAGGCGCGCACCCCCTCGAACACACCCAGACCATAATGGAGCGTATGGGTGAGAATATGGACGGTGGCATCACGCCACGGTATCAACTCACCATCCATCCAGATTACGCCATCGCGGTCGGCAAATGTCATATTCGTTACTCCTCGTCCGGCCAATTGGAATTGTGTTGAAGCCGATTGCATTTCATGTCGACTCCGGTTCGAAAAATCGTCGCCACACTGCGGTTACCCTACGGCGCGTAGCGGCCAGATCGTCGCTACTCACCAGCGGCGCCCTTTCCGCGAGCTTCAGACGGTGTTCTGTCGTCAGGTACCGGCGGTAAGCGTCCGCCAGAATCTGGTGGTCGTCCCCGCTAATCAGGCCAAGGGCTTCCAGCGCGTCGAGTATTTCAAGACTACTCCGCGGACCGGTTAGGTCCGGGTGCGCGTGGGCCCAACGAAGAACGTAATATTGAACAATAAACTCAATGTCAACTATTCCGCCTGTTCCCTGCTTCAGGTCGAACGAATTATCGTCCGAACAGTCGCGCGCATCGACCATCTTTTGCCGCATCGCGCTTATATCACGCTTCAAAGTCTCTGGATTCCGCGCTTGGGTCAACACGTCGAAGCGGATCTTCTCGAAGCCGCGATTCAAGTCCTGGCTACCATTGACCAAACGGGCCCGTACCAGGGCCTGATGTTCCCAGGTCCAAGCGCGTTTCAGTTGGTAGTCATGGTAAGCAACCAACGAAGTGACCAGTGGCCCGGATCGGCCGCTGGGCCGCAACCGGGTGTCGATCTCGTAAATCACCCCCGACGGCGTCCGTGTTGTGAGCATGTGGACGATTCGCTGCCCCAGCCGACCGAAGTACTGTTGATTGGGCAGACTACGATCGCCGCCTTCGGTCATGCCATGGAGCGCCGCGCCATGGTGTAAAAATACGAGATCGAGATCGGAGTGATAACCGAGCTCGAAGCTGCCCAGCTTTCCGTAGGCGAGGATGCCGAATTCCGGCCGCCTGGATTCGTCCTCCCGGCTCGGTTCACCGTATTTACCGCGCAAGCCGCCTTCACACAGAACGACCACAGTATCGAGCATGGCCTCAGCGATCACACAAAGTTGGTGCGCTACATCCACGGTGCTGACATTGTCGAGCACATCGGCGGCAGCCACTTTCAAGGTCTGAGCTTGGCGAACCTCCCTTAACACCTCCATTTGGCCCTCGAGATCATCGCCACTCACCGACGCCAATCGCTGTTTAATTTCATCCATCAATGATGCAGTGGTGACAGACAGTGAAGTCGAGATCGGATCCAGCAATTCGTCCAGTAACAACGGGTAGCGGCTGATCCAGCTGCTGATCCATCCACTTGCGGCGCTTAGTTTTACCAGCTGTGATAGCGCCAAAGGATTTTCAACCAGGAGCATTAGATATGCAGAGCGGCGGCCGATGGTTTCAATCAGTTGGAGCAGACGCTGAAGTGTTTGGTTGGGATTTTGCGTGGATGCAGCTTGATGTATCAGCATCGGCATGAGCCGATCGACACGCTCGCGTCCGTAATGCGAATGCGCGTGATATGCCTTGCTGTGTCGGAACGCTTGCAGCAGCTCCAGCACCTTCTTGGAATCTGAATATCCACTCGCCGCCAGCGTCTGCAGCGCGACATCCTCGTCTACGGTGCCCAGCCACACATCTTGCATCGAAATGACAACCGGTGTGGGATCGGTACGGGTAACAAACACCTGCTTGAAGTGCTTATGCACTGAATGCATCACCTCATGGATTCGGCGTTCACATGCAGACCAGTCGTTAAAGCCAGCCACAAATGCCAATCGCGCCTGCTCTTCATCCTCCCGGGGCAGCATATGCGTTTGTTGGTCATGGGCCATTTGCAGCCTATGCTCCAAGTTGCGCAGGAATATATAGGCTTGTTTCAGTTCCGCGACCACGTCCGTGTCGAGCGCCCCGATGCCGTTCAGCTGGTCTAGCGCCTCGAAAAGGCGGTTTGACTGCAGTGCAGGTTCGCGACCGCCACGAATCAACTGGAAGCTTTGGGCGATAAATTCGATTTCGCGGATCCCTCCCTGACCCAGTTTGATATTTCTCGCGATCTCCTTGCGCTCCAGTTCGCGTTCGATCAGTTCCTTCATTTCGCGGATCGACTCGAACGCGCCGTAATCTAGATATTTTCGATAAACAAAGGGGCGCAAACGCGCCAACAACCTTTCACCGGACTGCCGGTCGCCGGCAACGATACGCGCCTTGGTCAATGCGTACCGTTCCCAACCGCGTCCATGGGTCTGGTAGTAGTTCTCCATGGCGTCGAACGAAAGCACCAACGGACCGCTACGGCCATTGGGGCGCAGCCGCATATCGACGCGGAACACATAGCCGTCCTCGGTCCTGGTGTCCAATGCTGAAATAAGGTCGCGGCCTAGCTTGGTGAAAAACTGGTGATTACTGATCGGCCGTTGCGCATCGGTCTCTCCGTCGGCGCCGTAGGTGAAGATCAAGTCAATATCGGACGAGAAATTCAGCTCCCTACCGCCTAACTTGCCCAGTCCCAAGACAATAAACGGTACTGATTGCTGGGTCGAACTGTCGCGAGGCGTTCCCCTCGCTTCGGTGGTCCATTGATAGGTGTGCGCCAGCGCTTGCTGTACACAGCAGTCCGCCAGCTCCGTCATCAGCGCCATGACCTCATCTAAGCTGGCCAAACCCGCCAGATCCCGCCATGCGATACGCACCGACTCGCGTAATCGAAACCGGCGCATAATGTGCTGTAACGAATCCATGTCCACGACGTTCGCAAACACCGTATCTGCCCGCCGCATCAACTCACCTGGGTCGTAGGCGCGATCCAGGTCCCCACTTTGAGTCAAGTCAAACAGCAAGGCCGGCTTTTGTACACAGGTATTGGCGACGAAGTTGCTGCCCGCCCACACCCGCAGCAACTGACGCTGTTGGGAGTCGTTTATATCCAGGGGGCCCGAGTGCTGCTCACGGGAGGCGGCCTGAAAGTCCTGCCAATAGCGCGTCAGCCGCATCCGCAGGATGGGGGGAATTCCGTCGAAACTGGGCGGCTTTGTGGTCGCCGATGACGTCTCACTCATAGCCTCACATAGCTCTTGCGTTGCTGGGTATAATCTAGCAGTTGAACGTTTCCTCAATCATCTCATAAACATGATACCGCTCATCGATACCAGGCTCGAAGAATATGCGATCGCCCATTCCCGTGCGCCCTCGTTTTTGTTACAGGAACTCCAGGCCTATACCTACGAACATTGTGATAACCCGGAAATGGTAACCGGGCCGCTCGAGGCGGGGTTTTTGCGAATGCTCATACACCTCATCGGTGCCCGCAGGGTGCTGGAGATTGGTTTGTTTACCGGATACTCAGCGCTGGCGATGGCCGAGGCGCTTCCGGTGGGTGGGGAGTTGATCAGTTGCGAGATCGACCCCAAGCATTGCGCGATCGCGACCGCATTTTTTGACCGCAGTCCCCACGGGAACAAGATTCGCACGGTGTTGGGACCGGCGCTGGAAACCCTGGACACGATAAAGGGGCCGTTTGACATGGTGTTTCTCGATGCGGACAAGGAAAACTACCTGCAATACTATGAGAAAACCTTGCCGCTTCTGCGCCCGGAGGGGTTGTTGGTAGCCGATAACACATTGTGGTCGGGCCGTGTACTGGCGCCCGAAAAAGATACCGACCGCGCTCTGGTGAAGTTCAACCGCCACATACAGCGGGACCATCGCGTGGAGAACATCTTACTTACCGTGCGCGACGGCATGATGTTGGTACGCAAACAGCCGTCATCATAAACAAACGTCGTGCCGCAGACGACTGCCGTCAATGCGTGAGGATCTGGCTTAGGAATTGTTCAGTGCGTTCGGACTGCGGATTGGTAAAAAACTCTTCGGGTTCGTTCTGTTCGACGATTTGACCCTCATCCATGAAGATCATTTGATTCGCCACCGTCTTTGCGAACCCCATTTCATGAGTAACGCACAGCATGGTCATGCCCTCTTCGGCGAGTTCGACCATGACATCCAGGACCTCTTTGATCATTTCCGGATCCAGCGCCGAGGTTGGCTCATCGAACAACATGATCTTGGGATTCATACATAGCGCCCGGGCAATAGCCACCCGCTGTTGTTGACCGCCGGACAGTTGGCCTGGAAATTTACTTGCCTGTTCAGGAATCTTCACGCGTTCGAGATACTTCATGGCAATGTCTTCGGCTTCCGCGCGCGGCATCTTGCGCACCCAGATCGGCGCCAGCGCCAAGTTCTCGAGAATGGACAGGTGCGGGAATAAGTTGAAATGTTGAAACACCATACCGACTTCGCGGCGTACGCTTTCGATGTTTTTGAGATCATCAGTGAGCTCGGTGCCGTCGACCACAATGCGTCCCTGCTGGTGCTCCTCCAGCCGATTAATGCAACGAATCAGGGTTGATTTTCCGGAGCCGGATGGTCCGCAAATAACGAATCGCTCACCTTTCTTGACCGTCAAGTTGATTTCTTTGAGCACATGAAACTGTCCATACCACTTGTGCATCGCCTCGATAAGTATTATGCAATCCGCCGCGATTTTCGAGTTGGATTGCGGAGATTCAAAGTCGTTCATGCGTTCACTTGGTTCATCGATTGTGCCCGGTATTTAATTTGCGCTCCAGGGCTTGGCTGTAGCGCGACATTCCGTAGCAGAAAATCCAGAATATCAACGCCGCGAATACATAACCTTCCACCGCATATCCCAACCAACTCGGGTCCTTGATGGCGGCTTCCACCGCGCCGAGAATATCGAAAAGCCCAATAATAATGACCAAAGTCGTGTCTTTAAACAGCGCGATCAAGGTATTCACGATTCCCGGAATGACCAGCTTCAGCGCTTGCGGCAGGACAATCAGCGACATGCTTTTCCAGAAGTTGAGCCCGAGCGCTTTGGCTGCCTCATATTGTCCGCCAGGGATGGCCTGCAGACCGCCGCGCACAACCTCGGCCATATACGCGGACTCGAACAGAGTGATCCCGATCAACGCACGTAATAATTTATCGAAGGTGACGCCCTCCGGTAAGAACAACGGTAGCATGACCGAGGACATGAATAACACCGTGATCAACGGTACGCCCCGCCAGAGTTCGATAAAGGCGACACTGAAAGCGCGGACGATCGGCATCTCCGAGCGGCGACCCAGCGCCAACAAGATTCCGATCGGCAAAGAAGCAACCATCCCCACAGAGGAGATGATCAGGGTCAGCATTAGTCCGCCCCATTGGTCGGTAGTTACCAAGGGCAAGCCAAGTATGCCGCCGGTGAACATTTCGAAGGCGATGAACGGATAAGCAAAGAGCAGAAAGAAGCCTAGCCAGGCCTTGTAGGGAAAACTCCGTATGAAAAGCGGTACGATCAAGACAATCAATAGGCCAAAAGCCAGATTCACGCGCCATTGTTGGGGCTCGGGATAGAAGCCATAGATAAACTGATCGAGCCGGGCGAGGACGAATACCCAGCAAGCGCCGCCCCCGGTGCAATCCTCGCGGCTTGCTCCAACCCAATCCGCAGCAATGAATGCCCAGTGAATCACCGGCGGTATCGCCAGATAGAGCAAATAAATCGCAACGATCGTCAATACCGTATTGGATAACGACGAAAACAGATTGGCGCGCAACCAGCCGAGCATCCCGACGACCATCACCGGCGGAGGCTGATCCGCCAAGCGTTGAAATGTTTGCTGGTCCTTCGATCGGGCCATGGCCTTAGCGTTCCACGAGGGCGGCTTTTTTGTTGTACCAGTTCATAAACATCGAAATCAGCAGGCTAATGGTCAGATATACCGCCATTGTCATGAGGATGATTTCCACCGCCTGACCGGTCTGATTCAAGGTGGTGCCGGCCCATACTGCCACCAGATCGGGATAGCCCACCGCAGTTGCCAGCGAGGAGTTCTTGGTCAGGTTCAGATATTGGCTGGTCAATGGAGGGATTATGACGCGCAAGGCCTGGGGAATGACCACTAACCGCAAGGTCAGCGCGGGACGCAACCCCAGCGCGAAAGATGCCTCGGTTTGCCCGTGACTGACCGCGAGAATTCCTGCGCGCACTATTTCGGCAATGAACGCGGCGGTGTAAATCGACAGCGCGAGCAGCAAGGCTACGAGTTCGGGGATCAGCGACAGTCCACCGCGGAAGTTGAAACCCTGCAGCACGGGCATTTCCCAGGACAACGGAAAGCCAGTCACCGCGAATACGATTACGGGCACACCGATGATGAGGCCAAGGCAGGCGAGCATTACTGGAAATTGTTGACCGGTGACGTCTTGCCTTTTACGCGCCCATCTTGCAACGAAAAAACTTGTAACGGTGCCGAGCACGAAGGCCACAACCACAGCAGTAAAGGCGGTTTCAGGCCGTGGTGCCGGAAAATACAAGCCGCGTATATTGATGAAAAAAAGGTCCAGTAACGACAGGCTCTGACGGGGCGACGGTAATGCGCTGAGCACCGCGAAGTACCAGAACAGGATCTGCAACAGTAACGGGATGTTGCGGAATATCTCTATATAAGCGGCCGCGATGCGGGCGATCAACCAGTTCCGTGACAGCCGTGCAATACCGATGACGAAACCCAGCAGGGTGGCGAATAAGATGCCGAGAAACGAAACCAGGAGGGTGTTGAGCAGGCCAACGAAGAAGGTGCGCCCGTAAGTGTGGGTTTCATCGTACTCGATTAACGACATCAAGATACCGAACCCGGCTCGTAAATCCAGAAATCCGAAACCGGTGGAAATACCCCGCTGCGCCATGTTGGTCAGCGTATTGTTGATGATATACACGAAGAACGCAGCCACCGACATCAATACGATGACTTGGAACGTCACCGAGCGAAATGTCGGGTTGTTCCAGATGGCTGTCTTGGAGGCGGGGGGGCTGGCGGCGCTTGCCTTTTTGTCGGTCATCTATCCGCCATAACCGTATCTGCGAAACGGCACCTGCGCGCGAAGCGCGCAGGTGCGTGAGTTAGGGATTAACGAAACGGGGGCGCGTATTGCAAACCACCGTCTCTCCACAGTGCGTTTTGACCGCGCGCGATCTTGAGCTTGCTACCCATGCCTACGTTGCGATCAAACGCCTCCGCGTAGTTGCCGACCATTTTGACGATGTTGTAAGCCCATTCGTTGGGCAAACCGAGACCCTTGCCGCCGATTCCTTCGAGTCCCAGCAACCGGCGCACGCCGGGGTTTTTGCTAGTTGCCTTCATGTCGTCGACGTTGCCGGAGTTTACGCCCACATCCTCCGCCTCCAGCATCGCGTACAGGCTCCATTTGACGACGTTGAACCACGGATCGTCCCCTTGACGTACCACCGGCCCGAGCGGTTCTTTCGAAATGACTTCCGGCAGCACAATGGCGCCGCCAGGGTCCTTCAACTGGATACGCAGCGCGTAGAGCTGAGACTGATCAGAGGTCAACACGTCACACCGGCCCGCGTCAAAACCAGCTACAGTCTCTGCCGCTTTATCGTAGGTGATAGGGGTGTATTTCATGTTGTTGGTACGAAAGTAATCGGCGAGATTGAGCTCGGTCGTGGTGCCGGCCTGAATGCAGACAGTGGCGCCACCAAGGACTCTGGCGCTGTTTACGCCCAGGCTCTTTTTCACCATGAAGCCTTGACCGTCATAATAGCTTACGCCTGCGAAATTCAATCCCAGAGAGGTGTCGCGGGTCGTTGTCCAGGTCGTGTTGCGCGACAATACGTCGATTTCCCCGGACTGCAGCGCGGTGAATCGCTCCTTGGCGGTCAACGGGGTGAACTTGACCTTACCTGCATCGCCGAGTACCGCGGCTGCGATCGCCCGGCACACGTCGACGTCCAATCCGTTCCATTTCCCCCGGTCATCCGGATACGAAAAACCTGGTAGCCCGGTGTTGACACCGCACTGAACGTGTCCCCGTTGTTTGACCGTATCGAGGGTGCCTGCTTGAGCAACACCGATTGACAGCATCAATAATACAGCGCTTGCTGCGAGCGCTCTAAATGTCTTCATTATGTCCTCCTCCAAAGGAGTGATGACTATCCGGTCGTCAGGCCCGGATTGCGCTTGTTAGTATCCAAGAGAAACAAAGCTACCATAACCACGCCTTTACACCAACGCCAGGTTGCGAGGCAATTCTCGGCATGTGGGCCGGCATCATAAAAAAAGCCCCGCTCGCAGAGCGGGGCTTTTGGTCCTTGGAACGGAAATGAGGCGGTTTACATCATGCCACCCATGCCACCCATGCCACCCATGCCGCCCATATCACCACCGCCCATCGGCGAATCCGGTTTGTCTTCCGGGATTTCCGCCACCATGGCCTCGGTAGTAATCATCAATCCGGCAATGGAGGCTGCGTTCTGCAACGCGATACGGGTTACCTTGGTCGGATCAAGGATGCCCATTTCCATCATGTCACCGTACTCTTCCTGTGCGGCGTTATACCCGTAGTTACCGCTATTTTCGCGCACCTTGTTGAGAATGACCGATCCGTCTTCACCAGCATTGATCACAATCTGACGCAACGGTTCTTCCAAGGCGCGACGCACAATCTTGATGCCGGTGTCCTGATCGGGATTGTCGCCTTTGAATTTGTCGGCACCACTGAGACAACGGACCAGGGCGACGCCGCCGCCCGGCACCACGCCTTCTTCTACCGCCGCGCGGGTGGCATGCAAGGCATCCTCGACGCGCGCCTTCTTCTCCTTCATCTCCACTTCGGTTGCCGCGCCGACCTTAATCACCGCCACACCACCGGCGAGTTTGGCGACCCGCTCCTGCATCTTCTCCTTGTCGTAGTCTGACGTTGCCTCTTCGATTTGTGCGCGGATCTGGTTTACCCGCGCCTCGATGTCGTCCTTACTGCCGGCGCCGTCGATGATCGTGGTGTTTTCCTTGGTTATCTGCATCCGCTTCGCGCGGCCCAAGTCGTCGAGACTGGCGCTTTCCAGGCTCATGCCCACCTCCTCGCTGATCACCTGACCACCAGTCAATATTGCGACGTCCTGCAGCATTGCCTTGCGCCGATCTCCGAATCCTGGCGCCTTCACTGCGCATACCTTAACGATACCGCGAATATTATTAACCACCAGTGTGGCCAAGGCTTCGCCGTCAACATCTTCAGCGATGATCGTTAGTGGCTTCCCGGACTTGGCAACTGATTCAAGGATCGGCAGCAGGTCACGGATGTTGGATATTTTCTTATCGTGGATAAGGATGTACGGATCCTCGAGCTCGACGCTCATGTTCTCCTGCTTATTGATGAAGTATGGAGAGAGATACCCGCGGTCAAACTGCATACCTTCGACGATCTCCAACTCATTATCCAACCCCGAACCCTCTTCCACGGTAATCACGCCTTCCTTCCCGACTTTCTCCATCGCCTCGGCGATGATATTGCCAATCGACTCGTCGCCGTTCGCGGAGACGGTGCCGACTTGCGCAATCTCTTTGTGGTCGGAGCAGGGTTTCGAGATCGCTTTCAACTGTTCCACGGTTTTGGTTACAGCTTTGTCGATACCGCGCTTGAGATCCATAGGATTCATCCCCGCCGCTACGGCCTTGAGGCCTTCCTTGAGCATCGATTGCGCGAGCACCGTAGCCGTCGTGGTGCCGTCACCCGCTACGTCAGAGGTTTTGGAGGCAACTTCCTTGAGCATTTGCGCACCCATGTTTTCGAACTTGTCCTTCAGTTCGATCTCCTTGGCCACCGACACGCCGTCTTTGGTTATCGTCGGCGCACCGAATGACTTGTCCAATACAACGTTGCGGCCCTTGGGCCCTAACGTCACCTTGACCGCATCGGCCAGGATATTGACACCGCGCATCTTCTTCGAGCGCGCGATCTCACCAAATATTACTTCTTTTGCAGCCATGATTTTCTCCTAATTAATTCCGCATCCGGTAATTACTCGATGACGCCCATCACGTCGTCCTCACGCATGACGAGGAGTTCCTCGCCCCCAACTTTCACTTCGGTGCCTGAATATTTGCCAAACAGGATTTTGTCGCCGACTTTGACGTCCAGCGGCCGAATCTCGCCATTTTCCTGAATCTTGCCATTGCCCACGGCAACGATTTCACCCTGCATGGGTTTCTCCGCCGCGGTATCGGGGATTACGATCCCGCCTGGGCTGGTCTTCTCTTCGTCGAGGCGTCGTACCAAGACGCGGTCATGAAGTGGACGAATAGACATTCACTTAACCTCCTATATAAATTACAGAATTAACCCAATGAATTATCGACTGAAATGAGTTTATTAGCACTCACTTGCGATGAGTGCTAATAATATCCATGCGAGACACGATGTCAAGGGTCTTCGTCGATGCGCCGATACTCGCCGTCGACGGTGTGGCCCCGGTTGGGTTGCCGATGCGCATCGGCGCCGTCAGTGGCCCGGATCAGCCCCCGCTCCAAGGCGTAACGAATGATTGCGCGCCGCAAAGGCGGCGTTAGGCAGGCAAACCCCACGGCATCGGTGAAAAAACCCGGGGTCAGCAACAGGGCCCCGGCGACCAACAGAAACACCCCCTCCAGCAACTCCAGCGCCGGCAGGTCGCCGGCGGCAAGATTGGTCTGAATCCGCCTCAGGGTGGAAAAACCTTGCGAACGAACCAAAAATGCGCCGAGCACTGCCGTGAACACTACCAGGAACACGGTCCACGGAGCACCGATTACACTGCCGATCTTGATCAACAGGTAGATTTCAACCAGCGGAACGAGGAGAAAAATTGCCAGCAATATCGAGAACGGTCTCACGATTCAGTCATTGTTTCCCAAATTCGATCTAGTTCGGCACAAATGCGAGGGATGGCCGATATTAGTCTATGGTCGCCGTCTGCCACCACCTTTACCCGCAGATCGGGGACCTGCGCGCGGTTGGCAAACTTCGCGGTATTAGCGAGGGGCAATTGTGCATCCTGGTCGCCGTGGAATATGGTCAGCGGGCATTCAAGTCGCACCGGAGCGGTCAAGACGTCATAGCGGCTAATCTCCCGGACGATTTCATAACCGAGCGTGAAAGACGTCGCATGGTGGGGCTCTGAGAAACGCCGAAAACCCCGTTGTGACCAGCGGCGCAACTCCGCCGCAGGCAGGTCGGCGAGACAATTCTGCACGAAGTTGAACGCCGGGGCGACCAACAACAGTGCCCGAACTTGTTGCGGTGCCCGCTGTGCAGCGAGTAGCGACAACCAGCCGCCGAGACTGGATCCCACCAGCACCACCGGTCTTGGCGCGAGTGCTTTGAGCACGGCAAGCGTGTCCCGCAACGCGCCGGTGATCGTAAACGCCTTGAATTCGCCGTCAGACCGTCCATGTCCCGACAAGTCGAAGCGGACCCAAGAATAACCCCGCTGCGCAGCGTGTTGCGCTAGGGCGACGGCCTTTCTGCCATCGCAGTCGGAGCGGAAACCGTGCAAGAAAACGCCTACGGGGTCGCCTTGAAAGTCACGAATATACCCACGCACGCGGATTTCAGGTGCCGTCTTTACCGTAAACTCATGCTCTTCAGCAGTGGGTGCGGACATCGAGAAAATGCGCCTGAATCACGTGTCATAATATGCGGACCACGCAGCCTACTTCCAAGGCCGCTCGAATGGAATATGTACGCCGGCATGAAAGTCTATTATCAAGTAGTCATTACCACGTGTGCGAATGCCCAACAAGCGCAAGCGATAGCTCATGCGCTGGTCGAGGAATCTCTGGCTGCGTGTGTCAATATCGTTCCGCAAATACAATCGGTTTATCTTTGGCAGGGCTCAGTACAGTCTGACACGGAGTATCTATTGGTGATTAAATCCAGCGCTGACAAATTCGCGGCGATCGAATCGCGGATCAAGGTCTTGCATAGCTACGAACTTCCCGAGATCATCGCAGTCCCGATCATAGATGGATCCGTGGACTATCTGGCATGGTTAGGCGCCCCAGGCACATGATGGAGCTCCTCGTCGTTTTTTTCGCGTTTCTCTGGGGGTTGGCTCCGGCACACGCACAGGACGAAGAATTGCTGGAGCCCGACAAGGCTTTTGCGTTCAGTGTACAGGCGACGGCCGCGGATCGCATACAGGTCAGGTGGAGCATCGCCGATGACTACTACATGTACCGAGACAAATTCCGAGTCCGCCTTGCAGAGGGCGACGCGGCCTTGGGCGACCTGCAGATCCCGCCTGGAAAAAAGAAACAAGACGAGTTTTTTGGTGAGGTAGAAATCTACGAAGGCGATCTCCGCATCGACGTCCCGGTGCAGCGCTACGGTACCGCGCCCACGTCTGTGGTCATTACCGCCGAGGGGCAAGGTTGTAACGAGCCGGTAGGCGTTTGTTATCCGCCCATTAGACACACCGCTACTTTGAACCTTGTCGCGGTGGCGGAAGCGAAAGATCCCCCCTCCACAGCGAAGCCGATTACATCCTTGTCCTCTTTGCGGGACCTGCTGGGCGGTGCCGGACAACAGGATGAATTTCTCGATCCGGACCAGGCGTTTAAGTTTGAGCTGGGTGCGTTGGACGCGAACACGCTTGGCGTGACATTCACCATCGCCGACGGTTACTACCTGTACCAGGACAAGACCAGGGTCAAGAGTCAAACACCCGCAGTCCGCGTGCTCGATTTCCAACTTCCTCCTGGCAAAGTGAAACAAGACGAGTTTTTTGGCGAAAGCGTCGTTTATTACCAGGGCTTTGATGCGATTGTGCCGTTACAGCGGGCGAGCCCGGAGGCGATGACGGCGTCGTTCGATGTGAGTTACCAGGGGTGTGCGGACAAGGGAATCTGTTATCCGCCGATCACCAAAACCGTCCACTCGAAACTTCCCGGTATCGCAGACGCCGCCGCCGCTACGCTGGGTCAGCCCCTGAGTGGTGCTGTCCCTGGAGACCCGGTTCGACCCGCGACCCCAGATACCGCGTCGGCGGCACCAGGCTACCTGAGCTATATCCTTACCGCGTTCGTGACCGGCATACTGTTGACGTTCACCCCCTGCGTGCTGCCCATGGTGCCAATCCTGTCGAGCATCATTGTCGGTCAGGGCCAGCATATCACCAAGGGTCGCGGTGGGCTGCTCGCGAGTACCTATGTGTTGGGAACCGCGGTTACGTACACCGTGGCCGGCGTGCTCGCGGGGCTTACCGGCGAGCAACTCCAGGCCTATTTTCAAAACATCTGGGCGATCGGTGCGGTAAGCATACTGCTGGCGCTGCTCGCACTGTCGATGTTCGGGGTCTATGACATACAAATGCCGTCATTCATTCAGTCGCGCTTACAAAACAAGACGCAAGGTATACAGGGCGGCGCTCTGAGCGTGGTTTTCGTGTTGGGCATAGTGTCGGCGTTGATTGTCGGCGCGTGCGTATCGCCACTGCTCATCCTTGCGTTGGGTGTCGCGATCGCAAAAGGCGATCCAATACTTGGCGGTGCGATCATGTTTTCCATGGCCTTGGGCATGGGTGTATTTCTCATCGGGTTGGGTTTGGGAGCTGGTTTCCTGCTCCCCAAGGCAGGTCCGTGGATGGATAACGTAAAATACGTGTTTGGCGTGCTGCTGCTCGGCGTTGCGATTTATTTATTGGGCACGATTCCAGAGATTCCCGTGCTGTACTTGTGGGGCGCATTGTTGATTATCGTTGCGGTGTTTCTTGGGGCGACTCATGGATTACCGGCGGGTGCGAGCGGATGGCGATACCTATGGAAGGGCGTTGGCGTATTTTTCTTGGTGTGGGGTGTGTTGGCCCTGTTGGGCGGTATGGCGGGCAATCGCGACATCGTCAGGCCGCTGGAGGTCCGTGGTCTGAGTCTTGCGGCGGCGCCCAACTCCAACGGCATCAACGGCGAGAGCCAGCATCAGTTTATCCGTGTTGGCACGATGCAAGGCTTGGATCGTCAACTGGAACTAGCTAGGGACAACGGAAAACCCGTGTTGCTCGATTACTACGCCGATTGGTGCGTTGATTGCCTACGAATGGAAAAGGCGACCTTCAACCACCCTGACGTGACGCGGGTCCTGCGCGATCAATTCGTCCTGATCCAGGTTGACGTGACTGATCCCAGTGATCCCAACACCAAAGCGATCAAAAGGCGCTTCGGAGTGTTCGGTCCACCGGCAATGTTGTTCTTCTCACCCAGCGGAGACGAACGCAAGGAGCTGCGCCGCTACGGATTTATGGGTCCTGAGGAGTTTCTGCAGCACATCGAGCGCGTGTAACCTGCGGCAATGTGCGCATGATAGACGCGGGGCTAGCCAGTCCCTGCTGGTTGTCTACGGTGAGTTCCCATACCACGGGCGTGCTGGTCCTGATGCAGTTGTCGCGCAGCGCACGCGGTGTCGTCCGCGAGTCCAGAGCGGAGTGGGAATCGCGCCAATTTAGCAGCGAAAGCCGCTAATTTTCGTCGACTATGTAGGGAAATTGGTGATCTGAGTTTATGGCTGGACATTCCAGAACACTTTGTGCACACTACGCACATTAACCTTAATTTACGGTTAAATCACGGCACGTTAGCGGCACAAATGGCGAAAATCCTCGTTTTAAATGGTCCAAATCTCAACCTGTTGGGTACCCGCGAACCGGAGCATTATGGCGTCAAGACATTGGCGCAAGTCGTTGCGGGTCTCGATCAGCTCGCGACAAGCGCAGGTCACATTTTGCTGCACGTGCAATCCAATGCCGAGCACGAACTCGTCGGCACGGTGCAAAACGCCGCGGACGACGGTGTGGCATTCATAGTGGCTAATCCTGCGGCTTTTACCCACACCAGCATCGCCCTGCGCGATGCGTTTGCCGCGGTGTCCATTCCCTTCATCGAGGTTCATCTGTCAAACATTCACGGCCGCGAGGCATTTCGGGCCCACTCGTATGTTTCCGAGTTGGCAGTCGGCGTAATCAGTGGGCTGGGTGCCTACGGATACGAATTGGCGTTGCGAGCTGCAATCAACTATTTAACATCAAAATAAGCGCATGGACTTACGCAAGATTAAAAAACTCATCGAGCTGTTGGAAGAATCCAATCTTACTGAAATGGAAATCAAAGAGGGTGAGGAGTCCATTCGACTGAGCCGCATGTCGTTGGTCGTACCGCAAAGCGCCGCGGGGACGACGGGGGTGGCACCGCTTGTGTCCCCCAGTTCTGCGCCGCTGCCGGTAGATTCTGCAGCTCCCGCCGCGGCCGAGATCCCTGAGGGTCACCAAATCAGGTCGCCGATGGTGGGAAGTTTCTACGCTGCGCCTAAACCAGGCGCGAAGCCGTTTGTGCAAGTGGGCGGTAAAGTGCAGGTGGGAGATACGCTGTGTGTCATCGAGGCGATGAAGATCTTCAATCAAATAGAGGCCGATAAGTCCGGTACGGTTGTTGCGGTCCTCAAGGAGAATGGCGACCCGGTGGAATATGGTGAAACCCTGTTCGTTCTCAGTTAAGCAACCTGCCCGAATGTCGTGTCCCGTTCCGCCGCGGCGTCCTGTCGCCGGTTGGCATTGCCGCAATGCGGAACGCTTGTTACGGCCGGCATGTTAGCCTTCACAAGATCGTCATTTCCCCGCGATGATCGATAAATTAGTGATCGCGAACCGGGGGGAGATCGCCCTGCGGATTCAGCGCGCCTGTCGTGACCTGGGGATTCGCACTGTGGCCGCGCACTCGGAGGCGGATCGTGACGCAAAGCACGTGCGACTCGCCGATGAGTCGGTATGCATAGGGCCTCCCGCGGCGTCCGACAGCTATCTTAACATCCCTGCAGTGATCGCCGCCGCGGAAGTGACGGATGCAGGGGCGATTCATCCAGGGTATGGGTTTTTGGCCGAGAACGCCGATTTCGCCGAACGAGTGGAACAAAGCGGGTTTATCTTCATTGGACCACGGCCGGAGACTATTCGGCTCATGGGCGACAAGATCGCGGCCATCCGTGCCATGAAGGAAGCCGGTGTCCCCTGCGTACCGGGCTCGAATGGACCGTTAGGCGAGGACGATCGCGACAATCTCCATATCGCGAACCAGATCGGTTACCCAGTGATCATCAAAGCCGCCGGCGGCGGTGGTGGCAAGGGTATGCGAGTTGTGCACACCGAAGCGACATTGCGCAATGCGATATCCCTAACGCGGGCGGAAGCCGACGCGTCGTTCAACAATAGTATGGTTTACATGGAAAAGTACCTCGAGCGACCGCGTCACATAGAGGTCCAAGTCATGGCTGACGAACACGGCGGTGCGGTGTACGTGGGAGATCGCGACTGTTCCATGCAGCGCCGGCACCAGAAGGTTGTGGAAGAGGCCCCAGCGCTGGGTGTGACCGATAAGCAACGCGAGGAAATCGGAACACGATGTATCGAGGCGTGCCACAAATATAACTACCGGGGTGCCGGCACTTTTGAATTTCTCTACCAGGACGGTGAGTTTTACTTCATGGAAATGAATACCCGAATCCAGGTTGAGCACCCGGTAACGGAAATGGTCACCGGTATTGATCTGGTGAAGGAGCAATTAAAAATTGCCTCTGGGGAGCGCTTGTCTTTCCGGCAGGATGACACAACCGCTCGTGGGCACGCCATAGAGTGCCGGATCAATGCCGAAGATCCCGACACGTTTGTACCCTCGCCCGGGCGGATCGTGCAATATCATCAGCCGGGTGGGCCGGGTGTCAGGGTCGACTCACACATCTATAACAATTATGTGGTTCCGCCCTACTACGACTCCCTTATCGCCAAACTAATCGTGCATGGATCGGATCGCAGCGAGGCGATTGTACGGATGCGCAGCGCCCTGTACGAAATGGTCGTAGATGGTATCAAGACCAACATCCCGCTTCACCAGAGAATAATGAGAGACGGAGGCTTCCAACGCGGTGACGTCACCATTCATTATTTGGAACAAACGTTCGCACGCTAGCCAAGTGTCTTGGCTTCGCATTTGTTACCGTACCAAACGCGACCTCGGGGCCCGAATTGGTGACGTGATGGAGGCGTGTGGTGCAATTGCGGTAAGCACGAAGAACGCCGGTAGCGGAGATTTTTTCGATACTGCATCCCCTGAAAATCCAGAATGGAGCGAGGTGTATGTAAGCGGTTTGTTTTTGCAGGATGTTGAGCCTGGCGGAATTACGGCATCAGTCGCCGAGCAGTTCGATGATTGCGAGACGCAACTTTTGGGGATCGACGAGTTGCCGGAACAAGACTGGGTGCAAGCATGGTCGCGCACTTGTCGACCGATGCGGATAACTCAACGCCTGTGGATATGCCCGAGCGTGAGCGATCCGCCGGTGTCAGATGCGGTAAACATCATTATTGATCCTGGCTTGGCGTTCGGAACCGGAGCCCACCCGACGACAAGACTGTGTCTGGAGTGGTTGGCGAACGCGGATGTATCTGGCAAACAGGTTGTGGACTATGGCTGTGGCTCGGGTATCTTGGCCATTGCCGCCGTTAAGCTGGGTGCGGCCCACGCGTGGGCCCTTGATGTCGACCCCCACGCATTGACTGCGACAAGGTATAATGCGCAACGAAACCATGTTGATGGCGGGGTAACCGTGGCCGCGCCCGAGAATTTGAAGGCTGGACGGGCCGATATTGTTATCGTCAATATCCTGGCCAACGTAATCGCCTCGCTTGCGGCGACGTTAACTACTTTGGTTCGACCCCAAGGGACCATACTGCTAACGGGAATCCTGGACTCTCAAGTCGAACGTGTATGTAAGGCGTTTCTGGATAAATTTGAATTTGCGCGCCATCGACGCCGGGATTGGAGTTTGTTGGTAGGCCGTCCAGCGGAGCGTTAGAGAACAATTCAGCCAACTCGCGCGATGTACGCACGTTGCCCCAATTGCCAGACAATATTCGAAGTCAATGACGACGTTTTGAATGCTCGCGTTGGCATGGCGCGGTGTGGTGTCTGCCGTGTGACGTTCAACGCATCCTGGAACCTGGTGGACCAGCTCCCCGGTGTAGACCTACCGACTGCAGTGCGCCATCCACAGTCTACGGAACCTGAGGTGATGGAGAGTGACGCGCCCGCGGCCGATGTCGCGTCTCCAGAACCAGAGCCCGAACCTGAGATATCCGAACGAATCACGGAGCCGGTCGCATCCGAGTCTGTCGCGAGTCCCGTGCCGGTTGATGCGGAGCCATTTGAACTGGTGAGTGAGGAAATTGAAATCGAATCCGTGTCCATACTCAAGGAGGTCGAGCGACTCGACGATGCGCTGTCACGTAAGCAAGGGAGCCCCCAGGAGGACGACTACGACCAAACAACGAACCTTGATGCACCAGGGAAAGAGTTCGCGAAGACTATCATCCCTGAACACGAGATAGTACTCGAAACCTCAGCCGAAGCCTGGCAGCAGCTGGGGCCCGATGTGAAACCCGAACCGAGCGCCCTCGACCACGAACGCATCTCCACTTCGGTGGACCGGATGCGGGCCATGCTCAATCCAGTCACCGAGCCCGAGACGGACAGCGAGGAGTCGAGCAAGTTGATCCCAGCGGCGGTACCGCCCGTCGCCGAAAGGCGCGCGCTGCGCCGCACCGAACTGCCACCGGAACTGGATCCATTACGTGACGGCGGTATCGAGGGCGCGGCTGGTGATGCTGGGCTGGCGACCCTGCCTGAAATATATGCCGGGCCGGAGGTCGACGCAAATGAGGCGGCAAGCAGAAGTTCGGCTATTGCATGGCGCGGCGTCGCATGGTTTCTTGGCCTGGTCAGCCTGTCACTAACGATTTTGTGGCAGATCAGGGAGTTTTACCTCGATGACCTGGCGCAATTTCCGGCGATAAGGCCTGCTTTGTCGGAGTTTTGCGAATTTACCGCATGTGCGGTGCCGCCACGCCGCGATCCCCGCCTCATAGATCTTGTGGGCACCAATGTCGAAACCCACCCGGCTGTACCCGGCGCATTGCGCGTGGTCGTCAGCTTGATCAATCGCGCGGATTATTCTCAATTACCCCCATTGTTGGAAGTAACGCTGAGTAATAGAACCGGCGGCGTAGCGGGCCGGCGTACATACACATTCAGTGACTACGTCACGAATACCGATGACGCGAATCTTGAGCCAAATGTCGTATCCAATATCACGATCGATCTGGCGGCACCCTCTGAAAGTGCAGTCGGTTACGAGATACAACTAATACCCGATTAAAACACTTTCAGAACCGGCGTAAAAAATTTTTACAAAAAAGCCCTGTCAGGTCTTTCCGCCCAAAAACGTCGGGAGTATCATCTCCCTTTCCTGCCTCACTCAATACGATACAAGTAACAAGCTGACCGAGGATGGAACTCGGACCTTATACACTACCCAACAATATTTTCGTTGCACCGATGGCCGGTGTTACCGATAGGCCGTTTCGACAACTATGTCGCCGGCTCGGGGCCGGTCTCGCGGTTTCGGAGATGATTTCGGCGAACGCGCAACTGCGACGTACTCACAAAACACGGCGGCGTATGGACCACTCGGGAGAGGACGAACCCAGGTCGGTTCAAATCGCGGGCGCGGAACCCGCCGCCATGGCGGATGCGGCGCGCTATAACGTAGATCACGGTGCACAAATCATCGACATCAACATGGGTTGTCCGGCAAAAAAGGTATGCAGGAGATCGGCGGGTTCGGCGCTATTGGCGGATGAGCGGCTGGTTTCCAGGATTCTTGACGCTGTCGTAGGTGCGGTAAGCGTGCCGGTCACACTAAAAATACGCACCGGCCCTCGACCTGACCGGCGGAACGGAGTGCGCATAGGCAAGATCGCTGAAGCGGCGGGAATCCGCGCTCTCGCGGTGCACGGGCGCACCCGTTTCTGCAATTATCACCGGCATGCCGAGTACGACACCATCCGCGCGATAACCCGTTCGGTGTCTATTCCTGTGATCGCCAACGGAGATATCGACGATCCGATCAAAGCCAAACAGGTGTTGGAGTACACCGGCGCCGATGGCGTAATGATCGGTCGGGCCGCCCAAGGCCGCCCGTGGTTGTTCACGCAGATCGATCACTACCTGCGTAGCGGCCAGAGACTCTGTGACCCGAGCTTGTCTCAGCAGCGGGACTTGTTGCTGGGTCATCTGCGCCAACTACACGAGTTCTATGGTGAGGCGATTGGTGTGCGTGTGGCGCGTAAGCATATCGGGTGGTACACCGGACAATTGCTCGGGCAGCGGGAGTTTCGCAGCCGTATTAATCGTATTGAAGGCAGCCGCGAGCAGTTGCGGCAGACAAGGCAATATTTCGACACGTTGATAGAGCAATATTGGTTGGCGGCATGAGTAAAACCAAGCAAGATCCTCCATTATGCAAATGTGTGCAGCGGTCGTTGAAAACATATTTCAAAGATTTAAATGGTGAGGACGCTAACGATCTTTACGCGATGGTTATCGAGGAGATTGAAAAGCCTCTGCTGGAAGTGGTTATGGAGCAAGCGGAAAGCAATCAGACGAAAGCCGCTCAGCTGCTGGGGATCAACCGGAATACATTACGGAAAAAACTCAAATACTATGGCCTTTAGCAAGCGGCGTTTTTCATGCATACCGAGATTGATCCGTCGTTAGAAGCAATGTAACCGCCGTCGGTGACCGTCAAATCGGAGGCGGCCCCTCGTAGGTAAAAATATCCATTATGAACCAATCTTCGACTATGGCCGCCTCGGGTGTGGCCCCGGTTAGGCGGGCGCTGATCAGCGTGTCCGATAAAAATGGCATCGTTGAATTCGCTGAGAAATTGCGCGCACAAGGTGTGGAGATCCTGTCCACAGGAGGCTCCGCCAACTTGTTGGCGCAGCACAAAATATCCGTGACCGAAGTTTCCAGTCATACCGGGTTTCCGGAGATTATGGATGGCCGGGTCAAGACGCTACATCCGCTTATTCACGGAGGCATCCTTGGTCGCCGCGGTGAACACGATCACGTGATGAAGAAACATGGCATTACACCTATTGATCTCGTGGCGGTGAACCTCTATCCATTCGCGCAGGTGACTGCGGATCCCAACTGCGATTTGGCGACCGCGATCGAGAACATCGACGTGGGGGGGCCGACGATGTTAAGGGCGGCGGCGAAGAATCACGATGCCGTAACCGTGATCGTCGATAGTACGGATTACGAGGTAGTTGTAAGCGAGTTGGGCGAGTATGGCGGTGTCACCTTGGCAACGCGCTATCGCTTGGCGGTGAAGGCCTTTGCGTACACCGCTGCCTACGACGGCATGATCGCCAATTACCTGAGCCGCATCGACACTGACGGGTCCCGCGGGAGATTCCCAGAAATTCTCAACCTGCAATTTCGTAAGATCCAAGACATGCGTTACGGAGAAAATCCCCATCAGGAAGCGGCCTTCTTTGCGGATTCTAAACCGGTGCGGCCAAGTGTTGCGCTGTCCGAGCTCCTGCAAGGCAAGGCGATGTCTTACAACAATGTCGCTGACACCGACGCAGCGTTGGAATGTGTGCGGTCATTTGATGGCACCGCATGTGTAATCGTGAAGCATGCGAACCCCTGCGGGGTGGCCATTGGAGAAACCCAGTTAGATGCCTATGATCGCGCGTTCAAGACCGATCCGACCTCAGCGTTTGGCGGCATCATTGCGTTTAATCGGACCCTGGATGCCGAGACCGCAGCGGCCATCATAGATCGGCAGTTTGTGGAGGTGATCGTCGCACCACGGATCACAGAACAGGTGCGTGAGATTCTGTCAGCCAAGAAGAATGTGCGGGTGCTCGAAACTGGCCGGTTCGGTGAGTTGCATGATCCCGGTTGGGCTTACAAGCGGGTGATCGGTGGGCTGCTGGTCCAAGACCATGATATCGGTGAAGTGGATCATGGCGACCTGAAAGTAGTGACTGAACGTACGCCGACGGCTGCCGAGATGCGTGATCTGCTGTTCGCCTGGAAGGTGGTCAAATTCGTCAAATCCAATGCCATCGTGTATGCCAAGGATCAGATGACGATCGGTATCGGGGCGGGCCAGATGAGTCGCGTCTATTCGGCCAGGATTGCCGCGCTCAAAGCCGCCGACGAGAACCTTTCCGTTGCCGGCTCGGTGATGGCGTCTGATGCGTTCTTCCCGTTTCGCGACGCCATCGATGCCGCCGCCGATGCCGGAATCGCGGCCGTGATCGAACCTGGCGGTTCAATGCGCGATGATGAGGTGATCGGCGCCGCTGACGAGCACGGCATGGCCATGGTGTTTACGGGGATGCGGCACTTTCGGCACTAACGCTGTTGAGTAACGCCCCGATCATGCGCACGCCCCAATAGAAGCGGAGTCTCGCATGCCTGTGCTGCGCGCGGGCAATTGATAGCACCGTTGAAAATAGGGGTCGGAGTCACAGACTCCGATCCCTATTTTTCTGCGCGTAGTCGCAGTATGTGCCAGCATCCGGGATCCTGTTGAGAAATGCGGGCTAGGGACTCGGACCTTGCGGAATATGTAAAAGTGTGCGGGGCAGACATTATCCAGGGAGCAGGGTAAGATTGCCGCCCTTTCAGTAACGAACTGTGAGAGACGAAGGCGATGGAAGTCTTGATCGTTGGTGGCGGTGGGCGTGAACACGCGCTGGCGTGGAAGGTTGCCCGGTCGCAGCGTGTGAACAAAGTCTATGTCGCGCCGGGCAACGCCGGCACCGCACGTGAACCGGAAGTTGAAAACGTTGCCGTCGGTGCGGAGGATATCGCGGGATTGGTGGAGTTCGCCGACGATAGGAAAGTGGATCTCACTATCATTGGTCCGGAGGCGCCGTTGGTTGCAGGTGTGGTTGACGCCTTTCAGGAACGGAATCTGGCCTGTTTCGGGCCAATACAACGCGCGGCGCAGCTGGAGGGATCAAAGTCATTTACCAAGGACTTTCTATGCCGGCATCACATTCCTACTGCTGACTACGAGACGTTTGCTGATCTAGCACACGCCACCGATTACATCGAACGCAGAGGTGCCCCAGTCGTGGTCAAGGCCGACGGTTTGGCCGCGGGCAAGGGGGTTACCATTGCGCAGACGGTGGACGAAGCGATAGCCGCGGCCGCCGAGTGCCTGGCAGAGAACAAATACGGGGACGCGGGCAGCAAGATCGTGATCGAAGAATGCTTGACCGGGGAGGAAGCGAGCTTTATCTGCATCGTTGATGCAGAGCATGTGCTGCCTCTAGCGACCTCGCAAGATCATAAGGCGCGTGATGACGGTGACACCGGTCCCAACACCGGCGGTATGGGCGCATACTCGCCGGCTCCGGTAGTGACTGATGAGATGCACCAGCGGATTATGCAAGACATCATCAAGCCCACGGTACGCGGTTTGGTGGAAGACGGGGCACCGTATACTGGATTCCTGTACGCCGGTTTGATGATCGGCGCAGACGGAATCCCCCAGGTGCTGGAATACAACTGCCGGTTTGGTGATCCGGAGACGCAACCGATACTCATGCGCCTGCAGTCAGACCTGGTGGAGCTGTGCGAAGCCGCGCTCCAAGGACGCCTGCATGAGGTACAGGCCCGATGGGATTCACGCGCCGCACTGGGCGTGGTCATGGCCGCTGGTGGATATCCGGGAGATTACCGCAAGGGGGAGGTGATTGCAGGCCTTGACGGTGTTGATTCCGATACGATCAAGGTTTTTCATGCCGGTACCCACTTGGATGGAGGGAAAGTTGTTACCAGCGGCGGAAGAGTGTTATGTGCGACGGCGCTTGGAGAGACGGTCCACGAAGCACAGGAAAGAGCCTACCAAGCAGTGGGTCATATACATTGGGAGGGCGTGTATTACCGCACCGATATTGGTTATCAAGCGGTAATCAGGGAACAAAGTGATTAACAACAGCTCAGGGTTTAAACAATGACTAAAGCATTTGTTGCGGTGTTAATGGGTTCCGACTCGGATCTGCCGATCATGCAGGCAACATTGGATACTTTGGATCGGTTGACGGTCCCATGGGAAGTAAAGATCACCTCCGCCCATCGCACCCCCGAAGTGACTCACGTTTACGTACGTGATGCGGATAGAAGAGGGTGCCTGGTGTTTATTGCCGCTGCCGGGCTGGCGGCACATCTGGCGGGGACGGTCGCCGGCTTGACCGTCAAGCCGGTCATCGGAGTACCGATCGATGCCGGTCCGCTGCACGGTGAAGACGCCTTATTGTCTACGGTGCAGATGCCCGGTGGTATACCTGTGGCCTGTGTTGCCATCGGGAAAGCGGGCGCAAAAAATGCCGCTTATCTAGCGGCACAAATCATCGGTCTGTCCAATCCCGACATCGCCAGGCGGTTGGCGGAAGATCGAGTAAACAACGCACAGGCCGTGCAGGACAAAGATATCGAATTACAGCGGCGGCTGAAACGGTAACGCGGTCATGCGGCGTCGATAAATTCCTTGCCATCGAGTTTATGTGCGGCCTCAATGGAATAGCCACAAATCGCTGCGGTGCATGGAGTGAATATTGAATCAATACGAACGGCAGCTAGGATCATCGTGGATGGTGGTGTGATCGCTTATCCAACCGAGTCCTGCTATGGATTGGGATGCGACCCGCGCCGACATGCGTCGGTGCGGCGGTTATTGCGCCTGAAACACCGGCCGCACACATTCGGGCTCATCATCGTCGCCGCCCATCTGGACCAGTTGCGTCCCTACGTTGATTTTTCACCGCCGGTGATGATTGATCGTGTGACCCGGACCTGGCCCGGTCCGCATACCTGGTTGGTGCCGGCACGGCGCGGAGTATCCCGGTGGCTTTGCGGAGAACATTCCACCGTTGCCGTCCGCATTACCGCACATCCCGGGGCATCCGCGGTTTGCCGCTATGCGCGACGGGCCATCGTTTCTACCAGCGCCAACCGTCACCATCGTCTACCGGCGCGATCGGCGTTGGGCGTTCGGCGCGAGTTCGGCGATCAGCTTGACTACGTGTTAGAAGGACAACTGGGCAATCATGCAAATCCCACCGAAATCAGGGATGCGGTCACCGATGATGTCGTTCGTTTGGGTTGACTGTATGGCAAGGGTCCGCGGCCGACTCCGCTTTGG
This sequence comes from uncultured Gammaproteobacteria bacterium, assembly GCA_947258975.1. Lineage (GTDB taxonomy): Bacteria > Pseudomonadota > Gammaproteobacteria > Arenicellales > JAANXG01 > CALZGZ01. The sequence continues at coordinate 80,985 of CAMYKK010000003.1, forward strand.
CGGCGAGTTTCCCGCCACACCCCGCATGCGCGCACTAACTTAGATCATCATTTCGAAATGTCACGGGATTATCCTGATATCCAAACTGTCAGTAACTATATGCTCGGTCTTCAGGACCGTATCTGCCTAGACTTGGAACAACAGGAGGGAAGAAAGCAATTTATCGAGGATGCGTGGGAACATTCCCATGGCGGAGGTGGAGGACGCTCGCGTGTGTTGTCCGACGGCATGGTATTGGAGCAGGCGGGAGTGAATTTCTCTCACGTCAAGGGCGAACAATTACCCTCCGCTGCGACCGCGAAGCGCCCGGAACTCACCGAGCTGAATTTTGAGGCGCTGGGTGTGTCGCTGGTGATCCACCCGTTGAATCCATACGTGCCGACTTCGCATATGAATATTCGCTGCTTTGTGGCCGGCACTGAACGAGAGCAACCAGTATGGTGGGTCGGCGGTGGATTCGATTTAACCCCCTATTACGGTTTTCGCGAAGATGCCGTGCACTGGCACAAGACTGCGTTTGACGCCTGTAAAGTGCTTGGTGATGGTGCCTATTCGCGATACAAAAAATGGTGTGACGAATACTTTTACATTAGACACCGTAATGAGACCCGGGGTGTTGGCGGCTTATTTTTTGACGATTTGAACGCGCCGGATTTCGAACGGTGTTTCGATTTTGTACGCAGCGTGGGCGATCACTTTTCGCTAGCGTATCTACCCATAGTAGAGCGTCGTAAGGCGATGGAATTTGGCGAGCGCGAGAGGAATTGGCAACTATATCGGCGCGGGCGATATGTGGAATTCAACTTGGTATACGACCGAGGCACTTTATTTGGTTTACAGAGCGGGGGTCGCACCGAGTCGATCCTGATGTCGTTGCCGCCGGTAGTGGCGTGGCGCTACAACTACGTACCGCAGCCAGGCTCTGCGGAGGCCGACTTGTATGAGAATTTTCTCGGCGCGCGCGATTGGCTTGGGGTGGATGATTGATACTAATGACACGAGTATGGTGCGATTGCGTCGGCATTTGTCTTCCACCACTTTTCTTCGTTGACCAGCAACGTTTGTTGTGACCTTTTTGTACACACCCGTTCTCTACCTGTTTTTGCCGATTCTGTTGATCCGGCTGCTTTGGCGTGGCTTTAAAAATCCCGACTATTGGCACCGTTGGAGCGAACGATTTGGGTTCATCGAGCGATTGCCGCAACCGGTGGATGTCTGGGTGCATGCGGTATCTGTGGGAGAGGTACGGGCCGCCGAGCCGATGGTGAATGCGCTGCTTGAAAACGCGAAATCGATTTCCGTGTTGGTGACCACGATGACACCCACCGGCTCTGCTCAGGTTCGTCAATGTTTCGGGGAGCGGGTGTCCCATTGTTATGTCCCCTATGACTACCCGGCGGCGGTGAATCGGTTTATCGATAAGACGCGGCCGCGTCTGGCTGTGTTCATGGAGACCGAGATGTGGCCTAACATTATTCGTCTCTGTTCACGGCGAGCAATACCCTTGTTATTCGCTAACGTGCGCTTGTCCGAAAAATCGTTTTATCGATACCAGCGAGTGGTGGGATTCATGGGTCCGATCTTGCGCTTGGCTTCCGGATTCGCGGCGCAAACCCATGCCGATGCCGAGCGTTTGAAGCGATTGGGCGCGCGTGAGGAATCAGTGCGTGTTACCGGCAGCATTAAATTCGATGTTAAATTGCCCGCGAGCTTGATAGAGGTGGCCAAGGTGTTGCGTCGTGAGTGGGGGTCGGATCGACTGGTGTGGATCGCCGCAAGCACCCATGAAGGCGAGGAAGAGAGCATATTGGCAGTGTTCTCGGAGCTGAAGAAACATCATCCCAAGCTGCTACTTGTCATTGTGCCGCGTCATCCTGAACGCTTCGCTGCCGTAGCGCGGTTATGCCGCCGTGCCGGATATAAGACGATGTTGCGCAGCCAACAGACCGACTCGGTTGGCGCTGACGTAGATGTATTCATCGGTGACTCGATGGGTGAGTTGCCGCTGTTTTACGCGGCATCGGACATCGCTTTCGTGGGGGGCAGCTTGGTGCCCGTGGGTGGGCACAATGTCCTGGAACCGTGTGCACTCGGATTACCAGTTGTGTTTGGACCGCACATGTTCAATTTTCAGCAGATTAGCGAGCACACATTGCAGCAAGACGCCGGTATGCAGGTAGTCGATCAAGGAGAACTAATGGCGGCTGTTGATCGTTATCTTGTTGATCCGAACTTGCGATTCAAAACCGGCGAAGCGGGTAAAGCATTTGTCGCCGAGAATCGGGGCGCGCTGCAGAAAACGCTCAACCTGTTGGAACACTACGTTCCGGGTCTGAACAGCATCGAGACAGAACACGGCCCGCTGTGATTTAACTGCATGCGACCACTCAGCTCGTTGCCAATAGACCTTCGCAGGCGCATCCGCGGCGTGCTGTTCGATATCGATGATACGCTGACAAGCAACGGTCAGTTGACGGCTGAGTCTTATAGTGCCATGGAGCGGCTGCAGAGAAGAAAATTTATTGTGATACCGATCACCGGTCGACCAGCCGGTTGGTGTGATCATATCGCGCGCATGTGGCCGGTGGATGCGGTGGTAGGTGAGAATGGATCGTTCTATTTTCGGTATAACCATGCTGATCGAAGATTGGACAAACGATTTTCTGTTGACGACAAACATCGGTCCGAGAACCGACGGCGATTGGAAGAGTTGGGAAATCTGATCTTGTCGAAAGTTCCCGGCTGCGCGCTCGCCTCCGAGCAGCAATATCGGGAGTCAGACCTTGCGATTGACTATTGCGAAGACGTTACACCGCTGAATGCAACCGACGTCGAGAACATTGTTGCGCTTTTTTATCGGGCAGGCGCAAACGCCAAGGTCAGTTCCATTCATGTCAACGGCTGGTTTGGCGATTACGATAAGCTCTCGATGACCCGCAGGTTGATGCGCGAATGTTTTGGGGTCGATCTGGATGCGCAGCGCGAGCAGTATTTGTTTGTGGGGGATTCGCCCAACGACGCACCGATGTTCGCGTATTTTTCTAATAGTGTCGGCGTCGCGAATGTCGCAGATTTTGGCGGCCGGATTTCTCAATTGCCGACTTATGTCACCAGGGAACGTTGCGGCGCTGGATTTGTGGAAGTGGTGGACAGCTTGCTATCGGTTTGAGCTTCTCACCGGCCCCGGGATCCTTGGCGCAATATCCGGATCAGCGCGCTGTGCGGGCCTATCGATATTAGGTGATTCGCTTGCGTACCGTGGCCGATACGAGTTCGCTGATCAGTACGATGCCGAAGACCGCGATCAACATCACCGACACTTCGTGCCATGCGAACTGATTGATCGACGAATAGAGCATGATGCCAATGCCGCCCGCGCCCACGAAGCCCAGTACCGTAGACTCTCGAATGTTGATATCCCACCGGTAAACTATGGTGCCGTAAATCACCGGCAGCACTTGGGGTATCACACCGATGAGCAACACCTGTAGTCGTGAGGCACCGGTGGCCTCGATGGCCTCAGTGGTACCGCGATCGATTTCTTCAATGGACTCGGCAATCAATTTTCCAACGAAGCCGATGGATCGTGCGGCTATGGACCAGATCCCCGCCATCGGTCCGGGGCCGAAGATCGCGACAAAGATCAATCCCCACACTACGGTGTTCACCGAACGTGACGTAACCAGAATGAATCTGCCGATCAACCACGTGGCTGCGTTAGGCGTCGTATTGCGAGCAGAAATAAACGCGATCGGCAGGGCGACAAATACCGTTATCGCCGTGCCCAGCGTGGCGATGTGAATGGTTTCGATAAGCGGCCCGGTGATATCGGCAAAAAATTCCCAATACGGGGGGACCATGCGTGTTACCAGATCAGCCGCTTGTTCGTGGGCATCTAGAAAATAGAACCAGGGAATTTCTAAACGCTTGAGGGACCAAGCCGCAACAAAGATGATGCCGATGAACCATGCGTAGCGAACCAGCGTTTCTCTGGGCGTGAATCGCTTCCATACTTCCGGATATTTACGAGCGTGCTCTTCGCGCGTCATCGCAACTTCTCCCGCACCCAATTACTGAAAAACTCACCGACGAACACCAGCGCCACGATGGTGAGCAGGATCGCGAGACTGAAGTCATAGTCGTAGCGGGAGAAGCTTGCCGCCAGCACCTGCCCGACCCCTCCGGCGCCGACGATGCCGACTACGGTGGAGTGGCGGATGTTGGCATCGAGGCGGTAGATGGAGACACCTAGATAGCGTGGCAACATCTGTGGTTGCACCGCGTATAACAACATCTTGGGAAAACTGGCGCCGGTGGCCTTGATCGCTTCTAGCTGACCCGGCGGCATGTTCTCGATGTCCTCGGCCAGCATTTTGCCGATAAAACTCATGCTCGCGACCACCAGGGTGAGCACACCGGCGAGCGGCCCAAAACCAAAGATCTTGACGAAGAAGATGGCAATGATCACTTCGTGGAAGGTTCGGCTAATACCGAGCAGGGCGCGGCCGACCAGATATACGGGCAAAGGAACCAGGTTGCGCGCGGCAATCAACCCGAGCGGAATCGACAACAGCATGCCGAACACACTAGCGGCCAGGGCCATCTGTACACTTTCCCGGACCCCCTTGTAGAGCAATTCCCAACGGCTGAAGTCCGGCGGGAACATGCGCGCGAACATATCGGCGGCCCGCGGCAGGCCCTGCCCCGCCCGGGTCCAGTCGATATTCAAGGACACCATCGGCAGCAATCCGGGGGTGAGTGAGCACACTAAGTAAACGACCACCAGGAACAGCAATCCATAGCGAGCCCATGGATTGACGATCAGCTTTGGTGGGCGCCAGACCCCTGCGCTCATCCGGCCGCCGATTCTCGTTCAAGCGTACCGCGATCCTTGCCGCCGCTCCGGTCCGCGACCGGATTTTGAATTGTCTTGCTCCAGTCTTCCTCACCGTATATGTCGCTCAATACCGCGGGTGTGAGTTCATCGGCGGCGCCATCGAATGCAATCACGCCACCAGCGAGCCCCACGATCCGATCGGCAAAACCCTGCGCGAGGTTGACGTCATGGATGTTGACCACAGCCGGGGTGCCTTGTTCATGAGCGAGTTCGCACAATAACCGCATGATCTGCCGCGCCGTCTTGGGGTCGAGACTGGCGGTGGGTTCGTCCACCAGCAGCAGATCCGGCTGCTGCATCAGCGCGCGCGCGATACCTACGCGTTGCCGTTGACCGCCCGATAGCGCGTCGGCACGAGTGTTGTGATAACCATCGAGGCCGACGCGTTTTAATAACTCGAATGCGCGGGAGATATCCTGCGGTGGATACTTGCGGCGATAGGCCTGCCAAAAGCTGACATAACCGAGACGTCCCGACAGCACGTTTTCCATCACCGTCAGCCGCTCGACCAGGTTGTATTCCTGAAAGATCATCCCCATCCGGCGGCGGGCCCGGCGAAGGGCGCGGCGTGACAAAGCAGTGACGTCGGTCTCGTTGAGCGTGACGCGCCCGGAGGTCGGTTCGACGAGACGGTTGATACATCGAATCAATGTGCTCTTGCCGGCTCCAGACGAGCCGATGACCGCTACGACTTGCGGTTGATCGATCTGCAGATTCACGCCGCCCAGGGCCTGTTCGCCGCTGGGATAGACCTTGACTAGATCCGTGATCGAAAGCATAGGAAGGAGTGGGGCGGCGACCCGGGGGACGCCGCCGTTGGCAATCAGCCGCTCTTTTTCTTTTTCTTCTTTTTTACTTTCAGAGCCTTGAGACTCTCCTGGTTATAGGCTATGCCGTTGTGTTTCTGGATCGTGCGGATCACACTCCAATGCTCTTTGTAGTTGATGGGGCTGAACTTGTCCCACGCGTTGCTGCGCCCGAATTCCTCCTCCAGACCGGTGCCCGACCAATTGAAACTGATAAAAGCATCTCGTATCTTGTTTTGGAGGTTGGGATCTAGGTTGTTGGCCATGCCATAGGAGGTGGTCGGGAAAGGATCCGACTCCCAAATAATACGAAGATCTCCGCGATTAACGATACCCTTCTCCGCCATTCTGTCGAGCACAGTAGATGCGATAGGTGCCGCATCGTAATCCTTGTTGGCAACACCCATGATTGAGTTATCGTGCTTGCCCGAATACGAGACTTTATAGTCCTCATCCGGGGTCACACCCATCGCTTTGAATAGGGCTCGGGGTGCTTGATTGCCGGAATTAGACGATGGTGTGACGTGGGCAATCTTGCGGCCCTTCATATCTTTTACTTCCTTGATATCGCTATCCTTGTGAGTAATCAACTGCAGCTTATAGCCATACCCCTTGGGCCCATCCATGATGGCGAACGGCACATAGCCAGCGAGGTTGACACCAAACGGGGTGGGACCGGTGGATATCCCTGCTACGTGCAGACGGCCCGAGCGCATTGCCTCCACTTGCGCTGCATAGGACTCGGCGCCGTACCATTTGACCTGCTTTCCGGTTTTTTTTGCGAGGTAGTCCATGAATTCTGTGAACACATTCTCATAGACCGACGGGTCCTCTACCGGGGTATAAGAGAATATCAATACATCAGGATCCAACCATTGACTCGATTCCTTGGGGGTATCGGCGACGAGATCGCCGTTGTCATCGCAATAGCGAACATCGAGGTCGCCTCGGTTCTGGCATTTCTCGGCCATTGCGCTGTGCGGCAGAAATATCGATGCGGTGAACAAAATAGACAAAAACGTAGGTATTAGGGATCTGAGCATGATTCTCCTCCGTATCATCCTTCGTTGGTGTTACATATTCAGCGACCGATCGGGTTGACACCGATCGAATCTTTATGACTGTATGCTTGTTGCCATGGCCGTGCAACCACAAACAGGCCGGCATGGTTCCGCCGCGGCGTTGCGGCGGTACTCATCGTGCACCTTAATGCACCGTTACCTCTGCGTCTGTCTCCTCGTCCTCGGGTTGTTTCTGTTGCAGGTTGAGAAGTGTCTCCGGGGTGGGTGACGCATGATGCAGTATTATTCGCCAACCCTTGTTGGTGCGTCGATAGACGTTGGTGGCGTGAATGGTAAATTGCGGTTCTTTGTCGTTGGCGAGATAGATGTTTTCGTTGACGTAACGAATGGCGATTGAGTCGCCGTCTATCCGGCGCTGCTCGGTGAGCCGAAACCGCATCGGCGGCGAGTTCTGCAGAATTTGTGTCCAGCTTTCGCGTATCTGCGTCAAACCTTCCAAGCGCGGACCCTGAGGATGAATACAAACGATGTCGTCTTCGTCGGACCAAACCGCCATCATGGCCGTGAGATCGTGAGCTTGAAACGCACGGTAAAATTCGCTCTCGGCCTGATCCGCGCTCGCGAAGTTCGACGGCTCTATTGCAGCCATGTGCCGGCTCTCCGCAGGTCGTCTTCGGTCAGTGTCCCGACTACTTGCTTCAACCGCAGCCAATTCAAGATGTAATCGTAACGTGCCTTGAGATAGTCGCGCCGGGCTTCGAACAGGTCGCGCTGTGCATCGAGAACCTCCAGGTTCGTGTTGAGACCGGCTGCAAATCCCTCTTGCTTGGCCTCCAGGGCACTGTCGCTCGCTGTGACCGCTCGATCAAGTGCGCTCACCTGCCCAATGCTGCCGGTGACGTCTAGAAATGCTGCGCGAACGCTACGATCCGCGGCCCGGCGCGCAGTCTCGACCTGGCGCAGTGCGGCGTCATAGCGCAGCCGCGCCTCCTCGGTCCTTGACACAACGGCCCCCCCTTGAACCAAAGGTATGCTCAGCTGCAGCAGCGCATCGGAGAACGTCGTTTCGCGACCTGGACCGGAGATGCTGCCATTCGAGTCCTGGAATTCATGGGAGACGATGAAGTCTAGAGAAGGGTAGTGTCCAGCCCGTTGCCGGCGTATCTCTTGCTCGGCGACGCCCGCGGACTGTTGACTGACCGCAAGTTCCAGATTTCCCTCGAGTGCCGCGGCGATCCAGTGTTGGACATCGTGAGGTTCGGGGTTTGTCAGCGGGGCGTCGGGTCTGAGGCCACGCAAACTTTCGGGTCCCTGGTCGATGAGCTCGGCTAATGACTGATGCGCGTCAGCGAGGGCGCTACGGGCGGTGATTTCGGCGGCTTCGGAGATGCGAAACCGTGCTTCCGCATCATACAAGTCGGTGGTTGTTCCGAGACCAACCTGTAGCCGTTCATCGGCAAGTTCCAACTGTCGCGACAGCGCGGTGCGTTCGGCTACGGCGAGTTCCAGGTTGTCTTGTGCCGCGAGCACCAGCAAGTATCGCGTCGTGACGCGCACGATTAAAGACTGTTTGGCGATGTCGAACTGCAATTCGGCGACCTTCGCCTGTGATTGAGCCTGACGATACCCCAGTATTTTGCCGCGATCGTATACCGGCTGCTGTAACGACAAACTGTAGCCATCCGAATTATAGTTGCCGGAGCCATCGACAACGAACGGCTGACCGGGGGCGTCAATTTCGTCACGATTTCGCGTGTACGCCAAATTGCCGCTCAGACTTGGCAGCAACGGCGCGCGCGCCTGCTTGACCTTCTGCAGGTCCGCTTGATAGGTCAGCGCGTCTGCCTGAAATGTAGGATCGTTGTCGACGGCTAGTAAATAGACGTCCCACAGCCCCATGCGATTACCAGAATTGTTCGTCTCACTAGTGGCCTGCGCGATCATGGTGTCGTAGTTGAGATTGACGGCCAAGTCAACGGTATGTCCCGTTGTTGCCAGCGCCGGCAACGTTACGAACAGCATGGTGCGGATGAGCCTTGTTAACATGGTGTAGCGCCTCGCGCAGGGAGTGAGTTGTCAGGTTGGCTGCACAGGCCGAGTGCTCTAGTTTAGCGATTTAGCGCAGGATTTGTTAGTAAGATTAATAAAGCGTCATGACCGTTTCTATATCAAGTTTGCGACGCACCTGATGGATATTGCCGCACGGTGTGTTGTGGTTAGCCTAGCCCGGATATTGCGCCAAGGCGTACCGCCTCCGGCTCGGTCGCGAACGCCTGAACTTGCGCTTAACTCAATCCATAGCGGCTATGGGTTTCGTTCCAGCACCGCGTTCCCGCCGGATATCTGCGCAGCAACTCTGGGTCTCCGGGCCAATTACCCGCACGGTAACGTGAAGCGGCTCAACGAGTCAGTGCCCCGCATGACCGGCGTTGCCGTTACGCACTAAAACACGAAATTCGACGGTGGTTCCGCGTTGATAAGGGGCGGCAAACTGGTTTCAAATAGCGACACCTCATGCCAACTGTTTTCTTCCAGGCGCTGTATTAGAACTGCCGCCATGACCGGCGCTTGACCGACGATGGCGATCAACCTGCCGTTCAGTGACAGATTCAATTTATACGACTCCGGCAACGTCGGTAGCGAACCGGTTATGATGATCGCATCGTAAGGCCCTTCCCCATCCCAACCCGGCGCGGCATCGCCTTCGAAGTAGTTTATGTTGTTCAAATCGTGGGCCTTGAGTTTGCCGCGCGCGGTTTCAATAAAGTCTGCAAAAATGTCAATCGTGTCAACGCTATGGGCACAACCCGCCAAGAGCCCGGTGAGGTAGCCGCTACCGGTGCCGATTTCCAACACCTTATCCTGGTTGGTCAAAGAGAGTTCTTGCAGCAGCCGCGCTTCCATCTTTGGCTGCATCATTGTCTGCCCATGATCCAACGGGATATTCATGTCAACGAAGGCCAACGCCTTGTGTTGATCAGGGACGAATTCCTCACGTGGAAAATCGCGCAGTAGATTCAGGACCTTGGGATCAAGTACGTCCCACGTACGGATTTGTTGTTCAATCATGTTGAAACGGGCTAGCTCGACGTCCATTGGTAAAGTCTTTGTTTGCCGTTGGTTGAGAATGCGAAGGGTAAGCAGTTTAGCGACAAGTGGCAAGAGACAACCGGCCACTCATCTGCCAACCGAATTAGGAGCGGCTGTTGGTGGGGAATGGGGGGGCTGCGTGCACTTAGAGTAGTGCCGGTGATTGATCTTGGGGTTCGATCGCGGTGGCCCTGGTATCCTGAAGCGTCAAGAAAACGCCGGCCTGTGGCCGGCGTTTTGCATGCCTTGCGAGTCGCGATTTAGGAGGAGATCAAGGCATGATTCCATGCTGTTTGCTGGATCAACGACAATTATCCATATCTATCACGGGAGCGGTTTGATCTGGATCAAACGGCGGGCGATTAGCTGCTTCACAAGAAAACAAGAACGCCGGCTTGCGCCGGCGTTCGTAGCGGATTGGTGTTCTCGCATCATCCGGGCATGGTGCCCGGTGCTTGCGCGACCGGATCCCACGTCTTGGCCTCGAAGCGATAGTATCCCTGGGTCTTGATCGCATCCCTGGCAATCATTTCGTTGAACGCTGCGCGATCCCTGCCCATTTCATCGAAGTTACCAACCTGCGTCAGACTCCCACCGCTGGGGCATGCCGCACCGCTGATATCCGCTTGATGGGCATCGTCGGTGACGACAAAATAATCAGGATCCTCGACGCATCGATATACCGTGAATTTCACGCTGCTCACCTCCTTTTCTGCGATCAGTATCGGGTGATTATTTAGACAACTCCCGGATCAAATTGTCCATTCAATCCCTGTTAGGCGCTGATAAGTAAAAATTATCTTCAGCCCCGGAACCGGTGCGGAGACGACGGCCAATGCCGAATCCTGGCGCGACTACCGAGGATGCCGCAGGAACGGAGTTGTAAAAATCAGTGTATGTCCCGCGCTTTATTGCGGGTGGCGCAGGTATTTCCTGTGCCCACATCGTTGATCCCGATTTATCGGTTGGTACTGCGGAGGTCCGGTAAAGTTTATCGGGTTCCAACCGGGTACATACTCGCACGGGTATGTGCGACCGCCCGCATCTCCCGATACGGCTGGAAGCGGGTGTGACACTTGATCCGTGTCGGGGTTGAGAGTAGGGTGGACTTGGCTAGGGGTGCTTGTTCACGGACCGTGTACGGGCTGAGAGAGTCCCTTGAACCTGATCCGTTTAATGGCGGCGTAGGAAAGGCTGGCGTTGATCTTACCGCGGCAGACGGCTCTCCGGTTCATCCCTCATCGAATCAGGTGGTTGAGAGCATGAGCGCAATACCGAAAGCATTTTTAAAAAAGACCGCGCAGTTATCGGCAGCGGTCACCCGTTCGATCCAGGGATCGGAGAAGTTCTACGTGCCCGGTTCCCGGCCTGATCTGCAGGTCCCGATGCGGTTGGTGGAGCAAATGTCCACAGCAGCAAGTATCGGAGCTGAAGATAATCCGCCGATCACTGTCTATGATACCTCGGGCCCGTATACCGACCCCAACTCACGCATTGATCTATTGCGTGGTCTTCCGCCGCTTAGAAAATCGTGGATTGACGAGCGCGGTGACACCACGGAATTGGATGGTCCGAGTTCCGAGTATGGCCGCCGGCGTCTCACGGACGAGCGGCTTGCCGCACTGCGCTTTGAGCATGCCCGTAAACCACACTGCGCAAATCCAGGATCCACTGTCACCCAGATGCACTACGCCAAGCAGGGCACCATCACTCCCGAGATGGAGTTCGTCGCCATACGTGAAAACCTGCGCTTGCAGGAAATGAAGGCCGACCCCCGCTATCAGTCATTGATGCCGCAACACAAGGGCCAGTGTTTTGGCGCCCACATTCCGCAGGAGGTGACGCCGGAATTCGTGCGCGATGAGATTGCCCTTGGCCGCGCCATCATCCCCGCGAACATCAACCATCCAGAACTGGAGCCGATGATCATCGGCCGCAATTTCCTGGTGAAAATCAACACCAACATCGGCAACTCGGCGGTGACGTCCTCGATCGAGGAGGAAGTCGAAAAGATGGTGTGGGCGGTGCGTTGGGGTAGCGATACGGTGATGGATCTTTCCACGGGGAAGCACATCCATGAAACGCGCGAGTGGATCCTGCGCAACTCACCGGTTCCGATCGGTACGGTACCGATCTATCAGGCGCTGGAGAAGGTCGACGGCAAGGCCGAGGAGTTGAGCTGGGAAATCTTCCGTGACACCTTGGTCGAACAGGCGGAGCAAGGTGTCGATTACTTTACAATCCATGCGGGTGTGCGCTTGCCGTTCATTCCACTCACCGCTAAACGTATTACTGGTATCGTGTCCCGGGGCGGCTCGATTCTGGCCAAATGGTGTTTGGCGCACCATCGAGAGAGCTTTCTGTACACCCATTTCGAAGAGATCTGTGAGCTCATGAAGGCCTACGACGTCTCTTTCAGCCTCGGCGACGGACTGCGCCCCGGCTCGATCGCCGACGCCAACGACGAGGCCCAGTTCGCGGAACTCAAGACCCTGGGTGAGCTGACGCAGATTGCGTGGCGGCATGATTGTCAGGTGATGATCGAAGGTCCGGGTCATGTCCCGATGCAACTCATCAAGGAGAATATGGATAAAGAGCTGGAGGACTGCTATGAAGCGCCGTTCTACACGCTCGGCCCGTTAACTACCGATATCGCGCCCGGTTACGACCACATTACCAGCGCCATCGGCGCGGCCCAGATAGGCTGGTACGGGACCGCGATGCTTTGTTACGTGACCCCGAAAGAGCACCTCGGGCTGCCCAATAAGCAGGATGTCCGCGACGGCATTATTACTTACAAGATCGCCGCTCATGCGGCGGATCTTGCCAAGGGTCATCCCGGCGCCCAACTCCGGGATAACGCGCTGTCCAAGGCGCGGTTCGAGTTTCGCTGGCAAGATCAATTCAACCTATCCCTCGATCCAGACAAGGCCCAGGAGTTTCACGATGAGACCTTGCCCAAGGATGCCCACAAGGTGGCCCATTTCTGTTCGATGTGCGGGCCGCATTTCTGCTCCATGAAGATCACCCAGGACGTCCGGGATTACGCAAAGGAGCACGGCATCGATGACGCGCGCGCGGCGTTGCAGGAGGGCATGAAGGAAAAGGCGGAGGAATTCAAGGACCGCGGCGCAGAGATCTACCCGCAGATCTGATCGAAAATCGCGGCACGCCCGCCCGCATCGGAGAGAGGGAATCGCACGATCAGCCCCCCGCATTTGTCATCAGACGGCGCCAAAATTCGACTCCACGCCAACCCGTAAGGCATCGAGCCCCAGAGGGGACGACTCACAGGATGTTCCCGCACACGTGCGAAACCCGGCCCTGCCGGGTCCGCGCACGTTCGCGCTCGGCCTTTGCGCAAACGAAAACTGGGCCTGAGTGAAAATTCTGTCCCCTTGTTCTTGGCGCCAGACGCGGCGCCCCGCGACCGTGTGCTGCGTCATCTTCCGGCGCTATGCGGGTTTGTGCTTGTCTGCCACCCGCGCCGGAGGATTACGATTCGCTGTGTAAGTTTCGGATGCATCGCGAATGACGTGAGATGCGGTCCGCAGAAACAGGGCGGCGATACCCAGGCCAACCAGTAAGTCCGGCCATTGTGACTGGGAGATCCAAACACTGAACGCCGCAATCAGGACCGACACGTTGGCAATGATGTCATTCCGCGAACACAGCCAAACCGACCGCATATTTACGTCTTCCGTCCGGTGGTGCCAGAGAAGCGCAAGACAAACCGAGTTCCCCAGCAACGCGAGCACACCGATAACACCGATAGTCTCGTAGTGCGGGATTGATGGGTAAAGAAACTTATAAAACACGTGAATCAAGACAAAACTGCCGAATATCGCCATGATCCCGCCCTTGATATGGGCCGAGATTGCTTTCCAGGTATTATCGCGGGAAACCACGTAGAGACTAAAGCCATACGCTAAGGCATCACCCAGCATGTCCAACGAGTCAGCGAGCAGTGCGGTAGATCCGGCAACAACACCCGCTACGATCTCCACCACGAACATAACAAGATTGATTGCCAACACCGCCTTTAAAGTCGCCCGCTGACGATTGACGAGCTTTTCGATCTCACACCCGGCTTTGGTGCAACAATCCGTCATGCCCTACGTTCTTGGCGCCAACGCCTGTTGCAGATAGTCTTCGATATAACCGCTGGTTCGCTTGCGCAGCGGTTGCGCCGCCCACGGAACCCGGTACCGTACTTTAACCACCGCGGCTTCGATGACTACGTCTCCAGTTACGGAAATCCCTTGCACCTTGCCGACAAAGCGGTAGCCGGTTGTATCGCGCTCAAACGAGACGGCTTCGAGATAATCCATGGGTTCCGCGCCAGCGATCAGCCCCTCTAATCGCGCGATCGCCTCCTCTTCGGACAGCCCATGGGGTATTAGAACCGTGTCAGTCGCCAACGATGTCGCCAACCTGCCCCCAGTACTTCGGTGGAAGTTCCGATACCAGATTCAATCCGCCTTGGCATCCGGCGAAATCGGGATCATCGACTCGGATGACCTTTACTGTACCGTAGTCCTTCATCCATTCGCTGATCATGGTATCGAGATTCCTGATGCGGGAGCCCCCGCCGGTGAGAACGATATTTTGCAGCACGGCCTCCTGTTGGTCCGGTGAGTAGCTTCGCACCAGCACCTCCAGCTGTTGGACAATATCCGGAACGATAGACTCGCATGCTGCGCGGATATCGTCTGTCACGTCCAACTTTACGGGTTTTCCATCTTCGCGCAGTTCCGCCAGGACCTCCGCGTCGCTATCCATGACAAACGCGTGTTTCTCCTTAATGTCACAGGCGATGTTGGTGTTGATCTGCACACCGGGCCAGTGTTCCGCGATCTGCGCGGCAATCCGTTGGTCCAGATAATTACCGGCCTTCAAAAGGGTAGCCTGATCTTCAGCCTCCGGTAACTTGCCGCGGAGGGCGCAGATGTCGGTAGTCCCCGCACCAATGTCTACGACAATGGAATTGAGCAACTTTCCCTCGGAATATGCGACCATGAACGGCTCGGACAGAACGATCACCACGTCGAGGAGTTCGTGCGCCATGTTCAGCAGCAGCGCCTTGGAGGATGCCGAGGCACGCGCAGGCACCCCGATCACCCCGCACACCTGATCATCCTCCCCGGGTTCCGCCAATTCAATGACGTGGGCGAGCAGGCGACGAGCCACGTCGAGATCGCGATCGGTGAGTTCACGCAACACCCCATCTGTTAGTGGGTACCTCAAATCCAGATAGGCGCGATTGGCGTACGCCTCTTCACCCACTACGAAGGCCGCACCCAAGAGTTTCACCCCTATGAGGTCCTTGGGATAACCCACCACCGAGCGCAGCCGGTACTTCGTCCCGCGGCTGGTTATCACCGAGGTCCAGGATGTACCGAGGTCGATACCCAGTATGAAGCGCTTATCGTCTGCAACGGTGTTGGGCACCGGTTCCGTGGGATTTACATCGGGACTGGAAACCGGTTTGAGTTCAGCGGGAGTCTTCCTGAATTCGACGGCGCCTTCTTCTTTAGTCATGCGCTCCCAAAAGCCCGCTTTATCTTTATCAAGACTGATGAATGACATAATCCAATAGACCTCCCGCGCCTCTACTCAAGATTACCGGATTTTTTCGGCTTGCCGCCCCGGGCACGCCGGTACAGCCCGCCGACCCAGCCGACGCCCGAACTCACTCCGGATAAAACACCGCCAAGGGCGCTTTGGCCCTTATTGATGACTCCGCCGATGGCGTTATGTCCCTTGTCAAGGACGAAGCCAAGGCCCCCGCCAAGCGTATTTGCCAGCCCCTCGAACAGGCCCTCGACGATAATTGTCTGTGTGGGCGCAGACTTGCTTCGTTCGGCGCCGGGTTGTTTCGGGCCGGGGACTCCGCCCATCGCAACTTGGTCGTGGGACTTACGGTTGATCTTGCGCGCGGTCGTATCCCGCCCATCACCGACGCGCTTTGTTGCTGTTCGTTTGGCACGGGCGCGCGTTTCCCCCGCGTTTTTGGCCGTCGTGGACGAGGTTTTTCGCTTTGTGCCGCCGTTTTCTTTTTGCGCTGCGGTTTTCTTGCGCGATGGTTTGGCGCCGTCCCCCGGGGTGGCCGGCTTGGTTTTCTGGTTTTCCGAAACGGTCGTCTTTTTTGCTGACGGTGGCGTCACCGTCTTGCCGGCTGCCGGACCGTTCTCTGTTGCCGGCGATGACGTGGCGTTGGCATCCTCCTCCTGTGACTTGTCAGCCGCATTTTTTTCTTCCGCTTCGGAAGCAGGGGAGGACTGCCATGGAGCGCCGTCCTCCCGCGGTTTCATGGGTGCGGGTCCTCCGATGCCTGCCGCCTGCGCGTCTTTTGCGGATTGCCGCGCCGACTGTTCAACGCGTTCGCCGGCCTTCGCTTTTGTCCGTTCAATCCAAGGCAGCTCCGTTTCGAGTTCGCTGAGCAGGTTGGACATATCACCGTTGGTGGCCGATCTCTTGCCGGCGCTACCGCTTCCTTTTGTTCGAGCCTTGGCCCGGGTTGCTGCGTTGCCGCTCCCTGGCCGGGTTTTTGCGTTGTCGTCAATCATCATAGGTCCTCATTTTTATCGTTACGATCTCGGCTAGCCGAGCCTCACAAACAGATCGCGTCCGCCCCGCCTGATCTTGAGCCATACCGGCTGGGCCTGACCTGCGGCCAGAACCGCACGGTTTAGGCGTGCGGCGGTATCGACGGGCGCCATATCAATCATTAGAATCACGTCGTTATTCCGTATTCCTGCCGCGCTTGCCCTCGAGCCTGGCGTGACCTCTTCCACCAGCGCCCCCGAGGCTCCCGCCGCGTTGGGATTCGCGGGCGCAATCGTCATCATCTCCATTCCGCGCCAGTTCAGCTCTTTTGGCGCGGCTTGTGGCTGCGGCGCGGCGGTCATCCCGGGCAGGGACATCGCCAACACCTCGACCTTCAGGTTGCGGCGCCGCCCATCGTGAAGGACACCCAAACGCACTTTGTCACCGTTTACAAATTCCCCCATACGCCGCACCAGTTGACGCGGGCTGCGCAGCCGCCGCCCCTCCAGTTTCAGCAACACGTCACCGGCGCGGACGCCGGACTCGTCCATGGGCGAACCCGGCACAACCGCGCTCACGAACACGCCTTTACCAGCCGGCTGCCCCAGGCGCTCGGACAAGAGCTGGTCAATGGGCAACACAGTAGCGCCCAGCACGCGGGGGCCGTCGCTCGCAAAGCGTGCGTCCGTGATCGCGACGTTCATACCCAGCCCCGGCGGCGGACCGGCGTACTGGAAAGCCACCGCGGCATTGGCATTCTGTATCTGATGGCACTGAGCGCACGCCATTGCCTCGCGCCCGTCCCGATGGGGAGGCGGTGCACCGGCGGCAATGGGTGGTCCCGCTTGAGCGGGCACGGGGGCCGCAGTGCTGCCTTGCCGACCCGTACCGGGGGTCGCAAAAGCCATGCCCGCTACCGGCCTGCCCGCCGCCTGGCGCGTCCCCAAGATCTGATGGCAGGCGGCGCAGTCCATCTGCTCCCTTCCATCTGCGTGCGGTGACGCAGCGCCACGCGCGATGAGCGGCGCCGCCGGCGCTGCCGCGATGCGCCGATTTGCCGGTCGTGTTGCCCGCCGCGGACCCGGGGCTCCAGTCGCCGCCCTGAGGTCTATTTCATCGCGCAGGAACTGTATCGCGTCATTGGCGGGAATCGCAAAACCGATACCGGCAAAGGCGCCCGTTGGGCTGTAGATCGCCGTATTGATGCCGATGACGTAACCGTTGCGGTCTACCAGCGGGCCGCCGGAATTGCCCTGATTGATCGCCGCATCGGTCTGCAGCAAATTGTTATGCGCCACGCCGTCGATGATCAGCGATTTGCGCGTCCCTGAGATCACCCCCTGACTCACCGTTTGATCCAGTCCGAAGGGGCTGCCGATCGTCAGTACCGGATCCGCCGCCTGTGCCCGGTTGCTGTCGCCCAGGCGCGCGGAGGTAAGCCGTGATTGCGGATTGATCTTCAGCAACGCAAGGTCGAGAACCTCATCGAGTTTCACCACTTCGGCCGTGTAGCGCTGTGTGCCGAGGTCGTCGAAGACCGTCACGTAGACTGCGGCGCCACTTTGCACCACGTGAAAATTGGTGAGGATATAGCCGTCGTCGCGCACCACCACCCCGGACCCGATGCTCTCCACGGTGCGGCCGGTAGAGGGATCTGCGAAGCGGACCCCGCCGGGCGGTTTCGGTGGCGCGTTCTGCGCGGTCGCAGGCGCCTGCTTCTCAAGCGTGCCGGCACGGGCTACGTTTACGTTGACCACGCTTTTTTTGAGCTGGGCCGCCACGCTCGAGAAGCCGCGCGCGACCGGTAGCGCCGCGGCAACGGGCCGGTTCGTGGCCGGCGCCAGCGAGCTGGACCGGTTGGCCGTGACCGGGTTTACCACGGCGCCCGGTGCGGTGCCGCGCCCGCCGGGATAATCGATATGGGCGTTCTTCAGGTCTACGTCGACCCCCAGGGTGTAGTAATTTATGTACCAGTAGGTGCCGATTAGGACCAGCACTGCTACCGCCGCGACCAGCAGGAAATACTTCTGCAGGTCTTTGCCGCAGAAATCTTCAGCGTCTGATTCAAGAAAACTCATCCAGGGCTACTCGGTCTCGTCGATGGGTTCCTCGTCGTCGATCAGATCCTCATCTTTCACCTCTTGCTCCGTGCGCACTTTGGATACGCCTGTGGCGAGAGCGAGCATACCGACCAGCAACAGGACGATCGGAACCAGTCCACGAAGCAGTTCGGCGACTGACCACCACCAGACCGTCAAAGCCCACAATCCGCAGGCAAGCGCCAATAGGCCAATGATGATATTAGGCATACAGTTACTCCAGGTCACAAAGCAAGAATGGTTGGGCAATGGCTCACAACAGCGACTCCGCCTCGGCATGCAACGGATGCGTATCCCCGCGACCCGTCCCAATTCGTTGATCTGCCCGCATTACCCATAAGGAATAGCTCAGAATCAACAGATTCCCCACCCCGGTGAACACAAACGGGGCGTGCGGACCAACCGCGTCAAACAGAAAACCGCCGATCTGAACGAACAAAACGATACCGATGCTGCCCACCACGAAGAACATGCCGAGTACGGCGCCGCGCATTTCCGGTGGTGCCAGATCCACCGCCAAAACCTGCGGTGCGACCAGACAACCCGCCTGTCCGGCTGCCAGCAGGGCTGCGGGAATCAGCACCATCCAGCCGAATGGATTGACGATAAACCCAAACCACACGAGACCGATGCCGGACAGGGCCATACCGGCTGCAATCGCCGCCACACGGCCGTACCGGTCGATGAATATCCCCCACAAGGGTATCGACACCAGCACGGTAAACCCGATCAGTCCCACCACCATCCCGGCGTGACCTGCGGCCTCCCCCTGACCCATACCGACCACATCGGCGAAATACACAAACCAGAGCATGAGGAACAGGCCGATGAACACCATGTCGTTGCGCGCGAAAAAGGCCGAGGCGAAGGACAATCTCAGGCGCGGCTCGGCGCGCAGCAGCCTCCAGACCTGCTTGAGCGACGCCTTGCCGTTCGTTACTCGGGGGGCCACATCGATCAAACAACGCCGGCTCAACCACGCGCCCACGAGCGCTACCGCAGCGGTCAGCAGCATGACCGCACCGAGCCCGGCGTGCTGGGGAATCTGCATCAGCACCGCGTAGACGATGGTGGCCCCAAACGCCATCATAAATGCCGTTTTCGTCATCAGTTCCGCACGGTTCCGGTAGCTAGTGAAATCCCCCGCCAGGGTGGAGAGTTGCGGCCAGACCGCGCCGGTACCCAACGACATCACGATGCGCATGGTGAAGTAGAAGAACAACCCACCGATCCCGAACAGCGCTCCCAGCTCCAGGCTGAAGGTCGCGAGAAACGCCCCCAACGCCGCAACCAGGAAACCGCCCACCACAATCGGCACGCGGCCGTACCGATCAGACAGAAATCCCAGATACCCGATCAGCACCAGGTCCAGGATTTCCGTCACCGCTTGGATGCTGGCGTTGATTGCGCCCGCGTTCTCCAGTCCGACGCCGAGGACATTGCGTAGATAAAGAGGCTGCACGGCGATGGCCAGTGTCATGAAAATCATGCTCAAGGCCGCCAGCAGGTACAGCGAGTTCCAGTGATGGCTCTTGACCATGGGCCAAACCGATCTTATTCACGCTCGGACCAGGCGCCTGTTTGCGTCGGCGCTGCCGTGTGCGAGTGTTCGTTTGCCAACACAGATGTTCTCCTTGGTGAAAATGGCCGGGCGATCTTGCCCGGTTGCAGACGTTTCAATTTGGCGGACGTTCTGGGTCGACGCGTTGCTATTGTTGCTGTTACCGGCGGCTTCCTATTTCCACGTCCAGCCGCCGCGCGGCCCCTGTGGGTCCAATCGCGTCAAATCGGATTACAGATGGCGCGCCAGTGGATAAGCCAATGGCAGTTTCCACGCCTTGTGCAGGAGTACCGAGACCAGACCCACCGCGGAGAGCGTGACGATTACCATGGCGGAGAAGCTGAATACCCATTTACCGACGCCGGGCACGTGCAGCGCAAATACGGCCAGGATACCCCACATCCAGATGACCAGCCCCTGTCGCGAATGAAAATACACGAACTCGTCATCGCGGTTCATCAGCAGCGGCACAAAGCACAGAATCCCCATGTAGCTCATAGCCGCCATAATGCGGGAACGCGTACCGCCCTCGGTGTGAAGCACTGTCGTCGTCATCACGTCATACTCCTAAAACCTTTTGTTTTTACCGCCTGTCGTTGTTCCAAATATGCGTGCGACCGCACCATCAAGACGCACATTGGCATCGGTTAACTTTCCATTGCCTCGTGTAGCTCGATTTCCTCGTCGCTTTGCGCCTGTTCCGACTCACGGCTTTTTAAATAGCCGTACACCGCGATGGCGCCGAGACCGACCAGGGCCACCGCGCCCCATGCACCCAAACCGAGTCCCAGGCCGAATCCCTTGCTCACGCCGAAGACACCGCCGATGCCCTTGCCGGTGGCCGCGGTATTGGCGGCCGCGCCGCCGACGCCTTTGCCGGCCGCTGCGGTCTTCGCCGCTGCCACGCCGACGCCTTTGCCGGCCGCTGCGGTCTTCGCCGCTGCCACGCCGACGCCTTTGCCGGCCGCTGCGGTCTTCGCCGCTGCCGCGCCGGCGCCCTTGCCGGCGGCCATGGTCTTCGCCGCTGCCGCGCCCGCGCCCTTGCCGGCGGCTACACCCTTGCCGAGCGTCGCCGTCTTCGCGGCGGCAAGCTCGCGGCCGATCTCGTTTTCTATTTCCTTCACCGCGGCGGCCGCCGCTTTTCCCGCGCCCGCCGCTGTCATCGTCTCACCCGCTGCCATTGTCGTGTCTCCCAAAAGTCTGTTTTGCCGCGCCGTCTTGCGGCACATAGAAGGAGGTGTACCACTCGCCCTCCTGCCGAAAACATCACTTAAAGCGCTTGCTCACATTTGTACTTATGAGCGTAGAAAAGATTGGGGTTTTGTCAATGCCGTAAAAATTAGGGGTCGGAGTCACAGACTCCGACCCCTGTTTTTCAGGTCGGCATCGCCCGGCCGCCGTTCAGGGCTTACCGGCGGTCCCTTTATCCATTGAGTACGGGTTTGGCGTCGCCGACGGTCTTTTCTTGCTGGCTGCCGGTGCCGAAAAACAGGTGGCTGAACAGCAGGATCAGACCCACGAGCAAACAGCCCACACCGCCATACACCCAGAGTTCCGTCAGCATCGCGTGGTGCGCGGCTTCGCGGCCGATCTCCGGCGCCTTGAAAAACATCGATAACCAGGAGAACGGATACAGCCCACCGAGTCCGATGAGCGCGGCGGTCATCGTTTTCATCCGCGCGGCCATCCCGGTCAAGCCGGTCAATACCACCAGCCCGAGCGTGAACGCGCCGATACCGGCGGCGTGGAAATGCGCGCGCTGCGCATAACGCCAGATCTTTTTGTTGCTTTTTGCATCATGTACTTGCGGGTTGGCAGCCACTCCCGCCTTCACGTAGCCTTTGAATGCGTCCTCGTTGGTGCTGAAGGCGACGCCCATGCCGATGCCGAAAATCAACGTCAACATGCTGAACAGCAGACCGAGGCGAACCGACTTTAACTCTTGGTGTAGCATTGTATTCTCCACAATTTATCGTTAGCGTGTGGCCGAGTATTCCCGACTCAGTGGGATCGGTGTTTGGAAATACCCAACGTTCTTTATACTGCCGGCGTGATCGATATTGTGCCGCTCCTTTGTGACACCGGAACGCGAATAGCGATGCGCCGTCATGCTTTCAGGTACTAGTAAGCAACCTAGTGTTTGTCAAGGAAATTCCCGGAACGCTAAATATCTGCAAGCTGATTGGACAGGTCACGCATCCTCGTACTCAAGACGAGCGCGGGCCCTCACCGATGCGGCTACTGTCATGATGGACTTGAAAGACTGCCGCGATCTTCGGATACGAACTTTATTCCGAACCGGGAAGCTTTCGATACCCGTCGCAAGGCATGCCTGCTTGCCCTGGCATTATCCGTCGGCCGCGCTGCGGCGCGGACCGGCGACGATCGACGCCACGGGAGCGCCGTCAACACCGGGCCCGGGTGTGGTGTCGTCCGCGGCCGACGGGCAGCTCTGCGCGGCGACCGACGGGCATTCGCTGCACTCGCACCCGCAGTTGGCGTCGTTGGTGAATGCGCGCTTGACGTGGCGCACGGCCAACAGCAAGCAGAACACGAAAATCGCGATCAGAATCGCACCCTCGAGAAAACCAGTCATGGCAGGAGAAACCCCACTAGTGTAATGGCAAGTGCCAAGGAATAAGCCAGGCCCAGCGAAAAGGCCACAGAAAACCCGGCCCATCGCCAGCCGCCCGCCTCCGCCTTGATCGCCGCGATGGTGGCGATACATGGTGCGTAGAGCAGCGCGAACACCATGAAGGCAAAGGCGGTCAGCGGCGCCATGCTCCCGGCGATCGCCGCGCGCAGGCTGTTGGACTCCTCGGTCTCGGACTCGCCCTGATTGTAGAGCACCGCGTAGGTGGCAACGACCACTTCCTTGGCCACGAAACCGGTCAGGATCGCAACCGTATCCTGCCAGGCGAAGTCCAGCGGCGAAAACACCGGCGACACCGCGATACCGATGCGGCCGAGATAGCTCTTACGCATCTTCTCCTGGGCACGCTCCCGCTGCAGCGCCGCGATGTGCTCGTCCCGTTGCGATGTCTGCGCCTGCTCCGTCAAAGCCGCGATCTGTCCATCGTAGTCCTGGTCCCAATCTACGTTTTGCGGAAACGCCTGCAGAAACCAGATGATGATGGAGCCGATCAGGATAACGCCCGCGACCTTCCGCAGGAAACTCATCGCCTTCTCCCACATATGGAACAGCACGCCCCGGAGCGTTGGAATGCGGTAGGGCGGTAACTCCATGACGAAGGGTTCGCTCGCACCGGTGACGACGAACTTGCTCAGAAAAATCGAGGCCAGCATGGCGACGGCGATACTCAATACGTACATGGCGAACACCACCGTGCCCGCCGCCTGGGCAAAAAAGGCCCCGGCGAAGAGGATGAAGACCGGCAAGCGCGCCGAGCAACTCATGAACGGACTGACCAGGATGGTGATGAGGCGCGCCTTGTTGCTCTCGATGGTGCGCGCGGCCATCACCGCCGGGACGTTGCACCCAAAGCCGATGACCAGGGGGATGAAGGCCTTACCGTGGAGACCAAAGACATGCATCATCCGGTCCATGAGGAAGGCGGCCCGCGCCAGATAGCCGGTCTCGCTGAAAAACGCCAAGAAGAAAAACAGGATCACGATGTTGGGCAAAAAGACGATGGTGCCGCCCACGCCGGCGATAATGCCGTCGATCAACATATCGTGTACCAAGCCCGCCGGAATCAGCGAATCGAGACGGTCCGAGATCCAGCCGACCCCGGTGTCTATCCAATCCATGGGGATCTCACCCACCGTGAAGGTGGCCTCGAACATCACCCACATGAGGCCCAGGAACAGCGGCAATCCCATCCAGCGGCTGAGAAATACCGCGTCCAGCCTGCGGTTCACGTCTCCGTGCTTCACCGTCTCCTCGGGCATGCGCCGCGCCTCCGCCAGCATGCCGTGGATGAAGCCGTAGCGGGCCATGGCAAACATGGTGTCGACCTCATCGCCGTGTTGGCGTGCCAGGGCACGGCGGTCTTCGCGCACCGCCTGGATCAGGCGCGTGTGGTCTCCTTCCTGTTGCGCGATTTCCTCATCCCCTTCCAGCAGTTTGATGGCCAACCACCGGCTTTGGCGCAGGTTCAGGTTCTCGGGGTGTAACGCGGCAATCTCGTCTTGGGTGCGGGAGATGGCCTGTTCCAGATGGCTGTCGTAGGGAAGATCGATGCGGGAGGTGTCGATCCGGCCGCAGGCCACCGCTACGATGATGTTCAATAGCTCCCCGATTCCTTTCCCGCGCGCGGAGTCGACCTCGACCACCGGCCCGCCGAGCATGGAACGGAGTGCGGGAATATCGAAAGTGATGCCCTGGTCGTGCGCCTCGTCGATCATGTTCAAGGCGACGATTAATGGAGAACCCATCTCCAGCAGTTGGGTGGTGAGAAATAGGTTGCGCTCTAAATTCCCCGCGTCGAGGACATTGAGCACGATGTCGGGTTGTTCGTTCTGGATGAACTCCCGCCCGATGCGCTCGTCCGGGGACTGCGATGTGAGGGAGTAGATACCCGGCAGATCCACCACGCGGATGGTCCATCCCTGGTGTTCGATCACGTGTTCCTTTTTTGCCACGGTCACCCGCGGATAGTTGGCGACACTGTCGCGGAAGCCGGTCAATTGGTTGGACAGGCTGGTCTTGCCGCTGTTGGGGTTGCCGACCAGGGCAACGGTGATCGTGCGATGATTTTCATTCATGGTTGAGGTCCAATCTAATCTGACGCTAACGGCAGCGTTGCTTAATGGATTACGCCGACCCTACGGCTGACGCAGCGGAAATTCTGGGTGCGCATGCGATCACCGGTAAGGGACGATCTGAGCCGCAAAAGCGTGTCCACGGGATTACGCAACACCGATGTCAAACCTCGAGGATGATTTTCTCCGCCTCCGACTTGCGCAGGCTTATCTGGTAACGCATTACGGTATAGCTGCGGGGGTCGCCCATGGGCGCTGTTTGCTCGGCGGTCATCGATATCCCCCTCACCATGCCCATGGCGTTCAGGCGGCGGCGCAGGGCGTCGTCGCCTTCGATCGAACTGATTACGCCTTGCTGCCCCGGCCGCAGTGTCACTGCGCTGATACCCCTCACCTCTTTAACGTCGTCAGACTTGGACATCGAGAACTCCTTACTTTTGTCTCTACGAGTGATTTACATGAACTGCTTCCCGGCGCCCGCTGGCGGAAGCGCTCGCCAGTTGGGATATCCGTAAGCTAAGTGTAGGCCGTTTTACCACCTTGGCCAGTTACGGACTCCGGGTCTGAGGATCGTGTATTAAGGCGCGGTTTTCGTGATTGACGGACCCCGAATGTGATCTATGCTCACGTAGTAAGGGCCCGGTAATCCCTCGATTGGCTATCAATGAGGCTCGGTTTGTATTGTGAATAATAAATGTAAGCGAAACGGTGGATGAGAGTACTGGCTTATCTGCTCTATTTTCTATTCAGCGTTCTGATCGTGATTTTCGCGACGCAGAACATGCAGCCCGTTGCGATATACCTCGTCCTGGGACCGCCGCTTAATTTGCCGCTGATCGTAGTGATCGGGCTCTCCTTTTTTATCGGATTTTCCTCGGCGTTGCTGAACGTGGTGCTGCGCACCGCCAAAGGAAACAGTGCCAGAAAGCGCGTCAGGCAGGAGTCGCAGAGAAAAGAGCTAACGCACCGAAGAGAGCTATATCGATGAGATCGGCAAGGTGTGCGGCCTGTTATAACTCGATTGGTTGGATTGGGTTGATCGCCAATGCCGTACTCATGTTGCTGAAGGGGTTCGTCGGTCTGGTTGCGGGCTCCCAGGCGCTGGTGGCGGATGCGATGTATTCGGCCAAGGATGTCGTCACTTCCTTCCTCGTTATCATCGGTCTGAAGGTTTCCAGCAAGCCCCTGGATCGGGAACATCCCTACGGTCACGGCAAAGTGGAGTTTATCCTGTCGTTGCTGATCAGCGTTATCTTTCTGGCCGTCACCGTTTATTTGATGCTGCACGCGGTTGCCACCCTGCTCGATGATTCGCCTCACAGAGCGCCACACCTGATTGCGCTGTGGACCGCGCTGCTGTCGATCGCCGTCAACGTGAGTCTCTACTTTTTCTCCCGCTGCGTCGTGGTAGAGGTCAATAGTCCGATGGTGCGCACCCTGGCCAAACATCATCACGCGGACGCCAGCGCTTCGGCGCTGGTTGCCCTGGGCATCATCGGCGCCCACTACCTGAGCATGCCCTGGATCGACACCGTGGTCGCCCTGCTCGAGACCCTGCATCTGATGTACCTCGGTACCGATGTATTCATCGACGCCTATCGAGGCCTCATGGACAAGAGCGTCAACGAGCGTAAACGTAGAAGGATTACACGTCTTGTCGACAACGTCGACGGGATCGACAGCGTGCAAGATCTGCGCGCGAGGCATATCGGCCAGGAGATCTGGGTGGATATGACGGTGCGGGTGTCTCCTCAAGCCACCGTCGATGAGGCCTATTCTCTCGCCTCGCGGGTACAAGAGGCACTTGCGAAGAAGGTTGCCCACCTGGGCTCCGCGCAGGTGCGATTTGAGTCCAGTGCAACAGCCCAGGAACCGACCGATGGGGACGCGACCTTGACCCTGCAACCCGAATAACCGTAGTGCTGTGAGATGACATGCCAATGACCGGGAATCAGTAGACTGAGGTATGAGCGAAGTGCAACACAAGTGCGCGCAGAAGTCCCTGCAGAACAAGATCTTGTTCTGCGAAAAGCCGTGGCAGATCCCCGCGGTGGCGCTCACTGCGCTGGTGGTATTCACCTTCCTGTGGGCGTTCTATCTGCTGGATGAAACCATGGAGCATGAATTCGACGAATTCTCCGTCAGCGATTTCTTCCATCCGACCGCCGGCAGCGCCACGCTGCAGGATATCATGAACACCGTCCCGCCAGCGGTGACCGGGATCAGCGGCGGCAACGTCAATTCTCCGGCACTGGGGTCCGGCGTCATCGTCAGCAGCAGCGGCTACGTTATTACCGCGCTCCACCTGATTGACAATCTCGACACGATTCTCGCCTACGTGGACACACCGTCCGGCCATCGAGCCATAGAGGCACAGGTCGTGAAGTCGGTCCCCGAGCACGATCTGGTAATGCTGAAGTTGGTAACCACCGATCACTTCATGTATCTCCGTCTCGCGGATACCAACGGCCTGCAGCCCGGGGAGCCGGTGTACGCCATCGGACAAGGTATCGGTAGCGGGCCGATCGTCAAGGCCGGCGCCGTGCTCGAGACCAACCTGTCTTTGGCGGTCGGCGTGCAGAACCTGAGCCACGTGATCAGGACCGACGCCGTTTATAACTGGGCGCAAACGGGCGGCGCGCTGGTGAATGCAAACGGGGAGTTGGCGGGCGTCAATATGGCGATAGTCGGCGTGTCCGGCCTCCTGGAAGGCTACGCGCTGCCCGCCGACGTACTGGCGGCGCATTTTGCGGATGTCATCAATTTCAAGCCGGCACCCGGGGCGTCACCGAATCCCCGGGGAACACGCAGTCCGGGAACACAGGGCGATCCGCCGCTGCGTGGATCAGCGGCGTGGTGGAACAACGCCCGCAACCAACTCGCCCCCGCTCCGGCGGTCCCGCCCATGGGGCTCAACACGGTGATGAACAATCCGGGCCCGGCCGGCATCCCGGACACCGGCGCGCGCACGGGCGCGGCGCACCCGCTGGGAACGCGCATCGGCGGCTATCGCATCGAAGACATTATTGGCCTGGCGCTGCTCGCGCTAACGGCGGGTGTCGTCGGCGGCATGATGACCATGGGCGGCGGGGTGCTCCAGGTGGTGGGCATGATGGTCTTGTTTGGATACGGCATGTATTTGATTCGCCCCGTCGCCTACCTCACCAACATAGTCGTCTACGGCGCAGCCGCGCTGCGCAACAAAGAGAGCGGGCTGCTCCATTGGCCGGGTATTCGCGGTGCCTTGCCCTGGGCGGTGGTGGGCGTGGTGGCTGGGTATTTTCTCGGTAATATGCTCGAAGATCGCAGCATCGGCTATATCCTGGGCGTGTTTGCCCTGGCCATGGGCTTGAAGGTCGGCTACGAGATGATGGCGGAAGCCGGCCTTGGGGTGGCGGCTGTGGCCCACGGTGCGACAACGGCCGGCGTAAAACGGGACGAACTCGATGAGTTGCTCGATCCCGAGGAGAGACCACCTGCGCACTTGATTGCCAGTGATCTAGTGAAACACAGCGCGCTTGGGGTTCCCGTGGGCCTGATCAGCGGGATGCTTGGCATCAGTGGCGGCGTTGCGGGGGTTCCGATTCAACATTATGTCAACGGTGTCGCGTTGCGCAACGCCATTGCCAATGCCTCGGTGCTGGTCTTCTGTGCCTCCCTGAGCGGCGCCGTGATCGCATTCTCCCACGGCGTCAGCGCCGGCATTATCGACTGGCAGGCGCCGGTTACCCTGGCCATCGTCATGGCCCCCGGTGCCTATGTCGGCGGTCTGGCGGGGGCCAAGCTCACCGCCGTGTTGGACCAGCGGGTGCTGCGGATCTTTTATGTCTTGATCATGCTGGGCGTTGCCGGAAGGATGCTGTTGGGGGCGCCATGAGCGGGGGACCACAAAATATTGTCGGCATCGTGGTGCTGGCGGGGGCCGCGCTGGCGGTGCTCTATGGTTTGTACATCCGCACCCCCAATCCAGCGAACGCCGTTGCCGGCGTCACACCGACAGCGGGCGGCGGTGTACCGTGGAGTCCATCCGGATTGCCGCCTGGTGCAGGCAACACACAGAACGAATTCGCTCCCGCCGTTCTGCTGCCGGTAGCGGCAAACGCGGGTGTGGCAGATGTGGCGCCGAACTACGTCGGACCCGGGATTCAGATTTACGAAGCCCATTGGCAGGGCATGGATACCAAGCAGTTCAACGAGGAGATCCGCAGAAAATTGAAGTATCCGCGCGGGTTCAACGGAGTGTTGATCGGCGAGGTCACCATGGCCGCGGCGGATTCAGGCCTGCGCGCCGGCGACGTGATTGTCTTGCTGGAAGGGGTACCGGTAACAACGCTGGAGGACTTTCAGCGCCAGACGAAGACATTGCGGGCCCGCCGTCAGGCGGCGGTTTCGGTCATGCGCAAGGGCAAACAAACACAGGATGGACGTTTCATCATGAGCCGCCGCACCTTTGTATTGCGAGCGAACGACCAGCTGGGATTTGCGCAGGTGGAGACCGCGCCGATGATTGTTGCGGGTGATCCGCCGCCGCATCCGTACCGCGGGCCCTGCACCCGCTGTCATGCCATTGGCGAGGGGTTTGAACTGGTGCCGGATCCAGATTTGATCAACCTGCCGCCGCCCACGATCGCGGCGGCGGTCGCGGCACAAGGACAGCCTCCGCATCGCGATTTCGGTCCCTGTGAAGCGTGTCATGTGATCGTGCAATAAGGATCCCGACAATGCGTTCAGTGGATATATAAAATTTTCGTAACCCTGGTTATGAGGGAGATCTGACAATGAGTGACAAACTGGCTTTTGAAGATGCCCTGGGGCTATACGCCCGGCATGGCCTTAATCTGATTAAACGGGCGTCAGAAACCATGATCAACGGCTTTAACGCATTGACGACGATCGATGTGAATGCGCAAAAATCCTTTTACCGTGACAAAGGCATACGTCATGCGAAACGCGGCCATTACAAGAAGGCAGCGGCGTTGCTCGCCCCCTTGTACGAGCGAGAGCCGGAAGACAAGGAAGTCATTCTTTACCTCGGGTTGTCATGGCTCAAAAACGGCCATCGCGATGAGGGCCTGAAGTTGTTGGAGGAGGCGCATGCCGCCAAGCCGGATAATCTCAGGGTTTCTTCGGTCTTGTCCATTGCCTACATGCAGGCGGAGAGATACAAAGAAGCGATTCCGCATCTCGAAAAAGTGCTGCAGGCCGATGCCGACAATTATCGTGCGAAATACCGCTTGGGCGTGGCTCAGGACAATTTGGGAAAGCACAAGCTTGCGATCAAGCATTTTCTCGAAGCCCTGGAGCTGAAACCGGACGATGCCAAGATTCATCGCTCGATCGGTTACACGTATGAGCAGTTGGATGATAGAGAGAACGCCCTGAGCCATTTGAAGCGCGCCAACGAATTGGATGAGATGCAGGGGAAGTAGCCTTCCGCCGCCTCCGTAATCGCCTGCTTATAGCACATGGTATTTCGAAGAACCGAAAATTCAGAGACCGCCGGGTATTCGGACACGCGCAGCACTCCCCGTGCGCAGCGATCGGAAGCCTTGTTGCGTGAGCTGTATCACGAGGAGGTTAACCCGCGTTTCCGCGCGCCGCGCATGCGCGGTATAAAGCTGCTGTTTATTGCATCCATTCTGTCAATTTCCGTGTTTGCCGGAACCTCCCTGTTCAAGTACAACAATTTTATCGCCTTGCGAGAGGCTGTCTACGCCTCCAAGGGTAATCTCCAGGGGGCGATACAAAGGCGCACAAACCTGTTCTCCAACATGGTGAAGCTGACACTGAGCCACGCGCAGTTGGAGCACGCGGTGTACTCCTACGCCGCGCGCATGCGCACGCAGATGTCGAACGGCCAGGTACAGGGTGGCGGGGGCAAGGGCAAAGACGCTGACGCGCTGTTGGCTGCAGGCACGGCGGCCGCGATTTTAAATGAAAAGGGATTGCCGCTAACGGCCGAGCAGCTTTCCACGGATGCGTCGCAGGGCGGTGCGCTCGCGGCGCTCGCGGGCGCGGCCACTACCGAGTCGTCGTTGAGCCGGTTGATGGCGGTGGCGGAACGCTACCCGGAGATCCGCTCATCCGAGACTTATCATAAGATGATGGATTCCCTCATGAACATGGAGGATCTGATTGCGAACCGGCGCATGGAGTGGCACCACAATACGCGTGACTACAACAGCGCCATTACGGGTTGGCCGTGGACGGTCCTGGCGCGGGTTACCGGCTTTGACCGCATGGATTACTTTGAAACCTTGGACGGGTACGAGGTCGCCCCGGTGTTTACCTCAGAGATCTACGGTGACCTCATGCCGGTCGCGAAAGTATCAGAGAAGCGGGGCGAGCCATGATCTGGACCGCACTCACGCGGGTAGGCGCGCTGCTCTCTGTGGTCCTTCTCTTCAAGGATCTTCACGATCTCGCCACGCGGGACATCAAGCCAAACCGAATCTATACAACGAGCGAGGCGGCGCGCTACTTGGGCATTGAACGCGTTGAGGTGATTGCGCTGTTACGCACCAATTCACTGCATGGAAAGATGGTAGACGGCAACTATCGAATCCCGGGGCAGAGCATTCTGAGTTATTTAGACAATGAAGTATGAGCATTGCAGGGCGTGTCGTAATGTCGTGATCGTATGGGCGTTCTGGGTCAATGTCGCCCAGACGATGTTCAAGGGATCACTGGGAGTCATGAGCGGCAGTGCCGCGTTGGTTGCGGATGCCATCCATTCCGGGGCAGACGTGATCGCAAGTTCCGTTACCATGGCGAGCGTGAAATTGTCGTCGCGGCGGGCCGATAAAAACTATCCCTATGGCTACGGCAACATCCAGTACATCTCGTCCTCGATCGTGGGCATGATTCTGATTTTCGGCGCCCTCTATCTCATGTATGAATCGACTGCGAAGATCGTGGCGGGCGAATATAGCGCGCCGAGCATGCTTGCCCTATTCGGTGCACTGGTTTCTATCTCTACCAATGAATTGATGTATCGCTATCAAAGCTGTGTAGGTAGAGAGAATAACAGCCCGGCGATCCTGGCGAATGCCTGGGATAATCGATCAGACGCTATTTCTTCTATTGGGGTGCTGATAGGCATTGGCTTCGCGGTGGCCGGATTTCCCATAGCGGACCGGTTGGCGGCAATTGGCGTCGGCATATTAGTGGCGCGCATAGGCATAGAATTGAATATCGATGCCATTCAGGGGTTAATGGATTCTTCCGTCGATGTGGACAACGTACTCAAGCCCGTCTATGAGATCACCAAGTCGACGCCCGCAGTGGTAGGTGTGCGTTACCTGCGTGGGCGCGAGGTCGGTGAAGAGATACATCTCGAAATCGGCGTCTATGTGGACGGCGGTCTTACCGTGCGTGAGGGCGACGACATCGCCAGCGCGGTGCGGAATCGCATATTCGACAAGATTGACCACGTCAAGCATATTGCCGTGTCGGTCGTGCCGGTGAAGATGAAAAAGCGCCACGTTTGGAGTGGCAAAAAGAACGTTATCGTCGCGCTCCCTGACTGAGGCCCCCGGGCCGGATGAAGGCATGAAAACAGAAAACTGGATTGTCGCTTTTGGCGCGGGCATTCTTTTTGCGGTGCTCTTGGTGGCCCTGTTGCCGGATGATCTCTGGGACGACGAGGCGCACCACGCTGCACAGGCAGTCGGCAACGCGGTAGGCGTAATGCCCGGCGATGCGCGCGGCGGGCGGCGCATCACAGAACTGCCGGCAGCGGCACCTGGTTTTTCCCGCCAGCCCAACTACCCCCCGCAGCTTCGCGGTCGAGCGGTGGCG
Organism: uncultured Gammaproteobacteria bacterium; assembly: GCA_947258975.1. Lineage (GTDB taxonomy): Bacteria > Pseudomonadota > Gammaproteobacteria > Arenicellales > JAANXG01 > CALZGZ01. The sequence continues at coordinate 113,534 of CAMYKK010000003.1, forward strand.
ATGCCCGCCGGCCGGGGTCTGGTGCCGTTTTCGGCTGCACGGACCGAGGCGTTCAACGGTACGGTGGCGCAGGTTCAAGGCAGCGGAGTCGATCAGGGATGGGGACAGATCCATGTCTGGATTGCGGACCGCAACGGCGACGCAATGGAACTCTCCATGGCGCCCGATTGGTATCTTGAATATATGGGTTGCGGTGTGACGCGAAACATGTACGTAAAGGGCACGGGTTTCATTTTCGACACAGACGGAATGGCACAACCGTTGCTGTATGCCAAGGACGTGACCGTCAACGGCGTTAAATGCAAGTTGCGAAACGACGAAGGATTTGCGCTTTGGTCAAATCGGCTGCGTTGACGGCTGCGCCATGCAACTCCCGGACAGGCTCAAGCGGGCATTTGCCAAGTTTCCGGCCGCTTCGGTACTGCTTGTGGTGCTGGTCGCTGGCCTGGCTTGGGAAATGCTGGGGGGGCAGGAAACCAAAGCCATGCGCGCCATATCCGGCCGCGACGCCGCAGGCGTCTATCTCGGCAGATTGCCGGCACCGGTAGAGCCGTCTCTGATCGATCCTATCGTAGACATCCTCAATCCGAGGCCTCGCTACCGACTCATGACCATTCGCCATATCGCGCCGATCAAGCGTGACGGCCCCATGCCGCATGCGTACGTCGGAGAGTGCAAGCAATGTCACCTCATCATCGGCGGGCCACCTGCGGGCAGCCAGCCCAAGACACCTATGGGCGCCATGCTCGAGAATATCTCCATCAGTTACGGGAAGGTGGGTCCGCCACTGCTGCCGACGTCCAATCGCGCGCATCCGGCTGCGGGCCGCTGCATCAAGTGCCACGATATCGTGGTCAAGGTACCGGTAAAAAAGAAACGTGGATTGAGCTGGTTGAATTAGTGTAGATCTTTTCATCGCTCCAGGCGTGGCGCGCAGCTGCACGAGCCCGTCGCCAGCATCCGGGATGCTGGTGAGCAATGCGGGCGGCTAGACTTGCGCTCCAAACAACCCACAGCCAGCTATGGGTTTCGTTCCAGCGCGGCGTTCTTACCAATCGACACTGAGACTACGCGCAGCACAAGCGTCTTCGCCAGGCCCCGGATTCTTGGTGCAATTTCCGGGCTAGGTTAGCGTGCGATCAAGAGGATATAGACGGTTGAGAGGCCGAGAAAGATGCCCATGATCGGCACACCCCAGGAGAGGTACCCGCGAAAGTCGAGTCCGCGGCCAGGCGGTATTAACGTCCGCATGTCGCGATGCTGTTGCAGGAAGTTTTCCAGCTGGGTGGCGGCCACGGTGCCGGCGGTGGCCCCCGTCAATGCGGCGGATGAACCGGCCAATACCCCGAGGGATAGCGCCCACCACACGGCGGGATCTTGCGAACCACCATATAACGTCACAGCGACGGGCATGAAGAACGCGGTCGCGGCGCCGGCATTGAGGAAGATCGTGGCGGCGCCCGCCAGCCACATGAGGGCCACCAGCTCTGCAGTCGCGTTCCCCCCGCTGATGGCGCCGATCAGCCACGTCACCCCGTCGAGCGCATCGGCGTTGACCAGAGCGCCGACCATGACGAAAAGCGCGCCAAAGAATACGATGTCGTTACCTCCGCAGGATCGGAATAGTTGTTCGGAGTCAAAGCGGCCCAATAGCAGTCCCACCGCGCCCGCGCCCAGGGCGATCCACCCGGGACGTACATCGAGGGCGTCGACGAGCAGAAATCCGAGCAGTGTTATCAATAGAAGGCTTATTCCCAACCGTTGCAGGTGTGTCTGCAGCGGCAGCGCCACATCGGCCAGTTGCCCGAGTTCAACCGTAGTTGTCGGAGCTTGGGAGGCGCGGTCCCGAGGAATTGACTGACGCGCCTGAAAGTAGAGGAACATGACTGCCAGCAGGATCAGGCACGGGACCATCATGCCGCCGATGAAGTCGAGGAATTGGAGGTCGCCGGCGGACGAGATGATCATGTTGGGGAAGTCGCCCACCATTGTCGAGGCCCCGCCAAGATTGGAGGCGATGATCTCCGCGACCAGGATCGGGACCGGGTTGATGCGAATTAGGCGGCAGATCGTTAACGTGATCGGTAACACCACGATCATCGTAGACAGGTTGTTGATCAACAGTGAGAGTCCGTAGGTCACCAGGGATAGCAACACCAGGATCCACCACCCGTTGCCGAGGGAGTTGACGGCGACGTGGGTGGCAATGCGCGCGAACACCCCGGACCTCGCGAGGATTGCAGATATGACGGACATCCCGAAGATCAACGCCAGGGTCTCAAAGTAGATCGCCTCGAGCGCCATACGCGGTGAGTAAAAGCCGGTGACGATGCCGAATAGAAGCAGGCACCCAGCCCCCGTCAAAACGGCCAGTCGACGCTCGATGAGATCGAAAAAGATGGCGCCAAAAACCGCAACGAACAAACAGATGGTTATCGCCGTAACCATTACTATCGTCACGCAGGGGAATCAGGCCGCTTCACTCGTTGGCCATAATCCACAGTTGACACCCAGAACGGCTGGTGACCGCCCAATGTGGCATCGTCTTACCCTTGGTTTCGGCCAGGTCCTGCGCGTAGCGCAACATCACGTCCGGGGGTGCCCGCTCATCCTTGCTGAGACGGCTCAAGGCCGAACGAATGGTATCGTGCATCTCGTCGGGCGGGGTTTCACAGTGCAGGTAAAGCGTGTAGAGGGACCACAGCACGGCTGGAAACCAGCCGATCAAGCTCCCCTGCAAGATCATGCACACGACTCCCGAAACCGGTCTCCCGAGGGTGAAAAACTGCAGCCAGGGTACCAAAACCGCGAGCAGTACGCGTCCATACAGGGGCATGTCGACATAGCCCTTTGACGCTACGATCTGATTGATATCGAGGTTCCGGAGCCAGCTTTGGAAGGTGTGTGACAGGGCGCGCATCGGTGCAATCGACAATGGCATTGAACTACGTTGGCAGAATTAAAATGGTCATGGTGCGGCAAGTTTAGGTTGAATCGGGCGATACATGGTGAAAATGACAAAAGGCCTCTATTCTTTAAGATTAAATATAGCACCCATCATCGCGGGAGGGTGGTATGCGTGTCATTTTGTATCTTGGAAAAGGAGGTGTGGGCAAGACTACCGTCGCGGCGTCGACGGCGTTGCGCAGTGCCGAATTAGGATACAAGACCTTAGTTGCCAGCACCGACATAGCGCACAGTCTCGCCGATTCACTGGATGTTCCGCTGAGCGCGGAACCTACTCAGGTTACTTCCAGACTGTGGGCGCAGGAGATCAATGTGGTTGCCGATATACACAACCACTGGGGGACCCTGCAAAGTTATATTTCCGGAATCATCCGCAATAGCGGCGCGATCAATAACGTCGTTGCGGACGAATTATCGTCATTTCCGGGGATTGAAGAGATCGTCAGCCTGCTGCATATCAATAAACAGGCCAGGGAGTGCAACTTTGACCGGGTCGTCATCGATGCCGCCCCCACCGGGGAAACGATTCGTTTGTTGACCATGCCGGATACGTTCCGCTGGTATACCGGACACCTGATGCGATTTCGCGGCGGTTTCGCTAAGGTGTTGCAACCCTTTGCGCGTAGATTGCTGCAGAGTCCGGCGCATTTAATGGAAAACCTGGATAGATTGGATAAAGCCACTGCCGAGTTGAGGAGTACATTGAGTGATCCGGAGATCAGCAGTTATCGCCTGGTCTTACAGCCGGAGAAGATGGTGATTCGAGAAGCGGAACGGGCCGTTAGTTATCTGGGCCTGTTCAATTATCCGGTGGACCTCATTGTCGTTAATCGCGTGCTGTCAGAGGCGGACGAAGAGGGGGAGTTTTACCGGCGTCGGCGTTTTCTGCAAGCTGGTAATCTGGAAATGATCGAGAACAACTTCTCCCCACTGCCAATATGGCGCGCACCATATTATCCTGACGAAGTCGTAGGGCTTGCAGCGCTCTCCCGCCTTGCCGAGGACTGTTTTGGCGACGAGGACCCGGGGCAGATTTTCTATCGGGGTACTTTGCAGGAGATCAAAGATATGGAGAACGGGTGTTACCAGCTGCGCCTGCCGTTGCCCTTTATCTCCAGGGAAAACGTGAATTTGCGAAAACGTGGAGACGAACTATTCATTACCATCGGCAATTTCAAGCGTGAGATGATCCTGCCAAACGTGCTGGCAAAGCGAAAAGCGGCCGGTGGGTGTATCAGAGACTCGATATTGGAGATCGATTTCGTGCCGCCGGATAAGGCGGGCACCGCTTAGTTTTTTTCGTTTCACGCCGCTCGGGATCGTTTTCATATGCGCTAGAAACCAACGGACTTATCCGCCACCCTGGATGAAAGAGTACCCACGGAATTGAACGGCTTGAGTGTGTGCAAATAGGTCACGGTGTGATGCCAAATTCCCATACAGAGATCATCGCACAGATAGTGGGCTGGTTCGCCAGGTTGCAGGCCGCCGGATGGTCAATCCCCGGGGTTCATAAAAATTCAGATTTCTGCGCGCAGGTCACACCGTCAGACTGGTTTGCGCAAACGCAATCACGGCCACTTGTAGTCGCGTTTATCGGCGGCACCGGGGTCGGGAAAAGCAGTCTGCTCAATCGCCTCGCGGGAGAGAATATCGCCGTGGTGGGTGAGCAGCGTCCAACCTCGCGTGAGGTTACGTTATTCGTACACGAGTCCGTTGCTTTGGCCAGTTTACCGCCAAAACTGCAGTCCAAGGATATCCGCGTTGATCGTCACCATAATTCGGACTGGCGCAATGTGGTTTGGATCGATACCGCAGATATAGACAGCACCGAGACCGGGAATCGTGCGGTCACGACCGCTTGTTTGCACTACGTAGACTTGGTCATTTATGTCGTGAGTCCAGAGCGATACGGAGACGCCGCAGGACTCGAGTATTTGTTCGAGCATCGGCACCGGCATGGCTGGCTGTTTGTCATGAATCACTGGGATGATGGCGCCGAGTGTCAGTACGAAGGCTTTGTACGTGCATTAAACATGGCCGGTTTTGAGCAACCAGTGGTGTTACGTACCTGCACATCGCAATCCGTGGCTCCGGCACAAGCAGCTGATTTTGAGCGGATTCTGTTATTGATTCGCAAGCTGGCCGATGCCAACGCTCAAAGTACGCTTGAAGACTTAGGTGTTGTGGTGAGATTGCGTGAATTACACGCTGTGTTGGAAAAGGCGATGACACGGTTGGGCCGCGATGAGCTGTGGGAAGAACTGCTCGAACAATGGGGCTCGGACTGGCGACAAGCATGTCGCGATATTGCAAAGGCCCGGGAATTTTCGGCGCGTGAACTAGCGGGCAGAATAGCCGTGCAGTTTGACGACGCGCGCCGAGGAAGGCTCGCCCGCATGTCGCCGCATGGCTTGTTCGGGCCGCAGTGGAATAGTGACGGAGCGGAAACCGGTGTGTTCGGGGAACTCACGGATATGAGCCAGGATTTATGGGACGGCGGTTCTCAGCAGCGGCTGATAAGTACCCTGGATCAGTTGACGGTGAACGGGAACGAAAATGGGGCATGTACTAAACGGTTGCGATCCGCGTTGCAGGTGGTGATCGATCGCGCGCCGGAGGTGGTGGTGAGTCACTTAGAGGCATCCTTGCGCCAGGCGCTCCTGCGCCCCGAGAGGCGGTTTCAAGATGATGGAACAGGACAGACCAATGTTCCGGGCGGCTTATTACGAAGTGTCGCCCGGGTCATTCCGTTGCTGGCCCACCGCCCGTTGAGCAGCGCGGTGAGAGCCTCGACCCTGGCTGGCGCGCGGTCAGGAATGCAGCGCGGACTGGCGGCGCTCGAGGCGGAACTAAAGACCGCTGCCGCGACGATATTGGACGAGCGGCAAGAGTTATATGCACAGGCGCAGGCACTGAGCAAACGGATTAAACCAAGAATTGCTGCACAGTCCCCTGCCGGTCGTGCAGAAATCGCACAGCTGGTGTGCGCTGACGGGCAAACTCGCCTGCGTAGCGGACCATCAGGAATAAAGGCGGCGCCAGAAAAGTGACGCCAGAGCCGTGAGTCTGCCCGTCCGCTTCCGATGCCCGCAAGATAGATGGCGGGGGATCGAGTGGATTAGCCCGCTGCTATCTTGCTACCCTGGGGAATAGCCCACATTTCTCACCAGGTGGCGCCAAACTCCGAGTACACGGTGATACTTGAGGCATTGTGCCGAAATGGCGAATAACAAGGTGTTACGACAGTTACGCCTATCCCGGCCCTGGCTGGTTCTCGCTCCAGGCGCGACGCTTGTCCCCGCACTGCGACTACGCGCAGCACAAGCACAGCAGGGGACTCAGCTGCACGAGCCCCTTGTGCCGCGCGTAGTCGCAGTATGCGCCAGCATCCGGGAACCTAGTGAGATATGCGGGCCAGTTTCGCAACATCCTTGGTCACGAGCGGTTCTATGGCGAAGTTTGACGACATCTTAGACCTGGCAAGGAAATCACTCCCGGTTGTCTGGCCCCTCCTCCAGCGGCAGATTCTGGGCACGGGCCATGGCCTTCATCGTGCGCTGCCAGGCAAAAGCTTGATCCGCCGAAACGGTCTGCTGTCCGCTAATGCAGCTCTCGGTATTCTTCTTGCCGCCGGGATGGAAATAGGCCACATCATGTACCGTAAACCCGGACTGCAGGCGTCAATGGAGGCCACGCTAAGAAAGATGCTGCAGGGGAAGGCCGAGGACGATCTCATACCAAAACAAGCGATGCAGCGAGCCGATGACATCGCGCGCCTGTTCCGTTCCATCAATTGCAATCCCGAACGGCTGGCAGTCGACGGCGTCCCGGGCAGCGGCAAGACTTCTCTGGCGAGGGCGTTGGCGGCGCGTCTGGGAATGAAGTGGCAAAGCCTGGACCACATGAACGTCGATGTAGAAATGGCGCTGGACGGCGAAAACACCATCTACGAACATCACCGTCTACTCAGGACCCAGCCGCTGGATAAGTTTGACGCGATCATTTACATCGACGAACCGGTGACGCGATCAAAACAAAAAGTGTTACAGCGAAAGCGGGGCGGCTACCTGGTCGAGGTCATGGATTACGACCGCATGAAGCGCATCGGCAAAAAGGCCTTCGAGGTGGCCGATGGGAGAGAGTATGAACTGGCGGGCACTTTCATCAGGGTCAAAATTCGTCCATCTCAGGGATTCAGGGCGCGGGAGAACGTTTCCCAACAGGTCGCGGCGGACGCTATTGATGGCGGCAAGCTGACGATGGAACAACTCTTGTTCCTGGCCACCGAGAAGAAAGTACGCAGTGGATTCAAGGCCTATGTCAACGCCAGCGCATATAACCGGGATGCCCTCTATGGCGTGGCGTCTGCCGCGTATCACTGGTATCGACGTGTGCACAAGTAATTACGCCACATCCACGTGGTCTTGAAATCATCCGCAGGGTCGGCACCAAAGAAACCCGGTGTTGTCGATTTCTTGATGCGCCTGGATGCCCGGGTGTTGGGTTTTGTGGCTTCCCGGCAGTCTTCTGGACTCGAGGCGGTCTGTGGTTGGATCACTCTGTTTGGGGGTGCGCCGGTTTGTTTCCTTGCTTACGCCTTTGCTTTAACGGTGTTTTGGACCGACTCGGCGCGCGTAATCGTTGCCATTCTCAGCGCAGAACTCATTGCCCTCGCGGTGCTGGTACCGGTGCGTTACGTGACTCGTCGTCAACGCCCGGATCCCTCCTACCACCCGCCGCGCTTCGTGCCGTGGCATCGGTTTTCGTTTCCCTCCCAGCATGCCGTGCGCGTGTTCTTTTTGGCGGTGATCTTGGGTGCGTATTGGCCCCGCGCCTTCCCCGGGCTCATTGCCGGGGCCGCGCTCATTGCGTGTACGCGGGTTTGTCTGCGCAGGCACTACCTGTCGGACGTCCTTGCAGGATCGCTGCTCGGCGCGCTCCTCGGCGCCGCCGTGGTGTGGGTCCTAAAAATCTAGCTGACCGCGCACGCCCACTACGGTGATCGTGGAATCGCCGTTTTCGGCGTCACCGCCATAAGGGTTCCAGATGAACTGGAGGTCCGGACTGATGGTGAGGTGGTCACTGAGCCGCAGGCTATAATAGGCCTCGAAGTGCCCTTCCTTTTTTGCCCTCAGACCTTCATTGGCATTCGCGTATTCATCCGATGGAGATACCTGGCCTACAGCCGCCGCGAAGACGTCGTCCGCTCTGCCCCAGAGGTCCCCAGACAATTGCACCCCGCCGCTCCATGCGTGCTCCAGGGAAAAATCTTCGTCCAGGTCTAGCAGACGCTGATCTGGATTTGCCCAAGCGTAACGCCCGAAGATCGCAACGTGGTCTGCGAGCTCCTGGTCAAAGCTCAGCCCCCATCCGTAGGTGTCCTCGTCATCCGCCGATGCGTCCAGCCATTTCCTGTGCGCACGCTTGTCCACCCAGCCGAGGACGCGGTAGTTGCCCGCACGGTCGAGAAGATTTGGTTTTACGTTGACCTGTGCGGATAGGAACAAATCGTCGAAGACATCTTCACTATCGGGGTTCGCATCCATGATGAGCAACTGGGCGTCGACGAGCTCGGCCGGTGCCATGCCGAGGTTCACGCCGAGCGCGTTATCGGGAAACGGCACGGTGGGTGAATTACGGAATATATGCCCCAGGAACTGCGTGGTCTCGTCGTTTGCGTATTCATTCGTGTCCACATAAACCGTCGCATCGATCTGTCCGATGGTAAGCGTCACGGGCACGCCGGCGTATTGGTGTTCATACCACAGCTCCGTGAGCTCCACGGTGTTGTCGGCGTCGGCGGCATCCCGGTTGACATTGCTGAACACTTTCAGTCTGTCTTCCACCCCGGCACCGTCGCCGGTTTCAAGATGCAGGAACGCCAGGCCATTGGGCCCGAGTTTCTTTTCAAATTCCAAGTCTGCCGAATAAGACGCGTCGGTGACGTCGCTCCCAGGGTTTTCAAGCTCGTCTCCATTCGCGTTTTGCGCCGATTGCAAAACCCCGGTAGCGCCGATACCGATTCTCAGGCCCCCGGTCAGCTCGTGACCCGGAACCCTGTGGAGTAAGTGGGCATCGACATGGCGCTCGACCTCTTTCTTGGAAAGCGCGTATTCTTCCGCCGTCGCCTCTTGCGCTGGTTCACCCATGAGCCTTTTTTCAAGCTCGGAGATCCTCTCTGCCTGTCGCTGGATGATTTGTTTCATCTCATTGATTTCCCGCATCAGCTCCTCACGTAGCCCTGAGGCATCGCCCAATGCGTCCGACCAAGGGCCGTTGACCGAAAACGAAAGGGGGGTAAACGTAAAAACAAACATCGACAATACGGTAGACCAACGCGCGAGTGATGTCATAATCCTAATTACTTTTTTTCGATTGTCGTTCTTCTCTAGAAAGATAGACCAGATTCGGGTTTCGGCAATGCGAACAGCAGGCCTGCGCGCCCGCGACCCTAATTTCCACCGTCGCGTGCATTAGTCCGCATTGTCCCCGCGTGCCGCTGCCAGCTCCGCTAGCCGTCATCCGGGAGAGACCCGCCACTGTCCTTGCCAAGCAACCTGGAGCATGGAATGTCGCCAATTCATGGATGACACGCTGCGGGCCTTTGCGGCGCGGAGCGTGAATAGGGGCGGGAATATCCCGGCTTCGGCTCGACTGTGAACGCCTGCCCGTGCGCTTCACGCAACCCATAGCCGGCTATGGGTTGGGTTTCAGCGTGGCGTTCTTACCAACCGACACTGCGACTACGCGCGGCACAAGTCTGTGCACCGACTTGCGGAATCCTTGGTGCAAAATCCGGGTTAGCGGTAGCCCTGGGCGGAGCGTGGGCAGGCCAATGTGCTTGCGGCCCTGCGCTTGTAGCGTCCTTTGAGGCTCATGTCAGGCACGGATCGCCCTTGGCATGATTGACCTCGATGGAGATATGCTCGAGTTGTTGAAAATCCTTTAGCAGTTCCTTGTAGTGTTCGGGCGGTTTGGGGAAATGGGTGACAACGGAAATGATCGTGGCGTAGCGGTTGGAGCCCACCTGCCACATATGCAGATCCGTAATGCGATTATCCGCGTCCGCTTCAATGGTTTTCTTTATCGCCGCGATGTCGTCATCGTCGGCGCTATCGAGCAGTATTCCTGCGGTGTCCTTGATTAGGCCGTAAGACCAGCGGGTAATTAGAATCGCCCCGACGATGCCCATCATCGGGTCCATCCACACCCATCCAGCCCATTTGCCCAGGGTGAGCGCAATAATCGCCAACAGTGAGGTCAGCGCGTCTGCCACTACGTGTAAATAGGCGGCGCGCAGATTATGGTCTTCATGATGATGGTCGTGTCCGGGATGATGATGCCCGCGTCCCCCGTGCAGCATGTACGCGCTGACGAGATTTACGATCAGGCCCACTACTGCCACGCCGATGGCCTCATTGAATTGAATTTCTACCGGTGCGAAAAAGCGCTGGATTGACTCCAGTGCCATAATGAGGGCGACAATCGCCAACGCTATTGCACTGGCGAAACCACCCAACACACCGACTTTGCCGGTGCCGAAACTATAACGGGGATTATCTTTGTGACGCCGCGCGTACCAGTATGCGAAAACGGTGATGCTCAACGCGGCGGCGTGCGTCCCCATATGCCAGCCGTCAGCCAACAGTGCCATCGAACCGAATACCCACCCGGCGGTAATTTCAAACACCATCATCGTCACCGTCAGCGCAATCACGTAACGTGTGTTGCGTTCGCCGTGAGTGTCTTCAACATGAAAATGGTGGCTGTGTTGCCACTCCCCCAGATTATGAATATGCATGGGAACGTTCTGCTTTACGATTGCTTGAGCTATGTGTTTCCTCGCCAGTTTAGCCTACCCGAACTAGATTTGTGTTCACCGTTGGCCGGAAATGCGTAATTTTTATGATTGGAAATATAATGAATAACATATTCTGAGAACTTGGTCTGGACTCGCACGGCATTCATTTGCGCGGGCGAGGAACGAGGATCGAAAACTCATTATATTGCACCACGGAGCCCGGAAGTCGGCGCACAGACTTGTGCTGCGCGTAGTCGCAGTGTCGGGTGGTAAGAACGCCATGCTGGAACGACACTCATAGCCAGTGAGGGTTGTGTGAAACGTCACTACTGGCGCTCGAGATCGCGCCGAAGCCGGACTTCTTGGTGCAATACCGGGCTCAGGCTGTCTCTTGCATTGTCTACATCGTCGGCCTTTCACCCGTCGACTTTGCTGCTTCGTCCGCGGCGTCTTCTTCGAATATTTGCTCCAATTCCGCGGCAGCCTTCTGCGCCAGATAAATCATTTTCTGTTCGTCGTTGTGCATTGCATGGTGCTCTGCCAGCCGTTTCTCATCGTGTGCCTGAAAGGTCTCGATCGCACGTTCGCTCTCTGTTTTCGACATCCCCAGCGACAGTAGCACGCCCTTTGTTATGTCCAAGCTGGAGAGTAGAGTTTCGCGCCAAATCAGGGTGATCCCCAGATCCATGAGCTGGTAGGCGTGTTTCCGATTACGCGCCCGGGCGAAGATTTTCAGATGCGGGAAATATTGCGTTGCGATCTTTGCGGTACGCAGTGACGCGTCGACGTCATCGATCGCCAACACAAGGATCTTCGCTTGATCCGCCTTCGCCGCGCGCAGCAATTCGATGCGCGATGCATCGCCGTAGTAGATCTTATTTCCAAATCGTTTGACAAAATCCACTTGCTCCGAGCTTGCCTCCAGGGCGGTGAAGCCGATCTTCTTGGCGCGCAGGATACGTGCAACGATCTGACCGAAACGTCCAAAACCGGCAATGATAACGTCGTTCTCCTGCGCCGCTGGTTCTTCGTATTCTCTGGTTGGGGATGATTTGAGTGCGGTTTGCACGCCCTCGTTGAGCGCAAAGATCAGTGGTGTCGCTGCCATAGACAGCGTCACAACAAGAATTAACAGCTCGGACAGCCCGGCAGTCATCAGGCCGGTGCCGACGGCGACAGTGAATATCACAAATGCGAACTCGCCTCCCTGGGGGATGATCGATGCCAGAGAGAAGGCGGATTGGATCTTCAGGCTGCTCAATTTTCCCAACGCAAGCAGAATCGTGAACTTCGCGAGCAGTAACCCCGCAACGAGCGCGATGACCAAGGCAAACTCAGTAGCGATTAATCCGATATTGACGGACATGCCCACCGCGATGAAAAACAAACCCAGCATCAAACCCTTTAGGGGCTCGATGTCCGCCTCCAGGGCATGCCGGTATTCCGAGTCCGCAACCAATACACCGGCCAAAAACGCGCCTAGACCCATTGATAGGCCCACCGTTTCCATGATCAGCGCGGTGCCCACAACGATGAGCAAGGCGACGGCGGTAAATACCTCGGGCACACCGGTGGCGGCAATTACCCTCAGCACGTGGTGCAACAGAAAATGTCCGCCGACAATCACCGCGGTGATCGCCAGGAGCGCCTTCGCCGTCGCCCACAGGGTGGACGCTCCGGATGCCTCGGCTCCGGCTCCCATCAGTGGCATCAGCGCCAGCAGCGGGATTACCGCCATGTCCTGGAATAACAAGATCGAAAATGCCGCGCGGCCGTGGCGCGTGTTGAGCTGATGCTTTTCCGCAAGCATCTGCAGCGCGAACGCCGTTGAGGACAACGACAGTGCGAACGCGACGATGACCGCCGTGAGCACCGGCACCCCCATTGCGTGAGCGGCCGTAGCCAGTATCAGCGTGGACACAGCAACCTGCAGTGTTCCCAGGCCAAATACGGATTTTCGCATGACCCAAAGGCGTGCAGGTTGGAGTTCGAGGCCGATGATGAACAGCAACAACACCACGCCAAATTCGGCGAAATGAAGGATATTGTCGACTTCGATCACCAGTTGTAGTCCCCACGGCCCGATGACGATACCGGCAATCAGATATCCCAATACCGATCCCAGCCCCAAGCGTCGGAACAAGGGGACGGCAATGACCGCAGCGGCAAGGAAAATCGCGGCTTCGGCAAAAACGGACATAAGGACAGATCCTACCGTAAGTTGGCAAACAAGGCTTCACGAATTTGTTTCACATCGCTTACCGATGACAGATCGGCGACAACACGCGCACACAACGGAAAGCGCAGATTCAGTCGATGTGGTGATCACGATTATCGAATAGATACGTACGCTCTAACCTGGATATTGCACCAAGCATCCCGGTAAACAAAATTCTTTTGCGCGGCTGAGCGCGCATACAAAGTTGATGCGCGGGGTACCCCATCGGAGAGCAACTATTCGGTTAGAGCCGATCCAAATCACGTCATAACCGGCTGCGAGCCAGGAAAAGAAGTCCCGGTTCCAAACAAGTTCCGGTATGATCACTGCGACAGCCATGGTGTTGACGAGGAGTCGGATTTCACGCCACAGAGACATCAACGTCGCCAACAGGACGATATCGCAGCGCGGCAGAAAATATTGTGGACACAGTTCGATTCAATAGATCCGTACCAGTATGCAGACATTGAGCGTATAAGAACCGCATGTCTGCGTGTGGCGGCCGGATAACTATCTCTACTTTGCAAGTTTCCCGTTGTTGTGAGGTATGTATCGTGAGTGTATCTTGTGTTTGGCGGGGGCTTCTACGGTCGGTGCTGTTGTTAGCCTGTTTACTGCCTACGTACGCTGCCGCTGACAGCTGGTTCGTTGACGAACTGAATAAAGACAGGAAAAGTGTGCTGTTTGGATTCGTCGGCGGCTTGTTCGCACATGAGCTGGGGCACATGTCAGTGGCGACGATGAGGGGAATAGATTTCGAGTTCGACGGTGTATCCATCGTTTATCCGGAACCCGCGCTGTCGGATAAAAATAGGCTGCTGGTTGCATCGGCCGGATTTCAAGTACAGTGGCTCGCTTCCGAGATCGCTTTTCATTACCTCGAGAAGAGGAAGGACGATGCGACGTCAGTGAATGCCGCTGCCGGGGTGGTTCTGAGTCATCTGGGAATTACCGCCGCTTACCTCACTTTTTTGAGGAATCACGCAAAGGGCGACATTGAGGGGATGTCGGAGGCGACGGGCATCTCCAATGATCGGCTCGCGCTGGCAGTGGCCATACCGGCCCTGTTGGACGGTTGGCGGTTGTTCGGAACGGCTACGCCTGCATGGGTGCCGACGGTATCGGCGCTGACCAAAGGCGCCGGGGTGGCATGGGCGTGGACCTATTGAATGCTGACAGACCCTTCTCTGCGAGGCCTTTATGTCAATGTCGTTGTGTGTGATGGCGCAAACCGGAAACGATCCCGGTACCGGCGAACAGCGCCATTCTGGTTAAGGTAACCTGCGGCAGCAATAACGTGCCCAAGGCGCCGACGACTGCCCCCTTCACGGCGCTTTGAACCATGACGCTTTCGACTGGGAGGCCATGGACTAAACGCACGAAATGCTCGCAATTGAATGTCAGCAGGTTCCAGCGTAAATCCTTGGCCTCCACGCAGGCTCGTGCGTTTGCGACCACGATGTGTCCAGGCAATTGACCGTGTATCGGACTGATATTGATGCGCCGTCCTCGCGTCACTTGTAGCCAAGGCTCTTCGGTCACGGCGTTGGTTCGTCTAGAAACCGATATCAACATCGGGTGTTCGCCATAAAATCGATCAGAGACGATGGCGTAATGCTTAAAGATCGGGTAACAAACCTCGATTATCGTACCTAGATTGAATGAGTGATGCATAGGATTGACGGAGTGACATGTAAATTCATGAAAGACTACTCGTTTTCAGTGAGTTCGTTGATCCTCACACCGTAGCATATATGGGTTGCTTTTTGCTTATGCAAATTAACATGGAGCCGTTTGGACCGGCGTTAGAGAACTTAGTTGCAGCTACGGTAGATGGTGGGTGAGAATGGCGGGCCAGGCAAACCCAGGGGCTCATTCCAATCGGTCACACCGGCACCTTAGCTTTGCGCCCTCGCTACAATGGCCTACGGAACTTTCGCAAATTGCAGGCCCCTAAATAATTAATTTTTCGAAACTCATCTCGGGGAGAGCACCTGTGACCATGGTCAAATGGTTTCACGCAAGCGTGATCTTGTTGCCGCTGTGGCTGCCAGCCACTGTGGCCGCGGAGGAGCCTCTGTTTGGCGAAGTCATAGCGGCGGTCGTGGGGTTACGCGCCGATGTGCCGCCTGATGCCCGCACCGCGAAGTCGTTGGGCACGGAACGCGAGGGCTCGGGAGTCGTCATTGGTAGCGATGGTCTTATCGTGACCATCGGGTACTTAATCCTCGAAGCTCGTGCAGTCAGTGTTGTGCTCGCCGGCGGTGATGTCGTTCCCGCGAAGATCGTGGCCTACGATCATTACAGCGGTTTCGGATTGATACGCGCTGATAAACCGATCGGCGTCGCCCCCATGCCGCTGGGGAACTCGAAAGGCGTTGACGTTCTGGCACAAGGGTTGGTCGCAAGTTATGGAGGACTGGCTCACGTGCGACCGGTGCGGATAGTGTCGCGACGGGTGTTTGCGGGTTATTGGGAGTATCTGCTGGAAAATGCGATATTTACGGCTCCCCCACATCCATTGTTTGGTGGTGCTGCGCTCATAAATTCCGCCGGGGAACTGATTGGCGTGGGCTCGTTGGTAGTTCCGGACGCGGTGGCGGAGACCCAACTCCCGGGCAATATGTTTGTGCCGATTGAGGCGTTGACACCCATTATCGATGAACTTCTATCCACAGGGCGCACGTCTATGCCGTCGCGACCTTGGCTCGGCATCTACAGTGAGGAAATAGCAGATCGATTGCGAGTTGTCCGTGTCGCCGAGGAGGGTCCGGCGTCACAAGCCGGAGTCGAGCGCGGTGACGTTATATTAGCCGTCGCGGATCAGAAAATCGCCTCGTTGGAAGCTTTCTACCGCCGGGTTTGGGCGCTGGGTAATGCAGGCGAGCCGATATCCATGACCGTCCTGAGGGGGACAACAACGCGTAACATCGTCGTGCGCAGTAAGGACCGATACGATTGGCTGCGCATCCCTCGTCGGCATCGACGGCAATAATTGCCGGATGTGGCCAACGGTGTCAACGACCGCCACTCCCTGTGGGATGTGCCGCAGCTTCCACGTGCGTGTCCGATGCGAATACGCAGAGTCGCTGTCGGCCGCGCACCCAAGAGGTTCCGATTATTATCAACAGTGAACATCTTGACAGGATCAAGTAAAATTCCTAGCGAGAATAGATGTTGTACAACCGAGGAGACTTAAAAACATGCGGACCGCATTGATTGTATTGGTCCTGCTCGCACTTGCTTTAACGGTTGGTTCCCTGGCGTGGGGACTGATCTCGATGAGCAAAGGCGGTGAATCCGATCGTAAGCATAGCCACGAATTCATGTTCGCACGAGTCGCTTTTCATGCCGTGGCCGTGGGGATGGCACTACTGGCTTTGTACCTGTTCGTCGGACCGTGACTTAGCCAGACATCGGAACGCGTACTCAAGCACCAATACGGCAGCAGTCGGCATCCCGGTCGTGACGGTGGCTGCAATCAGGAATTCGGCTGTTTCTGTTACCGTTTGCCGGACGTGCTGCCGACGCCCGCCGCTGTCAGAAATTCCCGCAAGTGCCGTATATCTTGTTTACTTGCGGCGCTGCTGCGATGTGGGCGGTGCAGCGTGCCTTCTACACCATTCAAGGTGACGCGGAAACGCGCCCCGTGCCCGGGTTGAACATCAGCTCCCAGCCAACTCATTAATGATTCGACGTCCCGCCAACGTATGTTGCCGCTGACGGGCTCAGTAAAGACGGAGGCAAGAATACGTTCGTGTTTGCTGCTCATTTGACGATCAAGTCTGCCCGCATAGCGGTGTTATGCCGCTAGGTTACTACGGCGATCTCCTGGGTTATCGCTTATACCGCATGCCAGCCGAACAATCTTCGGTATAAGTGAAGTAAGGATACGTAACTATGGTGGCAAGTCATATATTGTGTGCGCGCGAAGAGCGGCAGCGTCAAGATACCCGATAGTCTCGTCATTAGATACAATTTTTGACTGGCCTTGATCGTCTCGTAATGAAGCGGTGTTTATTTCACCGGTCATCGCCAGGGCTGGACTGGTAACGGGGATCATTTCCGTGCTCTTCGATCCAATTCAATGCAAGTTGCCGGGCTTCACTGATCTGGCCTGCAGACATACGTTGCGCCAACAGTTGGCGATTTCGGGAGGCGTGTACATTACCCCGCGCCGCCGCAAGATAAAACCATTTGTATGCTTGAAGATATTCTCTGGGGACGCCGTGTCCGTTGGTGTAGTGAACACCAAGATTGTTCTGCGCTTCAACAACGCCCTGTTCCGCTGCTTTTCGATACCAAGTAACCGCCTTGACGTGATCTTGGGGGACGCCATGTCCGCGGTCATATATCACACCCACATAGAGCTGTGCGATGCCGTCGTCGCCATCCGCTAATCGTTGCAGCCCTTGTAAAGCGATCTCGTGGTCTCCGCGGCCAAATGCAATGATCATCCGCTCGCGCTCGGCAATATATTTTATCTGCCGCGCCAACAAATCCATTACCCGTATTACGGGTAATGGGAAAGGAGCGGATGCCATGTCTTCCAATAGCCCCGGTTGATTATTTTTGGGCGCATTGTCATCTGATTTCGGGCTGCCACCCGGCGTCAGTATCAGCGGCACGAGGCTCGCAAGGACGATAATACCCAGTTTGTAATTCTGCATTTGGATAACGATTTGAATCAGCGCTCGTATTATAATCCAACTACGGCTGGCTGATAATATTCAGCGTAGATAACCAGGAATTCGATATGCATTTAACCGTCAACGATATCGAGACGAACTATGAGATCTCCGGCAAGCATGCGGCTCCGGTAGTGGTCCTGAGTCACTCCTTAGGTTCCAGCGCCGTGATGTGGACACCGCAGATTGAAGAATTGAACTCGGAGTATCGAGTGCTGCGTTACGATACGAGAGGACATGGTGATTCCTCGGCGCCGGACGATGCCTATGACCTTGATCTACTCGGTGATGATGCCGTGGCGTTGCTCGATGCGCTCGATATAGAGCGGGCGCACTGGGTGGGATTGTCCATGGGCGGCATGATCGGCCAGAGTATCGCGTTGCGTTATCCCGAGCGTCTGTTGAGTTTGGCTTTATGTGACACCATGGCGGTAGTGCCGGATGAAATGCAAGGCGTGTGGTTGGAGCGCATCGACACCGCACGGGAATCCGGTATGGATGCATTGGCGGACGCCACCATGGAGCGTTGGTTTACGGCGGCATTTCGCAGTGCCCATGCGCAGGCGGTGGCGCCCATACGGCGGCAGTTTGTTGCCACCGCTGTCGCCGGTTTTGTCGGCTGTTGCGAGGCGATTAGGCGCCTTAATTTTCTGCCTAGATTGGACGGTATCGAGATCCCTACTCTGGTGGTGGTTGGCGAATACGATCAGGCGACACCGGTCGCCGCCGCCGATGCCATGCACGAACAGATCGCCACATCGAAACGGGTGGTGATCCCGAATGCAGCCCATCTATCCAACATCGAACAGCGCGAAGTATTTAACACAACAGTGCTTGATTTTCTTCGACAGCATACAATGGTCTAACGGTCCGCACGGCATCCGGGACACGCATGATGGCGCCGCGGGATCGGAGTCAGTGTTTCCGTCCCCTGTTTTTCTGTTGTGTTAACAACCTGGAGAGCCGCATTTCGTGCCTTGGTGCAATAGGCGAGGCGTGCAAATCGCGAGAAATAGCGCTGCTTCCTTTGGCAGGTCATCTCTGCGGCACAATTATATTCTTAACCAAATTTCGTCTCGGGAAAACGCTTCTTGATGGTCAGTGCCTTATTGAGCGTCTTGATCAATGCATTGACGCAATCGTGGTCGAGTTTTCTATTTTCCGCTAGATTCCGCAGCTTTTGAATCGACTTATCCACAGACCAGGCGGGTTTATAAGGCCGTTGACTCGTGAGTGCGTCGAAAATGTCGGCAACGGTGACGATGCGGGCCTCCAACGGGATTTCTTCCCCCTCCAGACCCTTTGGGTAACCGCTGCCATCCATCGCCTCGTGGTGGGCGATGATGATATTGCGCAGCACGTCGATGAACGGCATATGAAACAGGCCGAGCTCGCTCAACATACTATCCACCATCTCCAAACCCTTGGTGGTGTGGGTCTTCATGATATCGAACTCTTCCCCCGTCAATGGCTCGGACTTCAGCAAAATATGATCCGGTACCACGATCTTCCCCACGTCGTGGAGTGGAGCGAAAAGGAAAACGTGCTGTGCGTATTCGTCACTCAAAAAACGCGATTCAGAAAGCTCACTGGTGATGAGCCAGGCATAGCGCGACATTCTATCCAAGTGTGCACCGGTTTCGGAGTAGCGCCGGCTCACGATCTGCTGCGTGGTACGCGTCATTCCAATAAGGTTGCGAACCATGCGTAGTTCGAACACTACGATCATTCCTATGAGGCGGGCGACCGGTTCCAGTTGGGCGCATACATGTGGGTAAAAGGCGTGCAATCGTAATGAGTTGAAAAACACGAAGCCGAAGAATTCGTCATTCAAGACGATCGGATACGTGAAACTTGATCGATAGCCGGCCGTGATGAGGCGTTTCGTGTGGGTTTTTAGAGTGCTGTACGCCTGCAGATCATGGATGACCCGCGATTGACGGGTTCGTCGTAATCGATCTAGAGAACCACTTTCGGACAGCTTGGCATGATACGCATGCAGTGCCGCGTGGTTCGCACTGGTGTCGAGGAAAGTCCGGAGATCATCGGTCTGTGGATCGTAAACCGCCACCGATATGTGATCGATAATACTGAGGCGCTCGCGTAACGTCTGATGGAGCGAATGAAGCTTATGCGATAACGTTCCTCCGTCCTCCATCGCCACCCATTTCGGATCCGCGAAGACGGTCGTCACGCTGTCATTACCCACGGTCGGTGGCATTTTCGTCGGCGACTCCCCCGGTTTCATCGGGCTTGACGTGCCTGGCGCCACGCCTGAGATTGCTGATTCGCAACAGCGCCCTAAAAACAGACTAAAACAGTGGGTATTGTACTCCCATCCTGCAAGTCATCATACCGTGTGCTGGATGCTGATCACGATCAAATCACCAAGCACCATCCCAAATTATAGACGCTTGACGACTGGTGAGCGGCAATAATCGCTTGAGTTTCGATCTGTGGGGGCACGATTGGCGGCACAATAGCTATAAAAGGAGGTTTTGTGACCTGCGTCAAATTTACGCGTCTTCCGACATCTACGATCACCGGCCTACCGCCGGCTACTGCCGTCTGTGGCGGGCAAAGCGGGCCGATGATAGCCGGGACCGACGACGGGTGGGGTTTTGGGTAAGATGTCCTGGCCGACATCCGAGCGGTAGGTGTTGGCGTAACGGGCGATTACGCCGGAGGTGGCGGGATTCACCAGTCTCAGCGTCACGCGATAGTCGCGGTTGACTTTGATTCCTTGTAACGGCGGGGTGCGAAACATAAACGAGGTACGCCCCCATTTGGCGATCTGCCGCACGATGATTGCGTCGCCCCCTGCGGGATTTTCGAACTCGGCCTCGAGGATCGTCCCTATCGGGATGGGCCGCTTTACCCCGACGACAAATCCGTAATCCGCCTCGGCGAGCCGGTAATTGAAAATGAATCCACCACCGATGAATTCGATATACGGCCGGTCTCCGCCTTCCGGTGCGGAGCAGGCGGTGAATCCTATACACGCTACCACCACCGGTATCTTCAGCAGTTGTCTGGTACTCTCGGCGCGTGAGTCACGCAAAGGCCTTGTGGATCCATGTCGAATTTCATTGCTACCGCTGTAATAATTTCACTAATTGGGTTTTACCCTTGAGCTTCGCGATGGCCAGAGGCGTGTTTCCATCACTGTCCGCAACGTTTACTTCGATACCCCGATCGAGAAGCGCAGTCACGATGCTGGTTGTGCCGATAATTGTCGCGATGTGCAGGGCATTTTGGCCGTGTTGGTTGCGAGAATTCAGATCAATGTCCGGCCGATTGACCAGTATGTTGACTATCGTTTGGTGACCGGCGTCGGCGGCGCGCATCAGTGGCGTCCACCCCAGCACATCCCGTACATTCGGATCGGCGCCATTCTCCAACAGGAAGTCGGCCATTGTGGAATGCCCTTTCAGGACTGCGATCATCAACGCACTCCATCCTTTGCCGGCGCGGTGATTGATATCCGCGCCGTGTTGAATGAGGACCTCGGCGGCTTGGCGCTGCCCGTACTGGGCCGCGTACATCATTGCGTTGCCGCTCGAACGATTGACCTGATTGACGTCGGCACCCAGCGCAATAATCCGGTGCATCAGCTGAATATCACCTTTAGATGCCGCCAGCATCAACGCCGTCTTGCCGTACCGTGCACCGGTGTTGACATCAACGCCGGTACCGGCCAATTGGTGCAACGCGGCGACGTCAGATTTGTTTATCGCCTCCCGCCAGGAAGCGGTACTTTGATCAGCGACGGCCAGGCCACCGATCAGCATCAGCGCCGTTAATCCGCACATGCAAGCAAGGCGGCGAAGAAACGAGCCACAAGCACATTGGGAACGAGGGATTCGATTAACACCTGGTATAACGACAAGGGTCGTCATGACGACAGGTTCGCGACCCAGGGACGAATCTTTGCGCCGAATCTCTGGTGCAGGACCTCGATCTCCGGCGCATAGGTCTCTCGGAGATAGTCGCGATATGGCGGTTGCAGCGGAATCTGCATCCCTCTATTGACGACCTCGTGTAATCCGAGCTCTTGGTATTCCAATTGCGTGTCCGCGCCGATATGCCGAAATACGTTTCTCAATAATGACTCCGGATCGTTTTTTATGTCGTCGAAGAAGCAAATATGTAATTGATTTTCGTCGAAAAATTTCAGCCAGTTGTCAATTAGCATACTATAGTTCATTTGCACCTTATTCAGCATGCCGGTTAGCTCGGTTTCGGTTAACTGTTCGAACCGCCTGCCCTTATCTCGCAATAACGCGACCAGCGCTTCCGACCAGGCCCGCTCGATAGGGTCGCGTAAAATGAGTATCAACCGGACCGCCGGCAACAGGTTGCGGATGAACTGGATCCGGCTCCGGGACAAGGAACAGTAGTGGGGGGATTTCTCCCCCTTGAGTCGGTCTCCGGCGTGTTCGAACAAGCCTGAATAGTAAGACAACGGTTTGTGAAAATACTTCGTAAAGTATTTGACCTCCCCGGAGTGTTCGCCGCGCGCTAGAAACACCTGGGGATGTTTCTTCATCCGGCTGGCAAGCCACCAAGTCCCGGATTTAGGGGCGCCGATTATCAAAAAGTCCGGTAACGGGTACGCAGCTTCAGGCATATGTGCATGGTCCCGCGTTAGACCACATTTTGCACCAAGGATGCCGGTTTATGAATATGAACCGCCAACCATAAACACGGCGGTGTACCCGAGGTCCAAACAACTCGATGTGGTGAGTGAGCCGGTATAAACAGGCTGTCTCCTGCCGACAACGAAATCAGTTCGCCGTCTAGTTCCATGCGTGCGTCGCCTTGCATGAGTATCACCCACTCATCCTGTTCTTGATTGTAGGCGACAGGCTCCCGAAGTGCCGAGCTGACAATTCTCTCGATGATTACATTGCGGCATTTGAGTAACTGATCGAAGCGCTCACCTTGGTGCGGTAGCCCGCCGATGAGGAAAAAATTGAGTGGTTTCATATTAACGGCCTTGGTGAATCTGTAGGCTAGAATTCCATAAATTCCGGGTCCTCTGAGGTCGACGCGACCCGCCATTCCTGTTCTACGGGATCGAACGCCGCGATTTGCTCTAGGGGCTGCTTGAGATATCTTCCGCGACCCTGCACGGCGATGCTCCCGTCTTCCAGCAACAACTCGCCCGTGCCGTCAAAGAAACGTCTATTTTCCGATACGATACGGGCGATCACTCGTAGTTCTTGCGTCAAGGGTATGGGTTGTTTAAAGCGAATCGATAATTCGACTGTCACGCCCCAAACCTCTGTTTCTTTGCCGACCATGATGGCGCGTCCGATGGTCTCATCGAGAATCGTTGATGCAATACCACCGTGAAGCCTCCCTGGGTAGCTCTGGTGCTGCGCCGTTGGTTTGAAAACGGCGACAAGTTCGTTGTTATCGAGTTCGTAAAAGACGCCCTTGAGACCGGAATCGTTTTTGCGTCCACATACCAGACACATTTTCGAATTCGGTTGTTTGCGTTGTATCTTGTGCCGCACAGTGTAAATCCCCTGCCTTGAGGTTCTCTACTGTAACCCAAATCGCGAATCCGTATGATGCACCAGGGATTCTGCGGATATCCCCTCCCCAGGTTGCTAATACAGCGATGATGTCGCCAGCTTTTATTGGCGGGTACCTTCGAGGTCCATTTCCAGCTCAGCGATCAAATGCCGGATGATGGCTTTGAACGAGCCGGTCTTCTCGTAGATGCGTCTTTGTTGCACATAACTCGGACCATTTTGAACGTGGTCCTGGAGTCTTTCAAAGTATCTTCCCTGTTCCAGTTTGTCGGCCATGGGTTCGCTCGCCCGGATAATATGTAGACAAAGCTCGCGCAGCGGCACCAGCGTTCCCTGTACATCATGGATGTATTTCGCGTCTAAGCCCTGCTTCGACGCTTGAAAGTGGTTGTGTTTCTCGATCCACCAGTGTAATCCGCCCGGGAACGACGGTGGGCGATGTGTTTGCGGGGTGGTGCGCAGATAGGTCACCACGGCGCGCAGGAATCCCGCGAGAGTCAGCGCCAGGGTGATCGTGGGCTGAGCATCCATGACTCGAATCTCGAGTGTGCCCAGCTGCGGCCGCGGTCGGATGTCCCAGTGAATATCATTGATGGTCTTGAACACCCCGGCCCGGGACGTGGTCTCGAGAAACTTGGAAAAAACCTCCCAAGTCTCGAAAGAAGGCGGGATGCCGTAGCTTCGTGTCGCTGCCAGAATGCGATGGCGATAGGCGGCAAAGCCGGTGTCATAGCCGCGCCAGAACGGCGAGCTTGCCGACATCGCGATCATCAGCGGCAACAACGCTTTTAGCTCGTGCATCAGCGAAACGGCCTCGTCACCGGATGTCATGCCGAGATGCACGTGGGTGGCGAAGGTGATCTGGTTATGCCCGGTAAATCCCGCCGATTTCCCCAATTGTCGATAACGAGGCATCGGCGTGATGAGCGCGAGCCGCTCCCCAAAGGGGTGGGTGCCCGCGCTGCAGAGCAGCATATCCAATTGCTGACACGTATCGCGCAGCTTTCTCACCAATATCCGCATATGGGCGCCGAGCTCGTCCATGTGGCTGCAGATCTTTGAGCACACCTCAACCGTATTCTGATTGAATTCCGGCTTGATGTGAGGATCGTCGGGATAAAAATCCATCAGTGGGAGAATACCGTCCACGAGGTCGAGCGTTTCAACGTCCAGCAGTTGGAATTCCATCTCCATGCCTATCCACGAAGGATTTGAGGGCCTAAAGTCCATCGATCGTCAGACCTGGTGTTGAAGCGTCGCCTCACGAACAACTTCGTCGAAGAAAGCGGCGCCCACTTTCAAGACTTGCTCGTCAATGTCAAACGCCGGGCTGTGAAGCGGGATATATTCCTGTTGATCCGTGCGCGCTCCGAAGCGTACATAACAACCCGGAGTCTCATGTAGAAAATAAGAAAAGTCCTCCGAGCCCATGCTGGGGTGGTCCATGGCCATGAGACCCTTTTCTCCCACCACATTGCGTGCCGCTCGATACGCGATGCGCGTCTCACGATGGGTGTTCACGACTGGTGGGTAGCCTTCGCTGATGCCGACATCAACGTCGGCGTTATGCAGTTCTCCCAGCGCCCGCGCCATGCGCTTGAGTCCATTGTGCAGGTGCGCGCGCACCGCGGGCAGCGTGCTGCGGATCGAGCCCTCGAGGATAGCCTCCTCAGCGATGACATTGGGCGCGCTGCCGGCATGAACGGTTCCGATCGTCACTACCGACGGATACACGGGGTTGATTTCCCGAGAGACGAGGGTCTGTATCGCGGTGATGAGTAGGCCGGTGACCACTACCGCGTCGGTGGCCTCGTGGGGTCGCGCACCGTGACCGCCCTTGCCTTTGACATGAATCCGAAAGCGGTCCGACTGCGCCGTGATCACCCCTTCGGCCACCATGATCTCCCCGACCTGGTAGTGATGGGTGACATGCCCGCCGAAAATCGCGTCGACGCCTGACATCACACCCGAATCGATGACTACCCGCGATCCACCGCCGCGCTCTTCGGCGGGTTGAAACACGAACAACACATTACATTCCGGAGGTGATTGCGTTAGCAGGGCGGCGGCGCCGAGCACCATCGCCATGTGAGCGTCGTGGCCGCACGCATGCATCTTGCCCGCGAAGCTGGAGGCAAACGGCAGATCGGTATTTTCCGCCCCCGGCAGCGCGTCCATTTCCGCGCGCAAAGCAAACGTGGGTGCGGGCTTACGGTGGGTCGTGAGACGACCGATGACACCGCCGCCGGTGCCGCCGTATTCATAGCCAATTCCGAGGCGTTCGAGCTCCGCAATGACCGACTTTGCCGTGCTCGCCTCTTCGAACGCAAGCTCCGGGTGGCGGTGGAAATTACGTCTGAGTTTGACCGCCTGCGGGTAAATGGTCTCGGCTTGTTGGATCGTCGCCATCGCGGGTTCCCAAACAAGCATCTCATAGATCCCGGAGTTGCGAATTGACCGGCGTCAAGCCACCGGTAAAACGTCGGCGCCCATTCTCGTCGACAAAAGCACGCGTGACAGCAAGTGTTGTCGTTACCGGCGGTGCGCGGCTTGTGAGCAATCGCCGACACGGACCCACCTTGTCCGCGAGGACATTCAGGATTGGCCACTGTTGATCAGATTCAACATCGCTTTGGTCAGAGGGTGATCGGCCTGCGCAAGCCGCTCGGTAATTGAGAAATGATGTTCGTCCGGTAGTTCGAGATAGCGTGTGACCAGTCCTGCCCGCGCGAGACGTTGTACGTAATCCAACGACTGCTGCAACCAAAGTCGTGGTTCTTCCGCGCCTGCCGTGACCAGCGCGTGACAATGCACCCGAGGGGTCGCTGACATCACACTGTTGCGGCGCGCCTGGTCTGCGGTGAGCCGGATCTCCTCATTTACCGACAGACGAGGCACCAACCCGAGATCGTAGATGCCGCTGATGAGAATGACCGCCTTGATCAGGTTCATCGGCAATCCTTCCCGATCCCAGTCGTGACACAAGGTCATTGCCGCCAGGTGGGCGCCGGCGGAGTGTCCAGAGAGGCTGATTCGATCGGGATCGCCGCCGTAACGTGGTGCCTGACGGTAGACCCAGGCGACGCAGGCCAGAATCTGGTCAACGATATCGTCCAAAGTGACTGCCGGGCACAAATCATAGTTGACGAGGATGGCGATTGCCCCGGACGCGACGATCGGTTGCGCTATTTCGCTATAGATACGCTTGTCGAGGCCGCGCCAGAACCCGCCATGTATGAAGACATGCACGGGCAGGTCCGCACCGTGTACCGGAAACACATCCAGGGTCTGTAATGGACCGTCTCCGTAGCGGACATCGAGAATACACGGGAGGCTACGCCGTACCGCGAGGCTGCGGGCGGCAGCATTATCGAGATAGGCTTGAAAGTCCGGCACGGCGGCCCGTGGATTCATCTGCGTTTCTAGGTGCGGCGCATCAGGCATCGGCTTTTCTCCACAAAACTTTAAGTGCGATTAACGGGTAAGATTCAATTATCGTTGTTGTTGGACGTAGCGCGCATATTGCACCAAGGCAGCGTAAAGAGGGGCTAAACGCTTGCTTGGGATAACGAATTCGATAAATGTTCGGTGCGATGTTTTATCCCCGAAGTTTCACTTATCCCGGCGCTGGCTCGGTCTCGAATGCCTGAACTTGGAAAAAAGGGGTCAGACCCCCGCCTGGGGGTCTGACCCCTTTTTTTTCCTATTTTTCAGAATGCGCGGCGCCTGGGTGCTCTATGTGGGTTAAGGCATGGGGATTTCCTGCACCTTGCCGGGGACGTGAAATCCACGTTGTACCGCAGGGCGTTGTGCGATCCCGACATACCAGCGACGCAGATTGGGATACGCAGCCAGATCCATCGTTTGCCACTCGAATCGGGATATCCACGGCCAGGTTGCAACGTCGGCAATCGAATAACTGTTCACCAGGTATTGGCGCTCCGCGAGCCGCCGATCCAACACCTCGTAGATGCGCGTGTTTTCGGCGAGAAAGCGCTGCTCGGCATACTTGCTCTTACCCGGGTTGAATTTTACGAAATGGTGGGTCTGTCCGAGCATCGGCCCGACGCCGCCCATTTGGAACATCAACCACTCGATCACCCGCCAGTAAGTTTCGCCACCTTCAGGCATCAAGTGGCCCGTTTTGTTTGCGAGATACATCAAGATCGCCCCGGATTCCATCAATGTCATGCCGTTGTCGTGATCCACGATCGCCGGAATCTTGTTGTTAGGGCATATTTTTGTAAATTCCGGATCGAACTGATCACCCTTGGTGATGTCGATGGGGACGACCCGATAGGGCAGCTCGACCTCTTCCAGCATGATCGAGGCCTTACGGCCGTTCGGGGTATTCCATGTGTAGAGATCGATCATCGCTATGTATTTTTTTGATACAGGTTCTGTGGCGCGAAGTGAGGCTATTCATCGTTCATGTTAGAAGCGGCACGCAGCATCGCTCTCCAGCAATGGCAATATTCTATGTTCCAGGTCACGTCGCAAGCATACGGGGCGGAGAATTCCGCTGGTGAAAGCAGGGTGAAGCGCCACCTCGGGTGTAATCATTGCGAACGATGGTAGCATTGTAAGCACCGCCCGCCCACACCAGACTGTCGCGCGATGCAAGTACACCGGTACGGTTTATCCGCTAGCCTGCGATGCTGAGCTTGGCTCGCGTTATCATATCCGCGAGTGGACGTGGCCGGCCAACACCGAACCCCTGTGCATAGTCAACTGAAATTTCCCGCAGTCTTTCCAGTATCGCGTCATTTTCAACAAACTCGGCGATCGTTTTTTTACCCATTACCCGGCCGATTTCGTTGATCGATTTCACCATCGCCAACGCGATGGGATCGTCAACAATGTCTTTTACGAACATGCCGTCGATCTTGAGAAAGTCGACGGGTAAGTTTTTGAGATAAGCGAACGAAGATAATCCGCTGCCGAAATCATCCAGCGCGAAGCGACAGCCGCGCGCTCTTAGCGTGTTGATGAGGTGAGTGGCGCTGTCAAAGTTGGCAATGGCTGCAGTCTCTGTGATTTCAAAGCACACGTTTTCAGGAGGAATAGCTTTGTTAGTGAATTGTCCCATGACGAATTTTAAGAATTCGCTATCACCCAGGGATAGTCCCGACAGGTTTATTGAGCACAGATATCTGCTATCCAAATGTTGAGATTGGTCCGTGAGCCACGCAAACGCGGTGGAAATCACCCAGCGGTCGAGGGTGACCGAGAGGTTGTAACGCTCGGCAGCCGCCAGAAATACGGCTGGTGATATCGTGCCCCCAGTTTCGTCTTGCATACGAATCAGCAATTCGAAGTGCTGGCATGTATCATCCACACTCGCGAGTGGCACAATGGGTTGATAGACCAAGTGAAATCGATGGTCATCGAGGGCGCTGTTGATGCGCGAAACCAACTGCATCTCCCCATGTCGTCGTGCAAGTACATTATCGGACTCGCGGTACACGTGGATACGGTTACGCCCCGCGTCCTTGGCGGCATAACAGGCGGTGTCTGCCATGCTCAGAGCGCTGGTTACCGTCTCGTCAGGTTTGCCGATGGGAACCAGGCCGATACTAACGCCAACGGCGAAAACTTTTCCATCCCAAACAAACCGAAAATCACGAATCGTGGTTTGCAGATCACCGGCAATCCGCTCAGCCTGATTTAAAGAGCATTGTTCCAGCAATACGCCGAATTCATCACCCCCTAAACGCGCCAGGGTGTCCTGCTTCCGGACTTTTTCTCTGAGTACCCTACCCAGCCGACGCAGCAATTCGTCCCCCGCGATATGGCCGCAGATATCATTGATGACCTTGAACTGGTCCAGATCGAGATAGCAAAGGGCGTGTTCTGAGTTGTCGTAACTCGCACCCTGTAAAATGCGTGTCAGGCGTTTTTCGAACTCGCGTCGATTGACCAAGCCAGTCAATGAGTCATGGGTTGCCTGATAGGAAATCTCTTCCGCGAGTTTATGGGCTTCAGTAATGTCCTCGCACACCATCAAGATCACCGGTTTGCCGTCCACATCGTCGGTCACGCGCGCGGATTCTCGCGCCCATAGTATGCTCCCATCCTGGCGGGTCTTGCGCACTTCCCAACGATGCAGGCGATCCGGAGCCTGGGTTACCTCGTTCAGGAGTCGTGTTACTTTCTGCCGGTCGTGACTATGGACCAGCGCCAGCAACGACGTGCCGGTCAGCTGCTGCTCCGTGTAACCCAACTGCTGAGCGCCGAATGGATTGACCGATAATATCGTGCCGTCGGAAGCGACGGTTAAGTACATGGACGGATTGTCGTCGTATAGTATCCGATAGCGCCTTTCGCTCGCCCCCAACGCGGCCTCGGCCCGTTTCTGTGCGGTGATGTCGGTTCCAGTGCCGCGGTAGCCCTGAAACACACCATTGTCGTCAAAGATCGGTTTGCCGCTGATCTTGAAATGCCGTGTGTCCTTTTCCAGTTTCGCTTGGTACACGAAATCGCGGAACGCCCGTCGCTGCTCGAGATCTTTCAGGTGCTGTCGCCCGGCCCGCGAACGCGTCGTCTCAAACATCACTTCCCCGCGGGTTTTCCCGACGAGAAAAGCGGGCGATGTGCCGGCCACCTGCTCTATGCGGCCGGAGACATAGGTGAAGCGCAGATCGGGTCCCATCTCCCAGATCCAGTCCGAGGCCGCATCGGCGACATCGCGAAAACGCGCCTCGCTCTGCCGCAAAGCATCCGCCACCTGCTCACGTTCGGTGATATCCTGCAGCGTACCGAGCATACGTGTGGGTCTTCCCGTTATATCGAAGGTGAGCACCGCTCGTTGGTGCACGACGCGCACCTCCTCGGTCGGCAGCGTGATACGATGTTTCAGGTCGTACGGTTGTTGCTGATACAAGGCCTTGTTTAGCGACTCCGTTACCATTTTCCGGTCATCGGGATGGACAAGACCGAGAAACGCCTCGTAGGTGCCGTCAAACTGTTCGGGTTGGATGGCAAAGATGCGGTAGACCACGTCCGACCATTCCAGTTTGTTGGTCGCCACGTTCCAATGCCAACTGCCTAGAAGTGCGATACGCTGGGCCTCGGCGAGACTGGCTTCGCTGCGGCGCAGTTGTGCCTCTGCTTTTTTGCGGTCGGTAATGTTGATGACCGTGCTTTGGATGGCGGGCTCGCCCCGCCAATGAATCGTCCGCGCAAGATTTTGCAGGATTACCGTCGATCCGTCTTTGCGCAGCGCTTCATACTCATACTGCTTTGGTGCCGAATCTCCCTTCATCCGGGTTTCGGTGTAGCGTTTGAGGCGTTCACGCTCATGGGGCGCAACACAGGCGTCCATGGAATCCATCGCCACGATCTCATCCCCTGATTCGTAGCCGAGCATGTCAACGAAGCTCTGATTCACGAACAACGGTTTCCGCCATCGATCGATGAGAATGCCTTCGATGGATCCTTCGATCAAATTGCGGAAGTGCTCCTCACTTTCACGCAACGCCTCCTCTGTCTGCTTACGTTGGGTGATGTCGGTAAAACTCACGAGCGCCTTGACAAACTCGTCGTCCCGCCTCGGAATGACCAATGTCATTAACATATTCATACGCCGTCCCTGCAGCGTCAGCAAACTTACTTCGTTCTCGTAAAATCGCTTGCCGTTCGCCATGGCGATCAGTGCTTCTTTGAACACGGCTAGTGATTCTGGGAGGAATAGCGCTTCCAGAGAGCCCAGCAATCGCTGCTTATCCGTGGCCCCGAACAGTCTCAGGCTGGCATCGTTGACATCGAGTATCGTGATACGCCTTATCGCGTCGCGAACAAATGCCGGATGGTCATCCAGATACGCACGTAGATCCTCTACACCCTGGGATTTCAAGTCATCGAGCGCTGTCTGGACCCGCGAAAAATCTTCTTCCCACAGGGATACGCCTGCGGACTGAAAAATGGTTTGATATCGCGTTTTACTGCCCTGCAGGCTTGCTTCAGCCCGTTTACGCGCGCGAATCTGCCACATGAGGTAAGTACTAAAAACCAGCAGGAGAACGATGACCCCGATCACGATTGTGATGAGGCCGGCGTACTGTTTCGCAAAGCTGGCCGGTGTATTGATCACGATACTGCCGGCCGGAAGCGAAGTCTGCGAAATACCAAAGCGTTGCAAGGCCGCGTAATCGAACATCGGCCGATTGGGACTTTGACGCATGACCTTGATTGAGGACACCGGCACGCCCTGCAGCACCCTTACAGCCATTAGAGCCGCCTGCCGACCCTGTTCGCGGTGACTCAGCACGACGCCGCCCAAAGCGCCGGTAAGCAGAGCGTTCTCGCGGAGCACGTAGACCGGAGCTGGGGAATTTTCCGTCATCAGGGCCAGCGCTTGGTGCTTTGTCAACACCTCTCCTTCTTGGTCACGAAACGCGGACAGGCGGAGTACCGCGGTGTTGGGTTCAAGCTGCGCCAGCCGCTGCCCGAGCCGCTCCCAACTCATGGTTCCCAAAGACAGCGCCTGAAAGTGTATTTCCGGATAGCGATCAGCCAGCCGGTCGAAGGTGGACCGGTCGGCTTGGCCCGTCGGCGTGGCATCGACAACGGCTATGATTTTCGTCAACGGCCGCTGCAAAGACTTCATGAGGTCGATGGTGCGCTGATAGGATGGCGCTTCGATGACCCCCGTGATCAATGGGTGATCATCCATCTGAATGGCTGTTTGCACATCGTTGACGCCCAGAAACACGATCGGAATTTGCGGAAACAGCTGCGCCTGATAGTCCAAGGCAAAGCGCAACGCATTGTCGTCCGATAGCATCACCAGATCGTAAGGCGGGCGTTTTTCGAGCTTGTAGGAAAGTAAGTGCAGAAAGTTGTTCGTGCTCACATCGTCCAGGACACGCTTGCTGTCCATATACTCGATATCGAGGGCTATCCCACGTTTATCGAGCACCGACCGCACGCCCTGCACGATCGAGGGCGAGCTGACGAAAGTCGGGTGGTAGGAGAACAGCAACAAGACTTTCTTGTGGCTGACATCGTGGGTGGACACCTCGGCGGCATGCAGCAAAGTCCACGCAGTGAACATTAACAGGCCGACGGCGACGACCAGTCGCCACCGCACGCTATCAGTTGCACCCATGGTTGCGATCCCTTTCTCTCCAGGCCTCGAAGTGGTCCAACCGGTCATCTACACGCTTATCCGCAGTAGCGGTTTATTCAATATTTTGAAAACTATACGCGTAGGTGGGTTAATAATCTAAGGAAAGTATAGATTATACTAAGAGTTTTGATACCCGCTGCGGCGTCAAATTCTGCCCTGATCGAGACTAACTTATTGATAAGTGACCCGTATTCGGCACCCGGGACATGCCCCTTGGGAATCGCGGGTCAACGTAAGTAGCCGTCCATTGAATCTTTTATACCCTGGAAAATAGGGGTCGGAGTCTGTGACCCCGACCCCTATTTTGACGGTCCGCGCCGCGGACTAGCGAATTTCATCCACGGCGTAGATCTTCTCCATGATCTGCGGGCGGACCAGAGCGTGGCCCTTGTTCTGCCAATGGACGAGCTCGGTGATCGCCGACGGCACCACCTCGACGAACTCATACAGATCCGCGGGCGCATATTGATACTCCGGCAATGCCAGTCCGCATACCTTGAACGCGACACCGAGTTCGGCGTAGTAGCGCATGCGTTCCACCGCCTGCTGATAAGTTTGGTAATTGCTTTTCGCCAGGGTCACAATCTCCATGCCGTGCAGCACAATCACCACGCTGTGTTGTTCCGGGGCGTAGTCATAGGGATGCTCCGACAACGGATTCAATAACCCGCGCACCCAATACAATGCGGAATTGATCGCCTGGGGTTCGTTGAAATAGAAATCAAAAACCACCTTTTGTGGTGTATAGGGCGTCTGCGTGAACTGCCCCGCGATGGCGGTGCTGGATATTAGCGCGACGATACCGGCCAGGACGCCGGCTACGGAACGGGCATGGAATGCGGCCATGAGTGACCCTCCGTGTGTGAGGGTTTCAATGTAGGCCTTCTTCGGTATGGAATCTAGATGCGACTATCATTTATTTTTCTTGTCCAACTCGCGCAGTCGGGCTAGCTTTTCGGAGATCTTTTGCTCCAGGCCTCTGTCGACCGGACGGTAGTACGTGCGCCGCGGTATGGCGTCCGGAAAATAGTTCACGCCGGCCGCGTACCCCTGGGGTTCGTCGTGGGCGTAGCGATAGCGTCGGCCATGCCCGAGCTGTTTCATCAGCAGGGTCGGGGCGTTGCGCAGATGCATGGGTACCTCCAAGGATCCATATGTCGTCACGTCATCGGCGGCGGCGTTAAATGCGGCGTAAACGGCATTACTCTTGGCCGCGCAAGCGAGATAAACTATGGCCTGCGCGATGGCGAGTTCGCCCTCGGGACTGCCGAGCCGCTCGTAGGCGTCCCAGGCATCCAGACATAAACTCAAGGCGCGCGGGTCGGCGTTGCCGACATCCTCCGCTGCCATGCGTACGACACGGCGCGCGATATAGACCGGATCACAGCCGCCATCGAGCATGCGCGCGTACCAATACAAGGCCGCGTCCGGCGCTGACCCGCGCACCGATTTGTGCAACGCGGATATCTGGTCATAGAACACCTCGCCAGCTTTGTCGAAGCGCCGCATACCGCCGGTAATCACCTCGCGCACGATCTCGGCGGTAATCAGCAATTCGTTCTGTGTGTCGTCGGCGAGATCGGCGGCAATCTCGAGAAAGTTCAGCGCCCGGCGAGCATCCCCGTCCGCCGCCAGCGCAATCTGGTCACGCAGGGATTCGTCAATGGATATCTCTAGGTCTCCCAATCCCCGCGCCGGCTCGGCCAGCGCCGCGTCGATCACCTTTCGTATCGCGCCTCCGTCCAGGGCCTTGAGCACATACACCCGCACCCGTGACAACAGGGCGGGGATTAGCTCGAACGAGGGATTTTCCGTGGTCGCGGCGACAAAGGTTACGGTGCCATCCTCGATATGGGGCAGAAACGCGTCCTGCTGCGCCTTGTTGAAGCGATGAACTTCATCGACGAACAACACTGTGGGCCGATGTTGATTGCAACGCGCCTGCTTTGCGCTTTGCACCGCCGCGCGAATATCCTTGATTCCGGACAGCACAGCCGAGACGCGCAGGAACTGGGCGTCCGTACGCTGAGCGAGCAGATGAGCGAGCGTGGTCTTACCAGTGCCCGGCGGACCCCAAAACACCATCGAGTGCAATAGGCCGCTCTCGAGCGCCCCCCGGAGCGGTTTGTTTGCGGCCAGCAGGTGATCCTGT
The DNA here is from genome assembly GCA_947258975.1 of uncultured Gammaproteobacteria bacterium. GTDB lineage: Bacteria > Pseudomonadota > Gammaproteobacteria > Arenicellales > JAANXG01 > CALZGZ01. The sequence goes on from CAMYKK010000003.1 coordinate 148,036, forward strand.
CCCACGAACTCGCCTATCCTGCGCGGACGCATCCGATCCGCGAGGGGCCGTATCGCTTTTTTGTCCGTTAACATAAATCAACCTTGATCAGAGCCGGCGATCCGCTGCGTAAAAGAAACCTGGGTGCCGGACCAGCCAGACTGCAGCGGCATTCATGATCCAAGTGCACCGCGTGAGTCTAGCAACTCTGTTCTTTCCCGCTCGAGTTGTTTATACGCTTGTTCGAGATTCGCCATGAGCGCCCCTATCGCCTTCCCGGTCCCTGATTCCAGGCCACGCCGGACGCTGGCCCGCAATGACGGCTTCAGCAGTCGATAGGTGACAAACGGCGCCAACCAGGCAAGGAATATCAAAAGGAGGCTGTGGATCGCGAAATCGATGCCCAGAAAATCGCCGCCACCTGTCAGCGCGAGCTGGTAACGGGTCACGACGCTAAACGCGGCCCAGGTGGTGGCGGTGAGCGGCAGCAAGTACATGGACCAACGGGCGAACGCGTGCGCACCCCGCGTAAGTGACGTGCCTGGTTTGGAAAGCGCCCGCTCCAGCCCCACCGCTGCAGCGCCGATCATCGTGTCGCCAGCCGGCGCCAGGCTCGACTGTATCGATCGTTGCACCGCGTCGGTGGCGATACCGTGCACGTCGGAATCGATCACCGCCTGGCTGACGATGTCCTCCACATACCGTTGTGCCTGCGCCGACCACAGTTGCGCGCCAAGATCGGGCATTTCCATCGCTTCTGGCGCCACCAATCTGTGCGTGTTGAACCATCCGCGTTCCCGATCGCGAAAACGGTTGGCGATGGTCGCGATGGGCCAGTGCATACTCTCCCGGAGTTTGTTCAAGATCCGCTGCGCATGGACACGATGGGTTTGCACGAAACGCCGCCAGGTATTGTCGTCCCCAAATCGCGCCTCGAAAGCGGCTCGCAGCTGCTCGAGGTCGCGCAGCCGCGCCCACACTCCCAGTCGCTTGAGTTCGGCCAGTCCGTGGGCATCGATAGCTTCGCGGATAGTATGTTCGATGCGGGCAAACTCATCTGCCGCTGCATTACCTGCGCAACTGCTCGTTAGAACCATCGGCTCATCGAAGCCGGCGTGCTCGAGATCGCCGATAAACTCGTCAATCTGTGCGGCGTTACCCATATCCCACTGATTCATCACAAACATCCACCGGTGGCGATGTCCGCGTTTTTGAACTATTTGCCACCCTGCGTCGTCGCGATAGCGCTCCGGGCTGACTACGTAGATCACCCAATCAATATAGGGTAACCACGCGAACACCAATTTCCGGTTGTCGGTTTCGGTACTGTCGATGTCCGGCATATCGATCCACACCACATCGCGCCTTGAATCGTCCCGGTGGTGGGCGATGCGGGTCTTGTTGACTGGGAACTCCTTGGGTAGCGAGGACAGCGCATGGGACTCGTGCAAGTACAGCGTAACCTCCCGGGAGGTCGGGCGCTCCACACCGACCTTGGCGACAGCTTCTCCGGCGAGCCGGTTCAAAAGGCTGCTCTTGCCAACGCCGGTCCCGCCGAACAGGCCGACCACTAACGGCCTTTTATCTGCGGCCACGAATAGGTCGTCTGCGTTGGCTCGTTCTATTCTTTGCAGCGACTTACGGTCTGTTTCCGTGAGCCAGCCCTGGTCCACCGCATGGTCCACCCACCGCGCTAGCGCCGCGTAGGCGCGTTGAAATTCGTCACTCACAATGTCTGCCTGAGCTGTTCTGCGCGCTCTAATTCTTCCCGCTCAACCAAGAATAAACGCTCATCTCGTAGCTGTCCGGGTAGACCAGAAAACGCATGCTTACAGTATCGTGAAATGACCGAGTTGACCTGATGTTGTTGACGCGTTTTGAGTTCGCCCTTGACGGAACTCATGAATGTTCCGACTGCGCTTTCGGTTAACAAAGAGGTCAACGACAACATCGCTGGTGTCAGCACCAGCTCGTTGACCCCGATCGCTCCGGTCTTGAAGGCCAACGCTACGCCGGCGGCATCCGCTGTAATGCGGGCTGCGCGCAAGCTATTCAGGGTGGCGGGACTCTGCGCTAGCTTGTCGTAAAGGGCGCGGGCCGCCTGGTCGATTTCCGTTTCGAAGTCGCGCTGATAATCGCCGACCGCGTCGGCGAACCCTTTTCGCACCGCGCTTGAGTTTTCATCGAACGCCTTGGCCATGGCGCGCCACCAGTTTATGTGGTGTCCCTTGGATGCCGCGTTATCCCCGATCTTACGGCGCAGCAATAACAACAAGTGCGCGAAAATCTCTTCCAGAACGGCGCGTTCCACATCGGTGTGCGAGGCCCCTGATTCGATCTTGCCTGCGAACAACTTACGAAGCGGCCAAGTCAAAATCTGTCTGGTGGTTGCCAGGGGCCTGGCAAGGGCTGGGATCTCGAGCAGTTCCAGGAGCTGCACCATGGCCCTGTTGAAGGTGCCGTCATGGCGTGAGTGTTCGAGATATTGTGTTTGATAGGAGTCAACCGCGTCGTTGACCGCAGCGTCAACAGTCTCTTGCCACCGTACCGCTGCATCGTGTTCCAGCCGGACCGGCCGCAGCCATTCCTCCCAGTGCTCATTGAGCAGGGCGCGGGCCCCCGTATCACGCAGCGTCGCGGTGACCGGCTGCAATGTCTTGTTTACCGTGCGCAGAAAATCGTCCGAAGCCGGGTTCGCCAGCAATGTATGGAGGTTTCCGTCTTCAACGTAGGGTAAGCTGCAGATCGGGATTTCCTGAGCGTGATAACGCGACTCCTCAATCCGACCTTGCAAGGCGGATCGCAGTCTTGGTAGGTCCTGGCTTGCTTTATTGAGACAAATGAGCAGCGGCCGACGCAGGGGAAACAGCAAGTCCAACAATTTCCACACGGATAAATCGGAGTACTTCTCCCTGCTGACCACGAGGATGATCAGATCGGACAGCGTGGCGGCCTGGGTGACCAAGGTGCGATATTCCCGCGACGAGTGTGAGTCAAAATCAGGGGTGTCCCACACGGTGTAGGCACTATTTGCTAGTGCCCTTTTCGGATCATCGATAGCAGACAAGGACACCAATTCTTTGCGTGTCTGGGAGAAAAACGCACCAACTTTACCATGCTGTGTATCACTGGTATTCACGGTGAATCCTTGTAAGGTGCGCGTAAAACCGGCGAGTGGACTGGTCCTTGCCGCCTCCATTCCCAGCAGCAGGTTGACGATCGTGCTCTTGCCTGACTGTGTTGGCCCCAATACGGTGATATGCAACGGCACGGGACTATGTTCCATGAGGTCCTTGAGTGCACCGATCGCCAGGTCCAAACTAAACACCGGTCCGCTGATCTCGCTGCCGGAGTCGTTGTGGATGCGTTGGTACGCTGAGCGCAGGCGTCGCAGAAAGCCGTGTAGCAGTTCTACGGCGTCCTTCGAGGGTGACATGATTAATCGACGGTGCGGAGGGTTGTCTGTTCTACGGGGCCGGGTCCCGTAGGGACGGGCGCGGTAATTCTTGACGCCGCCGCCACAAGTCGGGCTTGATTCTCGAGATCAAACCGCTATGCGTGTTTTCCACCGAATTGGCGAATATCCATGCGCCCGGTCAAATCGCTTTATGATGCGTGGGGGGATGAAATTTTCGTACCGCCAGCAGATACTCCGATTTGGCCACTACGCCATCTCCATCAAGGTCGAGCAACTGATAATCAACCGGGAATCCGCCGCCCTCGGTGTGTGCGTATTCCTCGGAAGTCAAAACTCCATCGCGGTCTAGATCCATCTGTTCAAATAATCCGGTTGCGAACGACTCCATGGTTTTTGTGTCGAACTCTTGTGCGCGTGCTCCACTCACAACCAGTAACAGGATTAGAAAAACTATTGAATGTTTCATGACGATTCCGGTTCGGTCCTGGATGATCGCATTATATGCCAGAAACGGTCGCAGCATATCCAACTCGGGCGGTGTTACACATTATCCGCGTCGTGGGTGTAGGTCTCCAATTCCACAGCGGCATTCGACACTGTGCGTTTGGGCTGGATGAGAGGTTGTGGTTCACGATACGCGGTTAATTCCCTAGCGGGGATTCGCCAAAAACAAATTGGGTCGGAAAATCCCGTCAGTGCAATCGTTTCCCGTACTGGAGAATAACCATCGAGTATCAGCGCAATCTGTGGATCATCGGCAAGTGCGGCCGACATGACGATGTCGCCACCGTCACTTCGCGCTTGAAGCCTGGCGGCCAAATTGACTGCCGAACCATAATAATCGAGTCGGTCATTCAGGTTCACCGATAGGCACCGGCCGGTATGCAGTCCGAGTTTGACAATGATCGGGTCTCGATCGGATGTCCGATTAAACCAATTAATGTCATGCTGAATGCGTATCGCGCAATTGAGTGCGTCGACAGGATTAAAGAATACTGCCATAACTGCGTCCCCGATCTTTTTTACGATGCTCCCATCATGCTCATGGACCGCATCGCCGAGTATCTCGAAGTGCTCACGTACCAGTACATATGCCTGTGCGTCACCAATCTGATCGTACATCGCCGTCGACCCCTTGAGATCAGTGAACAGGAACGATATCGAATCAATTTCGACGTCGTCCCCGGGACGCAGGACATCATCATTGAACAAGTCCCGAAATGCCTGCAGCGTAGTGGCACGATGAGCGGTCAAGGCGTCGCGCCGCCACATGAGTTCCTCGAGGATGAATGTCAACGGCCGGTGGCTGCGGTTGATGAACGCAACCATGCCCACGCTGACTGGCCCTCCGGTGGTAATGGCATCGCGTTCGGCAACCACCTCCGGAAAGCTTCCCCCTGTATAGGTCACGTTACATTCGTCTCCGGGTTCGAGGGTGCGAATCCTGTAGCCTACATCCGGCGTCAGTTGAACAGATTCCATGCGTTGTTCTCCGGCCGCAAGGGACAATTGCGCCAGAATATGCGGTGTGCTCATTGGTCCCATCAAGCAGTACTCCCGGTGGTCCAGGGCGCGGATTGTTGTAGCCGGATGAAAAACGAGTTCAATATTTTGTGAGAAACTTAATCCAAAGTCGATGTTGCAGGTCGAGCAATGAGCGCCCGTTGGTAGATCTTTCAGCGCCGCGACGCTGGCCTTGCCGGTTTGACATCGTGGACACAACAGTGACCAGCGTAATCCTAATAGACCCTGCCGTACCGCCTCCAAGCACACCTCGATGGCATGGCGTTCAGGCACATCCCACAATCGCGCTAGAGCCAATGGCCGCATGCTCGCCACGTCGGCTTCCGGCCTGGTGATGACGTACTCAACCAGCGTATGCGCAAGGTCATGACCGTGTCGTGTTGACTCGATTCGATCCGCGATTTGTGCGGTGCGTCGGGCCATTTCTTTTGGCAACGCCGGTGGCTTGATCTCGAATTGAGTCTCTCTCCACCCTTCGCAATACGCCTCCGCATCCGAAACCAAGCGCGTGAATTTACTGTATATCCGTTTGAAGAAACCGGGGCCGAGCAGAAGCTGGCCCAGGACGTTGGCCGGTTCGACTTCGATGGTGTACTCACCGTGGCTGCCGCCCCCGTTGGGGCGGAGCCGAAACGTGGCACAAAGATAATTGAATGGTCCGTTGCGGAATCTTCTGCAATGACGGAACCATCGCTTCGACACCCAATTCTGCGGTTCATCATCCCAGGTGATGGTCAGCGGGCCGACATTGGCATGAGCGACGAAGCTGACCGAACCGTCCGGCCGCGGGATCTCGTCGATATCGTGCTTGGGGAAACCGGCGGCTTCGTTAAAGAGCGCGGTGTCGGCCAACACAGACCACATGCGCTCTGCCGGAACCGCAAATTGCCAATCAAAGGTAATGCTTCTCACTTTCGACATGGGCGTCAAACGTACGCAAGTTGCAAGGGACGAAACAACCTGCCTTTCTTAATAAGACGTAAAAACGTCCATAAATGGGCGGTTCGTGCCCGTCTCAATGCGGCCAATATTGGTGTAAGGGTGCCAGGATCTTGCTGCCTCGTTGACCACCTCATGATGGCCCCAGTTTGCGGCGTCTCAGCCCGCATGACGATGAGTGGCTGCGCGAAGCCATCGCTGAGCGAGTGTTCCTGTCAGAGCCCAACAAGCGTTACCACCGATATCGATTTCCCAGGATTGCAACAAGATCATCATTGGGTTGCTTGAAATATGCCGCTACTCTTTTGCGCGTGTCCGCCGACAGGTTCGTGTACCTTCCTACCTCCTGCGCCTGGGTGTTGTGCGGGTAAATCTTTTCGACGCCCAAGAACTCATAGACTTCGTCCAACGATTGTTTCGGGTCCTGAAAAAATTCTTCACTCTTGATAAATAAGAACTGGTCACGGTTGAAATGGCGAAGCCAATGTTTGATGTGATCTGCGTATCTTCCCCGATACAAATAGAGCGAACTTTGTTCGGATGACATGTCGTCGTTGGCGATAGCCTCCTCGAACGTCGGGAAGTCCCTCCTGTCCTCCCGTCGTTTGTTCATGCTGTAGGCAGAATATGCCCGGTCTATGGGATCTCGCAGAAGGGCAATCAACTTGACGTCCCGCAAGTCCTTTTTAATCCTCGGCGGTACGGTCTCGTCGAACAAATAGTACGGAGATGCTTCGCCGGTGAGCTGATGCCTGCTGAACAGACTCAACGGAAAGAAACTTTTGTACCATCCCAGCCCTTTGCCTCGCAAGGTGTAGTAATTGTAATAATGAATTTCCTTTATCGCCGAGACTCTGATACTTGGGTGCTGCGACAAATAGAAATACAGCGAAGAAGTTCCCGCTTTCTGGGCTCCGATAATGATAAAGTCGGGCATCCGGCGCCACCGGCTGGTAAGACGTCGATACACGCTGGCGACAGCCAAACGAGACTTTACAAGGAAGTGCGTGCATCGCAGCATATGACAATATCTCGCCGATTTTCGTCGGCTATCGATTCCGTTTTTTTACGAACCGTTTGACGTTACCGTTATTTGGGACAGTACTGTCTTCAGGTTCGGATGTTGTGGCTACTTGGGTGCGATGCCAATATTTGGGCGCCCATTCTTGTATGGACAAGCTGCTGCGTTTGCCTAACGTGTTGAAATTAGCCGTTAACCACGCGTCTGACTCTCGACGGCCAGTCTCGCGAAGCTTGGTCAGGAACGACCACGCGGTGTCATATTTCGTATGCATGCTGAATTGCTTCATCTCCTCGTTGGCGTGCACGAGATGAAAGTAGGTACGGTGGAACCTGGGATCATCGACGACGCCGGCTTCGATCAACCGTGTGATCTCGGCAATGTGCCGAATTTCGCGCATAAGATTTGAGTTGAAAGTGATTTCGTTCAAGCGTTCGGAAATGTCCTGTGCGGTTACCGGAACCTCTTCGCGGTGAGTGGGATTGATTTGAACGATCAGAATATCGTTGGCGTCGCAATCATTGACCAACGGTTCCAATACAGGATTGCCGGTAAACCCACCATCCCAATAGTACTCGCCATCTACTTCCACCGTGTGATGTATTTGTGGCAGGCACGCAGATGCAAGCAAAGCGGAAACGCTCAGTTCCCTGTTGGTAAAGATTCGCAGGCGGTTGGTGCGTATATTAGTGGCCGATACGAATAGTTTGAGTTCCGAACAATGTCGCAGGCAATCGAAGTCGATGGTGTTGACCAACACATCTTTTAATGGATTGATATTGAACGGATTGAGTTGATACGGAGAGGCGAGATGAGACAGTATGTTCAGCCACATGGCCGTCGGTGGCCAAGCTGGGCCGGTGGGATTGAGCGCGCTAGAATGGTATGGATTGAACGAACCATAGCGGCTCATGGTGCGCCAAAATTTTTCCAGCGCCGCGGCCGCCCCTGCGCGTCCATTTTTATGATAACCGTCCGCAAGCACCGCAGCGTTTATTGCTCCTGCGCTGGTACCGCTGATGCCATCGATTTTGATGCGTTCGTCTTCGATCAATCTTTCCAGTACGCCCCATGTAAAAGCCCCGTGGGCGCCGCCCCCTTGGAGGGCGAGCGATATCGATTTTGCAGTCACGGTATCCTCCTTCTGGAGGAGAGCCCTACACTGCACCAAGCTTTCTGGATGACCGCACGGGTAGCGCGCGTTGACACCGCGCTGTAGCGACATCTATAGCCGTAGCTATGGATTGAGCGAATCACGAGTCGGGGTGTTCGAGATCGTGCGGACGCCGGGGTAGTCCGGCCTCTATTCGCGGTCTGCACCGGAAAGACGCACGGCGTGTCGTATAAGATCGGAAACATTCGATTCTCCAGGTTGCTTGGACGGATTAGGGGTGGACCATCTTGGGCGATTTGTGGACTGGGATCTTCCGCGCACTCAGGATTCGTATTTATACCGACATTGATCGTGCGTGCAAGCTCTCAAAAACAACGCCGTCCTCGGCCCTGATGTTGACGGCAAGTTTTACGCCAAGAATCCCGGAAGCTAGCGAAAAGACTTGTCCTGCGCGTAGTCGCAGGATCGGTTGGTGAGGACGCCGTGCCCGTGTGTTGTGACGTCACGACCCATAATCCGCGGCGAAGCTTATCAGCTCATGGGATGGAACTGAAATGACCGCTGCAATGTTTGCCGCTGCGGGTACAATGCTGTGTGCGGTTACTCTGTGCCCTCGTCCGGCCTTTGGTATCGGCAAGGTCTCAATGGCTCGCGGGGCGACTTGGTGCGATGCACAGGTCAGTTCTCTCCCGCACGCTCGAATCGGCACCCGTACCGCGTGCTGCGTACCCCGGTTTGCTCGATGCGCACGATGACCCCACTAAATCGCAAGATCGCACCGTTATGTTCCTCATGGATCTCGGCGTTAATTACGGTTCCCAGTTCGAGCTCGTGATCGCTCTCGAGCAGGATCCCGGTGCGACTCATGTCGACGACGACGCCTTGTGCAATCTGGTTGTCGTTGTGCATGCGGAAGCGTATCGGGGCGCCGATGGTTAGCCGTGGCGCGTCGCGTTTCTCTGTCATCGCAATATTTGACCCCGTTAGTGCGTACGTCAAAAGTGTTGCGGGACATTCACGCCGCAACTGGCCGTTGTCGCGCATACGCGACGCCCCGCCGATTGTTTGCTGGTGATTGGTGAACGCAATGGGTGATTGCGTCTTCCCAAAAACCCCCTAAAAACCTAGGATATTGTTCGGACAGTGATTAATATTTAAGTCTAGCAGTCCAACCGCAAAATCAAGCCCGGATTCATTGCCGTCCCACACCGGCTGACGATTCCGCAAGGACCGCATTCACGAAACTCGCGGCCGTAACCGAAAACCCAGCGCGCTAGGGGCAGCAGAGCGGCGAACTGGAATGAAAACGGGATCATCCTCGCGCGTGTCGCCTCCTGTCTCGTGGGCAGCCCCGGGTATGGATTACAAGCTCTTGTATTTTTTACTATTATCCGGGCGGTATGCGTCGCCGCGAATACAGAACCTGGCGGTGAACAAGCATCCAATTCGACATATCAGACAATCCGTTAGCGCCGCTTTCCCGGTCTTGATGCAATATGCGAGTTACAGGATAAATGTGCAGATGACAGCTTGATGAGCGCAGGTATAATGGATCTACCGTAGCGAAATAGTGTTTCAAAGCCATGCCGACCTATGATTATCTCTGTGGTGCCACCGGACGCGTATTCGAAGTCCGCCACTCCATTCACGGCAAACTGCGTTGCTGGGGCGAGTTATGCGCGGCGGTTGGGATGGACCCCGGCGATGTCGCGCTGGATACACCCGTAGAGCGCCTGATCAACGGTGGAAATGTGGTCAACAGCAGTGTGCTCAAAAACCCCGACGGTCCGCCTTGTGGTGCCGCCGCATCGCGCTGCAGGCGCGTATGTGGGTTGAATTAACGGGGCATGCCAGGCTGGTAACCCGGTTTTGAACGCTGCGCACCGGCAATTGCTTGTTCACGTTGGAGCCCGCCAGGTACCGCACTCCGGCCGCACCTTGCTCGATCATCTAAGGGGCACCTACGAGCTGTTAACGCAGTGGGAGTGCAACGAAGCGACGTGCGTTGCCGGTTTGTTTCACAGCATTTACGGCACCCAAACATTTGCGCATTCGTTACTCGACCACAGCCAACGTGGCTATGTTCGCAGCCTGATTGGCGTTGCAGCAGAGCAGTTGGTTTATTTTTTCAGCACGACCGACCGCAATAAATATTTTGACAATATCGGCGCCAGCGATGTAATGCTATTGAACACTATTGACGGCGAGTTGGTGGAAGTTCCATCCGCGACTCTGAACGCTTTGGTCGCCATCGAAGTCGCCAATACCGTGGAGCAAATTCCGCATAAGCCGCGGATCTCCCGCGGGGTAATGGAAGTCTACACACGGCAATGTGAAGCAGCCAAAGCCGTCATCCCCGATGAGGCCTTTAGGCAATGTGTGCGCGTGTTTGCTCATCATCGCTCGGAAGCAGGTTTGGGCGATCAGCAGTTTTGATATGCCCTCAAAGCCGTGCGTGTGCAGATTCACAAAAGTACCCACTAGACAATTGAGGAGTATGAAATGAAATACGGTGTACTGGTTGCCGCAGCCACTCTGTTCGTGAACACAGCGTTGTCGCACGCTGATGAAGAAGCACCGGCGACGCTTCCGATTCAGCGGTTGAGCCTGGACTTGGCGGTAAAAGCCGCCATGTCCACGATCGAGGCCTGTCGGGAGAAGGGCATGAACGTTACCGTGGCGATGGTGGACCGCGGTGGTCGGCAACAGGTCGTGTTGCGCGACACGCTTGCGATGCCGCTCACCGTGGACGTCGCGCAGCAGAAGGCCTATGCGGCGATGAATTTCAATGCGCCGACGTCGCAACTCGAAAGTCGATTCACGTCGCCGTTCTCTCCCGGCAAGATAGAGGGGATCATATTGTCCGCCGGCGGTTTGCCCATAACCGCCGGCGGAACCATCATCGGCGGCATTGGTGTCAGCGGCGCGCCGTCCGGTAAAACGGACGAGGCATGCGCCAGCGCCGGTCTGGATGCGATTACGGCGGAGCTAGAAATGTCCATGTAACGATTGTTCTTATTTTAATTTCATTCAGCGTGTGTTCACACGTGGTTCAGCGCTGATTCATGGCCGATGCGCTAGGGTGACGCGTAATCCAATCACTTGCGGATTTCCCGGCGAAACTTTAACAAAGGAGACGGCCATGAAAACGTACGTAATACGATTCGTCCTGCCGCTGATCGGCACCACACTACTGGGTATGGGTCAGGCCGAGGCGCGGCAGTCCCATCTTCCGAATCACCAGCGCGTAGCGCAAGCGGCTGATGATTTCGAACAGGCGGCGGAGCACATGCATCATCACCTCCACCATATCCTGGGACGCGCTCACCTGACCAAATCGGCGCGCAAGCTCATCCGGGCCGCGAGACTATACCGGCGCGCCCTCGAACCGCACGCGCCGCGCCGGCATCAGCGTCGGTTATTCGAAGAACTCGCTGCGGGTTTTCACGATTTTCGCAGCCAATACCGGTATACCTATCTCCCCGGGTCGCACCGCACCCACCAAGCGTTACGCCGGTTGCAGGGGTCGTTTCGGGATCTCAGACGTGAAACCCGCCATGCCCGTCGCCATCGCTACCAGTATCGGAGCTATGGCGGCGGCCGCAAAGATTATCCATGGTGGCCGAACAAGGGTGTTGTGGTGCTGGATGATTCACCCTAGCTGCAGACACTATAGCTACAACTGCCTCCGATTGCTCCTGCTGTGACTCGATGACCAATCAACACAAAGCCTATATATTTGCTGCCATAACCGTGTTGTTGTGGTCGACCGTCGCTTCCGCGTTCAAGCTGTCACTTCGTTATATGGACTCCATTCAGCTGCTGTTTTACGCGAACCTGGTATCGGTGATTACTTTATTTGCAATCTTGCTCATCCAGAAAAAGCTTCACGTATTGCGTACCTATTCGCGGCAAGATCTGGTTCATGCGGCGCTATTGGGGACTCTAAGCCCCTTCTTGTACTACCTGGTGCTGTTCAAGGCCTACGACCTATTACCGGCGCAGGAAGCGCAACCACTGAACTACACCTGGGCGATAACGCTCACTCTGTTGTCCGTCCCTTTACTCAAGCAACGCATCGCGACCAGGCAGTTGCTGGCGATCTTGATCAGTTACTTGGGAGTCGTCATCATCTCCACCCATGGTGAGTTGTTGTCACTGCGGTTCAGCAACGCCACCGGAGTGGCGCTCGCCCTGGGCAGCACGGTGATTTGGGCGATATACTGGATTTACAATACCAAGGATCGTAAAGACCCGGTGGCAAGCTTGTTTCTGAATTTCCTGTTTGGTTTGCCACTGGTATTCATTGCGGTGGTCGTTCTTTCGGACCTTCACATCGGGCATACCCTGGGATGGGTTGGGGCGGCATATGTGGGATTGTTCGAGATGGGTATCGCGTTCGTGCTGTGGCTAAATGCGCTGCGTCTGACGTGCGCCACTGCCAGTGTGGCAAATCTCATATTTTTCTCGCCATTTTTGTCGCTGATCTTTATTCATTTTCTGGTTGGGGAGAAAATACTGGAATCGACACTGGTAGGTTTAGTGTTTATCGTGGCGGGAAATATTTTGCAGCAAGTCGGAAAAAAACCCATGCAGCCTGCGCCGGTCGCGGACTGATACCGGTGGTTGAAAAGAACAGGCGTAGCCCGTGAGACTTAGTATCGAGGAATTCCACAACTGGGCGAACAAGAGCATTACCCTGCTGGGTATGTCCGGCGTCGGCAAGACACATCTGTCAGGTATTCTGCGCCGGCATGACTGGTTCCACTACTCGGGAGACTATCGCATCGGTACGCGTTATCTCGATGAACCGATTCTCGACAACATCAAGCAACAGGCGATGGAAATGCCATTCCTGCGCGACCTGCTGCGCTCCGATTCGATCTACATCGGCCACAATATTACGGTGGACAATCTGGAGGCGGTGCTGAGTTTTGTCGGCAAACCCGGAGATCCGGACAAAGGCGGCCTGCCCATCAACGAGTTTGAACGACGACAGGAATTGTATCGGCTGGGCGAGATTGCAGCGATGAAGGACGTACCGGATTTCATACGCAAGGCGCGGCAAATATACGGCTACAAGAACTTCGTCAATGATGTGGGCGGTAGCTTGTGTGAATTGGAAGATGCCAGCTCGATGGAGGTGCTGGTCAAACATACATTAATTCTTTACATTCAGGTGACCGCGGAGGATGAGGCTGAGTTGATCGAACGCGCGGAAGCCGATCCCAAACCGCTTTACTACCGGCCGGCTTTTTTAGAGCAACAATTGAGCGCCTACCTCAGGGATCAAGGTCTCTCTGGCCACGATGGGATTGATCCGGATGCTTTCACTCGTTGGGTGTTTCCGCGCTTGTTTCATGCGCGGGTCCCACGCTATGAGTCCATCGCTAAGCCACATGGCTATACGGTGACCTCCGCTGAGATCTCACAGGTAAGGGACGACGAGGATTTTTTGTCGCTACTCGAAGCGGCCATTGCTCGCCGTGCCTGATCGCTCCGGTGTCGTCCGGGATGTGTGGTATTGACCGCAATCGATTAATGGGAGTGAACAAGCTATGGCGGTAAAGGAAGGTTGGCGGGGACGTTTTTTTGAGGATTTCGAAGTGGGCGATATCTACCGTCACCCACTCGGGCGCACTGTCACCACCACCGATAACATTTGGTTCACGCTGTTGACCCAAAACACGGCGCCAATTCATTTCGATCATCATTATTCCAAACAGACCGAATTCGGCCAACCGCTGGTCGACTCGACCTTTACGCTGGCACTGGTGACGGGACAAAGCGTCACCGATATCTCGCAAAATGTGTTTGCGAATCTCGGTTGGGACGCGGTGACATTACCCAATCCCGTGTTCGAGGGCGACACCATTTATTCGCAATCGGAGGTATTGGCCGCGCGCGAGTCGAAGTCCCGGGACAATGTGGGTATCGTTACGGTCAACACCATCGGCTATAACCAGTCTGGTACGGTGGTGATCAGTTTTCAACGTACACTCATGGTGTATAAACGGGACTTCGCGCCGCAAATTCCGCGGCATGAACCGAACGGCGTGCCATGACTGACGCCACGCAAAACGTGACGCGGGAGCTCGCCGCATTCCTGGCGAACTTATCGTTTACGATGCTGCCGGACGACGTTGTGGCGCGCACCGAGGAGCTGTTCCTTGACTGGATGGCCTCGGCATTCGCGGGCCGGGCGGCGCCTCCGGTGGTTGCTCTGGAGCGCTTTGCCGACAGCATGGGCCCCGCCACTGGGCCCAGTGAGATCCTGGTGTCACGACGGCGCACCTCGCCATTATTCGCCGCGTTGGTTAATGCGGCCAGTTCGCACGTGGTGGAGCAGGACGATGTCCACAATGGTTCGGTGTTACATCCGGGCACGGTGGTATTTCCCGCGGTGTTGGCGGCTGGACAGTCCATCGGCGCCACGGGGCAAGACCTGATCACCGCCGCTACGGCGGGTTACGAGGCGGGCGTCCGCATTGGAGAGTTTCTCGGCCGCTCTCATTATCGTGTATTTCATACCACCGGCACTGCGGGAACGTTGGCCGCCGCCGCTGCGGTGGCGCGTTTGCTGCGGCTCGACGGGGACACCATGCTGCATGCGTTGGGCAACGCGGGGACGCAGGCCGCGGGCCTGTGGGAGTTTTTGCGCGAGGGCGCGGATTCCAAGCAACTCCACACCGCAAAGGCCGCCGCTGACGGCGTGTTGTCGGCGTATCTCGCGAGCGAAGGATTTACCGGTGCGCATCAAATCCTGACCGGCAAGCAAGGCATGGCCGCGGGAATGTCGGTGGATGCCGACCCCGCGCGCCTCACTGATCAATTGGGAAAGCGATGGGCGTTGACCGAGACATCATTCAAGTTCCATGCCTCGTGCCGCCACACGCACCCTGCCGCCGACGCGCTTTGCCAACTGATGCATCGCCTGGGATTGGGGCACCAAGACATCGTGCGCGTGGACACCCATGTACACCAGGCCGCGATCGATGTGCTGGGGCCGGTCAGCGCCCCGCGGACCGTGCATCAAGCGAAATTCTGCATGGGGTTTGTATTGGCGTTGCTGGCGGTCCGCGGCCGCGCGGGCGTCGATGATTTTAACGATGAAACGTTGAATGACCCGGTAATTATTGATTGGAGCCAGCGGGTGGTCATGGTGTGTGATCCGGAAGTGGAAGCGGCGTATCCGCAACGCTGGCTGGGTAAAGTGAGAGTGACGACCCGGGATGGACGGGTTCATGAAATGCGCGTGGACGCGCCCCGGGGTGACCCCGGCAATCCGCTCAGCCGACCACAACTAGAGAACAAGGCGCTGCGGTTGGCGGCCTATAGGCAGGCGGCAACACCAGATGAGATGCACGGCCTCATCCAACTGGCTTGGAATCTGCGCGACACGGGCAGTATTCAGTCGCTCTTTGCCGGCGGATTCGGGAAGCACCACCGGCAAGGCGCCGCAGGTGCTTGGGTGTGACCGGTTCTCGCGATTACAACGAACTGCGCGGCCCGGTCGGCGATCTATGCCGTCGCTATCCGGATGAATATTGGCGCCGCATCGATCGCGAGCGTCTGTATCCACAGGAATTTGTCCATGCGTTGACCGAGGCGGGCTGGCTGGGGGCCTTGATTCCTGAGCAATACGGCGGCTCCGGACTGGGTATCGCCGAGGCATCGGTGATTCTCGAGCAGATCAACCGCTGCGGGGGTAACGCGGCGGCGTGTCATGCGCAGATGTATACCATGGGCACGGTGCTGCGCCACGGTTCTGCGCAACAAAAGCAACGCTATCTGCCCAAGATCGCCAGCGGTGCATTGCGGCTGCAGGCATTTGCCGTCACCGAACCGAGCGCCGGCAGCGACACCACCAAGATCCGCACCACCGCTATCCACAATGGCAACCGCTATGTCATCAACGGTCAAAAGGTATGGACATCACGGGTGCAGCATTCGGATTTGATGCTGCTGTTCGCGCGCACCACCCCGGTTGAACAAGTCGCCAAAAAGACCGACGGCCTGTCGGTGTTTCTGGTGGACCTGCGTGAGGCCATCGGCAACGGGCTGACGGTGAAGCCTATTGACACCATGATCAACCACGAAACCAATGAGTTGTATTTCGACGATCTTGAAGTACTCGAGGAGAATTTGATCGGCGAGCAGGGCAAAGGGTTCCGCTATCTGCTCGATGGATTGAATGCTGAGCGCATCCTGATCGCCGCGGAGTGTATTGGGGACGGGGACTGGTTTGTCGAGCGCGCCACTGCGTATGCGCGGGAACGCGTGGTGTTCGATCGGCCCATAGGTCAAAATCAGGGGATTCAGTTTCCGCTGGCTCACGCCTACGCCAAGCTGCGTGCCGCAGACCTGATGCGCTATCGCGCCGCCGAGTTGTTCGATAACGGATTTCCCTGCGGGGCCGAGGCGAACATGGCGAAGTTATTGGCCGCTGATGCCTCTTGGGAGGCCGCGAATGCTGCATTGCAGACCCACGGTGGGTATGGATTCGCCAGCGAATACGACGTGGAGCGAAAGTTTCGCGAGACGCGCCTGTTCCAAGTAGCACCGATTTCCACCAATCTGATTTTGTCTTACATCGCAGAGCACGTGCTCGGTCTGCCGAGGTCGTTTTGAACGTGCTGCCGCTGGACGGCGTCATCGTAGTGTCGTTGGAACAAGCGGTGTCCGCCCCGTTCGCGACGCGCCAACTCGCCGACCTCGGCGCAACGGTGATAAAAATTGAGCGGCCTGGAGACGGTGATTTTGCGCGACACTACGACAAAACCGTGTACGGCATGTCGAGCCACTTTGTGTGGCTCAACCGCTCCAAACAGAGCTTGACCTTGGATATCAAGCATCCGCTGGCCGGGGATGTCCTCCATCGGTTATTGACCCGCGCGGATGTATACGTGCAGAACCTGGCGCCCGGCGCCGCCGCACGGGCCGGACTGGACTCGGCCGTTATCGCACAACACAATGCAAGATTGATCCAGTGCAATATCTCCGGTTATGGGAAAGGTGGTCCATACGAGCACAAGAAGGCCTATGACCTGTTGGTGCAGTGTGAGACGGGCCTGGTGTCCACTACCGGCACCGGTGCCGACATGGTAAAGGTGGGCGTGTCCATTGCCGACATCGCAGCCGGCATGTACGCGTACAGCGGCATTTTGACTGCCTTGTATCAGCGTGAAAAAACCGGCCGGGGGACGGTGCTCGATGTGTCGCTGTTTGATGCGCTCGGAGAATGGATGGGATATCCCGCCTATTACACCGCCTACGGGGGCGCGGCGCCGCCGCGCAGCGGTTTGAGTCACGCGACCATCGCTCCCTATGGACCGTACGCAACGGGTGACCGTCGATGGGTGATGTTGGGAATTCAAAACGAACGGGAATGGCAGGCATTTTGCCGCGAGGTGATAGGTCAACCCGAACTCGTCGCTGACGCCCGCTTTCAGAGCAACTCGCAACGGGTCGCGAATCGTGAGGATATGGATGAGTTTATCGCCACTGCCTTCAACTCATCTTCTACAGTGGAAGATCGGTCTCCAGGGAAAAGGCCAATAAAATCAATGGTCGGATCTTGAATTCTGCTCAAGTGTAGTGCCACGTATAGCCTTGCAAGCCCTGCTTCCCCCCATGGTGATGCACGGCGTCGAGGCAAGGATGGATCGAGTGCCGTCGTTGGGGGAACATAGCCACGAAATCCTGCGCGACCTTGGGTATGGGGACGATGATATCCACCGCCTCCAAGATGAAGCGGCGATATAGCCCGTACCACGCACCGGCTCGTCGTGTGCATAAGGCCGGACTATCCGGCCCCTACCCAGCCGGCGGTTTCCATCATGAATGTGTGCGCATGAGGGCTTGTCCTCGCAAAGCAGAGGGCTTGTCCTCGCAAAGCAGAGGGCTTGTCCTCGCGCAGCAGAGGGCTTGTCCTCGCACTGCGCTTGTCCCCGCACAGCAGGGGAACTACGCGCAGCACAAGCGCAGCGGAGGGCTTGTCCTCGCGTAGCGGAGGGCTTGTCCTCGCACTGCGACTACGCGCAGCACAAGCGCAGCACAGGCGGTGTTCCGCCTCAGGCTGATAACAGCACATGTTAATGGCTGATTAGGCCCAGATTTTCCCCCGGATCTTTAAACATTGTCTTTAAGTGTGCGGTATCGTTACTGCGTCACTATGCGCGGTTTTAATATTACGGAAATGGCTCGCCGGTTTCGCTGTCGACCCACAGCCGTATTATTGTCTGCGATTGGGCGAATCTCACCATATCCTACCGTACTGATGCGACTGCCTTCGATACCGTAGTCGCGAATGAATTTTGTCTTCACCGCATTGGCGCGGCGCTGCGACAAACCTTGGTTGTACGCTTCGGTACCGATCCAATCAGTATGTCCTTCAATGGTCATGCTGATATCCGGGCTCTGCCTAAGAATTTGGGCGATTTCTTCAAACTGGGGTGTATAGACTTTTCTAATGTCATACTTGTCAAAGTCGAACTCCACCAAGAGTTCATAGGTATCAATCACCTCGTTCTGCCGCGGTACGGATTCGGGTTGGGCCACAGGCGCAGGTTGTGATGCGGCCACAGTTTTGGGTTTTCGAAAATGCCAGTTTAGAGCCAGTCCTAACGCTTTATCGGAATTTGACTCATCGCCTAGGTCGAAGAAAACCTGGTATCCCAAACGCAGTTCGAGATTATTCGATAGATCTCCCGATACGCCGAAACCGCCTTGAATCTGCTGGGTGCTGCTATCAGTAGCGTTATCAACATCAAAGGCACTGACTCCGGCCGAGAGATACGGTTTCCACTTTTTGACGCCGAAAAATCGATAACCGTTGATATTAGCGTGGTCAGTACCCACCTCACCGCTGAAATCGGTTCCCAGCGTCAGGTCTAGCGCCCACTGATCGTTGAACTGATATCCAATCAATCCGTTCAACATCTTGGATGAGTGACCGGGAGAGCTGGTTGGAATATCAACCACCCGGGAATTATCTAACGCCAGCGCGCTGGCTCCCAAACCTAGGTAAACATTCCCCTCGGATTCAGCCGAAGCAGAATAGGCATAAATACTCATGAAGGTCGCTAAGCCTAGAACGCGTAATTTTCTCATCTCTTTATTTTCCCTTTCGCCATTGTCGGTCTGGCATAAGTTTTGCGGTGCTTGTAAGTGTATGTAAGTGCATTATTCTATCCTAAACAAAGGGGAGTGGTTTTAGCAATGGAATATCGCGCTGTGTCGCGCCGAGACATTCCGGCCGCTTAACGTCCGGAGTGTTCGTTCTCCATATTTCCGAGATTGGGATCAATCCCGTGTGTCTCGACCTAACTGCAAGAAATACGCGCGTCCGTGCTGTGGCGCCACCATCGCGGCCGCCCCGATGCGCAACTCGCTCCTTCCCGGGCGCCGGCTATCCCGTGAGCTGTCACATCGGCGTTGGGTCACCCAGGTGTGCCGACCCGACTGCGGAATCTTCACGCCGTTCAATGTTCGCCACCTGCTTTGAAATGAAATACCGCGCCGTCCTTGATACCCGATGGCCATCTCGAAGTAATGGTCTTCATGCGCGTGTAGAACCGCACCCCCTCGGGCCCGTGTATGTAATGGTCTCCAAACAGCGAACGCTTCCAACCGCCGAAGCTGTGGTAGGCCACGGGTACCGGTATCGGCACGTTCACACCGACCATGCCGATGTTGATTCGCGTGGTGAAATCACGGGCGCAGTCGCCGTCACGGGTAAATATGGCGGCGCCGTTGCCATATTCGTGGTCGTTGACCAGCCGCACCGCCTGCGCGTAATCGTCAGCCCGAACCACGCTCAGCACCGGACCGAATATCTCTTCTTGGTAGATTTTCATTTCGGATTTGACATGGTCGAACAGGCAGCCGCCGAGGAACGCGCCGTTTTCATGACCTTCCACCAGAAGCTCCCGGCCGTCGACCACAAGATCAGCGCCTTCGGCCACGCCGATATCGACGTAGTTGCGTACCTTTCGTTGGTGCTCAGGGGTGACCAAAGGGCCCATCTCCGCCGACTCATCCGTGTATGGGCCGATCTTGAGGCCGCGTACTCGGGGCGCCAAGCGATTGATCAACTCGTCCGCGGTATCGCTGCCCACCGCGACCACGACTGAAATCGCCATACAGCGTTCACCCGCCGACCCATACGCCGACCCCATCACTGCATCGGTCACCTGGTCCATGTCCGCGTCGGGCATGACCACCATGTGGTTTTTTGCTCCGCACAACGCCTGCACCCGTTTCCCGTGGGCGCAGCCGGTTCGATAGATGTGCTCACCGACCGGTGTGGATCCGACAAAGCTTACCGCGGCCACTCGTGGATCGCTCAACAGCGTGTCAACCGCCTCTTTGTCTCCGATGACCACGTTCAGTACGCCGTCCGGAAGTCCCGCCTCTTTCATCAACTCGGCCATGCGCAGGGAACAGGATGGATCCTTTTCCGAGGGTTTGAGTACAAAGCTGTTGCCGCACGCGATGGCGACTGGAAACATCCACATCGGCACCATGGCCGGAAAGTTGAATGGTGTAATTCCGGCGCATACGCCTACCGGCTGGCGGATCGAATAACTATCCACGTTCGTGGCCACGGTTTGAGCATGTTCGCCCTTGAGTAGTTGTGGGATGCCGCACGCGAATTCGACGACCTCCACACCGCGCGTGATCGAGCCCTTGGCATCTTCGATGGTCTTGCCATGTTCGCTGGACACAATCTCGGCCAGCTCCTGGATGTTTGCTTTGACCAAATCCCGGTACGCAAACATGACTTGGGCCCGCTGAGCGGGCGGTGTCTGCGACCAATCCGCGAAAGCGTCGGCCGCAGCGCCGATGGCACTTCGCACTTCATCCGCGTTGGCAAAGGGTGCATGCTTTGCGACCTCGCCGGTCGCCGGATTGTACACGTCGCCGGTACGGCTGCTCTGTCCCGCGACCTTCTTGCCATTGATGAAATGATGTAGTGCAAACGGTTTGAGTTTCGCTGTCATCTGTGATCTCCCGGGCTGGCCATTGGTTCGAGGCGTACCCATTTTAAACAAGAATCCCCACCGCGTCGTCGCTGAGCGAATCTCCGGTTGCAGGGTACGCACCATGCGCGGCAGCATCCAAGTAAACCCGGCTAACAGATCATTCGTAGCTTTTCGCCGATCGAGGCGTGCCCCCATCGCGCAGCGCCTGCCCGGCATGCGTTCCCTGCAGGGCCCTTAGATCGCCCGTAAAACATCTATGGGATCCACATAGTCATATCCCAGATCGCGAGCCACCTCCTTACAGGTTACTTGGCCGTGGATGACATTGAGGCCGTTACGCAGATGCGGATCGTCGATCAGCGCCGACTTGTATCCCTTGTCCGCGAGCGTGATAACGTGGGGTAGCGTGACATTGTTGAGTGCGAACGTCGACGTTCGCGGCACCCCACCGGGCATATTGGTCACGCAGTAGTGAACGACGTCATCGACGACGTAGGTGGGTTCGGCGTGGGTGGTAGGCCGCGATGTCTCGAAACACCCCCCCTGGTCGATCGCCACGTCTACCACGACAGCGCCGGGCTTCATCTGCCGGACGGTCTCAGCGCCGACCAATTTCGGCGCCGCAGCGCCGGGAACCAGGACGCCGCCGACCACCAATTCAGCCACGAGTACGTGGCGCTCGATCGCGTCCCGGGTGGCGAACACCGTGTTCGTCGAGCGTCCGAACTGACGCCAGTGAGACGTCAACACGTCCGGATTGCGATCGAGGACCCAGACGTCCGCGCCCATCCCCACCGCGATGTGGGCGGCATGAGTTCCGACGACGCCGCCGCCCAGAATCACGACCTTGGCCGGATCCACCCCAGGCACGCCGCCCAACAGCATCCCAAGTCCGCCGTGGGGTTGTTCGAGGCAATAGGCGCCCGCTTGAATCGCCATGCGACCGGCGACTTCGGACATCGGTGCCAACAGCGGCAGGCCGCCATTGGGCGAGGTCACCGTCTCGTAGGCAATGCATACCGCGCCGCTCTCAACCAAGTCGCTGGTTTGCTCGGGGTCCGGAGCGAGGTGCAGATACGTAAACAGTATTTGATCGGCGCGCAACATCGCCCGTTCGCCGGGCTGTGGTTCCTTTACTTTCACGACCAACTCGGCTTGCGCAAAGATCTCCGCGGCCGCATGCGTGATGTTGGCCCCGGCACTCTCATACTCGGCATCGGTGACCCCGATGCCCACTCCGGCATCGTGTTCAACGATGACTTCATGGCCATGATGCACCGCCTCACGAACGCCGGCCGGCGCGAGGCCGACCCGGTACTCATGGTCTTTGATTTCTTTGGGAACACCGATTAACAAGGTCCACCTCCCCGCAGGACTGTTTGATGCATTGACCGCCCCGAGGGCGGCTGGTTTTATCTTCCAAGACCCGGAGAGTTTTGTCGAGCGCAATCGTGGTATGTGGGTAGTCTCCGCAGCCGCCGGACCCTGCGACTATCGGCGGTGCAAGTCTCTTCGCCAGCTTCCGGACTCCTTGGTGCAATATCCGGGCGAAGTCCGATAGACCGGCAGCCCCGATTGCCGGCTATGGGCGTGTGTGAGCGCCTTAGTCTCTGCGTCAGCGGCTGGCCCGGGCGAAGGTGTCGCAGGCGCCTAGTTTGCCGCTTGTTAAGCCGGTTCGAAACCAATGCACGCGTTGTTCTGCGGAACCGTGGGTGAAGGACTCGGGTTGCACGCGTCGCCCGGCCATCTGCTGCATGCGGTCATCTCCCACTGACGCTGCGGCGCGCAGACCCTCTTCGGCATCGCCGGGTTCGAGAATGCGCCGTTGTTTGTGTGCATGATGTGCCCATACGCCGGCATAACAATCCGCCTGCAGCTCGGTGAGTACCGACAACGCGTTGGCTTGCGACTGCGAGGCCTGGGCTTGCGCTTGCCTGACTTGTTGCGACGTCCCCAGCAGGTTCTGCACGTGATGAGCGATTTCATGACTAACGACATACGCCTGGGCGAAATCACCGGAGGCGCCGAATTGCCGTAACTGGCGGAAGAATCCCAGATCAATGTACACCTTCTGATCAGGGGGACAATAAAACGGCCCGGTTGCCGCCGAGCTGAATCCGCATGCAGATTGTACGTGATCTGTATACAACACCAGCTTGGGAGGTTGATACCGCGCCCCGGCGGACCTGAACAGTCCGCTCCAGGTATCCTCGGTATCCGCCAGCACCACGGACACGAACTGTGCTCCCTGGTCCTCGACCGCACCTGGGCGCGGGGCCTCTTGCCGCTGCGGGCTCATCGAGCCGCCGCCGGCGAGCATGTTGAGGATCTGGGTGGGGTCCCCACCGAGAAACAGGACCGCCACCAACGCCAGCAAGCCGAACCCGCCGCCGAACTTGATGCCCCGCGGTACGCGCGGAGTCGATCTGCGGCCACGACGATCCTCAATGTTGCTGCTGCGTCTACCGGTTCTCCATCTCACGCTTGTGCTACCGACTTACAATGGTTCATTACATCATGTTGATTACTCGGAGGGTCGGTACGATAAATAAACTCGGGAAGATTGTCGAATTTTCGCCACGATTCATCGTGTCATCTCGCCCAATTGCATGTCCTTGTATGATGCGCATATGGCCCGAGGTGTCGCTCGGTTGTCTGTGCGCACTAGCCGTATTCGACGCCACAGCGCAAGCCTGAAACATGTCCCGGCTCGACGTGCGGATTGGATCAGCGGCTTGACGCAGGTCCAGGCGCTAGCGAAGATCGCGGCTCATTTTCGTTAGCGGGTCGAGTACGGCTCGCCGCGACGCTTGGTGCAACGCAAGAGGGATATCCATTTCAATGTTTCTGCCTCCTCATGTATTACTGATCCTATGTGTGTTTTTTTGGGCCGGTAATGCCATCGTTGGCAAGATCGCAAGCGGCCACATTCCGGCATTTACTCTGTCTTTTTGGCGATGGGCTATTGCCTTGATCATTATCCTGCCGTTTGGGTACCGTTCGGTGTTCCGGCAGTGGCAGTTTTACCGCACTAATTGGAAGTATTTGCTGGTGATCGCATTTCTGAGCGTCACGGTTTACAACACCTTTCAATATTGGGCGCTGAATTGGACGTCGGCGATCAATGTCGGCATCATCAGCGCCTCGTTGCCGATCATCATCTTATTGCTGACCACGTTGACAGGCCACGATAAACCCAACGCGTACCAATTCAGCGGGGCTTTTTTGGCTGTCGTGGGCGTGCTCTACGTTATCAGCCATGGCGACATCGAGGTGTTGCTCAATCTAGGCGTGAATGTCGGGGACGGCTTGATTCTGGTTGCGGTGCTCGGTTGGGCGGTATATTCCGTGCTCCTCAAGCGTTTGCCCGATGATATCAATCAAGTCGGGCTTCTGACTGTGCTGATCGTATTGGGTGTCACCGGGATTATTCCGTTTTACACCTGGGACTTGATGCACGGAAATACCTTTGTGCTGGACCGCACTGCGATTATCATTTTAGGTTACGTTAGTATTTTCCCCTCAGTATTGTCCTACGTGTTTTGGAACCGTGCGGTTCATGCCGGCGGCGCAAATCTGGCAGGTTTGTTTGTAAATTTAACGCCAGTGTTCGTTGCCGTGTTGGCAATTATTTTCCTGGGAGAACGATTGGCGAGCTATCACCTTGTCGGTGTCAGCTTGATATTCGCCGGTATCTATGTCGCGACCCGACTTGCGAATCGCAGCTTGCATCACAATTCTTAAGCCTTCGGCTCCGCGCCGGGCCCGCAGTTGGGCGACGGTTTCTCCGGTTGTGTTGCGGGTTTGACATAAGCACCGGGGATTTCTGCGGCGTACGCTGGGACGCTTCCCACGCCAATCCGGGGAGCGGAAAAACGTGTTCGGATAGGCCGGGCGCCCGCTATTTTTTTGCCACGTCCCGCAAAAATAGGCCAATCTTTTCGCCCCTCCTGCGACCCTTTCCAGTGCGACGTGACACCTTGCCGTCCGTCCGATGTAGCCCACGGCGATCGGATTCTCCACGGCGTTCTCGCCGGCGGCGCTCAGAACCAGAATATTTAGTGGAAATGACCACTTCTTCCACAGCGTCCCAACGGTTTCGATCTTCGCGCCCTATCATATCTCACCCCCACAGTGAGACTCTTACAAATTAAAAATGACATCCAGATAATGGGATACTTGTTCGCGACATGCCGTTGGGTCTAGTCCAAGACCGCCCTGACACACGCCGCATACCTTGGACACCCCAACCACGCCCGGAATCTAGGACCGGGGGTGGTTGAGATTTGCTAACAAGTTAGAGTGTAGTCGCAAAAATCCATAGCGCCAATAACGATATGGCTATGGTTGACCGCTTTGCATCTATCAACCTTTCCGTTTTGTGGCGCTGGTCTATACTTTTCATAGCCCAGTCTTTTCGGGTAGGGGTAGTTCCGGCCACCGCCGGAAGTCAATTCCTTGAGTTGTTGTGTTGTCCCGCCTTTCGGATAGGTGGGGAAGTGGGTCGGTGGCCGATCCGTACTGGCCGCCGGCCTTTTTTTGACGACCGCCTGCGACGGAGTGCCGTGGAGGAACATGTGGGCTCGTGGGACCGGCGCGGTACAGCGCCGCAACATGTAGCCGCGGTGGAATCGAGCACGTTTGCACTTCACGGTGTTGGCGTCTGGATACCCATATTCAATAAGACAGGTTTGGATTTGGGATCCACATCATGTGGGTGGGTCGTTGGCCATCGGCACTACCGCATCCCGAATGCCCGGCGATCCTGAAGTTCAACCCTGATCTTTGGGCCCGGCGGGTTCGCACGCACCTTCGCTATTGACTTCGACCCGCGGGCGGTCCCAGATCCCCCGGCGTCGCAACACGATAAGAGATTCGTCAACGAATGCCTCGAAGGACGAAAGGCCACCGGTTTTTTTTACCATGAGTTGCCCGTCGACCCGTAACTCGGCGCTGACCAGGCGATCGCCACAATAGTTGCCGATCGCTTGAACAAATTTACCGCTGGTGACGTTGCTGCAACCGTCAAAGCCCTGTCGTTTAATCTTGATGGTTTGAATGCCGAACTGTTTCAAGGCTCTGCTGGCGTGGGGCAGCGCGCCATCGAAGCCATAGCGCATAATAGCGGACTCCATAGCAGCTGAAGCACTTGCCTTTTCTTGGACAGAAAGATCGTCACCCTCCACAAAGACGCTACCGGTCATGAATTGGCAGTTTTCATATATCCCCACCATCGTTGCGCTGGCGCCATGCGCGGGAGTTGTAGACCACAGCGCCATAGCTAATATCAAAGTAGACAGTTGTAGCAGCGAGTGTTGTGTTGTCATGTCTCGACCCCTACTCGGTCGGTTAAGCAAATCATCTAAGAAGGCAAGAGTTCTCGGTATCCAACCGCATCGCGGTGACCCCGCTGAGGACCCGTTCAACCGCTCACGAGGCGATCCACTGGTAGATCCCGCTCGCTGGCGGCAGCGTCCTTCGCGGCCGTTGGCCTGTCGACCTGTCGACCCGCTACCGCTATGGTATCCGCTTTTCGGCAGGGATCGCCAGGCTTGTGGATCATGCGCGGCCGTATTGAGCACTTGCCCCACCGCATTGAGCGGCCGGGGCTCGTCAAAGGTGTAAGTCTCTCTTACACTGCAAGCCCGACTAAAAACCGGCATATTGCAACAAGATTGGGAAAAATGGGGTAACGGCGTGTTTGCGAGAATGGCTTCGATAATCGTTAGATGCCCGTGTCGTACCCGAGGTCTGGACAATTCCAGTTCCGGCTGGGCCGTGACCGCGCGGATGCACGCTTCACTGTGCAGATGAATCAGGATCAGAATCGTCGGCTCGGCCGCCCGTTGTTCATCCCTCCAGCGCCGCCTCCTGCCGCCGTTATTCGGGATCCTTGGTGCAATGCGCGGGCTAATGGGTCGGCGCCGTAAGCAGCTTGGGATGATGAACAGTGGGGACAGATATCGTGGCGAAATCTAAACGCCGGCGTCGCGGCCCCGGTCGCTTGATTTTGAAACTCGTAAGCGTCGTTGTTCTTCTGTCCGTGTCTGTTGTGTGGGTGCTGCGCTGGTATCCGCCACTGACGTCCGCCTTTATGCTGCGAAGCCAGTATTTTTCCGATAACGGCGGTACCCGGATTGCGCATCGTTGGGCTCCTTGGGAGCGTATTTCGCCCCTTGTGGCGCTCGCCGTGATTGCCGCCGAAGACCAAAAGTTTCCGCGGCATTGGGGTTTTGATCTCCAGCAAATTAGAAACGCCGTTCGAGAGAACAAGCATCGAAGCCATGCCCGCGGGGCCAGTACGATAACTCAGCAAGTCGCCAAGAACTTGTTCCTATGGCCCGGCCGCAGCTACGTGCGCAAGGGGTTGGAGGTGTATTTCACGGTCGTGCTCGAATTGCTGTGGTCAAAGCAACGCATTCTCGAGGTCTATTTGAACATTGCCGAATTCGCACCCGGCGTATTTGGTGTGGCGGCGGCGAGCACGCGTTACTTCGCAAAATCAACAGAGAGTTTGGATGCTGATGACGCTGCGTTGTTGGCTGCGGTACTGCCAAATCCGCGACGGCTCAAGCTTAGCCGGCCTACCCCGTACTTGCGTACCCGGGCGCAGTGGATACGCCGGCAGATGGACCAACTCGGCGGCGTGAGATACTTGGATAGCCTCGCCGGCATGTCGGGCCACGGATTCCGGATGGTGGCAATGGGAGAGGCGCCCAGCCGGGGTATTGCGCCAAGGATTGCGGAGGCTGGCGAAGAGACTTGTCCTGCGTGTAGTCGCAGGGTCTGTTGGAAAGAACGCCGCGCTGGAACGAGACCCATAGTTGGCTATGAGTCGAGTGAAGGCCAAGCGCTGATGGACGAGAGCCGGCCGGGGCCGGGATAGGCGTGACCGTCGTAAACCTGTGTCGTAAACTTTGGCGCAATGCCTCGCATGCTGACGCGGGCTCTGCGTGCCTGAAGTTGCGCATTAATCAATACCGGCCCGGGGCCGGAATCATAGATTCCAGCAACTCGGCAGCATTTCGACTTTCGGGTATCGCACCAGGGCGTAAATCCTCGTCGGAAAATCGCCGACCTTGATTTCGTTGAGAACAATATCGTTGACCGCCCCCACGCCGTTCCGCGGTTCGATGACCCCCAACCTGGATATTCGCAGTCTGCGTCGGCGCAGCGTCAACAACTCTCCTGGTCGGCTCAAGGTAGCAGTCAGCTCCTCGACATAGGTGGCGGGGTTTTTGAAATTTAATCCGCAGCAAAGCAATTTATCATTTTGCGTGTTTCGCGCTGTACGCAATATTAATCTAGGCGCTGAGACGCGGAGATAGGCCGCAACGTTGGTGAGCAGGGTGTGTGTTAGGGCCTCGCGAACCTGGTTCTCAGTGGCGCAGGGTGCTAATAACTCGTGATCTGTAAAACTCAGCGTAGTCTGCGGCATATCACGCACGACAATGTTTCCCTGCAGGCCAAAGCCAAACGTATTCTTCTCCATTTTTGTGACGATAAGTACGGCGTAGGCCTCTTTCAGTCCGCGCGATGGCTCCGATAGGAAATACCGGTTCAACTCGCGTGCGTGACTGAAGATCCTCCGGATCTCCTGCGTGTTGGCGAAAATGGCGTTCACCAGCGGGTCAGCCGCGTAGGCTTTCCTGTTGACCGCAACGGCCACCGGCAAACTTTCCACGATTGCTTCGACGTGCCGCAACAGAGATCTCACGCCGATCCGCAGCTTTTTCTTGTAAGCACTCACACACCGGATTCTCGCATCGGTGTCGTTAACGAAACTTTCAACGGTGTCCAACACCTTTTGTGTCTCCTTCCGTGTGTCTGATCGTTGCCTGAGCCATTCCCGGGATAACTGTTGAATATGCCCCCACTGCTCCTGAAAAAACCGGCGCATGGCAACGTTTCGCGGACCCCGGCGCTCTGCATGCATCGTCGCGATTACTCCCTGATCTTTATCTATATATACGACCCTGGCGGAGAAAGCTTTAGCCTGAAGACTGCATCATTGCCCGCGATGATCGTGTACGGATCGGGTGGCTGCTCGCCTTCTGCGGTCCGGTCGCGCATGGAAACCGCCGCCACCTGCGGGCTAGCCGCGGTTAAGGCTCCACGCAGTGGCCGCCGCAAAAAACCGGTGCCCAAATCAAATCGATTCCACGTATGTCCAGCCGCGGCTATAAATCTTCTCGCGCGTCGTTATGAGCTGGAAGCTTGCGGGATAAATTGTAGCGCGACGCCATTATTGCACCAACGCTTGCCGGTGGGGGGTGGGCCGTCTTTGAATACATGTCCTTGATGCCCGCCGCAACGCGCGCAGTGATACTCGGTTCGTGGATAAATGAGTTTGAAATCAGTCCTGGTTTCCAGATGGCCCTCGATGGAAGCATAAAAACTCGGCCAGCCGGTTCCGCTGTCGTACTTGGTTTGAGACAGAAACAACTCCAACCCACAACCCGCGCATACGTATACGCCTTTTCCATATTCTTTATCCAGGGGGCTGCTAAACGGCGGTTCGGTGCCTGCTTCGCGCAGCACCCGATACTGGTTCGACGTTAGTTGGCGCTTCCATTCTGCGTTCGTCTTAGAGATTCTTTCAATGCCGTTGGGTTCCTGATCCCTGGTACCAGCGCTGAGCATGCGATTTTTTGCAAATACCGCTGTGCCAAGTCCCAGCACGCCTAACACGAAGGTGCGTCTTTTCATGGTCGGTTTCTTCGCTGTGATCTATATGCCATTAGATGGCTGGTCGCGGCATCAGTTCAATCCGTGAAATCCTTGTGATGCGGCTCGGCGGCGTGAGTGCGGGTCTCGGCGGTGATTGCAGCACGCAGCGATGCGCGCGGCGCGCGATCGTTGAACTGTATTTTCTGGTGTTGGGCGTTGACGCCCAAATCATCCCACAGGGCGGGCAGATCGATGGCCTCGGGTGAGTCCTTCATCCGTTCGTACAGCGTGGTCAGCGCGAGGGTTCCGGTCGCCGCGTCGGCGACCGCGAACACGCGCGATAAGGAGTCGACCTGATTGGTCATATCAAGTCCAGCATTGACAATGCCACGCAGCGCATCGCGCAGCGTCATTTTTCCACCGCTTGCCGTGCGGATATCGATGTCCGCAAGAAGGCAGAATAGCGCTCCCCCCCAATAGGTGCGTCCCCAGGTTGGGGTGAAATCCAGGCCGCGGTCACCGGTGCGAGGCAGCCCGTGGGGCATCCCGCGCACGAATCCGTGCCATACCTCTTCCGGGGTCAAGGCTCCGGCATTTGCGCGTGCGATCGATTCAACGTACACCGCGAGCCCTTCCTCGATCCAATGATGACGGTCCGGAACCCTGGGAAACGCCAAATGGATCAATTCGTGAATCAATACCCAGTCCGACTCGAGATCATAGGGCGTGGACTCGACGCCCACGGTGATGTTCACCGTGGGACCGTGTCGTAGGGCGCGCCCGTTCTTGACGCCGGCGCCCGTGGCCGCCCGCACCCCGATATAGGCCTGCTCGGTTGGGAAGCGCGCATAATAATTGACGACGACAGCGGCGCTGCGCCGTATCCAACTCACGATCTCCTTGTTTGGCAAACGAAAATCAGAATTCTCTATGACCACGTGCAGTTGGCTGCCGGCCACATCGACTCTCGTCGCGTTTTGTGTCGCCCATACCGGGCACGCATTTCCGGTGAGCACGGCGATCAAAAACACGATGGTAAGCGGACGCTCTAGCTTTCTAACGGTCGCAGCCACGTTAATAACGACAAGCACATGACCGCGAAGTTCACCGCCTGGTGATGGCGTCCATCGCGGGGCCGGTACGTCCTTTCAGCCGCTCCACGACATGCAGGAACTCGCGGAAGCCGTTGACGACGAGGTCCGGCTGGTGGGGATGGCGACTGGTGCCGGGGAAGATCTTGGCCTGCCATGCCTTGTCCCACTTAGCGCCATTATAAAATATACTGGTGGCGCGCGCGTTTTTGGCGGCGATGGTGTCAGTGGTGCTGTCGCCCACATACCAGCAATGCGGACCGGCGGCGAGATGCAGGTTATCGAGCGCCTTGAAAACTGGGTCGGGTTCGGGTTTTCGCCGCCGGGAGTCATCACCCGCGACGATGGTGTCAAACAGATCGATCCAGCCGACTCCGTCTACGACCCCGAGTTCGTGTTCAAGAAATTCACGATCTCGATTGCTCAAAACGCCGGTCTTGATGCCAAGCGTTTGTAATCGTCGAAGCATACTGGGTATCTCTGCTTCCAGCGGTTCCACGGCGCCGTAATGAAGGCGGTAGCAGATATTGAATGCTTCATGCGCCCTCTGCTTCGCCGCATAATCCTCGCCGAACAATATTTCGAATATGTCGGTGCGCGAGATCTTCCGTGCCGCTTTGATTTTGGGGTGTAGTGCATAGTTTTCCATGACGTATTCCACCAATTTTTGGTCATCCTCGTTCTTACTTTGCTGCGGATCAATCAAGCGTTCCACCAATCCCAGGGGCTCCAGCTGCATCAGCATGTCGTCTACCGCACGGTACATTGCGTCCAATGTGTCAACGAGTGTGGCATGCCAGTCAAATAAGATAACGGCAGGTTCCGCAAGGCTTGCTATTTGACGCTCTCGCTGTTGGTCCCAACACTGATCAACCAGCGTTAACAGCTCCTTGAAGTCGTTGACTACGTAGTCCGGCCGATGGGGATGATCCGGTGTATCCGGAAATATTTTCGTGATCCAATTCGGGTCCCACCCGGCGCCGTTGTAAAATACATTGGTGATCCCTGCGGCCTTCGCGGACATCGTGTCCGTAGTGCTGTCACCCACGTACCAAATGTCGGCATCGGGTCGCAGATCGGCTATTTGCAGCGCCTTGAGGACCGGGTCCGGCCATGGTTTCAGCCGCGCGGCGTCATCACCGGCGACAATAATTTCGAACAGGTCGCCCCAACCGCCGGCTTCGATCTCTTCCAGTTCATGAGCCAGGAATTCATGTACGCGGTTGGTCAAGATTCCCACCTTGATGCCCCATGCCTTGAGCGCTTCAATCACTGCGCGAATCTCGGGTTCAAAGGGCACGACCGCACTATAGTGGTCGCGATAGTGCCGGTTAAACGCCTGATGGGCGAGCCGTTTGGCCTCCTCGTCCGGTCCGAATAGGACCTCAAAAATGTCGGTGCGGGATACTTTCTTTTCTGACTTGAGTTTCGGATGCAGTCGTTTGTGCTCGTTGACGTAGGCTACCAATCTGCGATCGTCCTCGGTTTTACTGTCGCCCGGCGGCGTGAGCCGCGGGCGCAATTCGAGAGTATCGAGTTCGGCCAAGGTGTCATCCATGGCCGCATACATCGCCTCCATGGTGTCCGCTAAAGTTGCGTGCCAGTCAAACAATATCAAAACAGGCGGTGTTAAATCGTGCACTTTGTTGCGCCTGGAGTTTGGAACCATAACTACGGTAACAATACTAGGAAAGTATGGATAAGTGAAAACAAGTTCACCGCAGGCCGCTCGCGTGCTCGGAAACATCTTGCTTCACGGCGATTTGTGTCCGACAATTTCCAACGAGCATGGCAGAGCGCACAGACGTGTCTACTATCCAGGCCGACGTCTTGCTGAGGATGGGGCGGTGTTGAAATGATCGCCTGTCAGGCGTCGTCCTACTCACATCGGTGTCGGGCATGAGAGCAATTATCATACGATTCCATCAATGGTTACAGCGTCTTAACAACGATCGCCGCCAATATTTCGACGAGGACATTGATCCAGACCTGTGGGATCTACTACAAACTTCATCCCTGCTCGAGATCAAGGAATTTGACGTCTTCAAGTTGGCGTACAAAGAGTGGTTTGGTCATTTTCCGCAGCCCCATGTTTCCGAGGCTCATTTCGCAAACTATATGTTCAACCAGCAAATACCGGTTTGGGTGCGGCGCTACGCTCGCAAGGTCATCGAGCTACACAAACAAGACGCCCTAAACCCGCGCGAGCTGGGAGTCTATCAGCCTTTACCAAGCAGGAGACTGAAGCGTATCGGGAAGATCTACACCGTGATGTTGTTGGCAGTGATGCTGTACCTGACCTTCCTTGCTTACCGGGACACGGAATTGTTACAAACCTTGCTGCCCGTGAACGCGCCCGAGGGGAAAATCGGTCCGCACAATTACACAACGCCCTAAACCGGAGTACGTGGTGATCCGTTCAGCCGGGCAAGTTCAAGCACGTCCTCGGATTGCCCGACCACCTGTTTTCGCAGATCCCGCAGGGCCGCTTGCAGTCCTTCCTCGATGGCGGGGTGATAGAACGGCATCTTGAGCAGATCGAATACGCTTTGGTCCTGCTGCATGGACCATGCCAGTAGATGGGCCAAGTGTTCGCCGTTCGGCGCTATCATGGAGGCACCCAGTAACCGTCCGTGTTGACGATTCCCGTAGACGCGCAGCACGCCTTTGTTTTTGCCCATCAGAAGCGCACGGCCCACAGGACCAAAACGGATCTCCCCGATCACCACTTGTTCCTGCTCGAGTTCAGAAAAGGGCAACCCCACGTGGGCAATATTGGGATCGGTGAAGGTGATCGCCAGCGGGATTCTGCGCCGGTAGCACACAACCTCGGCGGCCACAGCATTACTTCCCGCGATGCGGCCCTCGTCGGCGGCTTCGTGCAGAATCTGACGTTCGGCGTTGACGTCACCGGCAATGAATATCGGCATATCGTGAATCTGCATAGTGTGAGGGTTGTACTGCGGCATGCCGCGAGCGTCGGTGTTTATGCCGATTCCCCGTAAACCCAGCCGTTCCAGATTTGGTCGCCGTCCAAGGCAGGCGAGTATCTTGTCGACGTGAACGCATTGCTCGCCGCTTGTTACCGCCAGCTTGCCTTCATCGTCCCGCACCTCAATCTCATGTCCGAGCCACAGGGGGAACTCCTTGCCCAGAAGGCCCACCGCCGTCTGGTTCACCACCGGATCCGTGATTCCGCCGATGGTCTCCAGCATATCCACGCCCGTAACCGCCACGCCCATACGGCTCAGGGCCTGGCCGAGTTCGACACCGATTACACCTAGCCCCGCCACTGCAACTGACTCGGGCAAGTCGTCTTGTTCGAATAGATTATCGGTGGTCAACACACGGTCCGCGAAGACCTGCCATGCCTTGGGTATGATGGGGCTGGAACCTGTGGCGATGACGGAGTTCGCGGCGCGAATCCGTTGGCCCGCCACTTCGAGCACATCGGGTTCAATATAACGCGCGTAGCCATCGATGAATTTGTCGTCCAGGTTATCGGTCGTGCCCGCCAGCACACGGTCGACAAAAATATCGCGCAAATCCCGTGTATGCTCCATCGCCTCGCGTCTATCCAATGTCAGATAATCGTCTCCGTCGATGCCCAGGCGGTCAAAGATGTGTCGACGGTGAAAATCCTCGGCGACCTGAATGATCGCCTTGGATGGCATACATCCCACCCGCGCGCAGGTCGTACCCAACTCGCCGCCGTTAATTAATACAAAATTATCGGTGGCCCGGCGGACTTGGGACATCGCCGCCAGACCAGCGGTTCCAGCGCCGATGATGGCAACGTCTACTGTGCGATTAAGCTTTATGCCGTTCATGATCTCGTGACTCTCCAAAGTGGACTGCCCGCATCTTGCGCCGGGGCCGGGACTGCCGCGCGTCTATTTTTGCCAAGCAACAATGAGCATCGAACGTCTCTATTTGACAGCAGTGACGTTGCGGATCTCTCCAGCGCATACCATGCATCGACACGGCGCCCCTGGGGACAATATGCTTCCCGATATCGCCCCGCTAAGCAATGTGCGTTTTGGCAAGGTATTCGTGTGTTTGCATTTCCGCGAGGCGGCTTGTGGTTCGCGCGAACTCGTCTCGCATCCGTGTCCCGGTATAAAGTTCAGCCGGTGCCGCTGCAGCGGAGGCGAGCAGCTTTACGCCGTGATCGTACAGGATATCAACCAAATTGATTAGACGACGTGCTGCATCGTCGGATTCCGCGTCCAGCCGGGGAATTCCGGATACGAACACGGTATGGAAGCACTTCGCTATTTCGAGGTAGTCATTCTGTGAACGTGGGCCGGCACATAGTACGTCGAAGTCAAACCATACCACATCGCCAGCATGGCGAACTGTTTGTATATCACGTCCCTCGATTTCCAGGGTCGCTCCGTTGACACTTGGTTCCGGCGCTATACGCTGGAAATTATGTAACAGGCCGGCTTCAGCAGCGTCGTCTACGGGGCTGAAGTAGATGTTCGCGCGCCCCAAGAATTGCAGCCTGTAATCCATGCTGCCGGTAACTTGGACGACCTCTGTGTGGTTCTTTATGAGTTCGATTGCGGGTCGGAAGTGATCACGTTGCAAGCCGTCTTTGTACAACTCGTCGGGAGGGATGTTGGAGGTCGCGACCAGCACCAGTTTGCGCGACAGCAGGTGTTTCAATAGTCCACCCAGTATCATTGCATCACCGATGTCCTTGACGATGAATTCATCAAAGCACAGCACCCGGTTCGTATCTGCGAATCGCTGCGCGACAATTGCCAGGGGATCTGTTTGATCGCGCAGGGTCTTCAGTTGCTCATGGATCTTGTTCATGAAGCGGTGAAAATGTGTGCGTTTTTTATCGGCAAAAGGCAGGCAATCAAAGAACATATCCATGAGATAAGTTTTGCCCCGGCCAACACCGCCCCATAAATACAGGCCGCGCATCGGTTCTGTTGACCGATCATTGGTTAACGTGCTGGTGATCCATGACAGCCAACCAGCTTTGGCGGAGGGGCGCTGGGTCAATTCTTCGTACAGCCGTTGCAAGTGCCGTACTGTTTGTTCCTGCGCTGCATCGTGCTGAAAATCCTGCTTGGCCAGATCGGCCTGGTAGCAGTCGATCGGCGTCATGCTCATCGTGAAGCAATTACTACCGATATGCCGATGCCGATGCGCAGACGGGTTTACCGACTCAGCCGGTTTCCAACCAAGCGCCGGCGCTGTCCAGATTCTCGAATTGTTGGACCTCGGCATCGACAAAGGCGCCGGCAAGCCATCCGACCCAGGCATGCCATTGGTTGTCGGTGACAACGGCAATACGTTCATAATCACGGGCATGCTGTTTGTTGAATTTAAGTTCCTCAACGGCCACGTCCATACTGAAACGCTCCATATTGGTGAGATCGAATAAGACTTTCACGTGCTCGTATTCGCGGAGTTCATTGGACACCGCGTCTTCAAATTCGCGGAAATCGTCCAATGTGAATTCCGCATAGACATGCACCTTCAAAACGTCGTTAAGCTCCTCGATCACGATCATGTCTTTCGCTCCCGCTTGTTCAAACTGTATTCGGATACGACGATACCATCGGTATCCGCATACACATAGGCGCCGGGCGTAAAACTCACCCCCGCAAAGTCAACCACTATGTCTCGTTGCCCCTCGCCGCGCTTGGCGCTTTTTGCGGGATTGGTGTTTAATGCCTTGACGCCGACATCCATGGTTCTAATCATCTCTGCGTCCCTTATGCAGCCATTGAGGATGATTCCTGACCAACCGTTATCAACCGCTAATTGCGCCAGTTGATCACCGAGCAAGGCGCAGCGTAATGAACCACCCCCATCTACCACTAGGACCTTGCCCGCGCCGGGCTGATTCAGTGTTTCCCGCACCAGCGAATTGTCTTCAAACAGCTTCAAGGTCGTGATCTGACCGGAAAACGCGCGCCTTGCCCCGTAGTTCACGAACGCGGGGGCAACCACCTGTAGCTGTTCTCCGTAGTCGTCATATAAGTCCGCAGTTTTCATAGTGTTATGTTCCGTCAGCAGGCTGATATTGTATTGATACAATGCAATGATACCGTCTGCCTCGATATTGAAGTCAACACGCATTGTTGTTCGTTTGCGTCATTCGTTTTCAATGTCATCCAGTTTAATACCAGGCATGATGTCGTCAAAGGAGTGAAGTGCCTGAAACTCCTCCACTTCCCGGACGGGTTGCTGTGAGTCCGGCTGATAGATGGCAAACAGATAACGAACGCCGTGTCCCCGCGCGGCTCGCAATACGTTGAGATTATCGTCGACTAACAAAGTCCGCCGGGGATCGAAGGGGTGACGCTCGTGCAGCAGGCTCCAGAATTCAGGCGCCTCTTTCGGGGCTCCGATGTCGTGTGAGCAAACAATCATTTCGAAATACGGCGCCAATCCGGTGTACCTCATTTTCATCTGGATTGCCTTATTATGGGCGTTGGTTACTAGGCGAAGATCAATGCTCAATCCATGCAAAGCATCCAGAAACTTAATGACCCTGGGTCTAATGGATATTTTGTGGGACATGTCATGTTTCAATTGCACAATATCCAAGCCGAGTTTGTCGGACCAGTAGTCCACGCAATACCACTCTAGAGAACCTTCCACTTCCCGATAACGGGAAACCAGTTCCTGCATGGCCTGTTCGATGCCCATGCCGTGCATATTGGCAAATTGGTGGGGTACGTGAGTCAACCAAAAATGATTGTCGAAGTGCAAGTCCAGCAACGTGCCATCCATATCGAGTAGCACGACATCGATGTCGTCCCAGTCAACCATGGCGCCCTGTTGTGTTAGGTATTTATCCACTCATAATTTCGCGGTTAATAATTGACAACGCGGTTATAATGCAAAAACTCGCGCAGCGCCTGGATTCTATGAATAAAAAACCCACGGTCTTACAGCAGCAGATAATCGCCGCTACCAATGTGTTCTCGATCGAGCGTGTTAGCCTTAGATTTTCCAATGGTGCCGAAGTCGATTATGAGCGGTTATGCAGCCGCGGCGGAGGCGCGGTGATGATTATACCTTTACTGGATGCGGGTACGGTGCTGCTGATTCGCGAGTACGCCGCCGGGGTTGACCGCTACGAGCTGGGATTTCCCAAAGGATTGATGGAGGATGGCGAGTCGATCGAATACGCGGCGGAACGTGAAATTAAAGAAGAAATCGGGCATGGTTCTCGGCATTTGACGAGATTAAAAACATTGTCCGTGGCCCCGGGATACGCCGACTTTGAGACCCATGTGGTATTAGCGGAAGATCTATACCCTGAACGGAATCCCGGGGACGAACCGGAGCCGATCGAAGTAGTGCCATGGAAGGTCGGCGATTTCGCATCGCTTCTTGAACAGGAAGATTTCCTAGAGGCGCGGAGTATCGCCGCGCTGTATTTACTTCAACAATATTTGGACAACTGATGTTTACCGAACAAGATCTTGCAAATTTGATTCCGGAAGTCGCACGGATCGCGCGGCAGGCAGGGGAGCGCATACTGGACATCTACGAACACGGTTTCGAGGTGCATACCAAGACCGACGGCACGCCGCTGACGACCGCTGATCGGGCCTCCCATGAGCTTGTGTGCCGGGAATTGGCCGTCCTCGACGGTAATATGCCGGTGTTGTCGGAGGAGTCGGCAGCAGACAATTACAGTGGTCGGGAGGGCTGGCGTCAGTTCTGGTTGGTCGACCCCCTGGACGGTACGCGGGAATTCGTGAAGCGCAATGGTGAATTCACCGTCAATATCGCTCTGATCGACGGTCACCGGCCGGTACTGGGTGTCGTCCACACGCCGGTCAAAGGCCTGACGCACTGGTCCCATACGGGGGCTCCGGCATACCGCTGTAGTGGTGACGACGAGGCGCAGCGCATTCAAGTGGCGCAATATCGCGGCGGACCGCCTCAGGTCGTGGCCAGCCGCTCTCATGGACGCGAAGCCTTGGTCCAGTTCCTGCTGCGGCTCCGGGAACGGGAGGGTGGATACGACACCATAAGCATGGGCAGCGCCCTCAAGATCTGCATCGTTGCGGAGGGTCGCGGCGATGTTTATCCGCGGTTGGGGCCGACCTATGAATGGGATTCGGCAGCGGCTCAATGTGTGCTCGAATCGGCTGGCGGTAAGCTGACCGACCGCCGCGGGGTTCCGCTGCGCTATAACAAGAAGTCGTTGTTGAATCCATGGTTCATAGCCAGCGGCTCAGGGGATTATGATTGGTACAGTCTGCTCGACGGGATCGAGGAAACGCCCTAATCGCGCGCTTGTCCGCGTATCCAATCCCCACAGGCAATGGCGCACTCGCTTCCGGTCTGGCGCCGGTACAGATATATCCGTGCGCGGCCAGGCCCGGTCGCGAAAATCGAGCGTTGATAACGGTCGGGACAATCCTCCAGCTGCCGCCCCCCCCTCCTTTTTTTGCAACTCCGCGGAAATCGCGCAACCCACGTCGCCAACAAAGTACCGAGACGGAGTATCGAAAGTGAAGCGCATTCCCGAACCGGAATTGATGGATGAGCCTGATCAGGCCCGTGCCTATGCCGAGGCCGACTTTGACCAACCGAACGCGTTATTTGTAGAGACGTTTACGCGCTGTTTCCCGGATTTTAACCGCGGGCGTCTGTTGGATGTCGGTTGCGGACCGGCAGACATACCGATTCGATTCGCCGGCCTGTTTCCGGAGATTAACGTGGTGGCCGTTGACGGCGCACAATCAATGATATCTCATGCTGATCGCGCCATTGAGCGTGCCGGAATGGCGGCCCGAATTAGGACAATCTGCTGGCGCGTCGGACGCGAGTACGGCCCCGCGGCAATCCACGGACGTGTCGACGGCGTGATCAGCAACAGCCTACTGCATCACTTGGATGAGCCCGCGGCGCTATGGCGTGCGATCTCGCGGTACGCCAAATTTCAGGCTCCCGTGTTGGTCATGGATCTCAGACGGCCGCGCTCCCACAATGCCGCGGAAGACATCGTGGCGCAGTATTCGGGAAACGAACCCGAAATATTGAAACGGGATTTCTATCACTCGCTGCTGGCCGCTTATCGCGAGGATGAGGTGCGGGAACAGCTAATCGCGGCCGGGTTGCCACATTTCAGCGTTGAGCAAATCAGCGATCGACATCTCGTGGCTTATGGAAGGTTATCGGCCGGCTAGTCTTTTTGCGGCGGCTCGATGTTGGGAGTTCGATAACCGACCGCTGATTTCAGTCTTTGCCACCACTGCTTCATGGTGGCGAGCATCTTTTTGGCACATGGGAAATCCACGGACAATAGAATGAGTCCCAATGGCAGCATCCAGAATCCGAGCACCGGTAAGACTCCAAAAATGCCTCCGGTAACGAGTAGAATACCAGCGGTGATACGCACCCCTTTTTTGGGGTGCGTTTTCAGGTAATGAACTTTCTGGGTGATGTAGGACTTCACTCGTTGTTGCTTGAGGATCTTTCCGCGCAACTATACAACAGTCTGTGAAGAGAATGGGTATAAAGTTCACCAAGATGCAAGCGCTCGGCAACGACTTCGTTGTCATTGACGCAATGTCGCAGGTAGTCGCGATCGGTCCTGAACAAGCACGACGCATCGCCGACAGACGGTTGGGCGTAGGCTGCGATCAGATCATCCTGGTCGAAAATCCATCTAGCGATGATGTGGATTTTAAGTTTCGTATTCTCAACGCCGACGGTGGAGAGGTCGCGCAATGCGGAAATGGAGCCCGCTGCTTCGCGCTGTTCGTGCGTGAAGCCGGGTTGACGGACAAGACCGAGATCAAGGTGGAGACCACTGAGGATGTGTTGACGCTAAGCATTCTGCAAGACGGGCAAGTGCGCGTGAACATGGCCGTGCCGCGCTTCGAACCGGCAGAAATTCCATTTATCGCAACCGCACGGCAACACGTGTACGATTTGGCATTGGAGGATACGGACATCGAGATATCAGCGCTGTCATTGGGCAATCCCCACGCGGTGCGAGTCGTCAAGGACGTGGAACTGGCCCCGGTGGCTGTACAGGGACCGATGATAGAACGCCATCAACGATTCCCACAGCGGGTCAACGCTGGATTTATGCAGGTGTGTGGCCGTGACCACATTCGGTTGCGTGTATACGAGCGGGGGGTAGGGGAAACACCGGCTTGTGGGAGTGGCGCCTGTGCCGCGGTGGTGGCTGGGAGAACACGCGCTTTGCTCGACGAGTCGGTAATCGTAGATCTGCCCGGTGGCCGGCTGCGGGTCGAGTGGTCCGGTAATGCACAGCCGGTATATATGACGGGGCCTGCGCAGTCCGTCTTCGAAGGGAAACTAACACTGATTTTGTAATTGTGGCGGCCGGAGGGCAAATGACGCAGAAACAAAACTTTGATCAGACCGAGAATCTGCAGGACGAGCAGCGTATCATCGAGTATTTGCGCGGTCACCGGGATTTTCTGGACCGGCATCCGGACCTGCTTGTCGACATGCATGTGCCGCATGAGTCGGGCAGCGGCTTATCACTAATTGAACGGCAGGTCGACGCTCTGCGTGAGGAAAATGCAGCGCTGAGGACGAAGTTGCGCACGTTGATCGAGACCGCGAAGCGGAACGAGTCTCTTAATCAGCAACTATACAAGGTATTGCTGATGGCAATCGTTCAGAGCGATCTGGACACCGCGTTAGAGGTGTTGCCAGACACAATCAAAGAGCAGTTCGATCTGCCGTTGGTGGTCATTCGAATCGCGAACGATGATCGCGAGATGGGCGCGCGTATTGAAATGGCTGACAAATCCGATATCCACTACCAACAAGTACATGCGCGTGTTGCTCACGGAAAAAGCGTTTGCGATGATCGTCTTCCGACGCAGGTCCTGAAGTACTTGTTCGCCGACCAATCGGAGCAGGTGGGTTCCTGTGTATTAGTGCCGTTGGGTTTTGGTGACCCGTTAGGCGTGCTTGCGCTCGCATCGTCGGACGAAAATCGATTCCGCGCCGATCTCGGCACATTGTTCCTAGATCGCATGGGCGTTGTCATTGGAGTGGTTTTGAAACGTCTGCTCGGCTGAATATCGGTGTTGCCGGGATCCCAAAAACGATTGGCCGATTTCTTGGAGTATCTAGGCATTGAGCGGCGTATGTCTAAACACACACAATCTGCTTATGCCCGGGATCTAAAAAGCTTAACCGCATATTGCGATGGGCTAGGGTGCGCCGCATGGCGGGAACTTGACGTGCACCGCGCGCGTTTATTTGTCATCCACTTACACAAATCCGGCTTATCGGGGCGAAGCATACAACGCGCGCTGTCGGCGGCGCGTAGTTTCTTTCGCTACCTGATCCGCGAGCGGGCAATCGAGAACAATCCCTTCACCGGTATCCGTGCCCCGAAATCCGAGCAGCGTTTGCCCACGGCATTAACCGTGGACCAAGCGTCCTTGCTCGTCGCGGTGAAAGCGAAAGACCCACTGGCGTTGCGGGATCGTGCGATCATGGAGTTATTTTATTCATCGGGACTGCGGTTGTCGGAGTTGATCGGCCTCGATCTACCGCAACTGGACCAACAGCAGGCTTTGGTGCGAGTTAGCGGTAAAGGCGGCAAAACACGGGAGGTTCCCGTGGGGCGTCTGGCCATGCGCGCCATCGCCGAGTGGCTGCCGCAACGCGCGCGCTTGAGCAACGCCGACGAAGCGGCATTTTTCGTAACCAGGAACGGGAAACGTATGACGCCACGGGGGGTACAACAGCGCATCAAGTACTGGGGGAAACGCCAGGGGTTGGATGTGTCAGTGCACCCGCATGTGCTGCGCCACAGTTTCGCGAGTCATTTGTTGGAATCCAGTGGCGAGCTTAGAGCGGTTCAGGAACTGCTGGGCCATGCCAACATCAGTACCACCCAAGTGTATACCCATTTGGATTATCAACATTTAGCACAGGTCTACGACCGCGCGCATCCAAGGGCCAAAAAAAAGGATTAGCAGTCGCCCTGGGAATTCTCAGCTTGCCCATGGCGGGTGGCCGGCTTCATCAGGAGTATGCGGACTCCCG
This sequence comes from uncultured Gammaproteobacteria bacterium, assembly GCA_947258975.1. Lineage (GTDB taxonomy): Bacteria > Pseudomonadota > Gammaproteobacteria > Arenicellales > JAANXG01 > CALZGZ01. The sequence continues at coordinate 190,814 of CAMYKK010000003.1, forward strand.
CCACGCACGTGGCGCGAGCGCAGCGACAAGAGGAGTCAGAAGTGCATGGCACGTACTCAAGGGATAATGACACGCTGAACCGAGTGGCCATTCCCGGGACACGCCGTCAATACCTCCATGTAGGCTCGGCGCCAGCATCCTTGCTGGCGACGGTCCCGCAAATTCTCCCTCAATTCAGCACTTTTTGGCCCCGGTAAGGCTTGAGTAAGTGCCATTCGAGTCAGAAGTATAATAACAGGCACATCTGCGGGGATGGTCGTGCCGGATTGTAATCGCTTGCGACTCATAGATGATTAGCTTGACTTAAGTGAGTTATGATACGCGATGCGCCGTCGGAATATCCGCGCGGCAGTGGGACCATCGCTCAGCGGGGACCCAAAATTTGTATTCGGTCATCCCATGGTAGCCGTGTCGTGACATCAAACGTTACCACGGTGCAACCACACCCAGCATGATAAGGGGAAATTATGTCGTTCGAAGCATTGATTCCAACTCTTCTTGGCGTAGGCGGGTTGTTCGCAGCATACAAGATCTTCCAAATGGTCCTGGAATACGACCCGGGTAGCGGTAAAGTCATTGAGATAGGTGAAGCCATACATAAAGGTGCGATGGTGTTCATGCGCCGCGAATACAAGGTACTGGCGATTTTCTCGGCAGTGGTGATCGTCCTCATTCTATTCTCGCCGCTGGGTTGGCGCACCGCGTTCGCGTTCATCGTCGGAGCGCTGTGTTCGGCGGGCGCAGGTTATATCGGCATGTACACCGCCACCCAGGCAAACGTACGCACCACGACCGCCGCCCATGACAAGGGTGCCCCGGAGGCATTGACGGTGGCTTTCTTCGGGGGCTCCATCATGGGGCTCACGGTTGCGGCCATGGGACTGTTTGGATTGGGGCTGCTCTATTTGTTTTTCGGCGGCGACCCACACACCGCTCACGTGATCCATGGGTTTGGCATGGGGGCCTCCTCGGTGGCGCTGTTCTCGCGTGTCGGCGGCGGTATTTTTACCAAGAGCGCCGACGTGGGCGCGGATCTCGTGGGTAAGGTGGAAGCGGGGATCCCCGAGGACGACCCACGCAACCCCGGGGTTATAGCCGACAATGTGGGAGACAACGTGGGAGACGTAGCCGGCATGGGATCGGACATTTTTGAGTCCTACTGCGGCGCCATGATCGCCACCATAGCCATTGCCTCGACGATGGGTACGGCGGATTTGGAGTTGGTCGGACCGCAATCGACATTGATGTTTCTGCCATTGATGATGGCCTCGGTAGGCTTATTGTGTTCCATCGGCGGGATCTATCTGGTACGGCGATATTCAAGCAAGTCACCGGAAGTCGCTTTGCGCATCGGCACCGTGGGTGCATCGGTGTTGTTTATCGTCGCCGCGTTTTTGGTGATCGCCGTTTCCGATGCCAGCATGCGGGTGTGGGTTTCGGTGCTGGTGGGGGCCATCGGCGGCATTATTATCGGTCTGGTCACCGAGTATTACACCGCCGGTCCTCCGGTTCGCAAAATAGCCGAGGGCGGAGAAACCGGCCCGGCCACGGTGATGATTGCCGGTATCGCCACCGGTATGGAATCGGTCGTCGTGCCGTTGCTGTCACTCAGCGCCATTATTCTCATCTCGAGTCAGCTCTCGGGGCTTTACGGAGTCGGCATCGCCGCAGTGGGCATGCTCGCCACGGTCGGCATCACCATGGCCATCGATGCCTATGGGCCGGTGGCGGACAATGCCGGCGGTATCGCTGAGATGGCCGGCTTGGGCGAGGACACGCGTAAGATCACCGATTCGTTGGACGAACTCGGCAATACCACCGCCGCTATCGGCAAGGGATTCGCCATCGGCGCCGCGGCGCTGGCGGCGCTGGCCATCATTACCGCCTACATCGCGGTGGTGTCGAACCGGATCGCGGATTTCAGCCTGCAAATCAATAACCCCTGGGTGCTTGCCGGTATGTTCATCGGCGGAATCTTTCCGTTTCTGGTCGGTAGTATGACGATGAAAGCGGTGGGCGACGCCGCGTTCGACATGATCAAAGAAATTCGTCGACAATTTAGGGAGATCCCCGGGTTGCTGGAAGGTGAGGCGCAACCGGACAACGAGCGTTGTATAGAGATCGCCACCGATGCCGCACTCAAGCGGATGGTGCCGCCTGGGGTGCTGGCGGTATCCGCTCCGGTGGTGGTTGGTTTCGTCCTCGGCCCCGAATCCTTGGGCGGTATGCTCGCGGGCGCACTGCTTGGTTGCGTACTATTAGCCCTTACCATGGCGAATGCAGGCGGGGCGTGGGATAACGCCAAGAAATATGTGGAGCGCGGAAATCTGGGCGGCAAAGGATCCGATACCCACAAAGCGACGGTGGTCGGCGATACGGTCGGCGATCCATTCAAAGATACGTCGGGACCGTCAATGAACATCTTGATCAATGTAATGGCGATCGTGAGCCTGGTTATCGCACCGTTGCTCGGTTAGTACGAAGGATCCCGGAAATCGGCGAAGAGGCCTGCGCTGCGCGTAGTCGCAGGGTCGGGCGTGCGCGCGGCGCTGTGGGTCTGCTCGGCGCGCAGCCATGTATAGAGGGACACGGGGCGCTGGTAGCCTCGATCAGGGTAACGGCACGTGCGGCGCCGGCAATATGCGGTTTAGCCGATAGATCCGAATCGTGTGCCCGCCTCGAATCCGAAAATCGAACCTAGATCAAGATCTTTGATGAGCTTGTCAACCGCTGCCTGACCGTGTTCCCGGTGCACTTCGGCCAAGATCAAACGCGCCGAGTTGCGGTTGTAAAAACCGCCAAAATCGGCTTGCACCTGTAACAATTCGTAGGCCTTATCGAGGGTCATTGCGTAGCTGCTCGATGAGCATGAGCGATACTACGGCGTTAAAGTGGCCGTTCAGGTGCATCGCTCAGACGATGAACTGTTCTTTTAGCTTCTTCGTTACCAGCTTGTTCTTGAGCCGAATATATTGCGGCAAGCCGTTTCTATACGGGGGGTAATCCTCACCCTTGATGAGCGGTGTCAAATATTCGCGACATTTGTCGGTGATGCCGAAACCATCCCGGGTAATGAAAGTTTTTGGCATCATTTTTTCGACATTGGCGATTTTGTGCAACGGCGCCTTTACAATTTTCCATTTGTAGGGTTTGTTGGATACACGTTGGATCGCCGGCATCACCGCATTCTCACCTTTCAAAGCCATCCTTACCGCTTCGCGACCTATGGCGTAGGCCTGGTCGACATCGGTCCTGGATGCGATGTGACGCGCGGCCCGTTGCAGGTAGTCGGCTACCGCCCAGTGATATTTCAGATCCAGGTCCTGTTTGACCATGCCTGCCACCACCGGTGCCACGCCCCCGAGTTGCGCGTGACCGAAGGCATCCTGCAAACCTTGATCAGATAGAAACCTGTCGTCAGGCCCCTTCAGACCCTCGGAGACCACCACCGACACGTAGCCGTGTTTGGTTACCAGCTGATCGACCTTATTCATGAATTTCTGGCGGTCAAATCGAACCTCCGGAAACAAGATCAATATCGGGATCTCGGTGTCTGCGCTCGACGCCAGCCCGCCGGCTGCGGCGATCCATCCGGCATGGCGGCCCATCACTTCGAGTATGAATACCTTGGTGGATGTCTTTGCCATGCTGGCAACATCGAAGCTGGCCTCGCGTGTCGAGACCGCAATGTATTTCGCCACCGAGCCGAATCCCGGGCAATTGTCCGTGATAGGCAGGTCATTATCGACCGTCTTAGGGGCATGAATGGCCTGGATCGGATATCCCATGGTCTCCGCAAGTTGCGACACCTTCAGGCATGTGTCCGCCGAATCGCCCCCGCCGTTATAGAAAAAATATCCGATGTTGTGGGCTGCGAATACCTCGATCAACCTTTCGTACTCGCGTCTGTTTTCTTCCAGGCTCTTGAGTTTGTAGCGGCAGGATCCAAACGCACCGGATGGCGTATGACGCAGCGCGGCGATGGCCCGTGGCCTCTCCCGGCTGGTATCAATGAGATCCTCGCTCAGGGCGCCGATAATCCCGTTGTGCCCGGCGTAGACTTTACCGATCTTATTCTGGTGTTTGCGCGCGGTCTCGATCACACCGCAGGCGGTGGCGTTAATGACTGCAGTGACTCCGCCGGATTGGGCGTAAAACGCATTTTTAGGCCTAACTTTTGGCATGATTCCCCTCTTGTTGACGATTGAAGCGCGAGCACAACTATTTGAACTACAGGTCTTTTCCTGTGGAGCCCGAGGATACGCCCTCACGCTCGCGCTCGCTATCTGACTGGACTTGCAACAACGTAGACACACACGTACCGATGTCGTTGTACCGGCTGTGGCCGGTGCTGAACTGATCACCGGGCGCGTAGAAAAACTGGCATCGAAACTCATCAGATGCGGATTTAGCCACCACAAAGCTGCAATTCCGCACCTGCCAAAATACCGCTGGGCACTCGGTCAATTCGTTCGATGCGGGATCCAAGCGCAACTCGACATCTGCAAGGTGGACCTCCACCGATTCCTTGAATCGCAGTTGCAAAAGATCTTTTATGATATCGAGTTCAGAGTCGGAAAAATTAGAAATTACAGACATCTGATTGCCTCCAGCACGTATTTTTCCCATATTACAGAGAATCTGCAAGCGTTGTGGATATCAAAGCTGTTGGTGCCGGGATAGGGGACATTGATAGATTTCTGGTTTTGGACCATTGCGGCCCGGCCGGATTGCAAGCATTGTGGACGCCAAAGCGGTTGGTGCCGGGAACGGGTGCGTTTATAGTTCTCCGGTCTTGGCACTTTGCGCACCGCGTGGATAATGAGACGATAAAGAATAATCGGCACTGGGAATGCAGCACATATGAATGATTCAATGCTATTGAGACCTGGTTTCCCCGCTACCCGTATGCGGCGCATGCGCCGCGACGAATTCTCGCGACGGCTGATGCGCGAGAATCGGGTTTCGGCAGACGATTTGATTCAACCGGTGTTTGTCATGGAAGGTACCGACGATAGCGAACCGGTGCCGTCGATGCCTGGGGTGGAACGGTTGACGGTCGATCGACTGATGTCCAAGGCGCACCGGCTGCAGACGCTGGGGGTGCCCGCGATTGCCTTGTTTCCAGTGGTTCCAACGGACAAGAAAAGCGATGACGCTCAAGAGGCCTATAACTCCAACGGCTTGATGCAACGAGCGGTCCGGGCACTGAAGTCGGATGTGCCCCAACTCGGGGTGATAACCGATATTGCCTTGGACCCGTTCACCAGTCATGGTCAAGACGGACTTATTGACGACTCCGGTTACGTCGTGAACGATGATACCGTCGACGTGCTCGTCAAGCAGGCAATCTCCCACGCGGAAGCCGGGGCGGACGTGGTGGCGCCATCGGATATGATGGATGGCCGAATCGGCGCGATCCGCCGGGCGCTGGAATACGAGAACCACCACAACGTCAGAATTCTGGCTTATGCTGCGAAATACGCGTCCAGTTACTACAGCCCGTTCCGCGATGCGGTGGGGTCGGCCGCGAACCTGGGTGCCGGGAACAAGTATAGCTATCAGATGGATCCAGCCAATGGGATTGAAGCATTGCGCGAAGTGGCGTTGGATATTGAAGAAGGTGCAGATATGTTGATGGTAAAACCGGGAATGCCGTATCTCGATATCGTCTACCGGGTGAAACAGAAATTCGGTGTCCCAACGTTTGTTTATCAGGTAAGCGGCGAATATGCGATGTTGCATGCGGCCGCACAAAACGATTGGTTGGATCTGCGAGAGGTAGTGATGGAGGCGATGGTCGGCTTCAAGCGTGCCGGGGCCGATGCGATATTGACTTATTTTGCGGAGACCATAGCCTCATGGCTGCAGGAGGATTCATGAGTATCACAGGAAAGTACATCACGGAGAGTGACACGGCCGATGTCTAAGGGAAAACCGACGCCAACCGACATCACGCTCCACCAGCAATCACGGGTGCTGGAGATCGAATTCGACGACGGCAGCCAGTTTGAATTGCCCTGTGAGTATTTGCGTGTCTACTCGCCGTCTGCGGAAGTTCGTGGGCACGGTCCGGGACAGGAAGTACTGCAGATCGGCAAAGAGAAGGTCAATATTGCGGCTGTCGAGCCGGTCGGCGCCTACGCGGTCATGCTGCGTTTCGACGACGGACACGATACCGGAATATTTTCTTGGGAGACCCTGTATGAACTGGGGGCAAATCGCAAGGCGTACTGGGCGGATTACCTCCAGCGTTTGGCTGATGCCGGTCACCACAGGGAGTCCCAGGCCTATGACGAGAAGATGAGCGGTGACTGAGCCGGATCGCGACAACACCACCCATTTCGGTTTTCGGGATGTGCTGGAGAAGGACAAGCCACGCCTGGTTGCCGAGGTCTTCCGTTCGGTCGCCGATAAATACGACTTAATGAACGATCTGATGTCGTTCGGTGTGCATCGAGCCTGGAAGCAATTTGCCGTCGGCTTGAGCCATGTTCGATCCGGACATCAAGTGTTGGATGTCGCCGCCGGCAGTGGCGATCTCGCGGGCAGATTTGCCCGGTTGGTGGGCAGTTCGGGGATGGTCGTGTCTACCGACATCAGCGAGGCGATGTTGCAACGTGGACGCAAGCGCCTCACCGACGTTGGCATCGTCGGCAATGTGTTGTATGTCCAGGCGGATGCCGAGTACCTGCCGTTTCGTGACAATTTGTTTCACTGTGTCAGCATCGGATTTGGATTGCGCAACGTGACGCACCAGCAAGTTGCGTTGCAGTCTATGTATCGGTGCTTACGACCAGGAGGCCGGGTACTCGTCCTTGAGTTTTCCCGGCCTACTACAAAATGGCTGCGCAAAGTCTATGACCTGTATTCGTTCAATCTGTTACCCCAAGTGGGGCGGCTCGTGGTCGGCGACAAAGCCAGTTATCAATATTTAGTCGAGTCGATTCGCAAACAACCGGCTCAGGCCGAATTACAGTCAATGATGGAAACGGCCGGGTTCGAACGCGTCGCCTATCATAACCTGAGCGGGGGAATTGTCGCGGTGCACACTGGCTATAAGTTCTGATTCGACATAAACCGGAAACCTAACCTGCATATTGCCTCAAGGCAGCGACAGGAGGATCAAACAGTTTGTTCGTGATGAAGCAATCGATCAACATCCGGTGCCCCGGTTTGGTGCCGGATGCTGGACTTAGTCCGGTACCGGGTTGTTCGCCAACGCCTGGGTTTGTGCTTCGCGCAATCCACAGCTACCGCTCCGCATATCATTCCGACGCGACGTCGAGCCGCGTCATCACTCGAGATCCTTGGTGGGATATACCGGCTAACAATGACCAATCGCAGGCGAGCAGTGTCTAAATGATTACCAATTTACTTGCGTCCATCGGGAGTCGATTTCTGCGTCTGGATCCGGACGCGCTTCAGCGACTCCAGGAGTTCGAGGGAAAGCTCATCTGCCTGGAACTCGCGGGCATTGACAGGAAACTGTATTTGTCTGCCGGTGAAACCGGCATTGTGATTCGCGAGGTTTCGGAACACGAACCCGACGTTACGTTGACGGGTTCGCCCATCTCCTTCGCCGAACTAGGACTGCGGGGCTTGAACGTGACGCTGTTTCGAGAAGGCAAAATGAAGATTAGCGGCGACATCGAGTTAGGCCAAAAAGTGCAGCGATTTATCGAGGAAGTGGACATCGACTGGGAGGAGGTTCTGTCGCGGTACATCGGTGATCTAGCCGCGCATCAGACTGGGAATCTGTTTCGTGGACTCAACAATTGGCGGCTAAACGCGCATCAAACCGCGGAACGAAACGTCTCCGAATTCCTTCAAGAAGAGGTCCGCCTGCTTGCCTCGGCGTCGAGTGTGGCCCGATTTTCGAATGCGGTGGATGATTTGCGCTCTACGGTGGACCGGCTAGAACAACGGGTGCAACGGCTGCAAGCGCGCTTGTCATGATACGGCCGCTCCAGTTTGTCAGACTCCTGCGAATCACTCAGGTGTTTGTGAAACATGGTTTGGATGATTTCGTCGCAGCCATTCACCTGTTTCGTCCGTACCGTTACATTGCCTATTTCATGCCCTGGCGTTGGCGCCCCTCCATAAGAAAGCCACGCGGTGAACGCTTACGTGAGGCGCTGGAGGAGCTCGGCCCGGTATTCGTGAAGTTCGGTCAGATGTTGTCCACCCGGCCGGATCTTTTGTCGGTGGATATCGCCATGGAACTCAGCAAACTACAGGATCAAGTCCCCCCATTTCCCGGTGATGCGGCAAGGGCCGTTGTCGAAAAGGCTTATGGTGCGCCGCTGGAACGACACTTCGCGTCATTCGAGTCACGGCCAATCGCGTCGGCGTCCGTGGCCCAGGTTCACGCGGCGAAACTACTGGATGGTACGGATGTGGTCGTTAAGGTGTTGCGTCCCGATATACTAACGGTCATCGAGCGTGATTTGGCATTGCTCTACACGGTGGCGCGGTTGGCGGAGAGATATTGGGATGAAGGCCCACGCCTGCGTCCCGTTGACATAGTCGATGAATACAACAAGACCATCCACGATGAACTGGACTTGAGACGGGAAGCGGCGAACGCTAGTCAGCTGCGTTCCAACTTCGAAAGCTCTGACATTATCTATATTCCGCGAGTGTATTGGGATGTCACCACCCGGGAGGTAATGGTCATGGAGCGTATCTATGGTATCCCGATCCGGGATATGGAGGCCTTGAAGGCAGCGGGCATCGATATGCGCAAACTCGCACACGATGGTGTCGAGATATTTTTTACGCAGGCGTTTCGTGATGGATTTTTCCATGCGGATATGCACCCGGGAAACATCTTCGTCTCGGAGTCGGGCCAGTACCGAGCGGTTGACTTTGGCATTATGGGGACGTTGGAAGACAAAGATAAGCGTTACCTGGCGGAGAACTTTCTCGGATTTTTCAATCGCGATTATCGGGCGGTGGCCGAGGCTCACCTGCATGCTGGATGGGTGCCGGCGCACACGCGGGTGGATGAGTTCGAGGCAGCGATTAGAACGGTGTGCGAACCGGTCTTTGCGAAGCCAATCAGTGAGATTTCCTTCGGCAAGCTCGTCGTGCAACTGTTTCAAACCGCACGGCGCTTCGAGATGCCGATACAGCCACAGCTTGTGTTGCTGCAGAAGACCTTGTTGAACATCGAGGGTCTGGGCCGGCAGCTGTATCCACAGTTGGATTTGTGGGAGACCGCTAAACCGTACCTCGAGCGCTGGATGCGGCAACAAGTGGGGCCGTTGGCATTTCGTGATGGTCTCAAGCGTGAATTGCCGAAATGGGGGAGGATGTTGCCTGAAATACCCACACTGGCACATGGCCTGTTGCGTAAATTTCATGATGATGAGACCGCGAGCCGGCAGCAGGCGGATGAGTTGCGGCGCTTGCGCCGCGAGCTTACCGGGAATCAACGCCGGCAATACATCGGCACGCTGGGCGCCGCGTTGTTGTTGGCGGCCGCGATCCTGGCGGCATTGGACGGTTACGCCCCGCTGATGCTGCACAACGTGCCGGTGTCCACTTGGGTGTTGGGGGGGCTCGGCGTCTTGCTGCTGATGGTGAGCTGGCCGAAGGGGAAATAGCCGGTCGCAGCCGTGGCCTATGGCGCCCATCCCGATGGAGGTATATATTCCCTCTTACCTTCTGGGGGATTATTCGTTAGATTAGAGGGCGCTAATATTATACTTGATTAAAACACTGGGTTATTTTACAGTTCATTATGACCTGCCCGACCGTTGGCGCGGCGAGTTTCGTACCCGAGTTGGGCAGTAACCGCGGGAGTTGCAAATATGAGACTAACTACCAAAGGACGTTATGCCGTTACGGCAATGATGGATCTGGCCATTCATGAGGTATCAGGGCCGGTGACCTTGAGCGAGATTGCAACGAGCCAGAATATCTCGCTGTCTTATCTCGAGCAGTTGTTTGCTTCGCTGCGTAAGGCCGGGCTGGTGAAGGGTCTGCGCGGTCCCGGGGGCGGCTATCGTTTGGCTTTGGCGGCAGCCGATATTTCAGTGGCCGATATCATTGTTGCGGTTGACGAGAAAGTCGATATAACCCGTTGCGGTGGGAAAGGAGACTGTCAGGATGGTGAGCCATGTTTGACTCACGAGCTGTGGAAGGACTTGAGTCAGCAGCTCTATGAGTTCTTGGACAAGATTAAATTAGGGGAACTCACTGAATGGCCTTGTGTGCAGGAGCGGACGTTGCGCCAGGACGCACAGATGGGGCGGCGTGCCAGTTCGGCGTCGAGCATCAGTGTGTAACCCTGGTGATACAACCACGTAGGAGCAAAAATTTCGATGGGCACTCCAGCGAATGACATCGATCGCTTAGTCAAACGTGAATACAAGGAAGGCTTTGTCACGGATATTGATTCCGAGACGCTGCCGCCGGGTCTTGATGAGAGCGTGGTTCGCTTCATATCGGAAAAGAAAAGCGAGCCGGAGTTCATGTTGGAATGGCGCTTGAAGGCCTATCGTCATTGGTTAACGCTCACTGAGCCGCAGTGGGCGCATGTGCATTATGAACCGATCGATTATCAGGCGATCAGCTATTTCTCCGCACCAAAGGACAAGGACGGTCTTAACAGCCTGGACGAGGTAGACCCGAAGCTGCTCGAGACCTACGAAAAGTTGGGGATTCCACTCGAAGAACAGAAGGTGCTGGCGGGCGTGGCGGTGGATGCGGTATTCGACAGTGTATCGGTGAAAACAACTTTTCGCGAAAAGCTGGCGGAAGTTGGCGTCATCTTTTGTTCGATCTCCGACGCGCTCCATGAATACCCGGATCTGGTAAAGCGGTATCTCGGCAGCGTGGTGCCGGCGGGGGATAATTTTTATGCCGCACTGAATTCCGCGGTGTTCAGCGACGGATCGTTCGTATACATCCCCAAGGATGTACGTTGCCCAATGGAGCTGTCGACATATTTCCGGATCAATGCAATGAACACCGGGCAGTTCGAGAGAACGCTGATTGTCGCCGATGAAGGGAGTTATGTGAGTTACCTCGAGGGTTGTACGGCACCGATGCGCGACGAGAATCAACTGCATGCAGCGGTGGTTGAATTGATCGCGATGGAAGGCGCCCAGATTAAGTACTCCACGGTGCAGAATTGGTATCCGGGTGACGAGCATGGCCGCGGCGGTATCTACAATTTCGTGACTAAGCGCGGCGCATGCCGCGGCAGAAACTCCAAGATATCCTGGACCCAAGTGGAAACCGGATCCGCGATTACCTGGAAGTATCCCAGTGTGTTGCTTGAGGGAGACGATTCGGTGGGCGAATTCTACTCTGTCGCGTTGACCAACAACTGGCAGCAGGCAGATACCGGGACCAAGATGGTGCATATTGGCCGGAACACCACCAGCACCATTATCTCCAAGGGCATCTCTGCCGGCCACGGGCAAAATGCTTATCGGGGATTGGTGAAGGTTTTGAATAAAGCGGACAAAGCGCGAAACTACTCGCAGTGCGATTCGCTATTGCTGGGAGATCGCTGCGGAGCCCATACCTTTCCCTACATGGAGGTCAAAAATCCAACCGCGCAGGTCGAACACGAGGCTACGACATCGAAAATCAGTGACGATCAGTTGTTTTATTGCCGGCAGCGAGGGCTATCGGAAGAGGATGCCGTATCGATGATTGTGAATGGCTTCTGTAAGGAGGTATTCAAGGAATTGCCGATGGAGTTCGCCGTCGAGGCGCAAAAGCTGTTGGAGATTAGCCTCGAGGGAGCCGTGGGCTAGTTACCTGCGGAGACGTTCTCAGGGGCGCCGGGCGCCGGCACCATACACACAGGGTCGCTCACCTTATAGCTGGATTCGGACTGACTATGTTATCGATTAACAATCTGCACGCCACGGTGGCAGGCAATCCTATTCTCAAAGGCATCGACTTAGAGGTTGGAGCCGGAGAAGTACATGCCATCATGGGTCCCAATGGATCCGGCAAGAGCACCCTTGCGAACGTTCTCGCAGGCCGGGATGGCTATGACGTAACCGAGGGACAAGTGATATACCGGGACAAGAATCTTCTTGAATTTTCCGTCGAAGAGCGTGCCTGCGAGGGAATTTTCGTGGCCTTTCAGTATCCCGTCGAAATACCAGGGGTGAGCAACTTGTACCTGCTCAAGACTGCGTTGAATTCGGTCCGCAAGCATCGTGGATTGAATGAACTGACAGCAGTTGAATTTTTGAAACTAATCAAAGAGAAAATCAAACTAGTCGAGATGAAGGAGGAATTTCTACATCGCTCTGTGAACGAAGGATTTTCCGGCGGTGAGAAGAAGCGCAACGAAATTCTCCAGTTGGCGGTTCTTGAACCCGCGTTGGCAATACTTGACGAAACCGATTCCGGACTTGATATCGACGCCCTCAAAGTGGTCGCAAACGGAGTCAACTCATTACGCGATGCACAGCGAGCCATCATTGTGATCACCCACTACCAAAGGCTGCTCGATTACATTGTTCCCGATAAAGTCCATGTTCTTGCAAATGGCCGGGTGGTGAAATCCGGCGATAGAACACTGGCGTTTGAACTTGAGAAACATGGTTACGCGTGGGTTGCACAAGATCCCAATGACGCGGTGGCGCCCTCGCCAGGGTCCTGATTGATCATGTTCGAGGCGGCGCAGCAGGCTTACGTCAACACCTACAAGGGTATCGCGCCCGATTTGCCCGGAGGCTCTGTTCCCTGGGTGCGTCGAGTTCGTGATTCCGGATTGTCAAGATTCCGTGAGATTGGTTTTCCGACCCCCGGTGATGAAGACTGGAAATACACGAACGTGCGCCCAATCGCGAAGCAATCCTTTGCCCCGGCCTTGAACGGACATAATGGTATCGATTTCACTCAGATTGAGATCCTCAAGGATAACCGTTTGGGTAGCTGCAGATGTGTGTTCGTGAATGGGCATTTCGCGCCGCGTTTGTCGAATCTCGACCAACTGCCTCGCGGTGTCGCCGTGATGAGCCTGAGCGATGCGCTCAATCATCGCGCCGACGAGCTGGAGAACGAGCTTGGCCGCTGCGTACCGAACAAGTTGCATGGTTTTGCTGCGCTCAACACTGCGTTCCTGGCCGATGGCGCGTACATCCGCGTCGGTCCCGATTGTGACCTGGAGTGCCCCATCGAGCTGGTTTATGTCTCCACCGGAGACGGTGACCAACCGCAGGTTTCCTATCCGCGCAATCTGGCGATTCTCGACTCCGGCAGCCGTGCCGTAATCATGGAACGTTACTTGAGTCTGGGGCAGGGTCGTTATCTAACCAACGCGGTCACCGAAATTGTGGCGCGGACCTCGGCGCAGGTGGACTATTACAAGCTGCAGGAGGAGAGTACGGATGCGTTTCATGTCGGGGGACTGTTCGTAAACCAACATCGAGATAGCACCGTAACGACCAACAACATCGCCATCGGCGGCGCCATTGCACGCACCGATTTGCACGTCACGCTTAACGACGTGGGCGCGCGCAGCAATCTGAACGGCCTGTACATAGGTATGGGCAGGCAGCACATAGATAACCATACCCAGGTTGATCATCGCGCTGCTTCGTGCACTAGCAGCGAATTCTACAAGGGCGTGCTGTCCGGGCGTTCCCGCGCAGTGTTCCACGGGCGAGTCGTGGTGCATCAGGATGCCCAAAAGACCGACGCGCAACAACAGAACAATAATCTCTTATTATCGCGTGACGCTGAAATCGATACCAAACCACAACTGGAAATCTACGCCGACGATGTCAAGTGTTCCCACGGCGCGACAATCGGCCAACTCGATCCAAACTCCATTTTTTATCTGCAATCCCGCGGCATAGACGAAACAACCGCTCGTGGCTTATTGACCTATGCCTTTGCCAACGACGTGATCAATCGCTTTGCCATCGAGTCAATTCGCAACGAGCTGGAACACCACTTAACCCGGACGTTGTTACATGGCAAGCACGTTGAGGCGCAGGCATGACGCTTGCCGAGTCGTCTGCGGCACGGGCGGCGGGGACCCAGGACTTTGACATTGATCGGGTGCGAGCCGATTTTCCCATACTGCAACAAGAAATACACGGTCGGCGGCTGGTCTATTTAGACAATGCCGCCACTACACAAAAACCAGTGTCGGTGATCGAAGCCTTAGAGCGTTATTACTATCTCGATAACGCCAACGTGCATCGAGGCGTGCATGAATTGAGCGAACGCGCGACGCGTGCGTTCGAGGCCGCGCGGGCGAATGTGCGCGATTTCTTAAATGCGCGTAATGCGGCGGAGATTGTTTTCGTGCGGGGGACCACAGAGGCCATAAATTTGGTCGCGCAAAGCTACGGTCGTTGGAGGTTCAAACAGGGCGACGAGATCTTAATCACTGCGATGGAGCATCATTCCAATATAGTCCCGTGGCAACTGCTGTGCGAACAAACCGGCGCGGTGCTCAAGGTCGCGCCGATCAACGAGCATGGCGAATTGATAATGGATGAATTCGATCGGCTGCTCACTGAACGAACTCAGTTGGTGGGCATCGTGCACGTGTCTAACGCACTGGGGACGATCAATCCGGTCAAGACATTAATCCGAAAAGCTCACGCCGTCGGAGCAGTGGTTTTGGTCGACGGAGCGCAAGCGGTTGCTCACATTCAAGTTGACGTGCGTGACCTGAATTGCGACTTCTACGCGTTTTCCGGCCATAAAATCTACGGTCCAACTGGGATCGGCGTGTTGTACGCCAAGCAATCAATACTCGAAGCGATGCCGCCCTATCAAGGCGGTGGAGAGATGATTGAACATGTCACCTTCGAGAAGACGACTTACAACAAACTGCCTTACAAGTTTGAGGCGGGCACTCCGAACATCGCCGGCGCGATCGGACTGGGTGCCGCTATCGACTACGTCACGTCCATGGGTTTAGGTGCCGTGTCTGCCCATGAGAGGAGCGTGCTGCAGTATGCTTCACAGCGCGCGCAGCAAATCGAGGGCTTGCGACTCGTGGGCACCGCAGATTTAAAATGCAGTATCCTGTCGTTCGTGGTGTCGGGAACCCACCCGGCGGATTTCGGCACTATTCTCGACCAGCTTGGGGTGGCAATTCGAACCGGCCATCACTGCGCGATGCCGGTGATGCAATATTTCGATGTTCCCGGAACCGCTCGGGCATCGATCGGAATGTACAATACCCGAGAAGAAGTCGACGTATTCATCGATGGCGTGGCGCGTGCCAGGCAAATGTTGGTTTGATTTAGACGATGAGCGAAGAAATGATACCCTCTGACGATCACGAAGGTGCGCGCTCCAGCCTTACAGAACGTGTAGTGGACGCGCTGAAGACCGTTTACGATCCGGAGATTCCGGTCAATATCTATGATCTGGGGCTGATCTACAACATCAGCATCAGCGATGATTTGGTGGTGACAATCGATATGACCCTGACTGCGCCGGGTTGTCCGGTGGCGCAAACCTTCCCGGGCGTCGTTGAAAACACCGTGAAATCGGTGGACGGGGTGAAAGACTCGATTGTCGAATTGGTCTGGGACCCGCCCTGGGACCAGAACAAGATGACTGAGGCGGCTAAGCTCGAGTTGGGCCTGTTGTGAGCGTGAGAACAACCCAGAGGCCCTGTTGATTATTCGGACGGCAGCCTCATAAAAATATTTGCGGCGCGTCGGGAGGCAGGCTGTAAAATCTGCGCGCACGGGGCCGGCATCTCGAATGGCACACCATCTCCTAGCGGCAAACACGGTACACTTTTTATTTGTTATCTTGTTTCAATATGTCTGATTGGGTTGACGTCGTACGTAAAGATGAGCTGACTCACGGTCAGCACGTAATTATCGATATCGAAGACGTGGCGGTCGCTGTATTCAATATCGACGGCGAATTCCTGGCCGTCGAGGACGTATGCACCCACGATGGCGCGGAGCTGGCGAGCGGTGACTTGGAGGGAGATGCGATCGTTTGCCCTCGCCACGGAGCCAAATTCTGTTTACGAACCGGCGCGGTGTTGGCGCCGCCGGCGTACGAACCGGTCGCGATCTTCCCGGTTCGCATTCAAGACGGCATGGTTCAAGTCCGGGACGACAGATGGGACGACGGCTAGGTGCATGGACCGCAGTCGAGCAGTATCGCACGATCTTGTTACGTGACACGATGTGCCGCGCACTGCCGCCGAGTGCCTGGTGCGTAACCATGTGCTCCTACGTCGCCGCTTGAACATGCCGGTTTCCAGGACGATTACAGTGTCTCTTGCGATGATTGCCACGGTGGTCATTTTTTATGTCCTTGCGGTGGGCAAGTCACTGCTCGTGCCGTTCGCAGTGGCAGTGATGATCTGGTACATCATCAATGCATTGAGCCGCTCGTACGGGCGATGGTTGCTGCGCGGCAGACGAAGCACGAACTGGGTAACGTTAATTCTGGCGTTGGTAACCATCATTCTGATCGCGGGAGTACTCGTGGACATGGTGCAGGAAAACATTGCCCAGGTCTCGGAGGCCGTTCCCGGCTATAGGCTCAATCTCGAACGGATGTTGGACAAGGTGATGATGTTGACCGGGTTGGAACAATTACCCAGCATCAGCCAATTGACTGACCAGATTAAATTTGGCCCGGCGATATCGCAGTTGGTGGCGGCGCTTACCGGAGTTCTCGGTAATACTGGATTGATTCTCATCTATGTCGGGTTTTTGCTGGTCGAACAAAAGACTTTCTCCCGCAAACTGGATTATCTATTTACCGACCCGCAGAATCGTGCGTCCACAGAGAAATTGTTGTCTCAAATCCAATCCGATATTCAGACCTACATCTCAATCAAAACACTCATGAGTCTGGTGACCGGATTGCTGAGCTATGGGATATTGATTGCGGTGGGGGTTGATTTCGCGGCATTCTGGGCGTTTACAATTTTCCTGCTTAACTATATTCCCACGATCGGCTCTATTGTTGCGACGGTATTTCCGGCGTTGCTGACACTGATTCAGTTCGATAACGTATCTCCGTTTCTGGTCGTGGCCGTAGGCCTGACCGGGATTCAATTTTTCGTGGGTAACGTCGTGGAACCCAAGCTGATGGGCAACTCCCTCAACCTTAGTCCGCTCGTCGTGCTATTGTCCTTGGTTCTGTGGGGCAGCGTCTGGGGTATTGCCGGGATGTTTCTGAGTGTGCCCATTACGGTCATAGCAATGATCGTGCTGGCGAGCTTTGCCGGTACGCGGCCCATCGCCGTGTTGTTGTCGAAGGACGGTCGGCTGAAAAAGCTGGCGGAATGAGCGCTTATTCTACGACCGCGATTGGTTCTCACACATCTGCGCTTGGCCTGCGCTCGACAGAAGAAAACGGGACGGAGTTCTCACACTTGGTCCCGTTCTCGTCGTTCTAGCCGGCATATCTCGACAGGACCCCAACGCCGGCGTGAGGAATGCGGGCCGGGACCGGCGCCACTCAACCGGCGGTTTTTCCGCTCACGATATTGACGCCTTTGAGCAGGTTCAATGCTTCACGCAATTGAAAGTCGTCAGCGATGGACGGTTTCTTCTTCGTCTCAGCACTTGCGTCAGCGGCATCTTCGTCGCCATTCTCATTCTTGAGATGACGGGCAAGGTCCTCCTCGCGGATGCGTCGTGATCCGCGGCGCTCTTCTTTTGCAACCTGCAGATCCTCCACCACCACGTCGGGCACGATGCCGGACGCCTGAATGGAACGATCCTTGGGGGTGTAATAGCGTGCGGTAGTGATCTTTAGCGCCGCGCCGTTATTCATCGGCAGAATGGTCTGTACAGAGCCTTTACCGAACGTTTTGGTTCCCAAAATGATTGCGCGTTTGTGATCCTGTAACGCGCCGGCGACGATCTCCGATGCGGATGCCGAACCGCCGTTCACCAACACTACCATCGGGGTATCGTCGAGATAGTCGGTGGGTGTGGCGGTAAACTTGAGTTGTGAATCCTCGATTCTCCCCTTGGTGGTGACTATTAAGCCCTTGGACAGAAATGTGTCGCTGACTGCGACGGCCCCGTTCAGTACACCGCCCGGGTTATTTCGCAGATCCAGCACCAATCCGTCTAATTTGCCACCTGCCTTCTTCTTCAATTTCCCCAGTTCGCGGCGTACGGTGTCGGCGGTGGTGGACTGAAACTGGGTGATTCGCAGGTAACCGTAGCCGTCCTCCAAGATATTGCTGCGGACGCTGGCGATCTTTATCACCGCGCGCGTGAGCACGAACTCCAAAGGTTGCGGTTCATCTTCACGCACGACGGTAAGCTTTATTTTGGTGTTCGGCTTGCCGCGCATCCGGCGCACCGCCTCACTAAGCGTCATTCCCTTGACCGGAGTGTCATCCAGTCTGGTGATGAGGTCGCCGGCCTTGAGTCCCGCATGATCTGCGGGCGTATCGTCAATCGGCGCCACCACCTTGACAAAGCCGTTCTCCATCGTGACTTCAATGCCAAGTCCCCCAAATTTGCCCTCAGTGCCGATACGAACCTCTTTAAAAGATTCCGGATCGAGATATGCGGAATGGGGATCGAGGCCGGACAACATACCGTGGATCGCGTCAACCAAGAGTTTGTCGTCCTTGACGGTTTCGACATAATCACTTTTGATTTTACCGAAAACTTCCGTGAACACCTTTAGTTCGTCCAGCGGCAGGGGCTGCAGAGCCTCCTGGCGTTTGGCCTGGACGTCGCGATAGAACGTCGCTCCGACGCCTATAGACGCACCTAAGGCCAATATAAGAAAGTAATGAGCTAATTTTTTCATACTGCTAGTCTCCCGTCGCGCGGACGTTTACTCGGGCCACGTCGTGATGGTGATCTCATTTTGCGGCGCACCAAATCAGCGGATTGCGTGGTTTTCCTTTGTACCTGATCTCAAAATATAATCCGGCCTCCGTCAAACCGCCACTGGTGCCCACTGCGGCGACCGGTTCTCCGGTCTCGACCCAATCTCCAACCTGTTTGTATAACACCTTGTTATGGCTGTACAAACTCATGTAACCGTCGCTATGGTCAATGATTAATAATAACCCAAATCCACGCAGCCAATCGGCAAATGCGATTCGGCCATGGAAGACGGCGCGCACCGCCTGGTCTTCTCGGGCGTTTAGGAACAACCCATTCCAACGCATATTACCCTTTTTGGGCTGATCGAAGCGTGCGCCGATCCGGCCGCGCACCGGCAGATGAAGTTTTCCTTTCATCTGGCTGAATCGCATGTCCGCCCTGAGCTCGGTTGGAACATCCCGCATCAGCGCCGATAACTCGTCAAGTAATCGCTGCAGGCGGTGTTCGTTGCGGCGCAACGATTCCAGTTCCTGGCCCTGGTCGACAATGCGTTGCTCGAGCCGGCCGATCAACCGCTCTCGTTCACGGCGGCGCTCTTGCAAGGTCTTTTGGCTATGTACTTGAGACTTCTCTAGTTCGTGAAGTTCCCGGTGTTCAGTGTCCAGACGCTCCTTCAAGCGTTGTAACGTCGCCAGCGTCTCATTGATCTGCTCGATCTGACGCGTGCGGGCGCGGGCGAAATAGCGATAATAGGTAATGGCCCGCCCTAGCCTGGTCGGGTCCTCCTGATTGAGCAGCATCTTGATGTATCCCTGACGCCCCATGACGAATGTGGCGTAAACGAGGCGTCCGAAGTTATCGGTTTGTCGTGACAGACGCTGTTGATGACGTTGATAATCGGCAGCCAGCCACTGGATGCGTTGGCTTCTTTGTTGGAGTTGTGTGCGTGTGTTGCGCAGCTTGGCGTTGATAGCCGCAATCTCCCGTTCGGTGGCGTTCAATGCCTCCCGGGTGGTGTCCCGCTGGCTTTTGTCCCGTTCGATGTCGGCCGTCAGGGACCGAATTTTGCCCCGCAGGCGCTCCAACTGCGCCGCATACGTTTGTTCCTCGGCACCGACCGACACCCGCGGTTGCCCAGCGCAAAGGGCCGCCGCCAACAATGCCGCGCTGAACGTGTTGACAATCAGGGAGCGCATGGATCTTATATTATACAAAGAGGTTTTATGTTAAATATATTAGTGTATAATCGAGTTCTAATAGACTTTCGTATTCGTTTAAGGGTCGAGTTCTATGAGCAACTCAAAATCCAGCGCCGATGATGCTTCCTCCGTCAACAGCACAGCGGAAATGCTGCTCGCCAGTGAGGCGGACATACATCATGCGTCGCGATCGCTCAAGGCGATGGCGCACCCACTAAGACTCAAGATCCTGTGTATCCTGGGTGGTGCCAAGGAAACCAGTGTGCAGGATCTCGTCGATATGGTCGGTACGTCGCAAAGCAACATCTCCCAGCACCTCTCGATCCTGCGAGATAAGGGAATTCTGGAATCCCGCAAAGACGCCAATAAAGTGTATTACCGCATCGGAGATCAACGGATTTTACGGCTCATGGAATCCATGCGCTTGGCGTTCTGCACGTCTCCAGATCTTTGACCAATATATCCGGTCCGGTTGCCGCCTGTTACGCCGCGGCCGTCCACCTCCGGGCGCATCGCTATTGCTGAGCGTGTCTATAACCGGTAATCTGCCCGCCGTTTCCAAATTTGCCGGAAAGCTGGTTTATCGAGTCCCTGGATGACTGCCCAATTCGTCATTGACAACTGGTATTTGTTTGCGATGGCCGCCGCAATCATTGTAATGCTGTTGCTGGAGCCTATTCGCCAGCGCGCCTCCGGTATTCGTTCCGTGGGTGCTTTGGAGTTGCCTGCCTTGCTTCGCGACGACGCGGTAATTCTAGACGTCAGCGAGCCCCATGAGTTCAAAAAATCCCGTATTCCAAATTCCGTCAACGTTCCTCTTAAGAAATTATCCGGAGATCTGGGTAAGCTGGGAAAGAGCAAAAACAAGACCATAGTGATAATTTGCCGCGCGGGTAACCGTTCGGCGGCTGCCGCTCGATTGCTTACGAAACAAGGTTTTGAGAGCGTGTACACCCTGGCAGGTGGACTGCTTGCCTGGGAGAAAGAAAAGTTTCCGATGGAAAGAGGTTAGATCCAATCCTAAAGGTAGCCCGTCATGGCAGAGCAAGAATACAGTGAGGCAAAATTTGGAATAAGAAAAATATACCTCAAGGACGTGTCCTTTGAATCACCCCAAGCACCGCAAATCTTTGTGCAACCCGACGTTACGCCCAAGATCGATGTCCAGATCCGCATCGGGCACACTGTGTTAAACAAAGAGGCCGGATTTTATGAGGTTGTATTGACGATGACGGTAACCGCGAAGTCCGGCGACCAGACTACTTTTTTGATAGAGGCGCAACAAGCCGGGGTATTCGAAATCATGGGAATCAGCGAGCAAGAGCTTCCGTTGGCATTGGAGGTGGCGTGTCCCAACACACTCCTGCCTTTTGCCCGCGAAGCGGTGTCTGATTTCGTGGCAAAGGGAGGATTTCCGCAACTCCTGGTTAATCCAGTGAACTTCGAGGCCCTGTATGTGCAAAAACAGCGACAGGTGGAGGAACAGGCGTCTACCCCTCCAGATCAGGCAGAGGGAGCGGAAGCCGACGCGGTCAAACCCAAGGATCCCCATTCGTCGCAAAACAAAACCACGCGTGCTTGAATCAGCGCGCACAGATTTCTCGTTACCAGTTGATCAATGTCAGAACCAAAGCCGTCGACGGCTGTAAATTCCGTCGTCGTGCTCGGGACTGGTTCCTGGGGTACGGCATTGGCCGTACTCTTGGCCCGCAATAATGTGCGGGTATTCCTATGGGGACATGATCGCGAAGAACTAGCGCGGGTGGCCGCGGAGCGGGAAAACCAAACCTATCTTCCGGGCGTGCCGCTACCGGAATCGATCCGTGTCGATTCCGATCTGGATCGTTTGGTTGGAGACAACGACCAAATTCTGGTTGTTGTGCCCAGTCACGCTTTCCGGGAGACGATCTCAAGAATCGGAAGCGCGCGCGCCGAACGCGATGGCTTGATCGTGGCGTGGGGCACGAAAGGATTCGACCCGATCCGGGGGGTCTTGCTAAGCGACGTGGTGACGGAGCTGCTTGGCACCACGGTATCGCGAGCAGTCATATCTGGACCCAGCTTCGCCAACGAAGTCGCCAAGGCGTTACCGACGGCACTGACGGTGGCGTCGGACGACGCAGCTATCGCGCATCGAGTGGCAGCCTGGTTGCGCAATGATCGCGTACGGGTTTACACCAATGACGATATGGCCGGCGTGCAACTCGGTGGCGCCATCAAGAACGTAATGGCGGTCGCCGCGGGGATAAGCGATGGCCTCGGATTTGGCGCCAATGCCCGCGCGGCGTTGATCACGCGGGGATTGGCGGAGATGAACCGTCTGGGTGTCGCACTCGGTGGTAAGCAACCGACCTTCATGGGATTGACTGGGGTCGGGGACTTGATCCTTACCTGCACGGATAACCAATCCCGAAACCGCCGTGTCGGTATCGGTCTTGGGCAGGGCAAGTCATTGCAGCGCGTGCTCGCCGAGATCGGTCAGGAAGCCGAGGGCGTAAAGACAGTCCGTGAGTTGTATGTCATGGCAAAAAGCCTGGATGTGGAGATGCCCATCACCGAACAGGTCTACCAGGTGATCTACCAGGAACGGTCGCCACAAAAGGCGGTCGAGGAGCTGTTCGGACGCGAACCCAAAGCCGAATAGAGTTAATGGGGGCAATAACAAACCTAATGGGAGAATGCTTCATCACCCCCCGGCAATCGTTATCTTCTGCTCCGCGACAACAAAATTGATATAAGTCAATATTCGATTACGGACTCGTATGCTATGTAAACATGAGCACCTGCACCGACAAGGAACACGCAGGCGCGGTTACGGAGAACTGAAACATATCAAACGCTGCAAAACAGAGTATTTCGCTAACCTCGATCCAAAGCCGGCGAGAATCTCTGTGTCCGTTTTCAAGAAACCTGGAACGGTCGAGTTGGTCGCGGCTGTTTTTACAAGGGGGAGATAATGTCTATTGAAGTGAACGGTAAGGTGATCGAGATCGATGAAGAGGGTTATCTCGTTGATCGGGAAGATTGGTCCGAGGACGTGTCTGAAGCCATCGCTAACCGTGACGGTATAGATTTAAAAGATGAACACATGGGGCTGGTCGATTATTTTCGCGATTATTACGAAGAACATCAGGTTCATCCCACCATGCATGTGCTCGTACAACGGCTTGGTGGCAAGATCGGAGAGAAGTTCCATGAGCACAAGGAGTATGAGAAGTTTCTCTATATGTTGTTCCCCACCGACCCTGTTTCCGAGTTATGCAAATTGGCCGGATTACCCAAGCCGTTACCTTCCGAGCACGATGGCTAACGCTTTCCAACCATGCGGCGCTTAAGGCGCCGGTCTGTTGGCGGCAAAAAGGTACGGCCTTGTTTTAATGACGTATGCTCATCCCCGGTTCCGCTCGTGCGATCGCCGGTGTTTGCGTTTAGGGCATAAATAACCTCAGCTTGAGTAGGAGGCTGTTGATGGCTAAGAAAGAAGACGATAAAGGAACGAACCCGGGATTAAACACCCCGTTGCTGGATCAACTGGAGGGGGGGCCGTGGCCCAGTTTCGTCTCTGACCTCAAACAGTGGTCAGAAACCAAACCCCAGGTGGCGCAGCTGTTGAATCAACTCGAGGAATCCTACGAGAACCGATGGAACTACTGGACCGGCACCGTTCTGAACGTATCAGGTTATGGCGGCGGCGTCATTGCACGCCTATCGGACAAGGCGGAAAAGTATCCGGACCTGGCTGAGTTCCACACCATTCGCGTCATTCCTCCCCCAGGGTTTGTCTATTCGACTGAGCGATTGCGAAATCTGGCGGATATCTGTGAGAAACACGGTGCGGGCATCCTTCAGCTTCATGGTCTGACCGGTGACGCCTTGGCGTTGGGGTTTGATAATGAGTCCACGTTCGCCGCCGCCGAGGAACTCATGGCCAATGGTTGGGACTTGGGAGGCTCAGGGGCGGCGCTGCGCAGTTTACAGTGTTGTGTCGGACAAGCCCGTTGTGAGATGGCTTGCTTCGACACCATGAAGACCACCCGCTTCCTCACCAACCACTACATAGATTTTCTTCACCGGCCGGAATTTATGTACAAATTCAAGATCAAGATATCCGGCTGCGCCAACGATTGTGCCAACGCTATGATCGGCTCCGATATGCCTATCATGGGTACTTGGCGTGGTCCGATGCAGATCGACCAGGAAAAAGTGGCCGAATATATCGAAGAAAAAGGCATAGAACACGTCATCGACAACGTGATTACCCGTTGTCCGACGCGATGCATCTCTGTGAAAGGTAAGCAACTGCTGGTTGATGACGAGAATTGCGTGCGCTGTATGCACTGCATCAACGTGATGCATAAGGCGCTGAAACCCGGCAAGGACCAGGGCGTCACAATTTGTCTGGGCGCGAAACGTACTTTGAAGATCGGCGACACCATGAGTTCGGTCATCGTGCCGTTTCTAAAGTTGGACAGCGAGAAGGATTTTGAGAATCTTACCGACCTGATCGACCGGATGTGGGAGTTCTGGAATGACAACGGCATGGATCATGAGCGTATCGGCGAGTTCATCGCCCGCGTGGGCCTGGGCACTTTCCTGGAGGGTTGTGGCATAGAGCCGGATCCGCGGATGGTGCAATCCACGCGCACCAGCCCCTATATCAACTTCGAGGAGTTGGCGCCGGGTAATTTCGAGGGTGAGCGCACGCAGCAGCCCAAGGCTTGGAACCGGGAACCGGAAACAAGGGAATCGACCAGCTGAACGCTGCAAACCAAAAGTTTTATGCAGAAACACACAAGAAGCTTGAGGGGAAATAACTCATGAGCGCTACTAAATTGGCACAGCGGGACCAAGGGGCACCCGATTACACCAAGTGTCTCCATCCCGCCATGGTAAAGAACTACGGCAAGTGGATGGAGCACGAGCGGATCCGGCCGGGAGTGTTGGTCTACACGGCCGAGAACGGCGATAAGTTGTACACCGTGCGCGCGGGTTCGCCGCGCACCATGAGCCCAATCACAATACGCAAGATCTGTGATATTGCCGACCGTTACTGTGAGGGTTTCCTGCGTTTCAGTACGCGGACCAATGTGGAATTCAGTTTGACCAAGAAGGAAGATATCGAACCGCTGATCGCGGCGATCGAGACCGAATTAGGATTTCCAATCGGCGGCACCGGCGCGTCCATCTCGAACATTGCCCATACCCAAGGATGGCTACACTGCAATCTGCCCGCGACGGACGCCGCCGGCGCGGTAAAGGCGCTGATGGACGATCTGATCGATGAATTTGAGAACGAGAATTTCCCCAATCGCGTGAAGATATCCACGTCCTGTTGCCAAATCAACTGCGGCCGGCATTCGGACATCGCCATTATCGTGCAGCATCATCATGCGCCGCGTATCAACCACAACAATATGCAGATCTGCGAGCTGCCCAAGGTGGTCGCCATTTGTCCGGCGGCGGCAATCCGGCCTTCCGTGGTGGACGGCAATCCGACGGTCGAGGTGGTGGCGGAAAAGTGTATGTACTGCGGGGCCTGCCATGGGCAGTGCCCGAGCATGGAGATTCGCGACGCGGATACCGACTCCCTCTCCATCTGGGTAGGCGGCAAAGGTGCCAACACCCGCGGTGGACCGTCGCTGATGAAGCTCGCTGTATGGGGACTGCCCAATAATCCGCCGCGTTGGCCCGAAGTTTCGGAGGCGGTGCGTACCATCCTCGCCGCCTATCGGGAGGGAGCCAAAGATTGGGAACGTGTGGGCGAGTGGATCGAGCGGATCGGGTGGCAGCGGTTCTTCGAGAAGACCGGCTTTCCGTTTACCAAATACCACATCGAAGACGGTCCGAATGCCATGTGGACCTATAACCGGTCGACGCACGTCAGGATCTAACCGACAACACGAAAAAAACCAAGGGGTAACAGATAGATGGAAACCAGTATCTTTCGTGATGGTTTCTCGCGTGAACAGGTCGAGGGGATGCTCGCGCCCTATGACGCCGATGAGATCGTAGTCCGCAACGGACGAAGTGGAAAGTGTCCGGTCTACACCCAGCGCCTCCCGCCGTGCCGCAACGAATGCCCGGCAAGCGAGAACATTCGCGGGTATCTTACCGTGATCGAGCAGGCGGACTTTTTCGGAAAAACGATCGACGAGGCATTGGTCGAGGCCTGGGAGATCCTAACCGATAAGAACCCCCTGCCCGCGGTACACGGCAGGATCTGCCCGCATCCGTGTGAGTCGGAGTGCAATCGCAAGCACAAAGAAGACCGCGCCGTTGCCATCAACAATATGGAGCGTTTTCTCGGTGACTATGGCCTGAAACACAAACTCAAGCTGAAGCGGCTCACCGACGAGGTGAAAACGCAGAAAGTGGCAGTCATCGGCACCGGTCCTTCGGGCCTGTCCGCCGCGTATCAAATGGCCCGCCGCGGTTATCAGGTGACGATGTATGAAGCCTTCGAGGAACCCGGAGGCATGTTGCGTTACGGCATTCCTCCCTACCGCCTGCCAAAAGATGTGCTCGAGGGAGAAATTCAAAAGATTCTGGATCTGGGGGTTGCGCTCAAATGCAACGTCAAGGTTGGTGAGGATATTCCTTTCGAAGACGTGCGCAGGGACTATGATGCCGTGTACATCGCCGGCGGCGCCCACAAGGGCGCCGACATGGGCGTGCCCGGGGAACAGTCCGCCAATATATTCACCGCCGCCAGCTTCCTGAACCGGGTCAACACCGGGGCCGAGGTGGAGATCGGCGACCGGGTGGTGATCATCGGTGGCGGCGACAGCGCGGTTGACGCGGCGCGGGTCTCCCTGCGCCTGCAGGCATTGAAACGCGAGGACGAGCATGTGGCGGAAGTACAGGTGGCTGATGACGTGGAACTCGATAAGGCGGTCAAAGCCGAAATGGCGGTGCAGGATACGATCTCTGACAAAACCATGATGGATGCGGCCCGGGTCACCAAGCGGGTTTCAAAATACTCCGAGGTGGTGATTGTCTATCGCCGGACGCGGGAGGAAATGCCGGCCATCTCCGAAGATGTAGACGCCGCCGAGACCGAGGGCATCCGCATCGAGTACCTGTCCGCGCCGGTTCGCTTTGTTACCGACGGCGGACGTGCAACCGCGGTCGAGTGTATTCGCATGGAGTTGGGGGAGCCGGATGAGTCCGGACGCCGCCGGCCGGTTCCCATCGAGGGATCGGAATACACCCTCCCGGTGGACACGGTAATGGTAGGCATCGGACAGCGGCCCGAACTGCGGGGCGGAATGGCGGAGTTGGCCAACAAGTGGGGTTGGGTGGACGCCAACAGCATTCAGGCTACGCCGCAGCCCGGTGTGTACGCCGGTGGTGATGTCCTCGGTCTGGGGATTTCCGCCAAGGCGGTCGGCCAGGGGCGCGTCGCGGCACGGGCCATACATGCCTATCTACAAGGCGATGAGTATAAAAAACCGCATATGGGGACCCCGGTCAAGCATACTGCCCTGCGACTGGAGTACTACGGGCCCGCCCCGCGTAACGAGGAAGCCGAGATCGAGATCGACGAGGCGGTCGTCGGCTTCATGGAGATCAAGGCGGCGTTGTCATCGGAACAGGCGTTGGCAGAGGCGGCCCGTTGCCTGAGCTGCGGTCAATGTAATGTCTGTGACCAGTGCCGGGTGTACTGCCCCCAAGACGCCATCTTCCGGAGCAAGAAACGTCCCAAGGGTGAGGTGATGTTCACCGACTATACGCGTTGCACGGGATGTCACATATGTCACGAGGCGTGTCCGACCGGATACATACAGATGGGCATGGGAGTGTAGAAGTTCATTAATCTACCTCAATGCCGCATGCGGATGCGGCGGTTAATCGGAGGGCGATGCCGCTCCCGAAAATTCAAGCTGCCGCCAGGCTTCAAACACCACGGCGCTGACGGCGTTGGATAGGTTCAATGAACGATTGTTCGGCCTCATGGGCAGCGTAATACGCTGCGATTCCGATACTGAGTCACGCAGCGCCGCGGGCAGCCCGCGGGTTTCGGGTCCGAATACGAACGCGTCGTGGACTTGGTATCGCGGCCGGGTATAGATGGTGGTGTTATGGGTCGACACGGTAAACACGCGGGGGCACGTTACGGTCCCCAAAAATGCTGTCATGGATGGATGTATGCGGATCGATTTCCAATCCCCGTAGTCCAGGCCCGCGCGCCGCAACTTACTGTTATCGTAAGCAAAACCCAATGGCTCGATCAGATGTAAACGGCACCCCGTGTTGGCGCACAAGCGCATAACATTGCCGGTATTGGGAGGTATCTCGGGTTGATAGAGTACGACGTGAAACATGTTCACGCCGGCGCCTCGAGGGTCGCTCCTTCGGGTAACAGGCGTTGCAGCATCTCATCTAGATACCGATAGCCTTTTTCCGTGGCCTTTACCTGGTTGCGATCGATATGCAACAGGCCATCCCGCTGCAACGCGGCGAAAGCCGGTGCTGGCACCGCCGCAGATTGTCCGGTGCGTTGTTGAAACAACGTAGGCGAAAAGCCTTGTGTCAACCGCAGGGCGTTCATCAGGAATTCGAAGCGTAGATCCTGCACCGTTAACTCATAAGACTGGGCAACACGAGCGTCTGTTGACGCATGCTGCAAGTAGTTGGCCGGGTGCCTGGTCTTCACGCTTCGCATCACCCGATCTGCGCAAGATATCTTTGCATGCGCGCCGGCGCCGATACCGAGATAGTCACCGAACTGCCAGTAGTTCATATTGTGCTGACACCGAAAGCCATCTTCGGCGTATGCCGAAACCTCATACTGACGGTATCCGGCGGTGGTCAGGTGCGACTGGATCGCGAGTTGCATCTCCCATATTGCGTCCTCGACGGGCAATGTCGGCGGGTGACGATAAAACCAGGTGTTTGGCTCGAGGGTGAGTTGGTAGCACGATATATGTGTCGGTTGCTTCTCGATGGCCGTCTTGATATCGATTACCGCCTGCTGCACAGTTTGGTTGGGGAGACCGAACATCAAGTCGAGATTGACATTGTCAAACCCGGCGGTGCGCGCCGCGTCCGCCGCCGCGAGGGCCTGAGCGCGATCATGACTCCTGCCCAGGCGTTTTAACTGCCGGGCGTGGAAACTCTGGATGCCAATCGAAAGCCGATTAACGCCGGCGTTGCGAAAACCTGCAAACTTCTGTACGTCGGAGCTCCCTGGATTGGCCTCCAAGGTGATCTCCATACCCGGCGCGCAGGGCAACCTGGCGCGTATGCCGGAGATCAAGCGATGTATCCCCGGAGCGCTGAACAGGCTTGGCGTACCACCGCCAATAAACACGGATGTCAATCTTCGGCCCCATACCTCGGGTAGATGAAGTTCCAGGTCGCGCAGCAATGCGTCAAGGTATGCGTACTCCGGAAGATCACCCCGCCGGGGGTGGGAATTGAAATCGCAATATGGGCATTTGCTTTCACACCATGGTAAATGAATGTATAGCGATAACGGCGGTAACACGTCGAAAAGAGGTTTGGCGTTGCCCACTTGAGATCGATTCCCGACTGATTGGTCTGCGGTTCTGATTACCTTCACGCCACGACGTTTTGAGGTCGGCCGTCCAAGTACGCACGGATATTGTCGACCACGATATTTACGACGCGTTGTCGTGATTCGCGGCTTGCCCACGCGATGTGTGGGGTGACAATCAGGTTGGGGATGTTCCCCTCCAGCAGCGGATTCCCATTGACCGGTGGTTCCTCCGACAGCACGTCAACGCCGGCGCCACCGATGATGCCCTCCCGTAGCGCGTCCGCCAGGGCGCGCTCGTCTACAATCCCACCGCGCGCGGTATTGATCAAAATGGCATCATCCTTCATCAGCTCGAGTTCCCGCTCGCTAATGAGGCCCTTGGTATGGTCGGTCAGCGGGCAATGCAGGCTCACTACGTCGGCCCGCGCCAATAGTTCGTGCAAAGGTACCCTTCCGGACTGTGGTTCACCTCCCGGCCGCTGTCCGACCATTACCTGCAGCCCGAACGCCGGCGCGAGCTTGGCTACTCCCTGCCCCAAACTGCCGTAGCCGATAATGCCGAGTTCTCGACCCGCCAGTTCGCGGATGGGATAGTCCAGCAGGCAGAAATGCGGATGGCGTTGCCAGCGCCCGTCGCTGATGGCGTGTTGGTACTGCGGCAATCGGGTCGTCAGCGCCAGGATCAGCGCAAACACATGTTGCACCACCGCAGGCGTTCCATAGTCACGTACGTTGCAGACGACGATGCCGCGCTCCTGTGCCGCGTGCACATCAATGTTGTTGGTGCCGGTAGCGGCAATGACGACCAGTTTCAGATTTGGTGATGCGCACAAGATCTGGCGGTCGAGTACGACCTTGTTTGCGATCACGATACTCGCCCTCGTTACCCGTGACAGAGTTTGCTCCGGGGGTGTCGTACCGTAGGTCTCCCAGGAGATCGGAAAATGACTCAGGGCTGTGAGATCCAAATCGCCCGGATCGACCGTGTCTGTATCCAGGAATACCCCATGAATCGTCATTGTAAGTTGTCACAGTGGATTTGTTTCCACTGTGTCGCCCATCTTTTCCCCTTATTCAAATCGTCGCCGGACATTTGTTTCGCGAGTTTTTCGCGGACGTCAAACGCTTGTTCGTGCCCGTTTATCGACGCCACCGTGTACCACATGTACGCACTGACGAAATCAGTCGCCCCATAGGCCGTAGTTCGGTCCGGATCATCGAAGAAGTTAGACAAAATGTTGCCCATTTCAAATTGCGCCGGCGCATAATCTTGAATGGCGGCGCGGCAATGCCAATAAAGGGCTTTACGGGTGCTCGTGCGCACTCCCAGGCCGCAACAGTAGGATTTGGCAAGTTGATATTGCGCCTGTGCGTCACCTTGTTCTGCCTTCGCCAGCAATTCCTCGCGGTGATCGGGTGCTTGTTGCAACCCCGAACATCCGACCAGCGCCAACCCCGTGAACAACACAAAGATCGCCGTATGGCATCCGGATTTGATAGTCATGAATTCTCCTCATATTTTAGGTCGGGGTGGTTTAGTCTATTGTGCCACGGCCGCAGATTGGCTCTCAACACGGACGGTTGCAATGCATACGGGAAATCAGTAGGGTGCCAGCCCGGCTTCCCTGTAAACATATTGTTCACATCTGCACGTCTGTGTACCTGTCATGTTTGGATCTCGAAGGGGTGTTGGTCCCTGAAATTTGGCTGTGCGTTGCCGAACGCATGGGCATTGATGAGCTGCGGGTGACAACTCGCGACATATCCGATTACGACCAGCTGATGCGGCATCGCATTTCGGTGCTTGGTGACAAGGGACTGCGGCTCAGCGAAATCCAGCACGTCATCGACGAGATGGCGCCCCTGTCAGGGGCTGTTGAATTTTTGAGCTGGCTGCGACACCGCAGTCAAGTCATCGTCTTGTCTGACACCTTTTATCAATTTGCCGGGCCGCTGATGAGGCAATTAGGTTGGCCGACCCTGTTTTGTAATCAATTGCTGGTTGATGATGCGGGGCGGATCGAGGGGTATCGTTTGCGTCAGACCGATCAGAAGCGGCAAGTGGTAAAGGCGTTACATGATCTCAACTTCAAGATCGTCGCCGCCGGAGATTCATACAACGATACTTCCATGCTGGACGAGGCGGATTTCGGTATCTTGTTTCGACCCCCGGATGGCGTAATCAGGCAGTTTCCGCAGTTTCCCGTCAGCAGAGACTACGAGCAGTTGCGCGTGGCGTTCGAGAACGCTGCCGTGGAGCTGGAGGCCCAGCATTGACGCCGTTAACAGACCGGAGCTGAAAACGGGTCCAGCTTCCATTTCTTCATGCCAGGCGTCAGCCGCTCGTGTCACCGCGTGGCGGTAATTACCGGTTGGGGCGAATCCGTCGCGACTGGCATCTCCACGGTGACGGTCGTTCCTTCCCCTGGCTGACTGCGAATCGACAGGCGGCCACCATGAGCCTCGGCGACCAAACGGCATAAATACAGGCCGAGTCCATAACCGCCGGTTTGGCGGCGACGCGAGGGATCGGCGCGGAAAAAGGGCTCGGTAAGACGCGGTATATCTTGCGGCTCGATTCCCGGGCCATGATCGCGTACCTGGATGAGGAGTTGTGTGTCACGCGTTTGGATCGACAACTCCGGAGATTGCTCGATGTTCTCGCTATGCCGTACCGCATTAGACAGTAAGTTCATAAGGAGAAGTTTTACCCGGGGGCCATCGATCATTACGTAGACGTCGTCGACGGGGAGTTGGGTGCGAATATCCTGGTCGGGAAAATGGTCCCGGAAGACATCGCTTACAATCTGATGCACCGACGTCGGGTGTCGATTGAGCACCGTATGACGGCTATTGAGCCGTTCAGTCTCCAGAATTTCCGCAACCAAGGTTTCCATCTCGGCAAGGTCCCTGACCAGGTTGTGCTTGAGTTTCGAATCATCCAGCAACTCGGTGGAGACCCGAGCGCGAGTGATCGGCGACCGCAGTTCATGACTCACTGCAAGCAGAAGTTGACGTTTGGCTTCCAACATTTGTTGAATGTCATCTGCCATTTGATTAATGCTGTGTCCGAGATCAGCGAGTTCGTCTTTTCGCTCGATGTGAATCCTGCGATTCAGGTCGCCGTCGCCGAAACCTTGCACGGTTTCCTTGATGACTTGCACCGGCCGAAACAACCTTCGAATCATCCAGTACATTAAAAATAGCGCGATCAGGATGCCCCCCATGGCGGTCAGCAATACCGCTACAGCGTGCCGCGAGCCGGAACGCTTGGGGATCGAAAGGTACGCGACGTGTTCGCCTACGCGGGTCCGCAACACCAGGCGATCGCGATAGTCACCGATCGCAAACGGACGCAGGCGGGGCGAATGATGCGGCCGTTGACGTGCGCGGCGCGGCGGCCGGCGAAAGCGGATATCTGCAGGATTCAACTCTTCCGTACCGGATGACCAATTCAATCCGGGTCCACGAATATAGATCTCGATACCGGCGCGTTGCGCCAACTGTCCGGCGCGATCGATGTCTGGCGGATCGCCGATCTCCTGCTGAACGTAGTGAAGGTACTGAACGAGGTGGGGTCGCAGGTTGCGGTCGAACTGATGTTTGAGGGCGAGACCGATAGTTATATTGAGTATGAACAGTATTACGATGCCGACCGCCAGAAACAACAGCATCAGGCGCGCGGTGAGAGAGTAACGCAGTTTCGTAAACCAGTTCCTCAATTTACCGGACCGATGAACGTATAGCCCGAACCCCACACGGTCTTGATGAAATCCAGGGGTTTCAGCTTATGTCGGAGCCGGCTCACCAGGATATCGACGGAGCGCGAGTATATTTCCGTTTCGACGCCTTTCAGAGCGTTCAAGATGTCGTCGCGCGAAAAGTTCTGCCCGGGTGAACGGGCCAGCAAAGCGAGCAGCCGATATTCCATTGTGGTGAGATTGATTGGGCGGTTTTCAATCGACACCTGTTGTTGCTCAATATCGATCTCGAGTTCACCATACCGTAACAGTACATCCGGGTGATAACGCGCGCCGACGCGTTTGAGAACGTTTTGCACTCGCGCCACAAGTTCCCGGGGCTCGAAGGGTTTGGGCAGGTAATCATCAGCGCCGATCTCCAAGCCCACGACGCGATCCATCACATCTCCCCGCGCGGTGAGCATGACAATGGGGATATCGCTGGTTCTTCTGATCTGTTTGCAAACCTCGAAGCCGTCTTGATCCGGCAGCATGACATCCAATATGACGAGGTCGATGTCCGCCGCCGCCAGCATCTTCATACCGGCGGTGGGATGCAGCGCATTGACGAGTTCCAGGTCGAACTTGCTAAAGTACTGCCGCAACGGCTCAGCCAACCCTTCGTCATCATCTATGAGCAGTATCTTTGCCATGACAGGGGTCTTGTGATTACTCAGCGGTGGCTCGAGAACTTGCGCA
Organism: uncultured Gammaproteobacteria bacterium; assembly: GCA_947258975.1. Lineage (GTDB taxonomy): Bacteria > Pseudomonadota > Gammaproteobacteria > Arenicellales > JAANXG01 > CALZGZ01. Next base: position 224,739 of record CAMYKK010000003.1, read on the forward strand.
TCTCAGAATTGGTGACGTCGGCGCGTCGTGCACGTGAGTGTATCAGAACTGTGAACTGCCCAGCCCGGGAACCCACCCCGGGCTGGGAGTAAAGTCGTGGACCGCGTTTGGGGCTAGTGCGCTTTCCGGGATCCGTGCGCTGCCATCCGCTGCGCAAACAAGTCGCTAACTTGACGCTTTTGTTCCGGCGTCAAACTGTCGGTAAATGTTGCAATGGCGGCGATTACTTCGGGGGCGCGCTGTTCCATGGTGCGCACATTGCTGGCCACGAGTTCCAGCGCCTTTTCTTGATCCAGAGCCGGGGATTCGAGCAGCGCCAACATATCGGTTCTCGTCTCTCGCCGCTGCCGCCTGGTTGCGCGCCGCACCTCACGCATCTTGCCCAGCGCCGTGTCGAGTTGTGCTTCCTGCTCCGCCGTCAGGTTCAGTTGATCGCGCAGACGTTCGATGAAGTGGCCGCCATGGTGTCCGCCAAAGTAACCAACGTGGTGCCCACCGCCAAAGTGACCGGGACCCATCGGTCCCCCGCCCCGATTGTGCGCCAAGGCGGCGCCGCCTAGCAGAGCGGCGCCCACGATGCCCGAGATCGCGATCTTGGTTGAATTTTTCATGCAATGTTCTCCTGTGTTGAGTGATGTCGTGGGTAAATCCTAGCTACATTGCGCGCGGTGTTCTTTACCAAACGGTAACGGTTCGTATCAATTTGTAACAAGGTTTCGCGCCGGCGAAGGCGGTCACCGGTTCGGTGTGCGCTGAGTTTGTCAGCACGCCGGATTGCGGCGCGATGTAGCTGCCAGATAGGAGAGACAGGGGGCCAGCGAATTACTGTCGGCGTTTTCTGGTTCGCATTGCGCGCCGGTCCCGGGATGAGGGCTGTTCCTGATCGTAGATAATCTGTGCCGCCAGTGTGCGCCGTTCGCCGGCGATGCGCGCGCGTTCAATGGCGCTGACCTCGTGTTCGGTATACAGTCGCGCCGCCTGTGTCGCCGGCCCTCTTCTGTCGAATAGGGAGTCGATACGCACCGTCCAGGTGTACGCGCCGCGTCGAATCTCGAGCTCATCGCCAACGGTCACTGTTTTTGCCGGTTTGGCGCGGCTGCCGTTGACACGCACCTTTCCGCCTTTCACTGCATCTGACGCGAGTTGGCGGGTTTTAAAAAACCGCGCGGCCCACAGCCATCGATCCAGGCGCACATGTTCTTGCTCTATCCCGTTGCCGGCCATTGCGCAAAGATTACCAGAGATGGGAAGTAAGACGGCATCTATTCATTTCGGTGCACCGCAAGCCGGCACCAGGGGGCGTCATCCCTATCTTCGTATCCGTAGAAATTTTAGTTTTGGTCTGCCACGGTGTCTGTCCAGTCCATATCCGGTCATACAACAAACGACAGTTGTGTGTGTCTCAAAAGCAATCATCGTCAGCGCATTCGCGCCGCTAAGCTGGCGGCCTCAGAATGGCCGATGAAAACCAGCCGATTGCGCTACCTGGCCCGGACGGCTGGTTGATCCGCTTTACGGAAATTCTGGCGCATTCCTACCGGGATTCAGTCGTTCCCTAAGCATTTAGCTTGTTCTGTACGCCGACGAAAAACAAAGGGTTGGGCCATCATCATACCCTCGCAATACGAACGCTGTGACCACCCGGGCATCGCGTGAATGAATACACGCCGAGTTGTGGTCTATAGTTGTATCCGTATGCCCTGCTCAGATGGAAGGGAAATCCTTCGCAAATCTTATAATCCATTCCTGGGCCGCCTCTTCGCCACTGAGCAGACGCCCTTCTTTTTCTTCCACTTCGGTCTTGTAGTGCTCGATGTGGAAGACCTGCTCCACCATTCGAACTCGGAAGGAATCGTCCTCATCCAGAAATTGTACACCGACGGTATACTCCCCGTGCTCACGCCGACACCAAACCACCCGCCCGTTCACCTCAAAGGCCGGCTCGATTCCGGAAATGCGCACCACGATATCGGCACCGGTGGCCAAGTACCGTTGACTGCCGACGGCCAGGCCGCCAAAACTGACATTCTTCAGAGATCGCGTCGAGGATCTCAGACCGTGGTCCATGCTGCACTCGATGGGAACATCCGATGGGTGACGTATAAAACTACGCATAACCGACTTCGTCGCTTAGGCTATTGGTTTCCTTGATGAGGTGAGCAAATCCATCCATGACTTCTCCAAAGCATAATTCGCGCCAGGCACGCCTGCGGTAGCAGATCGGTAACCTTGTGGCCGTCAACATGGCACGACATAGGGCAGCACAGACCAAAAAACTTGTCTCCGTTCATACAGTTAGCCCTACGGGCTAAAAACTAACCACGGTAACTGCCTTGCCGAGACTCGATTGGGACAACCGGGCGTGACGGCTTTATGCCACCCAGCGTCGACAAGACTTTGACTAAAAGCGGCAAGAATTAGCCACGCGTAGCCCTGTGGCTGACCCGTTTGCTGGTATATCACGATGTCACCGAGACCTATCATTTTCGGGGTCGCCGGGAGACACTGGAACACATTCCACCACACAAGACGCTGTTTGGGGCTGGTCCCGACAAGGGCCTTAATATTTAAACGAACTGAAGTGCCCGCATTACCTACGCTATTGCGATGCCAATTATAGTGACAGTCAACGTAATTATGGCGCATTTTTCGTGTTTTGCGACATCGGAACATATCTGCAAATCCTTACTTAGTTAGGTTAACTGTCACCATGATTCCTACAGTAATAACTCAATAAATGTGCCGGATCGGGCGTAATGAGACACCATCGGCCAGAAGTGGCCGGATTGCTTGAGAACAAAGGAGAAACCAATGTTAAAACGAGTGGCGATGTTAGTAATCACGTTAAACTTAGCGGCCTGTTCCACACCCTCGACGTTCTCGTTACAGCAGCCCGACGCCAGCTATGAACTGGATACATGGGCAGAGAACAGCGAGATCTATGAATTTACACCGAAGGCCAACAGCAACATCGCGTGTGTGGTGTTCATCCTAGACAACCTTACATCTGCGTCCATGCAATGCTTCCCCAAGGACAAGAATCGTGGGTCCTAAACGCCGAAACGTTTTGAACGTGGATGACACGCTTCCAGAACTTCTGTGTTCGAACAGCTCCGGGCATTCGAGTACTCGAAAAGACATGACTTGAAACGTCCGGTGCCGGAAGTGTTCCAGACGTTCTCCAGCAGGCGTTACAGGTTGGGTTGTACGTGCGGCGCTGAGAGTGGGTTTGCGATATAAGAAAAACCCCGCCGGAGCAGGGTCTTTCATTTGGGATTACATAATCGCGAATGTGTCTAGGTTGCTACTGATCTCTCGCCAGGGGAGTCGTGAGCGGATTGTTACTTGTCCATTGCATGGGCGTATTCAGTGCTGGTGATCTCGCCTTTATGAAGCGCGTAACTGTTGGAAATGGCCGCTCTCGAATGAATACCCGACGCTCAGGTTGTTGAGACCCGGATGGCGGCAAGGAGTCGGGAGCTGAGGTATGTATTGCTTCTATTATCGGTGAAGAGGGCTCCCAATGCGCGGCTGCCGCCAAGGCCCGCTTGCGGATCATGAGGCCGCCATTCGAGCGACACGCCCCATATCATCGGTTATGTAGCCCAACGCCGACAATGCGACGAGGCGATGTGCTTGAAGAGCCTCCTACTTGAGGCCGTTGAATGCACTGACGATGATATAAACACCCAACATTAGGAGAGAAATGAAGAACACCCGCTGGAATAATTGTTCTGATAATCTTTGCCGAATCCGTTGACCAAGCACCATCCCGATAATCGCTGGGAGTAATGCTGCAGCGGATAACTTTCCAAGTTCAATTGTCAACAGGCCGTTTCCCTGCAATGCGACAGCAAGGGCCGACGTAGATGCCGTAAACAGCATTCCCATTGCTTGAATTAGCATGTCTCGTGAGAGTCCGATCGCCTGAAGGAACAACACGCCCGGCACAACAAACGAGCCGGTCATACCCGTCAGTATCCCGTTCGCTGAGCCAAGCAATGGGCCAATCCACATCTCCTGGCGCGTTGTGATTGTCAAACGGAGGCCGGCAAGGTTCACTGTTGCGTACACCACCAGAAGCGCCCCAAGGAGCGCCGAGAGTAAAGAGAGATCAACACGCGTTAGCGCGGTGGCTCCAATCCAAACTGTTACTGTGGCCATCAGGAGGAATGGCCAAAGCCGACGCAAAATAGCTTTACCATCACTCCCGGCCACGGCCTGCCAAAGGTTGGTGATGAACGACGGCACCAGCAAGAGGGCCATTGCGTGCGGCAAATCGATCGCCACTGTGAGAAGTGCGAGACTAACCGTTGGAAGACCGAGACCAATAACGCCTTTGACGGTGCCGGCGATCAGGAAGGTTCCGACAATTGTGAGGATGGTGAGGGTATCAATCATTCGGCTACGCTATCGCCGGCGCGCTGCGGTTTCAAGTTTGGCCGAAACGCCCATCTCTGGCGGCGAACAACCAAACTGATTGCCGGAGTTGTACGACCGGTTGGCGATCCGGAAAAAACGAGGCCGCAGACTCCGACCTCCTTTTTTCTTCAGCGCAAGCACAGCGGGGGCTCAGCTGCGCGCGTCCGGTGCCAGTATCCGGGATCCTGGTGAGTCATGCGAGCTAGTTGTCCGGCGTGTGCGGAGGACCCGCTTACGGCAAAGGGCTCATACCCGTCTCATCCACCATGCTGCGAGCCGCAGTTATCAGCGGCACGGTTGCTTGGTGCCGGTTTTATCCACGGAAGTGGTATGATCAGAGTCTGGAACTTCGCGAGTTTTTTCCTTTCGAATACAGTCCACGAAACAGACTTCGCACTCACGCATGGTATTTCGTTGTTTACGCGCTGCCGCTGTAGCCCTTGTATTGCTGCCGGTGCTGTCCTGGGGGCAAACTGAACAGCGGTCCCCCGGAGGGTCACGACCAGCCTTAGTCAAGGTGGCGATAGCCAAACAGATGCGCATGGCGCCCACCGTATGGTTGCCGGGCTCTATTGTTAGCCGAGACGACGCGCGCGTGGCGGCGGAAGTAGACGGCCGGCTGGTGGGTGTCGCGGAGGTAGGTGCGCGCGTCAATACCGGCGATCAGCTGGCCCGCATCGACGACAGCGAACTCAAGATTCTCAAGGTTGAGGCCGAAGCGGTGGTCTTACGCGAACGTGCAAAGCGGCAGTTCGCCGAACAAGAGCTTTCGCGCCTCAAAAGTTTGGCCGGTAAAGGGCTGGTCACAAAGAACCGATTGGATCAGGCGCGGGCGCAGCGCGACGCAGCGGATGGTGAGTGGCAGGTTGCGAAAGCACGCCTGGATGGTGCGCAGGATCGGCTGAACGATACCATTATTGCAGCGCCGTTTCCCGGCGTTGTCGCGGAGCGTTACCGCCGTGTCGGCGAACGCGTGAGCGCGGGCGACGAGGTGATCCGCCTCGTTAATCCGGAGTCGCTGGAAGCTCAGGTACGCATACCTCCGGCAAGCCTGCCACATGTAACCCTCGGTGCCGAGGTTCGCGTGCGCGCTAATCCTTCCCAGACCAACGCGCAAGTGCGTTCCGTGGTACCCATAGGAGACGATCGATCCCGGCTGTACGATGTGCGCCTGACAATCCGCGACGCGTATTGGCCCGCGGGCACCACGGTGAGGGTCGCGGTGCCGACCGCGAAACCCAAACAGGTTGTCGCCGTGCCTCGAGATGCGCTGGTTCTGCGGCCATCTGACGTGTCCGTGTTTCGAGTTGGTGAAGACGGCAAGGCAGAGCTCCTGCGTGTGCGAACCGGGCTCGCCGAGGGGGAGCTGATTGAGGTGATTGGAGACATCCAACCGGACGATCAGGTCATCACTCGTGGTGGCGAGCTGTTGCGTCCGGGTCAAGCATTGCAAATCATGCCGGACGAAAAACCGCAATGAAGTCATGAGTCCGACACGCCTTGCGCTCTCCAATCCGGTTGCGGTCGTGGTCGCAGTTTTATTGGTGCTGTTGTTTGGAACCATCAGCCTGTCGCGATTGCCGGTTCAATTGACGCCCAATATCGAGAAGCCGGAAATCACCATCCGCCAGACTTGGCGGGCGGCAGCTCCCGAGGAAGTCGAAGCCGATTTGGTCGAAGCCCAGGAAGAAGTGTTCCGCGGCCTGCCCGGGGTGACCAACATCGTCTCCAAGGCCAGCCGTGGTCAGTCCGAGATCACTTTGACTTTTGATGTGGATACGAGCTTGGAGCGTAATCTGTTAGAGGTCCTCAATCGGCTGAACCGTGTGGCGAGTTATCCGGAGGACGCAGATGAGCCGGTGATCAGTGCGGTAGGCGGCGACAGTCGTGCCATAGCGTGGTTTATCGTCAAAGCGTTGCCCGGTAACCCGCGCCCCATCGACAGCTATCAGGACTTTGTCGAAGAAGTGGTGCAGTCACGGTTTGAACGCGTGCCTGGTGTTGCGCTGTCTCAAGTATACGGAGGACGGGAGACGGAGATCCGGATCACCTTCGATCCCTATCGCGCCGCAAGCCTGGGCGTGGAGCTGCCGCGGGCCGCGCGCCTCGCCGGCAGCAGTAAGGATGCATCGGCCGGATTTACCGATGTGGGCAAGCGTCGTTACACGCTGCGGTTCGCAGGCACTTTTCCGGTGGATGAGCTGCAAGAGATGGTGATTGAATGGCGGCAGGGGCGCCCGATCCAATTGCGGGATGTCGCGAAGGTCGAGGCCCGGCTGGTGGACCGCAACAGTTTTGTCACTACCAACGGAACCAATGCAATCGCCGTAAACGCACACCGTGAACAAGGTGTTAACGTGTTGGAGGTCATGGCGGGACTGCGCAAGGCGGTCGCCGAGCTGCGGGAAGGACCGTTGCAACGCGCTGATCTCACCATCGAGCAGGTTTACGACGAGACGACCTACATCGATCGCTCCATCGAGATGCTGCGTAACAATCTTGTGTTGGGGATGATCCTTGCGATCAGCGTGCTATGGTGGTTTCTCCGCAAGTTTCGCGCCACTTTGATGGTGGCGGTGGCCATTCCACTGTCCCTTTTCGTCGCCTTTATGTTTATGGACGCAATGGGGCGCACCCTGAATGTGATCTCGCTGGCCGGTCTGGCATTCGCGGTTGGTATGGTTCTGGATGCCAGTATCGTGGTGCTGGAAAACATATTGCGGCTCCGGGAGCAGGGAGACACCCCATCGGACGCGGCGGAGCGTGGTGCCATCCAGGTATGGGGCGCGCTACTGGCCTCTACCGCGACGACGGTGGCGATCTTTCTACCCGTGGTCTTTTTGGAGAATGAGATCGGCCAGTTGTTCGGCGATCTGGCGTTGACTATCGCGGCGGCCATCGTCGCCTCGCTCGTGATTGCGTTGACCATCATTCCCACTGCTGCGAACCAGTTCATCCGCACCAAAACAATTCAAGATCCGCATCGCCATTGGTGGGATGCGGGTTGCCGGTTCGTGATGAGTTTGACCGCCACGCCCGGCCGCAGGTGGTTCTGGACTGCGGCGTTGCTGTCTGTGCCGGTGTTGATCGCCTACGTCTTGCTCCCGAAGGCGGATTATCTTCCAGAGGGTAACCGCAATCTGGTGTTTGCGTTTATTGTTCCGCCGCCGGGCTCGAGTATCGAATACATCGAAAAGGAGATGGGGCAGATTCTGGAAGCTCGCCTGCAACCCTATATGACCGGCGAAATGGAACCCAAGGTCAAATACTACTTTTTTGTGACCTTTTCCCGCGGCACATTCCTGGGTGCGCGAACCGAGGACCCGGAGCGGACCGCCGAACTGGTGGCGGTGGTCAACGAGGCCGTCGCGGGCTTCCCGGACACCATTGCGTTCGCGAAACGCGCGTCTTTGTTTGGGGGGTTGTCGGGGGGGAACACCGTTGAGGTGGACATCCAGTCACGCAGTGTGCCGGAGCTGCTGCGAGCGGCGCTGATAGGACTTGGCGCGACCAACGAGGTGTTGCCCGGTTCTCGCGTACGGCCTCTGCCGGGCATCGTGCTTGCCGAGCCGGAATTGCGCTTGATTCCTGACGAGCGCCGCATCGCCGAGGCCGGGTGGGATCGCAGCATCATGTCGTCGGTGATTCGTGCCCTGGGCGATGGCTTGTTTGTCGGCGATTATTTCGACGGCGAAAAACGGCGCGACATTATCCTTCGCGCCGAACCCTGGGGCACGCCCGAGGAATTGGCGGCTATTCCCTTGGCGACACCGGACAGCGGTGTCGTGTCCGTTGGGGATCTGGTGCAAGTGCAACGCACCGCCGGACCCAATGAAATACGCCGCGTGAACCGTCGCCGCACGGTAACCTTGCAGGTCACACCACCCGAAGGAATGGCGTTGGAAACCGTAATCAGCACCCTGCGGGAAAAGGTGGAACCGATCATAAAAAATGCACTACCAGAGGACGGCGTGATCAGCTATTCAGGTTCAGCGGACAAGCTCGATGTTGCCATCCAGACGATGAGTGGCACGTTCATCCTGGCTGTCGTGATTCTCTATTTGTTGATAAGCGCCCTATTTCGTTCATTTATTGATAGTCTGTTGGTAATCCTGGTGATTCCGCTCGCTACGGTTGGAGGTGTTGCCGCGCTCGAGTTGGTGAATGTCGTCGTCCCTCAGCCCATGGACCTGTTGACGATGATCGGTTTCATCATCTTGCTCGGGCTGGTGGTCAACAACGCGATCCTGCTGGTGCATCAAACGCGCGCTGCGGAGCGTGAAGGTAGTCCGCGCCGTCAGGCGGTGGAACAGGCGGTGCGCGTGCGGCTGCGCCCGATTTTCATGAGCACCTTGACCAGTCTATTTGGGATATTGCCCCTGCTGGTTAATCCCGGCGCTGGCAGTGAGTTGTATCGGGGTTTGGCGGCAGTGATCGTCGGCGGCCTGGGTGTGAGCACGATCTTTACCCTGATCCTGCTCCCCAGCCTGTTGCGGATGGGAGAATCCAACACCGGTACGGAAACCGTGTCGACCCAGCCGGCGGTGTCCTAAGTCCGCTGCAGACGGCTAGGCATGGAATACTCGCAGGACGGGCACTCGTTTTGGTTCTTGGCCCTAATTGCCCTGGCCGCCGCCCTGTACTCATCGGTGGGACAAGGGGGAGGCTCCGGTTACCTCGCAGTCATGGCGATGTACGGGGTGACGCCCGCCCATATGAAACCCGCCGCGCTGGTAATGAACGTGTTCGTCGCCTCGATAGTGTGGTATCGATATTACCGGGACGGTGACTTCAAATGGGATTTATTCTGGCCCTTTGCGGCGACATCAATCCCCATGGCCTTCGTCGGTGGGGTGCTGACACTGCATGCCGCGGCGTATCGCGTGATCGTAGCCTTGGCGTTGTTGGCGGCATCGATGCGCATCCTTTGGCGGCCGCTGCATGCCGGTCAGATAAGGCGGCCTGCGTGGTCCGTCATGATCGTGATCGGAGCGGTTCTGGGATTGGTCAGTGGCATCACCGGTGTCGGAGGCGGTATATTCTTGAGCCCCTTGCTGCTGCTGTTTCGCTGGTGCTCTCTTTCCGAGACGTTCGCACTCTCAGCCGGGTTTATTTGGGTAAATTCGGTGGCCGGCGCCTGCGGCTACGCCTTCACAGGCAATGCATGGCCGCCGGAATTGGTTTGGCTGGTGCTGGCGGCCTTGGCCGGCACCGCAGTAGGCGTGAGCGTGCTTGCGCAAAGCGGGAAGCCACAGACTTTGCAGCGCATCCTGGGAGCGGTGCTGATGGTCGCGGCACTACGAATGCTGATTGGTACATAGCGATTAACGATGCACGAGTGTTTTGATCTGCGTGTTATTAAACAGCGATTGGCCGGCTATTCGGCGCAACGTATGGCGGTGGGCAACAACAGGCACGCGGCCGTAGCCATGATACTTCGGCAGAAAGATCCTCACGTGGAGCTGTTATTGATCGAACGCGCCCGGCGCAGCGGAGATCCGTGGTCCGGGCAGATGGCTTTCCCCGGGGGCATGGTGGAGCCGTCCGATCACGGTGCACGGGCGGCGGCGGAACGTGAGACCGGTGAAGAAATCGGATTGACTCTCGTTGCACGCGATTACTTGGGCCGCATTGACGACATGCAGGGCCGGCATCGGGGGCACCCCAGTGGGATCATCGTGTCGGCTTATGTGTACATGGCGAATGGCGAGTTTGTGCCGCAACGCAATCATGAGGTTCGCGATGTATTGTGGGTGCCATTGACCATATTCGCAGAGCATGCGCGTGGCGTTGAGGTGCGGCATCCAGCCGCGCCGGAAGAACGTTTCCGCGGCATCCGGGTATCGGATAACTCCGATCAAATCGTGTGGGGTTTGACGCACCGGTTCCTCACGGCCTTCTTCCGGATCCTGGAAGTTGATGTCGTCGGTGCTGGTGGTTAGCAGGGACCAGCGATACATTCCTTACATAAAGTTGCGGGTTGTGGCGTGTGGTAAGATTAAGCGACTATTAGAGACTAAAGATTTTACCTGGAGGCAATCATGGCGCGCACGTTATCGACCATGCTGGAGCTCGGAACGCCGGCCCCGGATTTCCGGTTGCCAAATACTAATCCGTCCTGCGGCGGCGAGGTGGTGTCGTTATCAGACTTCTCAGAAGCCAGGGCGTTACTGGTGGCCTTTATATGTAATCACTGCCCCTACGTGATCCACATACGCGATGAATTTGTGCGATTCGTTTCGGAATATCAAGCACAGGGATTGTCCGTGGTAGCCATTAGTGCCAACGATGTATCATCGCATCCCGCTGACGGGCCCGACAGCATGGCCGACACTGCAAGACAGTGTGGTTTTACGTTCCCGTATCTTTATGACGAGACGCAGCAGGTGGCCCAAGCCTATCAAGCGGCTTGCACACCGGATTTCTTTTTATTTGACGCCGAGCATAAACTTTTCTATCGCGGACAGTTCGATAAGTCCCGCCCTAGAAACAGTGAATCCATCAACGGGGAAGATCTGCGTGCTGCGGCAAGCGCCGCGATCGCTGGACAGGCGGCGCCGTTGGAGCAAATCCCGAGCATGGGATGCAATATCAAGTGGAAGAGCGGTAACGAGCCGGTATATGCCATCAGTGCTTGACGTGCGCGCTCTGTCGAGTGTGCCGCAGCGTCACTAGAACACCGTGCACAAACTCGGGGGTTGTGCGACCGGAGGTCCCGCGAGGCTTCCTGTAGCCCACCGCTCTGGAAAGATGTAATGAACGACGAATCCATCGTGTTTTCGATCTTTCTGATCTTTACCGGAGCGGCGATCGCCGCCACTATTGCGCTGTTTGCGCGTCAGGCACTGCTCATAGGCTACATAGTCCTTGGCGCCATCACCGGCCCATGGGGACTGGGGCTGGTATCCGATGCGGATCTGATTCGCGATATCGCCCACATCGGAATCATATTCCTACTGTTTTTGTTGGGCTTGAACCTGTATCCACAGAAACTCCTGCAACTGCTTCGGGAAACGACGTTGATAACAATCGCCACGTCGGTGGTGTTTGGCGCGTTGGGTTGGGTAGTCGCGTATGGATTTGGATCAAGTGTCACCGACAGCATCGTGGTGGGAGTGGCGTCCATGTTTTCAAGCACCATCATTGGGTTAAAGCTGCTTCCGACCACGGTGTTGCATCATCGTCACATGGGCGAAGTCATCATCAGTATATTGTTGTTGCAGGATCTCGTCGCAATAGTGGTGTTGCTGGTGATGCGGGGTCTTAGTCGAGGAGACGTTCCGATCACCGATGTCGGCTTTTTGCTGCTCGCATTGCCGATGCTGATCGGTGTTGCATATTTAGTCGAACGCTTTGTGTTGATAAGACTGCTCAGGCGTTTTGATAAGATTCAAGAATATGTCTTTCTGCTCGCCATCGGCTGGTGTCTGGGAATTGCCCAACTAGCCAACGCGCTCGGCTTGTCTTACGAGATCGGAGCATTCGTTGCCGGGATCGCCGTGGCGACAAGTCCCATCGCCCGCTTTATCGCCGAGAGCTTGAGACCCTTGCGGGACTTCTTCCTGGTTATGTTCTTTTTTGCTCTCGGTGCCGGCTTGGATTTCGGAGTGATTACAAAGGTATGGGTGCCGGCTTTGGTCTTAGCCGTGGTCCTGTTGTCCTTGAAGCCGGTGGTGTTTAAATACTTGCTGACGAAGGTGGCGGAAAACGACAAGTTGGCCTGGGAAACGGGATGGCGCCTGGGGCAGATGAGCGAATTTTCGTTATTGATCGCGTTTGTCGCATTGGAGGCCGGATTGATCGCGGGTGAAGCAGGTTATTTGATTCATGTTGCCACCTTGTTTACGTTCGTCGGGTCGTCGTATCTCATTGTGTTTTGGTATCCAACTCCCATTGCCGTGTCTGATCGGTTGCGCCGTGACTAAGTTCGGCTGCTGGTTACGCTTTAATTTGTTAACAACCCGTTGCCCTTTGTCGTGGCCGGGGCTGGGTCAGTCAGGGGTACCGGGCAGGCACTTGTAGTGCCAGTCTCCGCCCGCGCCGCGTTACCCAGGCAGCAGAAATGACACAAAACCGCGCTGTGCCAGCGAGACTCAATAGCACCGGTCGTGGTGTGCGTGCGCATGGCAAATGTGGTATCCAGGGATTATGAGATCGGTTTTTATTATCGGTTGCGGTTATGTCGGGAGCCGGTTGGCGACGAAATGGCTGCTGCGGCGTGCGCCGGTCGCGGCACTCGCACGTAACCGGGAGAGTGCTGAGAAACTCGTCAAAATCGGGGTGTCGACGGTGTCGGGGGATCTGTCGGATATTTGGAGTTTGCGGCGCCTGGATCTTACGGATCGTTTGGTTTATTACCTGGCGCCACCGCCAGGTGGTGGCAGCAATGACCCGTGGATGCGGAATTTCGTGGCGGCATTGGGTGCGACGCGGCTCCCGGCGCGATGCATCCTGGTCAGCACCACCGGGGTGTATGGGGATCACCGGGGTGCGTGGGTGGATGAAGAGTCGGAACTTCGCCCGGGTACCGACCGGGCGCGACGCCGTATCGACGCCGAGCGGGTACTGAGGACCTGGGGGCGAGTGCGGCGCGTGCCGGTGATCGTGCTGCGAGTACCCGGGATCTATGGGCCCGATCGTTTACCTTTGGCGCGATTGCAGGCGGGTGAACCGGTGGTTCGTGAACAAGACAGCCCCTACACGAATCGTATTCACGTCGATGATTTGGTGCAGGCCTGCGTTGCGGCCGAGGACCGTGGTGTTGCGGATAACGTATACAATATATGTGATGGCAATCCGGGTACTATGAACGAGTACTTCAATGCCGTTGCCGATGGCTTCGACTTGCCTAGACCGCCGGTGTTGACGATGGAGCAGGCCCGGACCCGGCTCACGCCCGCAATGCTTGCTTATCTATCCGAATCACGCCGATTACGCAATGATAAGATGCTCCGTGAACTGCGCGTGCACCTGCGTTACCCTGACCTGGCGGCTGGAATAGCACAGATACAAAAAAAAGCGGGTAGGTGAACCCTACCCGCTTCGCGGACTGTGTTGCGGTGCCGCTTTACTTCTTTTCTTCGGCTGCGTCCGTCGTCTGGCCTTGGGTCATGTAACCGCTCCAGGTGGCGGGATCAAACCAATTCACCCCCCCGGCGCCGGCGGCGGAGACATCCATGCCGGGTATGCTGTAGGCGGTTGGGTTCATCCATTGCATGTAGGTCATCGGGTTCATGAACGCCGCGTAATTGGCCGGGTTCATGCCCTGCATGTATTGTGACACATCCATGCCGTGCATGTAGGCCGCGGGATTCATCCAATAGGCGTAATTAGCCGGGTTCATGAATGTACCGTAGGAGGCCGGGTTCATCCACGCCATCCAGTTACTGGGGTTCATGAACTGCATATAGAACTGCGGGGACATGAACTGTGCGTAAGTCGCCGGATTCGAGAACGCGCGGTGCGCCGTCATGTGCGTGGCGGGATCAAAAAACATCGCCCAGCCGGCGGGATGTGCGGGATTGAACTGCAAGGTCGTACCAGGGGCCGCCGTGCCGCCCCAAGTGGACGGATCGAACCAATTGATTGAGCCGCTGTCACCTTGGCCGGTAAAGGCGCTGGTCCAGGTGTTGGGATCAAAAAAGTTGGGAACGGCCGCCTGCGGTGCCGGCTGCGCGGTTTGCGCTGCTTGCTCGGCGGCATGCGCCGGTGTGAGGCCGAGGCCTAATGCGATGATGGCCGCAGTGATGATCGACTTAAACATTGTTGGATATCCTCCGATAAATTGGGAAGTCTTTAGACATTAAAAATATTAATATATAAGGAATAGCTAATATAACACGAAACACGTTAAATACCACCCCGATACCAGGGACAAAAGAGATACGCCGCTTGTCGTGGCCTGCCTGAAAGACATACACTTCTACTATCCAATTCGAGATAGGTGATCAACCGGAGGGCATGACGGTGGGTAAAAAATTGTGGTGGGGAGCGGCCTCTTTGGCAACCCTGGGGGCGATGACCTTCGTTATCGGCGGCAGCGACGCGGCGATGCCTGAGGCGCCCCCGGACCAAACCATGACAACGCAGATGCCGGGTTCAGCGCCAACGCTGGTCGTGGCCCGTGCGGCAACCGTGCCGGTGCGCCCTGCAGCAAGCGCCGCGGACGGCAATGCGGACGTGGGTGTTGATATGGGTAACACACGACGGCAGGCAACGACATCACCAGAGGAGATGCTGCAGCGTGCGCAGGACTTGCGCGACGCGGACCGCACCGCGACCCTCAGTCAGGGACCGGCCGACGCCTGTTTGACGCAGATGAAGATGGTCTTTTGCCCCATTATCGGCAGTATGCCGTTTTTCCGTGATATCGCGGGACAGGTGGCCATGTGGGGAAACTTCGATTGTCCGACCGGTGCGAAGCCGCCAAAAATCTAAATCGAGTGGCGACGCGGCGCCGGGCCGGTCGCGAGCGCCGATACTGCGGTTTCAGCCAAACCCATAGCGCCCCCCCCGCGTGGCGCTACAACGGCGCGTCCATTACGCTGCCGTCCTGAATTTCTGACCCAATATTTGGGTTAGTCCGCCGGCGGAGATTAGTGAGATCCTAATCGGACTCTTCAACTAGTTTCTTAATCTGCTTGATGATACTGGGACTGTCCCAATCGAGGGCACCGTGCATGATGTAAGCGACACGTCCTTGTTTGTCCACGATGAATGTCGCCGGAAGTGCCTTCAACGGCCACAAACGGGAGGTATCCATATGCTCGTCGAACAGAACCGTGAATGTAAGTGGCGGGGACAACGACAACAAGAAGTTGGCGATCGAGCGTTCGTTCTCGTTAACGGCAACGGCGATCATGACAAAGTCATCATCCTTTAGCCGATCCCATGCCCGTTGCAGTGCCGGCATCTCGGCCCGGCACGGCGGGCACCAGGTCGCCCAGAAATTCACCAATACAACCTTACCGCGCAGCCCGTAGAGGCGGTGCAGATTACCGTCAAGATCATTGAGCGTGAAATCCGGCGCCAGGGGTCGACGGTCCAACTGCTTCAGGGAATATGCTGCATTCGCGGGAATCAACACAAACATCAAAGCGACAATGATACCGTGCCGAATGCCGAATCTCCGAATCATGTTGTTGCGCTCAATGGTTGAATTTGCATAAGCCCGTCACGAAATGCGGCACCACTGCGTGGCCTGCACAAACCTGGTGGTTCTTGAGGTCAAATATAGCCGATGCGCTAAAATTCGTGTTCTTCGAGCTGCGCCGTTGTGCAGTCAAGCGCAGAATGGCCACTAACACAAGAGATGAGCGCTAATCGTGACACTTGTCCACAATAATTCACTATATCATCTATCAACACAAGGCGGCGCCGTCGAATTCCGGACGACCATCCGCCCAAGTCTGCGGATCTCTCAGCTTGAGGCGCCGATAGATCCTGTGTACATTGAACCAAGCGGAATCAACGCCCCGGTTGGTGCTCTTGCCGCCGACGACGCGCCTTCCGCGATTCGCCGTTGCCTAGGCTGACCGGAAATATGCCAAGATCGAAATTCCCATCCCGCGCACCAGCTTCTCGCAACGGCGGCATTCTCGCAAAATTGGGTTTAAGCCGAATAAACCCAGGGGTTTTCACCGGGGCCGACACGTGGCTGAATGGTGGCCGTGCCGCACGGCTCGAATCCATTGATCCCTCCACCGGGGGCGCGATCGCCGCGGTGTCTTGTGCCAATCACGATGATTACGAGCACGTGATTTCGCGGGCGCAAGAGGCGTCTTTGCAGTGGCGCATGGTGCCCGCCCCGAAACGCGGTGAGTTGGTCCGTAAGATAGGTGATGCGTTGCGGGAGCACAAAGATTTGCTTGGTCATCTGGTTTCTTTGGAGACCGGCAAGATCAAGCAAGAGGGTGACGGTGAGGTGCAGGAGATGATAGATATCGCCGATTTTGCCGTCGGCCAATCTAGGATGCTCTACGGAAAGACCATGCACTCGGAGCGGGTCGAGCACCGGATGTACGAGCAGTGGCACCCGCTGGGCGTGGTCGGCGTGATTACCGCTTTTAATTTCCCGGTTGCGGTATGGGCGTGGAATGCGCTCATCGCCGCGGTCGCGGGCAACACCGTGGTTTGGAAACCGTCGCCAAAGGCGTTTCTGTGTGCGATCGCGGTGCAGCAGATATGTAATCGCGTCATGCAGCAGGAAGGCTGCCCCGGAGTTTTTTCGTTGTTTATCGAGGACCGGGCGGAATTAGCGGGCCGGTTGATCAATGACCGAAGAGTCTCCCTGATCTCGTTTACCGGTTCCACCGCGGTGGGGCGGCGCGTCGGTGAAGCGGTGGCAACGCGTTTGGGCAAGGTGTTGTTGGAATTGAGCGGCAACAATGCGGTGATTGTCGATGATTCGGCAGATTTGGATCTTGCGGTACCGGCCATCGTCTTCGGCAGTATCGGCACCGCCGGCCAGCGCTGCACGACAACCCGCCGACTGTTTGTTCACCGGGATATCTATGAATTGGTGTCTGCGCGGCTATTGAGCGCGTATCGACAGGTCAACATCGGTGATCCCCTTGACCCGGATGTACTGATGGGGCCACTCATCGACGCCGACGCAAAACTGCAATTCCTGGACGCAGTTCAAGCAGTACGCCAACAAGGCGGTGCTGTGTTGTATGGCGGTGACGGGGTTGACCGTCCCGGATTTTTCGTGGAGCCGACGATCGTCACTGCGGACGCGCGTTGGGAACTGGTGCAGCGGGAGACCTTCGGACCGCTGTTGTACGTCATGCAGTTTACGGAGCTAGAACAAGCGATTGCGATGCAGAACGACGTCTCTCAGGGGCTGTCGTCATCCTTGTTTACCACCAATCTACGACATGCAGAGTTGTTTTTGTCTCACGCCGGAAGCGACTGCGGGATCGCCAATGTGAATATCGGCACTTCGGGGGCGGAAATCGGTGGTGCGTTCGGGGGCGAGAAGGACACCGGTGGCGGCCGCGAGGCCGGCTCGGATTCTTGGCAGATCTATATGCGCCGTCAAACCAACACCATAAACTGGAGTCGCGAGCTGCCGTTGGCGCAAGGCATCCACTTTGATATTATCGACACGAAACACACCGCATAGCGCAATGAGCCGCGCCGTGTTCCACCAGCACGTCTGACGACTGGGCTGTCCGTATGGGCTACGATGTCAGCAACTGATTCGTTCGAAACAATGCCGCCACGGTCTTGGCATCCCGGATCTCGTTCCTGTGCACCATCGTAAGTGCGGATTCCAGGGGCAACCAGTGCACCTGGATCACTTCGTCGCTATTGTGCTTCAGACGTGTCATTTCGAGCTCCTGAGCCAGATATAAGTAGAGGGTCTCATCACAGAATCCAGGACTCGGCCAAATGGAACCCAGTTCGCGCCAGCGTTTGGCGCGTACGCCGGCCTCTTCCTCCAATTCCCGCTTTGCGGTCTGCAGCGGTGTTTCCTCCGGGTCGATGGTTCCCGCGGGGAGTTCCCATATATTTCCGCCGACGGCATATCGGTATTGACGTATCAAGCACACCGCTTGGTCCGTATTAACAGCGACGATTACCGCGCCGCCGGGATGGCGAACGATCTCGAGCTCCAGTTCAATATTACTTGGCAAGCGAATCGTCTCAATTTCCAAGCGAATGAGCCGCCCTTGGTAAACATCGATTCGATTTGCATTTGAAACGCTCATTGGTGCGCCGCGGTGGTCTGATTCGCGACTTCCTTGACCGCGGAGTTCAATGCATCATCATCTGCGAGATAATAGTTGTTGACCGCTGCGAATTGCTGGTTGAATTCGTAAATCAATGGAATGCCAGTGGGTATATTAAGCTCCATGATCTCCTCGTCACTGACATCATCCAAATGTTTGATCAGTGCGCGCAAGCTGTTGCCATGTGCGGATATAATGGGCTGTTTGTCCTGCTTGAGCAGAGGGATGACCTTTTCGTGCCAATACGGGACCACTCGATTTAATGTGTCTGCAAGTGACTCCGAATCCGGGACTTGCATCAGGTCGCGATATCGTGGGTCATGGCGCGGGTGGGTGGGGTCGCCGGGATCCAGTGCCGGCGGCCTAATTTCATATCCGCGCCGCCATTTGCGCACCTGTGCCTTGCCGTGTTTTTCCACCATTTCCTGCTTGTTGGATCCTTGCAAGGCGCCGTAGTGGCGCTCGTTTAAGCGCCAATCCGTGTCCACCGGCACCCACATCCGGTCCATTTCCTCAAGAACCAGCCACAGAGTGCGTATTGCGCGCTTCAGATAGGACGTCAATGCGACATCTATTTCCAACCTTGCTTCCCGTAATGCAATGCCGGCTTGCCTCGCTTCTTCGATGCCTCTGTCAGATAGATCAACATCGGTCCAACCGGTAAATATATTTTCCTTGTTCCAGGTACTTTGACCGTGACGTAACAATACCACTTTAGACATTTTCTGTTCCTCAAAATCGCAATGATTTAGATGCCGTATAACGTGCCAATCTCAACACACAAAACGGCTTGTCAATTTCGATTACGGACAATCAGCGTATGACTGGTCGCGAATGATTCCCTTCCCGCCGTAGCGAACCAGGTTCTATTGTAAACCAAGCGCTAACGATGATCAGGACAGTCTATTGACCAGTTCCGCCAGGGCTTGGCCGCGGTGGCTGATACGATTTTTCGTGTCGGCGCCCAGCTCAGCCGCGGTACACCCGCGTTCGGCAATGAAAAATACTGGATCGTAGCCAAAACCATTATCGCCTTGCGGAGAACCGACAATTACGCCCTCCCAAGTCCCCTGGCACACCAGCGGTGTTGGATCTGAGGGATGACGCATATATACGGCAATACACTGAAATCGGGCGGTACGGTCTTGGTCCTCCATATTCGACAACGCGCGTAAAAGCTTTTGCGTGTTTTCCTCATCCGTCGCATGCGGACCGGCATAGCGCGCGGAATAGATTCCGGGGGTGCCGTTCAAGGCGTCAACCTCAAGGCCCGAGTCGTCCGCAATCGCGGGTATTCCGGCGTGTCTGCATGCGTGCCGCGCCTTCAAGATGGCATTCTCGATAAACGTTAGACCGGTCTCAGCTACGGCTGGTACATCGAAGTCTTGCTGAGAGCGAATGATGAGATTCAGGGGAGAAAGCAGGGCCTGGAGTTCGCATAATTTGCCGGAGTTGCTGGAGGCCAACACGAGTTGAGAGCTTCGCATCAGGTTACTATGCCGCGAGCGACTGGCGTTGATGCTCTAGCAACTGACGAATCCCCCGCTCTGCGACTTCCGACATCTCTACGAGTTGGCGTAGGCTGAACGCGTCTCCCTCGGCCGTCCCTTGAACCTCAATGAAATTACCGCTTTCGTTCATCACGAAGTTCATATCCGTGTGGGCGGTACTGTCTTCGGCGTAATCTAAATCCAGCACCACCTGATCGTCACAGACGCCGGTAGAGACTGACGCGACCTGACCGATTATCGGGTTTTCTTTGATGCGCTGAACCTCGAGCAAGAAGGAAACAGCATCAACAAGTGCGACATAGGCACCGGTAATCGCCGCGGTACGTGTCCCGCCATCTGCCTGCAGCACATCGCAATCGACGGTTATGGTTCGTTCTCCAAGTTTGCGTAAATCCATGATCGCCCGTAATGAACGTCCGATTAGGCGCTGTATCTCCAGGGTTCGACCGGATTGCTTACCGCGCACGGCTTCGCGAAAAGTCCGCGTCCCGGTGGCCCTGGGAAGCATGCCATACTCCGCAGTGACCCAGCCTCGGTCCGAACCGCGCAGGAAACCGGGAATCTTATCCTCGATGCTCGCGCTGCACAGCAACTTGGTATCACCGTAGCTTATCAGCACCGAACCCTCTGCATACTTGGTGTAATTCCGATGTATGGAAATCGGCCTCAACTCGTCGGGTGCACGCCCACTTGGACGGGACATTTGCGGCTCCTTGGGTGTCAGACAGCGCTAGCCGTCGTTATCGAAAGGGGAAGTCGCCTAGCTCGCATATTCCACCAAGGATCCCGCATGACGGCGCAGGGGCTTGTGCTGCGCGTAGTCGCAGTGTCGGTTGGTGGGATGGCGTGCTGGAGCGAATCTTACAGCCGTAGCAATGGGTTGAGTGGGGCGCAAGTCCAGGCGTTGGCTCCCGAGCCGGCGCCGCGATAGGCGAACCCCCGGACACAAAGGGTGACACCGGGAGTTGATTGGATACTTCATTCCAGACAATTTATTAGCTCCTCGTTTTGTCGCCTTGGTGGATTATGCGGTTAGTATAAGGTAGCGCGTAATGTGTAGCGAGCACTCGAGAATCCATAGCTTGTTGCGATGGAGGTTCCTTGCGTCAAATCGCTAAAAGATGTCGTCGATTTGGTCCACGAAGGACTCGATATCCGCGATCTTGTTCTCCAGGCTGTCGGCATCGGCACCATTACCTGTTGCCGTTGTGCCTTGACCGGTCCCCCTGCCCCGCCGCACATTCCAGAGATTATCCTGGTCGATGCGTGGTGTCGACAATTTGTACAGCGGTTCTGCTGTACTCGCTGAGTCTTCCCAGCGAAATAATATCGCACTCATGTTGTCGCAATCATTCGGACGCGATTTCTGTGCGTGTGCCAGTAACCCGTCAACGCTGTCTTCAATCTGCGGTGCCGCGATATGCGCCTCAATGTCGGCGTCACCAAGTTCCCGCCACACACCATCGGAACACAACATTATAATGTCTCCGGTCTGCAAGCGCGTTTCCGCTCCTAGGGACAGCCGGGGGGGGCGGATTCCCCCGACACATCGCGTAAGCTGGCTGAATTCATCGAGGGACCGGTCTTCACTGATCATTCCCTGCTTGACCAGTTCTTCGCTGATTGAATGATCCCTGGTGCGGGTATGTATACGACCGTTTCGAAACAGATAGAAACGGCTGTCACCCACATGGGCCCAGTAAGCCAGACCGTTTTGTACCAACACCATGACGCAAGTGGTGCGGGGGGTGGCGTTGTCCAGATCATCCTTTTGCTGTGAAAGTCGCTTCACCAGTGCATGGGCGTGGACGGTAGTGAGCACTAAGTAGGCCGCCGGATCAGATATCTCGCGATGCCGAATTCGTTCGAAAGAGTGGAGAAATGCGCTGACCAGGGTCTCCGCGGCGAGTTCGCCGCCCTTATATCCACCCAGGCCGTCGGCGAGGACCATCAAAACAGCGTTGTCACGTTCCGCATAACCAATACGATCCTGGTTTGCCGGCCTTGATCCAATGAGACTGTGATGCGCAACTGAAAACTCCATCGATTACGACCACCAGTCCAGAAAACCGCCCTTCGGCTTTGGTTTGGCTGGACGAGTCAGTAATTGTAGTAACGCGTCCGCGTCCTGAGGGCGTCTGTTGTGCTCCAATTCTATTGCCCAGTCTATGGATTCAAGAATCTCTTGGCTGTATTTGCGCGAGTGAGTTTTTGAAACCGGCGTCAGATTCTCTCCGTCGAGGCGTTGCCGTGCCGCGATCGGTGCTTTTCCAGTGATACAGATGCGCATCGTCATACCAAGGGAGTACAGGTCGGACCAGGGCCCCATCGCCCCCTCTGCATATTGTTCCGGCGGCGCGTATCCATGGGTGAGGGTTTGCACGCCCGTACATTGTTCGCCGGGCCTCAAGTGCTGCACCGCACCGAAGTCTAGTAATAACGGGTGACCGGAGGCGCGTAATAGTATATTCGCCGGTTTGATGTCGAGATGCAGAAAGTTGAACGAGTGCAGCTCTCGCAGGCCTTCGAGAATCCTTGGAAATACCGCCAGCAGGAACTGTTCACCAAGCCGGCCTTTGGTTCGCTTTATGAACCAGCGCAGGTCACGGCCTTGTTCGAAGTCCATGACCATGAATACGGTGCCATTTGCGCGGAAAAAGTTCGAAACATGGACGATGTTTGGATGTTCCAGCTTGGATAAGGCCATGCCTTCGCTGAAGAAGCGTTTCAACCCTAGTTGAAACTGGCGTTTCGTATCGGCATTAATCGAATACACGCGCCCACCTGGCATGCGATCAACCAAGTCATGCGGAAAATACTCCTTGATAACGACTTTCGCCTTGGTGCGGATATGGTAGGCGAGATAAACGAAGCTGAAGCCACCTCCTCCGATGACGCGCTCGATCCGGTAGCCGTCCAGGAGGTATCCTCGGGAAAGCGTCTGCTTTGTTGTCGCCATACGTGGGATTATTGTTTCAATCAGGTCCGAAACAGTTTGGGTTTCGCAGGTATACTACTTCTGGACGTTTCTGACTACTTACATTTAAGATCGTATATCCGCATTTTTCAAACAATAAAGGGGAACCCGCCAGACCATGCCAAACAGTATGACCGCTTTTGCCCAGGCCAGGGATGACACCGAATATGGCGAGATTAGTTGTGAGTTGCGTACCGTCAATCATCGTTATCTGGAAATTAATCCGCGCCTTGCGGAGGAGATACGCCAATTTGAGCCCGTAATCCGTGACCTAATAGGCAAGCGGCTCAAACGGGGCCGGGTGGACTGTACGATGCGGATCCAACCCCAGCTCGCCCATGCCCAGAAACTGGGCGTAGACGACGCGTTGATTGAGGCGTTGACCAGCTTGGCCGCGGATGTGCGGCAGAAAGGCACGGACGTTGAACCCATCCGTGTCGTGGATATTCTTCGCTGGCCAGGCGTGATCAAAACGCCGCAGATCGACAGCGAGCGGTTACAGGCCGCGGTCGTCGAGGTGGTATCGAATGCGCTGCAGGACGTCGTTGACATGCGCACGCGGGAAGGAACGCGATTGGCGGAATTGGTGTTGGCGCGGGTTAAAGCAGCGAGGACTGTTGTTGATCGTGTGAAGGAAGTTCTGCCCGACATCAATCAGGCGTTTAGACAGCGGTTGCAAGAGCGACTTTCCGAAGTGCTGGAGCAACTCGATCCCAGCCGTGTGGAACAGGAGATCGTGTTGTTCTTGCAAAAGGTCGATGTCTCGGAGGAGCTTGATCGTCTCGAGATACATTTTGACGAGATTCAATCGGTGTTTTCCGCAGGACAACTAATCGGCAGACGATTGGATTTCCTAATGCAGGAGCTTCACCGTGAGGCGAACACCCTTGGCGCAAAGTCGGTAGACACCGCCACGACGCAGGCGTCGGTGGAACTCAAGGTGTTGATAGAACAGATGCGTGAACAAGTACAAAACATCGAATAAGATCGGGCCAAACCAACCGGTTCAAATTAACCGGTTTGGCAACCGTAACCAACTGTTGAGCTAAGCACCCGAGAACAATGTTGTCCCGCGGACGGCTATTTATTATTTCCGCGCCCTCCGGCGCCGGCAAAACCACGCTAGCAAAAGCGTTGGTGAACTCTGTACCCAACACAGTGCTGTCC
Source organism: uncultured Gammaproteobacteria bacterium (assembly GCA_947258975.1). Lineage (GTDB taxonomy): Bacteria > Pseudomonadota > Gammaproteobacteria > Arenicellales > JAANXG01 > CALZGZ01. The sequence continues at coordinate 248,552 of CAMYKK010000003.1, forward strand.
GTGTCTCACACGACCCGTTCGCGTCGAGCGGGAGAATTGGAGGGCGTCGATTATCATTTTGTGGACGGTGACCGATTTCAAGACATGGTTCGCGAAGGGAAGTTTCTGGAGTATGCGCTGGTATTCAGTAACTACTATGGCACGTCGCGGGAAACGGTGGAGCAACAGTTGTCGCGGGGCAAAAACGTGTTGCTGGATATCGACTGGCAAGGGGCGCGCGAGGTAAAACAGAAATTGGCCAATGTGAGCAGCATATTTGTCCTCCCGCCGTCCCGAAATGAGCTGGAGAAACGGCTTCGGAACCGCGGACAAGACTCCGAATCTGTTATTGCGAATCGCATGCGGGAAGCATGCGAGGAGATGCGCCACCACGATGAATATGATTACCTGGTGGTGAATGATGACTTTGATCAGGCTCTGGCTGATCTGCGCGCTATCATTACCGGTAATGTGGAGCGGCGGCGGCCCGTGAGCGCCGATCTGACGAATTTGTTGCGTGAAAGCGCTTGATCGTGTATTGGATAGCCAGGCAGATGAACAATGAAACTTATGACGAGGTAGGCAATGGCGAGAATTACAGTAGAAGATTGTTTGCAGCATGTCGACAACCGATTCCAGTTAGTGCTGGTAGCAACCAGGCGTGCGCGGCAACTTGCGCTGGGCTCATCACCGCTGGTAGAGACCGAAAACGATAAACCCACTGTCATCGCTTTACGCGAAATTGCGGAAGGGTTGGTGACCAAGGCGATTTTAGAAGATGACGCTCCAACTTTGGATCTGAGCGACGATCAGGAACACTTCGAGCAAATCGAAGAGGCCCAGCCTGATGCAGACACCGGCGCTGCGGACGAAACGCCTGCGTAATGCGGGTATTCGGATCAGTCCACGGGTTCCCAGGAAACCCGCCAGCGCGCTGTGCGACAAACTCAGCAAGTACCTGGATGACCAGGCCATCGAAGAGGTGTATCACGCGTACTTGTTTGGTGCGCAAGCACACCAAGGTCAGCGACGGCTAAGCGGCGAACCTTACATCCATCATCCGATAGCTGTCGCGGGAATTCTCTCCGACCTAAGATTAGACAGCCGCAGTATTATTGCTGCGATTCTGCACGACGTTATCGAAGACACGTCCACCCCCACGGAGAAGTTGGCCGAGGAGTTTGGCGACGAGGTCGCCTACCTGGTTGACGGCGTGAGCAAGATAAGTCAGCTTGAATTTGACAGCAAAGAGCATGCCGAGGCCGAGAACCTGCGGAAGATGCTACTGGCGATGTCCCGCGATATTCGCGTGATACTGATCAAACTTGCGGACCGCATCCACAACATGCGGACCCTGGATGCCCTGCCGATTCCCAAGCAACGATCAATCGCCAGGCAGACACTGGATATCTACGCGCCCATAGCCAACCGTTTGGGTCTGCATCAGTGGAGTCGTGAGCTGCAGGATTTGAGTTTTCGTCATATTTATCCAAACCGATACCGGGCGATTGCCAAAGCGCTGAAAAAACGCGCAGGAAATCGCAAAGCCGTGGTCAAAAAACTTCGTGTCAGCATTGAGTGGGAACTCCAGCAGTCCGGTCTCGAGGCAATGGTGTTGGGGCGCAAAAAGAGTGTGTACAGCATCTATAGAAAAATGTCGCGGAAACATCATTCATTCGACGAGCTTCATGATATTTATGGATTTCGCATTATTGTGAACTCGGTGGATGATTGTTACCGGGCCATGGGAATCATCCATAATTTGTATAAGCCAATTCCCGGTCGTTTTACGGATTACATCGCAATTCCGAAGGCGAACGGGTATCAATCTCTGCACACAGTCGTGTTTGGTGCCTTTGGCGAATCCTTAGAGGTGCAGCTTCGCACCGAAGCTATGAATCGAATCGCCGAAGCGGGGGTCGCCGCGCATTGGATATACAAATCCGGTGCTGATTCGAGCGTCAAGCCTCCACAACTGGCGCGTCAGTGGTTGTTGGATTTGCTCGACACCCAAAAACAGACTGGGAATCCGAGCGAATTTCTAGAGCACCTGAAGATTGATCTGTTTCCCGATGAGGTCTATGTGTTCACGCCTAAAGGTGACATCAAGAAACTACCGCGCGGCGCCACGGCGCTTGATTTTGCCTATGCGGTGCATACGGACATCGGCAACCGTTGTGCCGGCGCGCGAATAAACAGGGCGCTGGTCTCGCTGCCTACCGTATTAAATAACGGCGATCATGTTGATATCATCACCTCAGACACGGCTCACCCGACGGCGACTTGGTTGAACTATGCTGTGACTAGCAAAGCACGCGCTACAGTTCGCAACTATCTCAAGACTCAGCAGCGCTATGAGGCGGTCGATCTCGGTAAGCGCTTGCTTGATCGAGCGATCAAGACCCGCAGATTCGGACGTAAAAAGTTGACAGACGAGCAACGCAGAATGCTGCTCGACACCCTGGACGTGGACAATTGGGATGACCTGTTATCCGACATCGGATCCGGGCGGCGGTTGGCGGACATGGTTGCAAAACAATTGTTACCGCCGCCGAGCGGCAAAGACAAAGAGAGTCAGCATGAGAAGGATCTGCCGTTGGCGATACGTGGATCCGAAGGAATGTTAATCAATTATGCGCGTTGCTGTAACCCGATACCCGGCGACACCATCAGTGGATTTTTCACTACCGGCCGTGGCATCGTCATTCATACTGCCGATTGTCCCAATGCCAAAGGCTACCGTAAGCAGCCAGACAAGTGGGTTCCGGTGGAGTGGGATGGGGAAGTTTCCGGTAATTTTACGGTTAATCTCAGAGTCGAGGTGCACAATCAACGCGGCGTGCTTGCGCGCATCGCCAGCGTCATCGCGGAACAGGATTCCAATATTAACAATGTCAACGTGGACGAGCGCGACGGACAGGTTCCCGTCATTCGCTTCGTCATCGAGGTTGCGGGGCGGATACATCTGGCGCAGATTCTCCGCCAGATACGCATAGAGCCCTCCGTGGTCAGGGTCTCTCGAGCCAAGGGTTAGCCCGCATACGCCCGCATACCGCATCGCGGCGGTGAAAAGGAGAACCAATGTTGTTGGGAATAAAGAATTCGAACAGTGTTCGGTGCGACGATTTGCGCCCGGCTATACGCCTGTCCCGGTGCTGGCCCGGACGCGGACGCCTGATCCCTTCGTCATCATCCGGGATCGGCAGCACAAACCGCAGGCTAGGACCGGGAGACTGACCCATGCCCCATCGAAAAATCGTGAAAACCCGTCATGCTCCCAGCGCAATAGGGACTTACTCGCAGGCGGTGAAAATGGGCAATACGGTATACGTCTCCGGACAAATTCCGTTGGATCCGGAAACCATGGGCCTGGTGGGTGGCGATTTTCGATCCCAGGTTGTGCGCGTATTCGATAATCTCAAAGCGGTATCACACGCGGCGGGAGGTTCTTTGCGCGACGTGGTCAAGCTGAATGTATTTGTCACTGACATATCGAATTTCGCGATCGTGAATGAGGTGATGGGGGAGTATTTTCATGAACCCTATCCGGCGCGAGCGGTGATTGGCGCCGCCTCTTTGCCCAAGAACGCGAAGGTGGAAATGGATGCGGTTCTCGAGCTCCCCGTAGAAGAGGATGCTGGACCGTGATCGTGGACCGAAAATAGTCGTGCTGCTTAAAAGTTAAGATCTAGTCTTTTGCCCGCTAGACCACCCGTCACGCCCGCTTCCCGGGTCCAGCTTGATCCGGCGGCGACGCCAGTTACCGTTATCAAGGGAGTCGGCCGGCAGCTGGCCGCCAAGCTCGCACGCATAGGGATTCATAGCATTCAGGATCTGCTGTTTCATCTGCCGTCTCGCTATCAAGACCGCACGCGGGTTACGCCCATCGGTGCTGCGCGGCTGGGGACCGAGGTCGTCGTGGTCGGGCGAATCGAGCACACCGGTATTGCTTTCGGGCGCCGGCGCAGCCTGTTGTGTCGTATCAGTGACGGTACCGGCTCGTTGACCATGCGGTTGTTTCACTTCAGCGCGTCACAGCAGGAGCGTCTCGTTCAGGGCAGATGGTTGCGATGTTTCGGCGAGATCCGGCGGGGACCCGTGACCTTGGAAATGGTGCACCCGGAGTATGGGGTGAGCGTTGAGAAACCTACGGTAGATGCCAGCGAGGGGTTGACGCCGATCTACCCGGCCACCGAAGGGGTCGGTCAGGGCCAATTACGGCGCATGGCGCGAGAGTCATTGCACCACTCCCTCGATTGCGTAGCTGAGCTGCTTCCCGAAACCATCCTGAGCGCATTGAACTATCCGACTTTGCGGACCGCCCTGGACTATGTTCATCGTCCACCTTCAGATGCCGATACCGAGCGATTGCAGGCCGGCACGGATCCCGCGCAGCAGCGGCTGGCGTTTGAAGAACTGCTCGCCCACCATTTGAGCTTGCGGCTCGCGCGTCAGCAGCGCCGAGCCCGTCGGGCAGCAGCGATGAGCGATGACAATGGTTTACTGGACGCTTTTTGGGGCGCCTTGAATTTCCCCCCGACGCGTGCGCAGCAAAAGGTATGCGCCGAGATACTAGAGGACCTGCGTAGGCCGGTCCCCATGTTGCGATTACTACAGGGTGACGTGGGTTCCGGAAAGACGGTGGTTGCCGGTGCGGCAGTCACCTGTGTTCTCGACAATCGTTATCAAGCGGCGGTTATGGCGCCGACCGAGCTTCTTGCGGAACAACATTACCGCACTTTTTCGCGCTGGTTCGGTTCCCTGGATGCGAAGGTCGGCTGGTTATCCAGCCGTGTAAGCGGCCGTCAGCGCCGGCAGGTGATGGGCGCACTGGGCACCGGTGAAATTCACGTCGTAATAGGTACCCACGCATTGTTTCAACAAGGTGTCGAATTTCAACGCCTGGGTCTGATTGTGGTGGATGAGCAACATCGCTTCGGTGTCGACCAGCGCCTGGCGTTACGGGACAAAGGGAGCACGAGCGATTGTGTCACACATCAGCTGGTAATGACCGCAACGCCAATTCCGCGTACCTTGGCGATGACTTTCTACGCTGACCTCGACGTGTCGAGTATCGACGAGCTGCCACCGGGTCGGCAGCCGGTGGAGACGGTGGTGGTGCGGGAAACACGGCGCGCCGAGGTGGTGGCGCGCGTGCAGGTGGCATGCCGTCAAGGTCGGCAGGCATACTGGGTATGTCCCATCATTGACGAGTCCGAAGCCCTGGAGGTGCAGGCGGCGACCGAGATGGAAGCTGCGTTAACACAGGCATTGCCGGAGCTGCGCATTGGTTTGGTGCATGGGCGAATGAAACCGAAGCCCAAGGAAGCGGTGATGGAACGATTCCGCAGTGGAGAGGTGGATTTATTGGTCGCCACCACCGTCATTGAGGTGGGTGTCGACGTCCCCAATGCCAGCTTGATGGTCATCGAAAACGCTGAGCGCCTGGGCCTCGCCCAACTTCATCAGTTACGGGGGCGTGTCGGACGAGGCAGTGATCAAGCCTGTTGCGTGTTGATTTATCGCCCGCCGCTCGGTCCACACGCCAAGACCCGGTTGGCCACGCTGCGCGACACTACGGATGGATTCGAAATCGCGCGCAAGGATCTGGAATTACGGGGCCCGGGCGAGGTGTTGGGCACCCGCCAGACGGGACTGATGAATCTCGTGATTGCCGATTTGGTCCGCGACCATGGCCTGCTGCCAAGGGTCGAGGAAATCGGACGCTTGCTGGCAAACAAGCATCCCGGCAACACCAAAGCGCTGATATCGCGGTGGGTCGGTGACAGCGAAGGTTATGTAAATGTTTAGCGTCATCCTTGATCGCATCCAACAGTATGCCCGGCTAATGCGCATCGATAGGCCCATAGGCACCCTGTTGCTGTTATGGCCAAGCTTGTGGGGGCTGTGGATGGCTGCTCAGGGTCATCCGCAGCCGTGGATATTGCTCGTGTTTCTGAGTGGTGTATTGCTCATGCGCTCTGCCGGATGTGTGATTAACGATTACGCCGATCGGGAATTCGACCCCTTCGTGGCGCGGACCCGTGACCGCCCCATCGCGGCCGGACGCGTGTCCTCCAGGGAGGCGCTGTTGTTGTTCATCGTCCTGTGTATCCTGGCCTTGGTCCTGGTGCTGACGTTGAATAAATTTACCATTGCGTTATCGGTAGTTGGTGTTGCGATGGCGACCGTCTATCCGTTCACTAAGCGATACATCTATCATCCTCAATTCATCCTGGGCATCGCTTTTTCCTGGGGTATTCCCATGGCGTTCGCTGCGCAGACCAACGCCGTACCGGCCATTGCTTGGTGGCTGGTGGCGGCGAACATTTCGTGGGTGCTGGCCTACGACACGATCTACGCGATGGTGGATCGAGCGGACGATCTGCGTATCGGTGTTAAGTCAACCGCGATCCTTTTTGGCCGCTATGATCGGGCGTTGATCGCGATATTCCAGCTGTTGACCCTGTTCGTGCTTTTTTATATCGGCAACCGCGCGCACCTTGACGCGTATTACTTCGGGGGCTTGATCATCGCGAGCGGATTCGTGGTTTATCAGCAAATGCTGATACGTAATCGCGAGGAGGCAAGTTGTTTCAAGGCGTTCCTAAATAACGCTTGGTTTGGCGCTGCGGTGTTCTTGGGCTTGGTGCTCAGTTATCTTTAGTGCGCCACTTGCGGCAAGACATCCCGCCCCCGGCTCGGTCTCGAGTGCCTCGACTTGCGCCAGGCCGCATTTTTCGCCAAGGGATCCCGCGCTTATTCTTGCCAGGCGACTTGGAGAGTCGAATTTCGTCATGCCATGGCAGAGAAACCGCGGATCTGTCCGCTGCGTACCAGGAACAGGGGCGGGATGATCCCGCCGCCGGCGCACCCAATGGCTACGGCGAGGCATTTCGTTTCCGAGCGGCGCGCCGGTGTGCAATCCCGCGTCAACTTTTGCTCGACGCCGGGTGCAGGGTGCGGCATAGACATCCCGTAAGGTGGCGTCATCGCCACCTTACGGGTTATCCTAAAGGCTAATAATCGTTAAACAAGGCCACCTGGCCCCAGGAGATAACAATGCGGTCGATTCTAGTGGTTAACCCCAAAGGCGGCTGCGGCAAAACAACCATCGCCACTAATCTCGCTACCTATTATGGCGTTTGGGGAGTTCCCACCGCCCTCGTCGACGTGGATCCGCAGCAATCGTCGATGGAATGGCTCGATGCAAGGCCCGAGAACTACACCAAGATATGCGGATTGTCGGCCTTGAGCGGCCACATTACCCTGCCTGATGGAACCAAACGGGTTATCTATGACGCCCCGGCCCGATCCAAGACCGATAAAGTCATCGAGTTGATGCAGCTGACCGAGGCGGTAGTCATTCCGGTGCTGCCTTCTCCAATCGATATCCGTGCGGCGGCGCATTTTATCGGCGACCTGCTGGTACAAGGTCATTTGCGGAATAGTAAAAAGCTTGTGGGGGTGGTGGCCAACCGGGTTCGAGAAAACACGCTGGTATATCATGACCTCGAAAAATTTCTTAAAAGCCTGGATATACCCTTTGTTACCACCCTGCGGGATACCCAGAACTACGTGCGCGCGGCGGCGCGTGGTGTCGGTATCTTCGAAATGGGACCGTCAGCGGTGGAACAAGACATCAAACAGTGGCGGCCCTTGATTAACTGGATCGAAGGCAAGAAGATTATCCGCAAGTAAACGGTTACACGCCGCGACATAGGCCGGATATTTTCGGCCAGCTACCACGATTCTGTCGTGTACCGTGCGGCGCTTACGGTTGGCGACCAGTAGCCTGGATCCAAACCGGCCTTGCGTTTGAGTTGTTGCAGGAAGTTATTACGTTCGGGAATGTTCTCCCACACGCTTGGCAAGAACGTACCACGGCGATTTCCCTCCGTTAGTATCAATCCGTCGATGCCGGGCCGCAGTTGATCAATCAGTTCCTGTTGTGAGCCAAAGGTGATCGGTTCCGGTCGCGACAAGACCGAGATATGAATGTGCAGGTCAAGGAACTCCTCCGGGCCCACCCTGGAAAATCGCGGATCACGAAACGCGGCGGCAAAGGCATTGTGGGCGACATCTTCGACCAATGGTCTGGTTGCCTCGAGGCTGCCGATACAGCCGCGTAGATCGCCATTTTTCTTGAGCGTTACGAAGCTGGCCTGTACCGACTGCGAGGATTTCGGCCATTCCTCCAGGGCAACGGGTAGCGGATCGTCATGGTCCAATCCGTGCTTAATCGACTGTTGCGCGAGTCCCGTGAGCCGGGTGCGCTCAGCCTCAGGCAGCGAGTGCTCTGGAAGCGCCTCGTAGAACGCATATGCGCCGTAACCCACGACTTGATCCCGGGGACCTGCGGTATCGCCGGAGTTGCGAATATCCAGGGTTTCGACCTGCAAATGGTGGCGAGTCGCGGATCGCAGCAACCCGCGCACTGGAATCTGCCCGCAGGCGTGTTCCGCGGTGAGACTGGCTGGATCGAACTGCTCAATTCGGTCAGTGGTATAGCGGTCAATTTTCCGGGCGGTATCGTAATCGTGATAGTGACTCAAATCGGAGCTGATAACGATTAGTGTCTCGGGCCCCCCCCATAAAGCCTCGAGCAGCCGCTCGATCTGCGTTGGATGGGCGTCTCCGACCGCGAAAGGCAGCAGCACGAACTCATTCAGGGCGATTTGCATGAACGGCAGGTGTACCTCGAGGCTGTGTTCGAGCGCGTGGGCCTCGTCCATGTAACATAGAAAATCCAGCTCATTGACAAGCCGTGCGACGGTGTCTTGATCTACCGGCACTTCCCCCAGCGGTGACGCGAAAGCGCGTGCTGACGTAGCCGCCACGCCACTAACCGCTACGCGATGCGCCGGACCCAGCAAGACCACGCGGGTGATCCGGTTCCGTAACGATCTGACCGCGGCGTAGGCGGAGCCCGCCACCGGTCCGGAATATACGTAGCCCGCGTGGGGGGCTATGAGGGCCTTCGGGGTGTGGTGGGCGGGTTTTGCGTCGCGCAGATAATTCTCCACCTGGTGTCGCAGCAAGGACGGGTCATCGGTGTAGAATGTACCCGCCACCGCAGGTTGTCGAGTCTCTATCATTGCAGACCTCGGTGGGTGATTGGCGATATACTAACATCTTAATCCCAGTTCTCTCCCACGATTTGAAGGCCCTTGATGTTATTGAAAAAAGCCCCCATTTCTTAACATGATGGAAGTGGTCAGCGACACGGTTGCGACTAAGTTCTGGCATGTCCTCGATGATGGGCGGGTGCAGTGCGATCTATGTCCTCGTTATTGCCATCTTCGCGAAGGACAACGCGGCTTGTGTTTCGTTCGCATGCGTCAGGGTGACCAGATTGTCCTTACTACCTACGGGCGTTCCAGCGGATTCTGTGTGGATCCTATCGAGAAGAAGCCCCTCAACCACTTTTTTCCGGGAACCAGCGTCCTGTCTTTTGGCACCGCAGGTTGTAATTTAGCCTGTAAATTCTGTCAAAACTGGGATATCAGCAAATCCCGTCAGACCGATACCCTGGCAGACAGCGCCACCCCGCAACGTGTCGCCGAGGTTGCCAAACAGTTGGATTGCCGTAGCGTTGCGTTCACCTACAACGATCCGGTGATCTTCCACGAGTACGCGGTCGACATCGCACGAGCCTGCCACGAGCAAGACGTCAAGACAGTCGCCGTCACCGCTGGTTATGTGTGCCCCGACCCGCGCGAGGAGTTCTACCGGCATATGGATGCCGCGGATGTGGACCTAAAAGCTTTCACCGAAAGGTTCTATAGGAAGGTCTGTGGCGGCGAGTTGAAGCCGGTTCTGGAGACATTGGAGTACCTCAAACACGAGACCAATGTATGGTTCGAGCTGACCACCTTATTGATCCCCGGCGAGAACGATTCAGAACGGGAGATCGACGAAATGACACAGTGGGTGGTAGACCGCTTGGGGCCGGATGTGCCGATGCACTTTACCGCGTTTCATCCGGACTGGAAGATGCGAGACAAGCCACCGACGCCGCCGAAGACACTAATGACCGCGCGGCAGATCGCGCTTAGAAACGGCGTCCGCTACGCGTATACCGGAAATGTGCACGACGAGGCGGGAGGCAGCACCTACTGCCACCAATGCGGCGCAAAACTGATCGGTCGTGACTGGTATGAGCTACGCGGCTGGAATCTCGACGCGAGTGGTCGCTGCCGGGCCTGCGGGACCCGGTGTGCCGGCGCGTTTGAAGGCTCGCCGGGCACATGGGGCCGGCGCCGCCTGCCGGTGCGTATGAGTGCCGGCGGGTGATGGTGCTTGACGACTGGCGATGACCAATGACCGGGCTGTGACTGTCCGCGCTTGCTGATGTCTGAGGCCGCGTATCGAGCATTGTCGCCGCACGCCCATGTGTGCTTGGCACGCCTGATTCCCCGGGCCACTCGTTTCACGATCGGTTGCCAGGGGCATGGCCGCGCGGACGCTGGAAAACTCGTCCTACCGGGTTGAAAACAGACACGAAATTCGATGGCTAGAGGAGAAAATTGATGACAGATTCAACATATGGGTTCAGTGTGCAGGTTGCGGGCGACTTTAACGATGTCGTGTCCCGTGTCAGCGACGAATTGGCGAAGGAGGGTTTTGGCGTGTTAACCGAGATCGATGTCCAAGCCACGTTAAAAAAGAAGCTGGGCATCGACAAAGACCCTTATGTGATCCTCGGCGCCTGCAATCCAAGCCTCGCCAATCAGGCGCTTGACGCGGATCCCGATATCGGTCTGTTATTGCCGTGTAACGTGGTGGTGCGCAAGGATAACGGCGGCATCAATGTCGCGTTCATGAACCCGGAGGTGGTATTGGGCATCGTGCAGCGCGAGGAGTTGGCTGAACTTGGCAAAGAAGTTCGTGTACGCTTGCAGCGCGTGCGTGATGCCTTGGGTTCGATGTAGGTCCGCTCCATCGGTGTTCTCCGGCCTCAAAAAAACCTCGGACCGTGTGACTCCAGTGGATGGAGTTAGAGCTGCCGGCAGGCAGCTATGACGGGTTTTGAAGAGTTCGTACTGGAACGTGAAGGACTGATTCGAGTCGCATTTTTCCTGGGTGTCTTCGCGGTGATGGCATGGTGGGAGGTCATCGCGCCACGGCGTCCGCTGTTGGTGTCCAAGTTGCGACGCTGGCTCAGCAACATCGGTATCGTGGCCTTGAATACTGTCTTGTTGCGATTGATATTCCCGGCGGCGGGGCTCGGGGCGACGCTGTTCGCGGCTGAACGTGGTTGGGGCGTGCTGAATTACGTATCGTTCCCCGGCGCGCTCGAGGTGCTGATATCGATCCTCGTGTTAGATCTCGCGATTTATCTCCAGCACGTGATGTTTCATGCGTTGCCGGCATTTTGGCGTCTCCACCGGGTACATCATGCGGACCTCGATTTCGATGTCACGACCGGCGCCCGTTTTCATCCCGTCGAGATATTGTTGTCAATGTGCATCAAATTTGCGGTGATCTTTGCCCTCGGTCCGCCTCTGCTCGGAGTGCTGATCTTCGAAGTGCTCCTCAACGCCACCGCTATGTTCAACCACTCTAATGTGAATATGCCGGACACCGTGGATGCCAAACTGCGTTGGCTGGTGGTGACGCCGGACATGCATCGCGTGCATCACTCGGTGCGGCGTCATGAGACGAATAGCAACTTCGGGTTCAACCTGCCGTGGTGGGATCGCTTGTTCGGCACGTATCGGGCACAACCGGAGGACGGTCACTCCGCAATGAATATCGGCATCGACACGTTTCGTGACACCAGCGTTTGTGTTGATTTACCACGCATGCTGTGGATTCCTTTCCGGCGTGACACCGGTGCGTATCCGATCGGGCGCCGGCCCGATTCCCCTTGATGGGCGGAGAATCCCGGTGGACTACGGCGCCACCGCCGTTGCCGGCGATGGTCCCAGAAATTCTACCTCCCTTCAGCCGTGTTCAACTCCTGTAGTTATTGCATAGAGCCGTTCAGACGCCTCCCACTCTCGAGGTCCCTCCCGGTATGCGCGTCAGGCCGGGACGTCCGGGTTCAGGCTGTAGGTACCGGTGATACTGGTCTGGTCCAACACATGACCTGCAATGGCGTTTAGGACGTCGCCGCCGCTGAAATCACCATCCACCGGGCACCGATCTAGATCCAGCGCGTACACCGTAAACACATAGCGATGCCTCATGGCGTCATTCCATGGTGGGCACGGTCCGTCATAGCCGCGGTACTTTCCCGACATATCGGCGTCCTCGGCGAACCAATGGGTGTAGTCGTTCAGACCGCGGCGCGCGCCGCCGGGTCCGGGTCCCTGGTCCTTACCGCGGGTGGTTACACCGTCGGAATCCGCGCCGGCATCGATCTCAGTCACCGTCGCCGGGATGTCAACCAGCACCCAGTGGTAGAAATCGGTGCGCGGGAGATCCGCCGGCACTACGCGGCCCTCCTGGTTGACGTCATCGGGTGTACTCGGCACATCCGGGTCGACGCAGATCAAGGCGAAGGACCTTGTGCCCGCGGGCGCCCCACGCCAACTTAGCTGTGGATTGCGATTCTGCGCCAGCCCCACATGCGATTCGGGGTCCGGCAAACAAAACGCAAATGCGCTTGGAATGGACCCACCATTAGAAAAACTTTCACTGCCCAGTTGCATGGTTGCCTCCGGTGATATTTGTTGGCGTTATGAATGCGGGCATATGACGACCGCTTGCTCGACGATCTAGTTCCCGGTCAGTCTTTGGTTTCACGTTTGTCGTCACCGGCTGGGGCTCCGCCCTGGTTGGCGCCATGGATGCGGGTAATCTTGGTGGTCTCGCCGGAAGATGACGTAAGCCGGCCGGAATCGTGAACGCCCGCTTCGCTTGTCAAGTCGCGAATGTGAATGTCGCGCTGCGGAAACGGAATCTCGATGCCGGCCTCGTCAAACGCTTTCTTAATGGCGAACCGTAAGTCACTGGCGGTGCGCAGGCGGCGGTCGATATCGCGAATGTAGAATCGCAGCTCGAAGTCCAGGGAGCTGTTGCCAAATTCCGTAAATATGACTTGCGGAGCCGGCCGGCTAAGGACTTCGGAATTTTCATTGACACAGTTTAGCAACACATCACGAACGCGCTCGGGTTCGGAACCATAGGATACTCCAACTGGAATGATTACGCGCCCCACCTTGCTCTTGTGCATCCAATTAACGACTTCCGATGTTACAAGATTGCTGTTGGGCACGATTAGAGACGCATTGTCGAAGGTTTGTATCTCGGTGGAGATCACGTTGATCCGCTTGACATACCCCTCGTTGCTTCCAAGCACAATCCAGTCGCCGGCCTTGATGGGGCGCTGAATTAGTAAGATGAGCCCTGAGACGAAGTTATTGACCGTGTGCTGCAGGCCGAAACCGATACCGACGGACAGGGCGCCGAAAATGATTGCCAACTGACTGAGGTTGAGGCCGAGCACCGAGAATGTGATCAGTACGGCAAAGACGATTCCCACATATCCGACGCCGGAAGTCAGGGCATCACGCACTCCGATGTCGAGACTGGTCTGCACCAGAATGCGACTGGACAGTAAGCGCTGGAGCAAGCGGATACCGATAGCCAGGGTAACGAAGACGGAAATTGCTATAGCAATGTTGAGTAAGGAAAACTCAAAACTACCGATCTCGATACCATCGGCGAGAGCCAAGAATATTGGCTTCACTTCCGTCCACGGTATGCCCCATAGCAATAGGATCACCATGGACATTGCCAGAAACAACAGCACGTCGGCCAGCAAGACGATCCAGAACACCAGCCGTGCGCCTCCGGCATCGCCGACGCCCAGACGTTGGCGCACCCACGCGCCCACGGCATTCGCTTTGGAGGTTGCCAATCTCGTGCCCGTAGCAACCAGGCCGTGCATCAACCAGGCAACGCCAAGCAGCGCCAGAGTCCAGACGATCCGTTTGGATACGAACAGGCCAAAATTGAGATAGCCGAGGGCGCCCGCGATAATGCTGACGATGAGCCCCACGCGGGCCAGATTTAACAGCAATCGATAGCCCGCCGGTGGTGGGCGGGTAGAGGGCGGGTCAGCGTCGGCCTCTACGAATCGCCAGTTGATTGGACGCAGCACGTTGAGCAACAGCGTGCCGAGAACGAGTAACGCGGTCATGCCCACAACACCCGATAATTCGGCGGGCGCTTGTGTTTCCGTCAACCAGGTAGCGAGCAGTGGTTCGACCATGGCCACACCGCTCATCGCCATAAGCAAATGAATGAAGAAAGCAGTGCCGGCAAATAACCATAGGGCGTAGTCGAGCTTTACCGCGGCTTGGTCGGTGAACGTCGTCAAACGCCAATTTGGGGCACGCGGCGCGAGTGTGACCGCGGATAAACCAGTGATCATCACAAATTGCAGAGCGGCTACGGTGACCCTGTTTACGAACAACCGCGATTCTTGTGCAAGGTTCGAAAAATATAGCGTTACAAATGTGAGCAATAAGACCGCGACCACAGGGAGCACTACGCGGGCGGCGCATTCAACCAGGGCAGCGGCCAACTGGTCGTGTAGTGCGGGGCCCTGGAAATTCGCGTCGCGACCGTATCGTCGTAACAGCCAATAGCGGGTGACCCGCCAAGCCGAGATGATGGCAAGGCTGGCCACCAGCAGTAGCATGACACGTGTGCCCCGTTCCTCGACTAAATCCTCCTGTGACCACCATTCGGCGCCCGCGCGCCCCAACTTCTGAAGACGCTCTGGAAGTTGTTGTGCTGCGTCGACAAGAATTCCCGGCGAAAACGGCGAACGCGAACGCTGGCTGAGAACACGGGACAGGGTGCCGATCTCGACATCGGCGATTTGCCCAAGCAGGCCGGTGGCGCGCGCGAAAACAACATTGCTTTGTTTTACCTGGCCGTCGTAACGGACAATGCGCTGCGTGATTGCGCTGCGTTTCGCGGCGATGGCGGCGGTTTCCGGCGGTTCGCCTTCTTCCGGAGGGAGTCCCAGGGCATCGAGCAGCTTGCTGTGTCTGGCAACTTCCTTCTCCGCCCGTTCTCGGGCCTTCTGTGCAGACTCCTGCACCACCGTGATGTTTTCGAGCAACGGCCTGATTTCCCGCTTGCCGATGCGCGGAAGTTTTAGCGCACGCTCGGTGAACTCCAAGGTGCTGTTCCACCTTACGAGCAAGTCTTCGAACGGAGTCTCCGGAACATCCCCTTGTGCGGCCCAGACCGAGAGCGACAACGGCATCAAGGCGCCAAGGAGGCATGACAACACTATTTTCGCTAGTGGCTGCATTTCGACTGGCAATCGGCTGGATCTGGGGTGTCAGCGACGATATGAATATTGTAACCTGTGAACAGGGTGTGAGTTGGGGAAAAGGTTGATCTGGACGGTATGCCATGTCAACCTTTACCTATGGTTGTTTGTCATCGGAGAGAGGCCTCGTGACGCTGACCGCCGAAGCCAGGGTGCTCGGAAACATTCCGTTGTTCGCGAAGTTACCGCCGGCCAAGCTGAAGCTGCTGGCATTTACCAGTGAGGCCGTCACGTTTATTGACGGCGAGGAGTTATTTCATGCGGGGGATCAGTCAGACTGCGCGTATGTCGTGATCGATGGAGAAGTGGAGGTGTTCACCCACTCCGACGCAGACAAAGCCAGTTTTTTGCTCGGGAAAAACGAACTGATTGGCGAAATGGGCATCCTCAACAACGCGCCGCGATCGGCGACAATCCGTGCAAAGGGCAAAGTGCGCGTACTTCGCTTGACTAGCGACACCTTGTTGAAGCTGCTTTCTGAGAACGCAGAGATTGCACTGGATGTCATGCGGCTGTTGAGTGACCGGTTGGCCAACACATTACACAAATACGAAGAATCACAAGCCAAATTGAAACAATTCGAAGACCGGTAGGATAAAGCAGCAGACTTTGGGTGGCATGGTAACCAAAGGATAGTCCGGCGTTCGTGGACCTCGACGGTGGTTGTGACGGGTTGGTGTAAGAGGTAGGACGAGATTATGCAGCAGCGCTTCAATGCCTTATGGGAACGGTGTGTGCCGGCCCCCTTGGCGCGGCCCGCCGAGTATGTGTATCGCGAGCTGGAGGAACAATACTCCCATCCCAATCGCCATTATCACGACCTCCGGCATATCGGAGCGTGTTTAAAGCACTTCGACGCTGTCAGCGGTCGGCTCACGGAGCCGGATGCAGTGGAAATGGCGCTGTGGTTTCACGATGCGATTTATGAACCCGGGGCCGATGATAACGAGCGGCGCAGCGCCAAGCTGTTCCTCGGATGCGCAGTGGGCGACGCCGACGGCGGGTTTCTGGAAGTGGTGCATAATCTGGTGTTGATGACGGAGCATCCCAGTGAGCCGCAGAGTGTGGACGAACAATTCACCGTGGATATCGATCTGGCGAGCTTCGGATTGCCATGGGAGGCGTTCATTCGGCTCGGCAAGTTAGTGCGAAATGAATTCCCGCATTTATCGGACCGCGAATTTAAAAGCGAGCAACTCCAATTCTTCGAGAAACTCGCCAACCAACCCCAATTCTATTTCACGGATTTCTTTCGTTCCCGCTATGAGGACGCGGCACAGGCTAACCTGCGGCGGAGAATCGCCCAACTGCGGCACGGCACCGCGTAACCGCGATATTGCATATTAGGTATCGCCGGAAATCTCGGCGTCAACGTTATAGATCGTGGTATCGGCTTTTCTGCCGCGTACTTTGACTGCGCCGATTCGCTGGAACGAAAAATCATCAGGACCGGCAAGCCGGTATGTACTTTCTGACACTAAAATCTGGGTGCCATACTGTTTGTTGAGTTGTTCCAATCTCGCCGCCAGGTTCACATCGTCTCCCAACACGGTATAGCTCAATCGATCGCTGGTGCCGACCAGTCCACCTACTACGACCCCTGTATTCACACCGATTCTGGAGCGGAAGCGCAATCCGTCGCCGAAGGTTCGGCTGGCTAATATTTTCTGAATAGCTATCGCGGCGCGCACCGCATTGGCGGCATGGTCGTCGTCGGCTTTTGGCAGGTTGAAACTAGCCAGAATCGCATCTCCTTGAAACTGATTAATGACGCCTCCGAAGTGCTCGATGGGTTCCGCAACGGCGATGCAGAATTCATTCAGAGTAGTTATCAACTCCGTTGGCGACATGCTCTCGCACAGAGCTGTAAATTTTTCAACATCGGCAAACAATACGGTTGTCTGCCGGACCTCGCCCTCCCCGGCAATCATTTCATGATCTGATGATTTCAACTGTTGGGCGACTTCAGTAGGGACGAAACGTGATAGATCGCGGGCGGCGGTGCTGTCAACTACAGATTGCACCAGTAAACCGCGAGCGCGATGCAAGGCGATGGCCAGGATCGTGGTAACCATTAAGATCGAAATTACTTTACCGGCAGTAGCCACAAATCTGGCCTCAAACCGCAGCGCGCGCAGAGCAATGAATATGAACACATACAATAAGGTGGGCGCCTTGAGATAAAATGAGGGCGGCTGATCGTATTGAATGTGGAAAGTCCATATCAAGCCGAAGAGCAGCGTAATGTCCGCGACTACTGAAACATAGAGCAGCCAGTCCGGCAACTTTCTGTTGTGCGCCAGTATCAGCCTGATCAGAGTAAACAGAAGATAAGCGCTCAGCGCCCATGGAACCGGCGCAAATTCCGCGTCTTCACCGAAGGTTTTGGGGGCCAAGGTGTACAATACGGAGAACACGATGACCACGCCGAGTTGAATCCAGCCGATCAGCACTTCGCTGGAGTCCTGCTGAATGCGAATGGCTTCACGTAAGCGGGGTGGCATCTTATGGCGGTACGCGCGAAGCGTGGCGGGAAGAAATGCGTATATTTTCGCTAACATACCGGGTTTCCTGTATCGATTGCAGACAGCGGAATGCTCATAATCATGTTAATAGACCGTTCCAGGCAAGCAAAGTGCTTGGAATTGGTGCGCCGGATACCTCGGCAATGTAAGATGTCATTAGTGATTCGCCGCAGCGGGAGATCAAGATGAGTGAGCGCCTGAACGGGGGCCGAGTACTCATATACAGCCATGATACCTTCGGTCTGGGCCATCTTCGCCGGTGCCGGACCATTGCCCATTCCTTGGTCGAAAGATATAAGGGACTCTCCGTGTTGATCCTGTCGGGTTCGCCCATAATCGGGAGCTTCGATTACCGGGCACGCGTGGATTTTGTGCGCATACCGGGAGTTATCAAGCTCCACAACGGCAAATACACCTCCCTGGGGTTGCACATCGATCTGGAGCAGACTTTGGCCATGCGTTCCTCGATCATCCACCACACGGCGAAGATCTTCGATCCAGACCTGTTTTTGGTGGACAAAGAACCATTGGGGCTTGGGGGAGAGGTCTTGCCCACATTGCAACATTTACGGCAACGGGGCACGGTTACCGTATTAGGGCTGCGGGACGTCATGGATGAGCCGACAATGCTGCGCCGTGAATGGCAGCGTAAACGGGCGCTCCCGGCGCTGCGAGACCTCTATGATGAGATATGGGTTTACGGGCTCGAACAATTGGGTGAGCCGCTTGCGGGCTTGAGTATTCCGGGCTTGGTGCAAGAAAAGATGATATACACCGGCTACCTGCGACGGGATCCGCCGAAAGAACGGATGTTAACGTCGGTGGAAATGAAAGAACCGTATCTGTTAGTTACCGCCGGTGGCGGCGGCGACGGCGAGGAGATGATCGATTGGGTATTGCGTGCGTATGAGTACGATTCCAGTTTGCCGTTCTCTGCGCTTTTTGTTTTGGGGCCGTTCATGACGCCGGCGCGGCAGCGTGCGTTTCAACGCCGCGCCGATCGCCTGCCGCACGTGCAAACCTTGGAGTTTGACAACCATATTGAACTGCTCATCGCCAAAGCGGTCGGGGTAGTTGCTATGGGCGGGTACAATACGTTTTGCGAGATATTGAGTTTCAACAAAAGGGCGTTGCTGGTACCGCGAACACGGCCACGCAAGGAACAACAGATTCGCGCGCGTCGGGCCCAGCAACTCGGCGTAGCCAAGATGCTCGTCGGCATCGGAGACCGGGACTGGAGAGTCATGGCGCGCGCGCTTCACGAATTACCGAATCAATCCCTTCCCTCGGAAGTCGTGATTCCCGGAATTCTCGATGGTTTGATGACCATCGGGGACCGCGTGGAGTCGTGGGTGGTGACTCGGCACAAAGCACCGGTTGATTTTCGGCCGGACGCGCTGTTCCACATACCGCAGTAGGTTTTCCTTGCCCGTTCCTTCGACCCCTGCGTCGCCATCCGGTGGGGGAGCCCTTATTTATGTCCAGCACCTGTTGGGGACCGGGCACTTAAGGCGCGGGGCGTTGCTTGCCCGTGCGCTTGCCGCAGCGGGTATGCGTGTCGAACTCGTGTCCGGAGGCATGCCGGTGCCACATCTGCCTTACCCCGTATATCAGTTGCCGCCGGTACGCTGTGCGGCGGATGATTTCACGGCGTTGATCGATGAGACTGGGGAGCCGGTGACCGGTACATGGCGATCGCATCGGCGAGAATGTTTGCTGGATCGTCTCTTTACATTCCGGCCCGACGTGCTCATCCTGGAGACCTTCCCTTTCGGGCGCAGGCAAATGCGGTTCGAACTTATGCCATTGCTAGCGGCCGCCCGCAGCGTACGCCGCCGCCCGCTCATCGCCTCCTCGGTGCGTGACGTACTTCAAAAACGGAGGCCGCAACGCATGATGGAGACCGTGTCCTTGCTCACGGACTACTTCGATAAAGTGTTAGTGCATGGTGACCCGGCGTTCATAGGTCTTGAAGAATCGTTTCCCATGGCCAGTGAAGTTCAAGACAAGATAACGTATACCGGTTATATCGCGGAATACGATGAGAGCGAGCAGTCAGCGGATACGAACGGCGCCGAGGAAGTGCTGATATCTGCCGGCGGTGGTGCAGTTGGCAGGCGCCTGATGTTGGCTGCAGTGGCAGCGCGTTCCTTATCCAAACTCCGCATGCGGCGCTGGCGGTTTTTAATTGGTCCTGGATTGCCCGAAGCGGAATTGCGAGCGATCAAGGCCCGTGCGGACGGCGACATCGTTTTCGAAGCGGTGCGTGATGATTTCCAGGTATTATTGAGACGTTGCGCGGTCTCGGTGTCCCAGGGCGGATACAATACCGTAGTGGACGTATTGCGGTCGGGTGCGCGATCGGTGATTGTGCCGTTTACCGGGGGTGGTCAAACCGAACAAGCGTTCCGCGCGCGTCGATTGCATCAATGCGGCTACGTGCTGACTCTCGATGAAGCCGAGCTGACGCCGCAGGTGCTGGCTGAAACCATTGATCGCGCGTCAAACATGACGCCGTCGACCAACACCATCAACCTGGAAGGCGCAGCAAACAGCGCCAAATATCTTCTTGCCGCGCGCGCATGTGGCCTGGGATGTTGATCGTGTCATGACGGGTTGGATAGATCTTGAGCGGGAACTAGACGCCTGGCGGGCTATGGGCAGGACCGCGACCTTCTGGTGGCGAGACGACGATTCGGAGAACGACGATCCCGCCATAGACCATTTGCTGGCGATGCAACGCGGGTTAGGAGTGTCCATTGCGATCTCCGCAGTGCCGGCCGTCACCGACGCTAATTTTGCAGAACGGGTTTTTGCCGGGTCGGACATATGCGTATTGCAGCACGGCTATGCCCATCGGAACCAAGCACCGGCGGGCGATAAAAAATGCGAATTCCCAGGAAATCGGACCGTGCGGGCGGTGTGCCGAGAACTGGAGGCCGGGGCGCGGCTGCTGCGAGATTTGTTCGGAGCGCTCAGCTTGCCGGTATTGGTGCCACCATGGAATCGCATCCACAAAGACTGGTACTGTCAGTTGCCGGGACTCGGATACCGCGGTCTGTCAATGTTCGCGCCGCGTTCAGCGGCATATGAGGTTCCGGCGCTGCGCATAGTCAATACCCATGTCGATATCCTCGATTGGCGGGGCGGCCGGGCGTATGTCGGCCTGACGAACGCCCTCGAGCAGGCGATGTCACATCTTCAGCGGCGACGCCATCGCGATGTAGATGCCGACGAACCCACCGGCTTGTTGACCCACCACCTCGTACACGATGCGCGCTGTTGGGCTTTCATTGAGGAGTTCGTGGGACGAACCAAGTCCCACCCGGCAACGCGCTGGTTGCGCGCCGCAGACCTTTTCGCGTGCGCGTGAAGCCACAATATATGCGCGTACTACAGGTAGAAATCTACTTGTAGCCGATCAACATAAAGCGGGTGTATTTCTTGAGCTCCAAAGAGCCTGCAAGCAGGGATTCACGCATCGGGGCCTGGTGTTGAAAGGTAGCAAGGTCGGGGACACAATTGGTATGTTCTTCGCAGGCATAGTAGTTGTTGGACTGTAAAACTTGTAACGTGCCTGCCGGGATCTTCGCGTACCAATCCGCAAATCGGTCAAGGTGCTCGCAGGACGTATTGATGAGCACATCGGGCACGGTCTTGGAAACGCCGCTTGTCAGCAGGTCCTCGTACACCAGCTGGTGTACATCGGCGGTGATCGCACGGAACTTGCCGCGTGCAAGATGCGCGCGGTTGAGGCTCTCAGCAATGGGTTTGCAGTGTTCATCCCGGTCGATGCATACAACTTCCTTAATATCGAAACGTTTGTCGTGCAGCAAAATCGCAGCCAATACACCGTACCAACCACCCAAGATGTATATGTTACCTAGGTGACCGTCGGCTGTTTTATACAGCTCATTTGTCAACCATAGCTTTCCGGAAATCTGATTCTTATTCAACGCCGCACCGAGATCGGGCGCGTTGCAATGGCCTACGGTGGTCAATATATCGGCGATGAATGGACTGGCGTAGTAGCACGCCAGGCCGTCCAAAATATCACTATAGAATTCGTCCCTATTCAAGACAGGTGCTCCCTGGAATCGGCGCGTGAGTGCGTTGCAGACCGCCGTGCGACCGCTTGTTCAATGAGCGCCTGCAACGCGGCTCGCGCCGTAGCGATGTCGTGCAAGTTCTCTGCTTTGCGCCGGGCTTGCCGTCCCATCTGCGCGCGGCGGTCGGGATGATTCAATAGGGAACGAAGCGCGTTGCCGAACGCACCGGCGTCGTGTGCGACCAACAGGCCGGTTTGTCCATGTTCGACGATGTCCCCCACGCCACCTGTACGACCGGCAATGGCCGGCACACCACAAGCATGCGCCTCCAGCAACGCCATACCATAGGCTTCTCCAACCGCCGGCCACACGAGTAGATCGCTGGCTGTCAGCCAGCGTGCGATATGATCGCCCGCGAGTTCACCCAGAAAGTGGACCCGCCCTTCAGGAAATGCGGCAAACGACGCGAAGACCTGGGTGCGTGCCGGTCCATCGCCAATGACAACGAGTGTCCATGGGTGGTCGGTGACGGTCTCCAGGGCCTTGGCCAACAACCGGAATGAGTCGAGTTTGCTGATTTCTCGCATCATGGCGACAGTGATCAACCATGGTTGATCACCGGGAATATCATGCTGCTTTGCCAACCTCGTGCGCAGCTCAGCAGCGATTGCTTCGCTTGGCGGTTCCGGCAGATCCATAAAAGGCCGCATGAGTATAACGTCGTTGGTACGAAGTCTTCGTATACCCGGTACATCGTTTGAATTCAATGCGATCACCGCGTCTGCCTTAAGAATTGCATCAGTGGCCGCTGCATACCCCAGTGACCACCGGCCGGCCTCTTGTTTGCCGGCATGAGACGCCTCGATGACTAAATATGGTATATCCAAGTCTGTGGTCACCGCCGGACCGATCCAGTCGGGCGCCTTGTGATATAGATGGTAGGTCACCCACGCTGCAGGGCGCTGCTGGGGTGGAAGTTGTCGTAAATGCCTCATTAACTTGTTCGCATGGTGTTTCCCGATGCGGCGTAATCTCTGCTGGCGCCGCGCATCTCCCGATGCATCCCAGCTGCGAAATCGGGATGCCAGAACCACATCCTGTTGTTTCGTGTCCAGGGCGCGGCATAACAATCGAGCTACGCGCCGGTCGCCGGAGGGCTCTGGGTCATCGGGGGCCTTCATGGGCGCATAAAACGCGATTTTCATGCGGCGTTGTCGGTTGTCACCCCGAATTGGGCGGCAATGCCGTTGATATGGACATCAAGCGAGAAGTGTTCCCGTACCTTGGTGTTTCCCGCCTCTCCCAGCCGCATGCGGAGGTTAGGATCGCCGATCAGGCGGTCCAACGCTCGGGCCAAGGCCTCGATGTCGCGCTCCGGCACCATCAGGCCGGTCTCTTCATGATCAATCAACTCGGGAATACCGGAGACCGTCGTCGACACCACCGCGAGCCGTTGACTTGACGCCTCCAATAACACATTAGGTAGCCCGTCGCGGTCGCCGTCGGCGCTGACCCGGCAGGCGAGCGCGAATATGTCCGCCCGCCGGTACCATGCCAAAACCTCTTGTTGCGGAAATGCCCCGAGCCATCTTATGCGTGACGCGAGCCCCAACTCATGCCCAAGACGCTTGAGTGCTGGTAAACGTTCACCATCGCCGATATGAACGAATTGCCACTGACGGGTGCCCGGTAATTTTTGCAGCGCCCGCAACAAGTCATCGTAGCCTTTCTTATCCACCGCCCGTCCGACCGACAGAATAATTACCGGGTCGTGGGTATCGCGCCCTTCCCGTGGGGGACGGGGGAGATCGGGTGGTGGAAACCGACCCAGATCCAAGCCGTGGTAATTCAATCTAATGTTGTCGTGGTTTTCCGCGATGTCATGAAGGTGGGAGACGTTGGCCTGGGTGCACGTGGTTATCCAGGCGCACCCGGCGAGCTTTTGCCGTTTCTCCCACAGCGGCGTGGTCCAGATGTCCTTCGCGTGCGCTGAACAGCTCCAGGGTATTCCCATCAGGGCGCTCGCATAGCGTGCTACCGACGCTGGAGTATGTAAGAAGTGCGCATGTAGATGCCGCACTTTGTCCTTCAGTTCGCAGCCCAACACCATCGCCTGGCCAAAGCGCCGGATGCGACTAGCGGACCTATCGCGGCGCAGGTCCCGGCGCCACATATCACGGGTGGCCGCATAGTTGGGTGAGCGCCGCGCGTTAGCCCAAGCGCGGACAACGCGCTGCGGTTCTTGGTACAGATATTCAGGTAGATACAATACTGTCGCTTTAATCTCGTCGTGTATAGGATGGATTGCCGGATCGGTGGGGTGCCGGAGTGACACGATCACAATCTCCATCCCTCTTTGTTCCAGCGCGACGATTTCTTGCGCGATGAACGATTCCGACAACCGCGGGTAGCCTTTCACGACAAACGCGACCGTATTAGAGATTGGGTCTATGGCAGTCATAGTTGTGAGGTAAATCTTTCGAACCGCTTCACACACAGCTCTTTCAATACGCTGGGCATAAAAGAGTAGTAACGCCCGACAGTTCTAAGCGGACGGGTTTCGAGGCCGCCCGGTGATTGAAAGTTGTTCACTGCCTGGCGTGACAACTCAACGGCCGCCTGGGTGCTGGCCGCCCGCAGCTGAAAGAGCCGCATTCCAGGTTCGATCGCTACCTTTTTCATGGCCAGGATATCACCACGGTCAAGGTCTGTTGACATGGATTGCACCGCCACCGAGAGGGCCGCGAAATCACGATGATAAATTGTCCACAAATGGGCATCGAGACCTCGATATTGCTCCGGGTCTCCGGTGTGAACGTTAAACACGCCGGCTGGACACGCATCGATAACCGCGGTGCTAAGCTTCCGAGTGCCAAAAACGATCATGATGTCCGGTTGGATTGCAGTCATGGCGCGCACCGCATCCGTTTGATTTAACGAAGGAAAATACTCCGTGGCGGCGATGTCCGTGAACGTTGGCGGATGGCCTTTGAACCACGCGTTTTTCTCATACTCTTTGCTCTTTGCCTCGAACGGATGAGTGGTCTCGAACGGTGGCGTCAACTCGCCGGTTTCGACGAACACCCGAGTCACGGGCACAGCGTCGTGCAGGGCTTGGGCGAAGTAGCGCCGACGCACAGATCCAGTCGTCAAAATAATCAGCCGCATTGTTTTGCAGACATTCTTTATTGAGTCAAGCAAGTAGCCCTTGTAAGCTATCCCAGTGGAGAACTTTTCTCCATTACGAAAACGATAAAAGCCTCGTTTAATCCTTCCGGTGAGTACTGATGGAACCGTCTATCTATCGCTATGTCCTAAAACACACACTCAAGGATCAGATATTGCTGATTCTGATGACTGCCGCTTCCCTGCCACTTGTATACATCACTCTGGAAGTTCCCAAGCGCATTATCAACGAGGCAATCGGTGGCCAGGGCGCGCCCTACTCGATGCTGGGTTTTGACCTTGATCAAATCGGATATCTTCTGGTCCTGTGTTTTATCTACCTGGGTTTGGTGATAATAAACGGAGGATTCAAGTACGTTAATAATGTCTATCGCGGGGTCGTGGGAGAGCGGATGTTGCGCCGGTTTCGCTACGAACTTTACACCCGCATACTACGTTTTCCACTGCCGCATTTCAAACACACTTCCCAAGGTGAGCTTATCCCGATGATTGTCGCCGAGACCGAGCCCTTGGGTGGTTTCATTGGCGAGGCATTTGCGCTTCCCGCGTTTCAGGGCGGGATCTTGTTAACGTACCTGTCGTTTATTTTTGTTCAGGACGTATTTCTTGGGATTGCCTCGATCATGATGTATCCGCTGCAGATGTACGTGATTCCAAAGCTGCAGCGCAAGGTAAATGCACTCAACAAGCAAAGGGTCCAAAAGGTCCGCACGTTCTCTGACCGCATTGGTGAAACCGTCTCCGGCATTACCGAAATTCATGCCCACAACACTTCTCGATTTGCCCGTGCAATCGTGGGGGGTGTATTGGGCGGTGTTTTTCACATCCGCTACGACGTTTACCGGCGTAAATTCTTCATTAAGTTTCTGAATAACTTCCTCGATAAACTTACACCGTTTTTCTTTTATTCGGTGGGAGGGTATCTCGTCATCAGTGGTGAGCTTTCCCTCGGCGCACTGGTTGCTGCGTTGGCGGCGTACAAGGATATTTCGGATCCCTGGAAGACGTTGCTCAAGTATTACCAAACCAAAGAAGACGTGCGTGTAAAATACTCGCAGATCATCGAGCAATTTCAGCCTGGCAATATGCTGACTCAGGAATTGCTGGATGAAGAGCCCGAGGACATCCCGCCGTTGACGGGCAATATGGTTTCCACCAACTTGAGTTACTCCGAGGATGGAACCGTTAGACTAATCGACGGCGTAAGCTTCGGGCTGGATATCAATACCCATGTGATTACCGTGGGCCTAGACAACAGCGGCAAGGACGAACTTTCGATGTTGATTGCGCGGTTGATTCAGCCCACCGGCGGGCGACTCGCGATCGATAATCGAAACCTGGCCGAGTTGCCGGAGGCGGTGCTCGGGAGGCGAATGGCATACGTTGGACAGGGTGCTTATATATTCGCCGGTACGGTGCGCGATAACCTGTACTATGGCTTGAAACACCGTCCTATCGCTGATCCCGATTACGACGAAGCAGCAAAAAAGTCTCGGGAGCATGAACTCAAGGCGGCGATTGCCGCAAATAACAGTAGCGATGATGTGCGTGCCGACTGGATCGATTATGAGACGGCGGGTGTCGCGAATACGGCGGAGCTGGAACAAAAGGCGCTTATGCTCACCGAGCTTGTGGACATGGAGAAGGATCTATATCAACTGGGCTTGCGGGGCAAGATAGAACCGAACACCTACCCCGAGCTGATCGAACGGATACTTACGGCACGAGACCAACTTCGTCGCCGTTTACAGGAACCGGATCTGGCGGATTTGGTGCAATCCTTTGACCGTAGCCTGTACAACACCAATATGTCCGTTGCCGAGAATCTGCTGTTCGGTTCGGCCTTAGACCCGGCTTTTGAACTCGAGAATTTGGCGACCAATTCCGAGGTTCGGCGAGTACTGGATGCAGCCAGCCTCACAGAGACCCTGGTCGACATCGGTAAGCAGGTGGCGGAAACCATGATTGAATTATTTGCCGATGTTGATCCGGATAGCGAATTATTTGAAAAATATAGTTTTATCAGCGCCGATGATTTGCCCGGGTTTGCCAGACTGCTCGCGCTTACGGAGGAACGTAGTGCTGCAGGCCTGGGGGAGGAAGATCGGGTACGCCTGCTCTCTTTGACTCTCAAGCTCGTACCGTCGCAACATCGCCTGGGTCTGATAGATGAGCGATTGCAGTCCCGCCTCATGGAAGCGCGTCAGGCTCTGGCGAAGCGACTGGCGGTGCTGAAAACCGCTGTGGCGGGATTCGATTCGGAGCGATTCAATACGTCGCTCTCGCTCCAGGACAATATTCTGTTCGGCAGACCGAATCCGGGGCCGGCGCGGGCGCAAACGCGCATCGGAGAGTTGATTGCTGATACCGTCGATGAACTGGACCTACATCAAATGATCACTAAGGTCGGCCTCGATTACGAAGTCGGGATTGGTGGTTCCCGGCTGAGCCTCGCGTTGCGCCAGAAACTGGCGATCGCGCGCTGTCTGCTGAAAAATCCGGATGTGTTCGTAGTCAACCAAGCCACCAGTGCATTGGATCCCGGAACAGAACTTCAGCTCGTGAAGAAATTGATCGCGTACCGGAAGGACAAATCCCTGATTTGGGTATCTGATCGAGCGGAGTTGGCCAGATATTTTGACCAAGTGATGGTGTTGGAAAGAGGAAGACTCAGCGAACAGGGGACCTTCGACGAACTCTCGAGCCGGGGTACGTTGTTCCCTCGCTTGGCAGGGGCCAGTTAGTGATTCAATTGCAGCAAGTGGCGCCACCGCAATTCATGGCGATACAACGGAGAAATCCGCAGCGTCCTTTCCGGGATGTGTCGACATTCGAAGCCGAAAAAACGGGGTCGGAGGCACAGACTCCGACCCCGTTTTTTCTCGACCCCGCTTGTTCATCGCTCCAGGCGCGGCGCTTGTCCCCGCACTGCGACTCCGCGCAGCACCAGCACAGCAGGGGACTCAGCTGCGCGAGTCCCTTGTGCTGCGCGGAGTCGCAGTATGCGCCAGCATCCGGAATCCTGGCGAGAAATGCGGGCTAGAGGCAAGAGGTTGGACGGGGGCGACAGTGACCGTGTGGCTGAGGATACCAGCCTGTTGCAGCGTATGATCGAACGGCTGGTAACCCAGCGCGCGTGTCTTGACTTAGCGGCCGAACTTGTCGCGCGGTTGACGGGTCCGGTTGTCGAGCTTGGCCTGGGCAAAGCCCGTACTTATGACCACCTTTGTCGGTTGTTCCCGCACCGGGACATCCTGGTATTCGATCGCGAGATACACGCGCCCCCCGCCTATGTGCCGGATCCCGCGTATCTGTATCTTGGCGATTTCCGGGACACCGTGCGCGAAGCCGTCGAACAATTGCACGCTAAGGTGGTGTTGTTACATGCAGATATTGGATCTACTAACCGCGAGCGTGATCGGCAATTGGTTGACGAACTCGCGCCGCTGATTGACGAACTTATGTGCGACCACGGCGTCGTGGTATCAGATCGCGAGATGCAGCGACCACGTTGGGAGCGTTTGTCATTGCCGGCGACGGCAGGCGCTTGGAATTACTACATGTATCGAACCAGAAAACGGGATCGCTAAGCCAAGGCGCCCCGCCCCTATTTGTGGCCACGCACCGTTCACTTGTACGGGTCCGCGGCGTCCCGTAAACCGTCACCGAAGAAGTTAAATGCCAGGATCACGACAATGACCGGGATCACCGGGAGCATCAGCCAGGGATAGAGCGCAACGACGTTGATGTTCTGCGCCTCGTTGAGCAAAACTCCCCAACTCGTTATCGGTGGTCGCAGCCCCAATCCCAGGAAGCTGAGCGCCGTCTCGCCGAGTATCATCGACGGAATCGACAGCGTTGCGGAGGCGATCAGGTGACTCAAAAAACCGGGCAACAAGTGGCGACCGATGATTCGTCGCGGGCGGGCACCCATGAGTTGTGCCGCAGTGCAGTAATCCTCCTCTCGTAACGCCAATAATTTAGAACGAACCGCGCGCGCGAGGCCGGTCCAGTCCAGCATCGCCAGGATGACGGTGATGCCGAAAAACACCAAAATCGGGCTCCAGTTGACCGGTAATATTGCCGACAGGGCCATCCACAACGGTAGCTCGGGAAACGAACGAATTATTTCTATCAGGCGTTGAATGACATTATCCACCCAGCCGCCGTAGTAACCGGCAAGTCCGCCGATGACGATTCCCAGCGCAAAACTGATGGTGATGCCCAGTAGGCCTATCGTCAGCGAGATGCGCGCGCCGTAAATAATGCGGGACAACATATCTCGCCCGAGGCGGTCGGTGCCGAGAAGATAAAAAGTCCCGTCTCGATCCGGGCACACGAGATGCACACGCGACGTGAATAATCCCCAGAACTGGTATTCGTCTCCGCGGCAGAAGAACCGCAACTTGTGCACCCGCTGTTGGTCTTCCGTGTACTCCCGCTTGAGGTTGTTCATATTCAGGCGGTAGTCCAGGCCGTACACAAACGGCCCCACAAATTTACCCTCGTGGACCCAGTTTACGGATTGCGGCGGGGCGTATATGAAATCCGTGTGCCGGGTCTGCAGGTTGTAGGGAGCGACCACTTCAGCGAACAGCGCTGCGATGTAGAACACCAAAAGTACTATGCCCGAGATTACCGCGAGCCGATGGCGCTGGAGTTTCCACCACATGAGCTGCCACTGCGAGGCGAGGTAGTAGCGTTCCTGTTCCGGCTTCAACGCCTCGATGGAATAGGGATCGAAGGGCGCCTTCGATACGAAATGTTCAGTTCCGGTTGTCTTCATGCCGTTGGGCGGCGGGGTCATCGGGTGACGCCCCCTTGAAGTCGTATGCGGGGGTCCAATGCAGCCAGCGCGAGGTCCGAGAGGAGCACACCGACGACGGTCAAAGACGCGAGAAACATCAGAAACGAACCGGCAAGGTACATGTCTTGGCTTTGCAGTGCACTCAACATCATTGGCCCGGTAGTCGGCAGCGATAACACCACCGCCACGACCTCGGCGCCGGAGATGACGCTAGGCAGGATACTGCCGATGTCTGAGATGAAAAAATTCAGCGCCATGCGCAAGGGGTATTTGGTGAGCAGTTTGAAGCGTGGCAACCCTTTGGCACGCCCGGTAACCACGTACTGTTTTTGTAGTTCATCGAGTAGATTGGCGCGCAAGCGTCGAATCATGCCCGCCGTGCCGGAGGTGCCTATGACTACCACCGGTATCCACAAGTGCTCCAACACTGACATCAGCTTGTCCCAGCTCCATGGTTGGCCGATATACTCCGGGTCCATTAAGCCGCCGATGGAGGTTCCAAAATAGACGTTGGCCAGATAGAGCATGACCAGGGCGAGCAAGAAATTGGGCGTGGCCAGGCCGATGAAGCCCAGGAACGTCAATCCATAATCCCCCCAACTGTACTGGTGGGTGGCTGAATATATCCCAATTGGAAAGGCCACAATCCACGTAAACACGATTGTGATGAGTGACACCAGGACGGTGAGCACCAAGCGGTCCCCGACGACTTCTGTTACCGGCAGGTCATATTCAAAGGAGTATCCAAAATCCCCCTGGAACATGCCGGTCAGCCAGTAAAAGTACTGTTCATGCAGTGGTTTGTCGAGTCCGTAGTGCTGGCGTAAGAAGGCGATTTTTTCTGGATCGACAGACTCGCCCTGGCTCTGCAATTCGGCCATGTAACTTTCAAGATAATCACCTGGTGGCAGCTGAATAATGACGAACACAATGAGGCTGATCACCAACAGTGTCGGGACCATCATCAACAACCGGTGCAATACGTAGCGTAACATGGGACTATTTTGCTTCGCGTGACTCCTGGGCAAACCAAAACGTATCGGGTCGATAAATCCCAAAGTAAGATCCGGGCTCCCAGTTGTAGACTCCGACCTCCGGAATGTTGCGCAAGCGATTGCTGATTACCACCGGTTGCGGCACGCCGCAGACGGTCCCAATGGTGAACTGCTGATCGGCATGCGTCTTGAGCATGGTGTGCCAGATGCGTTCACGTTCTTTGCGAGTGTTGGCGAATCGCCATTGCTCGTTCAGTTTAGATAGTTGTTCGACACTATCTATGGTTGGCGATTCGCCGCTTCGCCCACGGGTTTCGATATATTGTCCCCATTTGGGCCACTGAAGTTGCTGCTGCGACGTCGGCGCCAGTTCCTCCGGGCTCATATCCGCGGTCGCAATGGCGTTGGAAAGGCCGGCCCACACCGCCATGATCGTGTCACCAGCGAAGGTGCGATTGCGGAAAACCTCTCGTTGCGAGGGCCGCGTGTAGAGCTTGATGCCGACCTGCATCCAGCTGTCGTGGATCAGCTCGAGCACATCCGTTTCCTCGGTGCGTTCGCCCGCGGTCTGGACAATGATCTCCAGCGGGCGTCCATCCGGCAGCAGGCGGATCCCGCGAGTGTCGTATTTCGTCAAACCTATTTTGTCGAGTAGTGCGTTGGCCTGTTGCAGATCAAATGCGGCCCAGGATTGCTGAAATTCGGGCCTGAACAGCGGGCTTTTCGGCAGCATTGTATTGTTGCTCTCGAGCACCAGACCAAAATAAATCACTTGATTAATTTCGTGGCGGTGAATAGCCAACGATATGGCGCGACGAAAACGGATATCGTGCAGCAATTCCCGCCACACCGGATCGTTGGTGTTCAGATTTGGATAAAGGGCGATCTGCGATCCCTTTGCGGTCTGCCACAGACGGACCGAGTAGTTGTTGCGTTGCTCTCCTGCCTTGAGAAACGTGTAGTTATCCAGTCGCAGATAGCGCGCCTGTAGATCCGACTCCCCGGCGCCGGTCTTGGCCGGTATCAGGCTGCTGCTGGCAATATTGACGATGACGCGGTCAATGTACGGCAGTTGCTTTCCTGTGCTATCGACGCGGTGGTAGTAGGCGTTGCGCTCGAAAATAAAACGCTCCGATGGTGGATGTGTGGTATTAACCCACGGATGCAGGCTGGGCAAATCCGGATTATCGAACTTGTACATACGAGCCCTGCGATGATGCAGACCCGCCCAGTTCCGGCTACCGGCCTGCGTCACTTTTTGCTCGAGTTCCGACGCTTTTGTGTGCCGGGCATGGAATTGCTTCAGGTAGTGAGCGGGAAGATAAATAAAAAGTGGCCGGGGCCCGGCGAGGGCGGGTAAGAAGAAGGGATTGGGTTTGTGCCAACTGTAACGAATGGTGGTGTCATTAAGGATTTCGACTTGCGGTGGTTTGCCTTCTATCAGCAGTGCCTGAGTGGGGCCGAACGGTGATAGGTCCTGATCATTGGCGACATCTTCCCAGTAATATCGAAAGTCCGCGGTCGTAAACGGATGCCCATCCGACCATCGATGTCCAGGGCGCAAATAGAAGGTAAATACCCGATTATCTTCGACTTCAAACCGTTCCAGCAGGTCCGGGAAAAGCTCGAACTGTTCGTCGTATGCAACCAACCGAGCATAACCATAGACCACCATCATGCGGATATCCCGAGCCTTTCCCATCAACAGGCGAAGTTCACCACCGTAACGCCCGGGAGTATGGCCGGTGTTTTGATAACTGACGATGGCGGGTCTCTCGGGCACCCGGTGCCGGATTGGAGGCAGCCGGCCGGTCCGAACTGCGTCCATCAAACTGGGCACTTCGGTGAAATCGGACGTTCGCGCAACCAACGGGATGCTGGATATGCTAACCGTCAGGACCAAGACAAGCTCCCACAATCGATACTCTCTCATGTCCCCAACTCATTCATATGTGTACCCACAGCCGCCCGCACCAGATGTTCACGATTTACTTCCACCAGCGTCGTTTGGGTGTCGTTGTTGACGGTAAACGGCGACGACCATGCGGCTGGATCCGACGCCTTACCTTCCATCAGTGCGGTCAAGTCCAAACGCCGCTTAAGATCCGGAAATGGCACCGCGGAGAGCAGCGCCCGGGTATAGGGATGTACCGGATTGCGGAACAATATCTCTCTCGGCGCAATCTCCACCAATCGCGCTTGACACATCACCGCGATGCGGTCAGCGACATAGTCCACCACCGCTAGATTGTGAGACACAAACAGATACGTCAACCCGAGTTCTGTTTGCAGATCTTTCAATAGATTCAGAACCTGTGCCTGTATGGAGACGTCGAGAGCGGATACTGGTTCGTCGCAAATCAACAAATCCGGTCGCAGGGCCAGTGCGCGCGCTATTCCTATACGTTGCCGTTGACCACCGGAAAAGCTATGCGGGTAGCGGTTCAGGAATCGGGGATCCAGTCCGACCAGGCGTAATAATTCCTTGACCATTTCCGCCTGATACGCGTGATCGCCAAGCCGATGAATAATCAGAGGTTCGCGGAGGATATCGAACACGGTCATGCGCGGGTTCAAGGAGCTAAAGGGATCTTGGAAGATCAGCTGCATCTTACGGCGCGCCGCGAGTCCCTGTTCGCCGTCGAGGGCCAGCAAATCAGTCAAGGTTCCGCGGTCGTTATAGCTCACGCTGCCGCTGTCGGGGCGTATTGCCCGCATAATGATCTTGCTGAGCGTGGTCTTGCCGCATCCGCTTTCGCCCACCAATCCAAGGCACTCGCCCCGATGAATATCGAAACTGACGTCGTCCACCGCGGTAATGACTTGCTCTTCTTTGTGTCCCAGCCAGTCTCCCTTGCGTACACGATAGGTCTTACGCAAATTCTGTACCGAAAGATGTGCGCCGGCGGATTCGGCTCCGGGAGGCCACGGCTGTTTGTCGCTGAGCAATGGCCCGGTTTCATGCTCAACCTCCCGCACCGGTTGCAACCGCTCGCCGGCTTTCATGTCAAAATGTGGAACCGCTCTGAGCAGAGCCTGCAGGTAGGGATGACTGGGACGATTAAAGATGTCGTCAGCAGAGCCCCGCTCCATCACTTCCCCGTGATACACGACAACGACATGTTCCGCCACGTTGGCGACGACACCAAGATCATGCGTAATGATTAATACTGCCATCCCCAGTTCGGCTTGAAGATCCTTTATCAAGCGAAGGATTTGTGCCTGAATGGTGACGTCCAGCGCCGTGGTTGGTTCGTCGGCAATTAACAATGCCGGGTGGCAGATCAGGGCCATCGCGATCATCGCCCGTTGCCGTAAGCCGCCGGACAGTTCGAATGGGTAGGTGTGTATGGCCTGTACGGGATTAGGAAAACCTACCAGTCGCAACATCTCCAAAGTAAGGTCCCATCCTTCCTGCTTGTCCATCTTCCGGTGTAGAAACAAGGCCTCGCCGACCTGATCGCCGACCGTATGTAACGGCGAAAGAGAGACCATCGGTTCCTGAAAGATGATTGATATGCGCCCGCCGCGGATGTTACGCATTGCGGCGCTCGCCGGTGGCAACGTGGCGATATCGACAACTTCGCCGGAGCGGGGTTCAGTGAACAAGATCTCACCCCCACTAATATACCCACTGTCCGGCAGGATACCCATAATGGATTGCGCGATCACGGATTTTCCGGAACCCGATTCCCCCACCAGGGCTACGGTGGCGCCGGGTGCGACGTCAAAGGAGACGCCACGCACCGCATGAATCACGGTGTTGTGGGCGCTAAACTCGACTTCCAGATTCCGTATTTTCAGCAGCTCCGGCATGTTACGCGCTTGCCCTCATCGCACATGCGGTGGCGTCGAAGGCATGAGTGCCACCCGTACCACGGCTCGTTGATCGGCGCGATTCATCTTTCCACGGTCATCGTAATGTCTTGATCTGATAGCATTGTGCCGTCCCAAGGTGCCGACCCATGCTCTGTGCATTTGTGCGACCCACAATAACTGCACGCAGGCATGGGTGCCCACCGCTGTTGACATAGTTTCACGATGCGATTCGATGATCAAGCGAGGCCGGGTGGGTTGGTCTCCCGCGCTGCGGTTACGGTTATGCTGACCGCCACCAGCATCTGTCGGGCTGCGGATAGATCCATAGACGCAGGACTATCCCGGTGCCGGCTCGGTTAGGACGGGCTTGCGGCGGGCGCTGTGCAAGTACGGCATTAGTGCTATGATAGGCAGGTCTAAACCAACGCGTTCCCGTCCCGGCATTCCTCCCCATAGACCAGAGCGCCCATGGTTTGCGTAACTTGGGTTAACCGATCTTCTGTCGGGTCCGATCCCTTAGCTCACCCTACGCCTGGACTTGGCGCCGCCCAGCACAAATCTGCTGGCGGCTTATCGATAACTGAACACGCGAAGGTAATTGTATGAAAACATCTTGGACTTCGGGCCTGTGGTCCATGTTGCTCGTCTCGATGTTGCTCCCATTGAATCACGCTGTGGGCGCTGAAGAAGAGACTGTGATTGAAAACGGACGATCGGTTTCTATTGAATACGTGTTGACTCTCGATGATGGTGCCGTGGCGTCAACTAATGTGGGTCAGTCGCCGCTGAATTTTACACAAGGTCAGGGGCAGATCTTGCCCGGACTGGAAGCTGCTCTAAATGGAATGAAAAGTGGAGATAATAAAGTGGTTTCCTTGTCTGCCGACGAAGGTTACGGCGTGGTAAACCCAGAAGCATTCGTAAAAGTTCCTCTCGATCTCATACCGGAAGACGCACGCGAGGCGGGCACCATGCTGGTCGGGCGGGATCCTTCCGGAAACGAAAGGTATGTCCGTGTTCACGAAGTGCAAAAAGATCAAATAGTGATTGATCAGAACCATCCCCTGGCCGGCGAAACCCTTCATTTCAAGATTACCGTCATTTCTGTTGAATAGAATTTAATGTTATGCAGCAGAGAAAGCTTTATGTCGGAAATCTACCGTTTTCGATATCCGAGGCGGACATAGAGCAGACCTTTTCGGCCTGTGGTGACATTGAACACGTAAAGCTGATTACCGACCGCGACACCGGCCGCTCGCGTGGATTTGCGTTTGTAACCTTCGCAACACAGGAGGGTGTAGATGACGCGCTTGCTAAGCATGGTGAGGAGGTGCAGGGGCGCAAGATAGTTGTGAGTGTTGCCAGAGAGAGGGAGGGTTTCCGCGGCAGGCGTCCCCTACGTCAGTGAGATGACCGGCATCGTTACATACATCTCCCATCTCATAAATTCCCCTGCGTTTGTGAATGCTATGCCCCGGCGCATTGATGTCCATCGCCAGGGGCAGTGCGGGGAAGCGGTCTCCGCACGGTCAGTGATCCAGCGTTTGAAGTGCTTTTGACCCCCCGGATTTGAGGGCTGCCGACATCGTCGTTCACCACGATTTAATGACTTTGCTCGGGCGTCTCACCGCTCTGTTGGGTGACCGTGTCTCGACCAATAGCAATGTTCGCGACCAACACGGGCATGACGAAGGTTACCGGCCCGGTCAGCCACCGGACGTAGTCGTTTTTCCCGTAACCACGGACGAGGTATCCGCAACGATGAGGGTGTGCGCCGAGCTCATGGTGCCGATGATACCCTACGGTGTGGGAACCTCGCTGGAGGGGCAGGTGATGGCGCCCCGCGGTGGCGTCTGTATAGACCTTTCCCGCATGGACGAGGTGCTACGGGTGAATCCAAAGGATCTCGATTGCACGGTCCAAACCGGAGTCACGCGTCGGCAACTCAATAACCATCTCCGCGATCAGGGGATGTTTTTTCCAGTGGATCCGGGTGCCGATGCGACATTGGGCGGCATGGCCGCTACCAGGGCCTCTGGGACCAACGCGGTCCGGTATGGCACGATGAAAGACAATGTATTGGGTTTGACGGTGGTATTGGCCGATGGGCGCGTCGTTAAAACCGGAGGTCGCGCACGTAAATCTTCGGCTGGTTATGATTTAACCAATCTGTTCGTAGGTTCCGAAGGCACGCTCGGGATCATCGCTGAACTCACGCTGCGGTTGTATGGCCGCCTAGAGGCGGTCTCCTCGGCAGTGTGTAGTTTCGGCGTTCTGTCCGCGGCAGTCGATACGGTGATCGAGACTATCCAGCTTGGTATCCCAGTGGCGCGCTTAGAATTGTTGGATGAAGTGCAAATGGATGCAGTGAATCGCTATTCTAATTTGAGTTATCCCGTCGCGCCCACGTTGTTTCTCGAATTTCACGGCACCCAGTCAGCGGTTGCGGAACAGGCCAAGTCGGTCGGTCGCATCGCGGCCGAGCATGGCGGCAGCAATTTTCAATGGGCCCGCGACGAACAAGACAGAAACGCGTTATGGCGGGCGCGGCACGATGCCGCCTACGCGTGCAAGGCATTACGCCCCGGATGTGAGATGTGGCCCACCGACGTATGCGTACCCATCTCGCGGCTTGCTGACTGCATTAACCAGACGCGTAAAGACATAGACCAGTCGGGTCTGGTGGCGCCGATTGTGGGACACGTGGGGGATGGCAACTTCCACGTCGTGATCGTGCTGGACCCCAACGATCGCGAAGAAACTCAGCGCGCAGAGGCTTTCAATGAACGTCTAATCGGGCGCGCACTGGCCATGGGCGGCACCTGTACCGGCGAACATGGCATTGGTTTGGGGAAGCGGAAACACCTCCTTAGCGAGCACGGCGATGCTGTGGAAGTAATGGCAAGAATCAAACAGTCCCTGGACCCGCACAACTTGATGAATCCGGGCAAGATGTTTATCGACGCCTGATGGTTCTCCGAGCCTGTTGATGAAATGCGTTCACGCAGCCGGTATCCGGTGTGCGTTTCGCCTCACGCCGTCGGTAACTGGAGGGTGCCTTTTTATTCCTTGGAGTTACCCCACAACCACGACCAGCCACGGCTCTGTTTGTGCTCCCTGACATCTACGGTAGTGAACTTGCGTTCCCGCTCTCCAATATAAATCTGGCGCGGCCGGCCAATCTGCGGGAGGCCTTCCGACATCATCTCTTTCCAGTGAGCAATCCATCCCACGGTTCGGGCGATGGCGAAGATTGCGGTGAACATATTGGTCGGGAACCCCATTGCCTTGAGGATGATCCCGGAATAGAAGTCCACATTCGGGTAGAGTTTGCGTTCAACGAAGTAATCGTCCTCTAGCGCGATCCGTTCGAGTTCCATGGCAAGCTCCAATCGCGGATCCTCGATGCTCATCTCATTCAGCACTTCGTGACAACTCTTGCGCATGACCTTGGCGCGCGGGTCATAGTTCTTGTATACGCGATGCCCGAAACCCATTAGGCGGTAGCTGTCGTCAGGATCCTTGGCGCGCTTGATAAATTCAGGGACCCGGTCTTTGCTTCCGATTTCGCCCAGCATTCTTAAAACGGCTTCGTTGGCGCCGCCGTGTGCCGGCCCCCACAAGGACGCAATTCCTGCTGCGATGCATGCAAACGGATTCGCTCCCGATGAACCCGCGAGACGTACCGTAGACGTGGAGGCGTTCTGTTCGTGATCGGCATGTAGTATCAGTATGCGGTCCAATGCCTTGGCGAGCACGGGATTAACTTCGAAATCATTGGCCGGTACCGAAAACATCATCTTCAAAAGATTTCCGGAATAACTCAAATCGTTACTCGGGTAGATGAACGGCGACCCCATCGAGTACTTATAGGCGTAGGAACCGATCGTGGGCATCTTGGCGATCAATCGGTGAGACGCCACCATGCGCTGTTGTGGATCCGTGATGTCCGTGCTGTCGTGATAAAAAGAAGATAGCGCACCGACGACGCCGACCATGATCGCCATCGGATGTGCGTCGCGGCGAAATCCACGATAAAAATTCATCAGCTGTTCATGCAGCATTGTGTGATGGGTGATGTGATGGTCGAAATGTTTTTTCTCTTCTGGTGACGGCAACTCACCATGCAAAAGTAAGTAACAAACGTCCAAATAATCGCTATTCTCCGCCAAATCTTCGATGGCATAACCGCGATGCCTCAAAATGCCGTTTTCACCATCGATGTA
This sequence comes from uncultured Gammaproteobacteria bacterium, assembly GCA_947258975.1. GTDB lineage: Bacteria > Pseudomonadota > Gammaproteobacteria > Arenicellales > JAANXG01 > CALZGZ01. The sequence continues at coordinate 287,439 of CAMYKK010000003.1, forward strand.
CGTGATCGCGGACGAGCACGATGCCGTAGATGTAAAACCCGGGTCATACGCGAACATGCCCGTCTGCTGGTAGAGGTTGCGGATGTCGATCGCCGACGGGCCCTCTGAGCCGTCGAGGATGGGTAAGTCGTAGGACTTGCCGGACACGTTGTCGCGAAGGGTAAACGTGTTTTCCTGCGATGGATTAACCGCTGATTTCGCTTCGCTTTTGCTCACTGTTTATCCTCCAATCATTATATCTATAGACATCTTATGAAACCCGCTCGTACATAAATTTCTCGCTGTCGTGCGCGCATGGTTATTTTCCCGTACATTTTATGTGACATATAAAAAATGCAGCAAACGTGTAAAGATTTATCCAGCGGCGGCGCGCGCGGTGTCGTCGCCCATGCTGAACTCGACAGTGGCCATATCTTCCGCCAGCGCCTTTTTTTGGGCGTCATCCAGGCATCGCAGGGGGGGGCGCACGGTCCGCCAAGTTGGGTCAGCGCGGAACGCGCTGATCATCGACTTCAGCGCAGGTATCATTGGATGGCGTTGGATCGCGTTGCGGATTGCGGTGACCCGCGCTTGCAGCGCATCGGCTTGTGGGTGCTCCCATTGTTCATACACTCTGCGGATGCCGCCCGGATTCACATTTCCCGTTGCCGTGATACAGCCGGCGCCACCGTTACGCAGCGTATCGAGAAGATACACTTCAGAACCGGCGAATGTCGTGAGGTCCGGAAACCGCTGCAGCACGGACAGGGTATTGCTCCATTCGCCGGAGCTGTCCTTGAGTCCTGTGACCACATCGGGATACGAAGAAAGCAGCCGCTCGATCAAATTGAGCGAAATCGGCACGTGCGATACCGGCGGAATGTGGTATAGGAACACGCGCAGCCGCGGATCGCCCACGCGTTCGATTACTTCTGCGAACGCAGCGAACAGCCCGTCATCGGTCACGCCTTTATAATAAAAAGGTGGGAGCATCAACACGCCGCCGCAGCCCATTTTGGTTGCGTGGGCGGTCAGCCGCACGGAATCCGTCAGCGCGCACATACCCGTGCCGGGCACCAGCCTGTCTGCCGGCACACCGCCATCAATCAACACATCCAGCAAATCGATTTTTTCTTCTATCGACAGCGAATTGGCCTCACCGGTGGTGCCGAATATCGCCAGTCCATCGCTGCCCTGAGCGAGCAACCAACGGCAGTGATCAATAAATGCCGCTGCATCCGGCATCAGATCTGCGTCGAACGGAGTCAAAACCGGAACCAATACGCCGCTGAAGCGCGCGCCTGTAGTCATTATTATTACCGTGAATCGTCTGCGGGACGCGATAATGTAACGGTTCTTCAGACTATGCACCAGGTAAAACAACTCGGCTGCGCGAACGGCGGGAATATTTCGTATTGCTTCAAGGACATGCCTTAGCGCGTGATAACCCTGCCAGGATAGTTGGTTCGGGTGGGCAAATCCTAAGATAAGCAATAATCGCGTATGCTTTGCGCATCATCGACTACTCATTCTTCTGCAAACGTATTCACCACCACTTCGGAGTGTAGGGTTTGGTGTACAGGGCATCGATCCGCGATCTCCAAGAGCCGCTTGCGTTGAGCGTCATCCAGTTTTCCGTCGATTCTTATACGTCGATCTATGTGATCAATTTTTCCTGTTTTCGTTTCGCAGCTGCTGCAATCGCTGGCGTGAATCTTTCGATGTGACAGTTCGACGCGCACATGCTCAAGGGGCAGTTGTTTGTGCCTTGCATACATGCGTAGCGTCATGGAAGTGCAAGCGCCTAGCGATGCCAATAACAGATCATAGGGAGAGGGTCCGATGTCAGCCCCACCATAGGACGCGGGTTCGTCTCCGCGCAGGTAATGGGGGCCAATGGATATATCTTGCGCAAATCCATCCTGGCCAACCTCAGAAACCAACACCGTCCTGGGTTCCTGGTCGGAGCGCGTGTCTTCGTCAATTGGGGCAAGGTAGTGCTTTACCCACGCACTCACCAACGACGCAACGAATTCGGCGTCCTGTTTGCGGGTAAGCAGGTGATTCGACCCGTCGAGAGAGATAAAGCTTTTGGGATGTGCCGCCGATTCATATATCGTGCGGGCATGCTCGATATTGACGGTCTTATCCTGCGGGCTGTGCAGGATCAGTAATGCGCGATTTAATTGATTGATTCTGTCGGACAATCGGTGCCCGGCAATATCGTCCAAAAATTGCTTGCGGATCAGAAACCGGCGCCCCCCCAAAGAAACCTCTTGTTCACCATGAGTGACCACATCATCGAGGCTATCAGCGAATAGATGCTGGACATGGCTGGGATCGCTCGGGGCGCCGATGGTTACCACGGCCCTGGCTTCGGGTATGTCGGCCGCCGCACTCAATACCGCGGCGCCTCCCAAACTATGCCCAATGAGAAGACTTGGAGCGCTGGCTGACTCGCGCAAGTAATCAGCCGCCCGCACCAGATCCTGAACGTTAGAGCTGAAGTTTGTGTTTGCGAAGTCACCCTCACTGCCCCCAAGGCCGGTAAAGTCGAAACGAAGTACGGCGATCCCGCGCTCCGCCAAGGCCCGGGCTATCCGCGAGGCGGCCACCGATTCTTTGGCACAGGTAAAACAGTGCGCGAATAGCGCATGGGCGAGCGGTGTGCCGGCCGGCGAATCAAGACGAGCATCCAGCATTCCGCTGGTACCGGAAAAACTTATACCTTGTGTCGGCATGAACGTACTCCTCTTTCATGTGTCATATGTGTTCGCAAATTACCAACTGAGTTTCGCTATGCCAATCACGGGGTGTTCTTGGCAGCCAACCGGGAAATTTCAGCAAGGCGGGCCAGGACATCACAATTGACAATGGTGCAGTCCATCGCGACAGCAAAATCAACTCATTGTGCATTCCCATTGTGAGTTGTGGATAACTGATCAGCAACGCCATCGTAAGTCATATACCACGGGGCGATGTTATACTCTGTTGACGTCCATCATATAGATGAACCAGCGCGCCTTGGGGACAGCGATTGCTTTTCCGTTGAGCGCGCAAGCTGCAACTAGAAAGAATGCCGTGAATCGCAAACTGAGAACACAAGCCCCAGGTCGGGATCAGTCCATACCGCCTGATGGGCCCCGGACGGTACAGTCGAACGCTGCCCGGCGTCAGCTTTTTCTTCACTACACGGGCATTTCCATTGCGGTGATGATTGCCATCAGCCTCCAAGTTGGGTGCTCCGTCAAACGCTTTACCGTGAACACTGTTGGTGATCTGCTGGCTTCTGGAGATTCCGTTTACGAACGTGACGACGACCTTATTCTCGTGGGGGACGCATTGCCGTTCAGTCTAAAGCTCGTCGAGAGCTTGTTGTCTCAGTCCCCGCAGCACTACGGTTTGCTGCTCACTGCCAGTCGTGGCTTTGTTCTCTACTCTTATGCCTATGTTCAATTCGAGGCGGATCGGAAGGCAAACGACGATCTCGATCTCGCGTTGGAACTTCGTCGCCGGGCACGCAGATTATATCTTCGCGCTCTCGATTATGCGCTGCGTGCGTTAGAGTTGACGCATTCCGGATTCGCCACGCGCCTTGGTGAGGATCCACAACAAGCAGTGCATGAGATTTTACCTGAAGAAGCAGCCCGGGTGGTGCCGGTTCTCTATTGGTCCGCGGCGGCGTTGGGTTTGGCGGTCTCGGTATCACGCCACGACGCCGCATTATTGGCCCGTCTACCGGAAGTCGACGCTATGCTCGCGCGTGCCCTGGAGTTAGACGAAGCGTGGAACGGAGGCACACTGCACGAATTCCGGGTGACCCTGGCGGCGGCAGGCCGTGTTCACGCTAATGTCGATGTGATCCGCAGGCACTATCAGCGGGCGCTGCAGCTCTCGCGGGGTGGGCGTGCAAGTCTATTCGTTGCCTATGCCGAGGCGGCATCGATACCAACCCAGAATCGGGAGGAATTCAGCGAGTTGTTGGACAAGGCGCTGAGTATTGACATCGATGACGACCCGGAACATCGGCTTATTAACTCGCTTGCGCAACGCCGGGCGCGGTGGCTCAAAGGCAGAATCGATGAACTCTTTTTGTAGTGATCACAACTTGGGCATGTCAAACTTGGCCGGATCTGCGGCGTTGCGCGTATCGATCCTTTTTTTGGTCACGCTGCTTTGCGGCTTGGTACCGGTACCCGCATCCGCCAAGGTTATCGTCAAGTTGGGGACGATCGCTCCGGAAGGCTCCGCATGGCACGATGCGCTGTTGCGCGTCCGGCAGCAGTGGCATGATGCGTCTGATGGTGGGGTTGAGTTGCGGATATATGCCGGAGGCGTGCTCGGTGGTGAGACCGAGATGGTGCGCAAGATGCAGCGGCGCGGCCTGGATGCGATTGCCATTTCTGGTGCCGGCCTGCCGCAGATTGACAGTAGCATCGACTGTCTGAATATGCCCTTGCTGTTCGCGTCATATGAGGAACTCGACTTCGTGCGATCCGCAATTCAAGCCGATCTAGAAAAGCAACTCATGGCCAGGAGTGTAAAAATTCTCAACTGGGCCGAGGCTGGTTGGGTGTATTTCTTTGCTAAGCAACCGGTGCGAACGCCGGATGATCTCAGGAAGCTACGGCTGTGGACCGCGGCCGGTTATTCCGAAACAGAGCGGCTATTCAAATCTTTTGGATTTCGCGTGATACCTCTCGACGAAACAGACATGCTGACTGCATTGCGGACCGGACTGATTGAAGCCATCGATGTACCGCCGTTGTTCGCATTATTGGATCGCAGTTATCAGGCCGCTAATTTCATGACTGATCTGCGCTGGGCTCCCTTGAACGCGGCTACGGTTATTCATCTCGAGGCTTGGGAACGGATCGCTGAAAAGTTCCGTCCGCCGTTGGCTGCCGCGGTGCGGAGCGTTGGGAAACGGCTGCGTGATCAGACGCGGAAATCAGAGCGGGACGCGATCCGTGAAATGCAGGCTCGCGGACTGGAGATCGTCAAGCTGGACAACGCCGCCATCGCGCAGTGGCAGGCCGTTGTCAATGAGGCGTACCCCCAAATGCAGTGCGCTAAACGACATCCAGCATTGTTCGAAAAGATCATGCGCCTGCACGAGCAGTTTAAAAGTTCGAGCCAGAACCCGCAAAAGAATCAATAACAGGCAGGGCACAACCGGAACGGAGCCAATCAAGGACAACGAGCCCGGCGAGTTTTATGGGAATACCTCAACTAACGACGGCGCTGCACCGATCGGAAGATATCGTATCGGTGAGTGTGTTGACGTGCATGACACTGCTGCCGCTTGCTGAATTCGGCACCCGGGAAGTTTTTGGTGCCGGCATTCCGGGTTCCGTTTCGCTGGTACAGCACTTGACACTATGGGTCACCGTTCTCGGCGCTGCATTGGCGGCGCGATCAGATCGTATGCTCGCATTGTCCACTGGCGAGTTTCTACCGCAGCCATGGCGGGGGCGTGCGCGGCTGCTGACCTCTGCCCTTGGGGTTGGCGTCACCGGTTGTCTTTTATTGGCAAGCATTCAGCTGGTTGGGGTCGATTACGAGTATGGCAGTATAGTGTCCTGGGGAATACCGGTGTGGATGTTTTCTTCGATTATGCCGCTGGGTTTCGCCTTGATTGCCAGCCGTTTGATTTGGCATGCGGCGTCGGATTTGCGCGGCCGTATACTCGCCGCCCTTGGTTTGGTTATCCCGCTGGCACTCGGGGCGCTATTCGATACGCCCGGACACGCGATGATGTGGGGTGTGGGATTGGTGCTATTGCTCGGAATGGCGTTGGGCATGCCGATCTACGCAGTCATTGGTGGTGCGGCGTTGCTGTTCTTCTGGCAGGAAGGCACGCCAATTTCGGCGGTTCCCGGTGAGACCTATCGCTTGAGCACGGAGGCAATGTTGCCGGCCATACCGCTGTTCACGGTGGCCGGTTATGTGCTGGCTGAGGGTGGGGCCAGTAAACGGCTACTGCGTTTTTTTTCAGCGCTGGTCGGATGGATGCCCGGTGGTCTCGCGATCGTTACCACGCTGGTGTTGGCGTTCTTCACACCGCTGACCGGCGCGTCGGGTATCACGATTCTCGCGATGGGGGGTGTGCTACTGCCGATGCTGTTAAAAGCACGTTACAAAGAGCAAGAATCGATCGGACTGGTCACGGTGTCTGGTTCTATTGGCGTTCTGTTACCGCCCAGTCTACCGGTGATCTTGTACGCCTATTACGCAGAACTTGATTTGGAACGATTATTTGTCGGCGGATTGCTGCCGGGCATGCTGCTCATTCTGGTGGTCGCTGGTTGGGGCGCCTGGTGCGGATGGAGGGGAGGTGCGACGCGGACACCGTTTCGCGCACGCGAGCTGTATGTTGCATTACGGGAAGCGAAATGGGAGATCATATTGCCGTTCGTGATCCTCGTCGGTATCTTCGGAGGATTTGCGACCCTGGTGGAGGCGGCTGCATTGACTGTGTTCTACGCGGTTTTCATTGTATGCATCGTCCACCGGGAGGTCAGCATCACGCGGGATCTCGCCCGCGTGATGGTGGAAAGCGCGACGATGGTCGGTGGTTTCATGATCATCCTGGGTGTTGCGCTGGGTTTTACCAACTATCTTGTCATTGCCCAGATACCCATGCATGCCCTGGATTGGGTACAACAATTCATTCAGTCGCCCTATTTATTCTTGTTAGTGGTGAATGCTGTATTGATCATCGCCGGCGCTTTCATGGATATCTATTCGGCGATTATCGTCATTGTTCCTCTGATCGCCCCGATGGCGGCCGCGTATGCGGTGGACCCCGTGCATCTGGGGGTGATTTTCCTGGCCAACCTGCAGTTGGGATACCTGACGCCACCGGTGGGTTTGAATCTGTTTCTTTCTGCCTACCGTTTCAAGAGGCCGCTGGCGCGCATATACCGTTCCACGTTTCCATATCTGGTCATTCTGCTGATGACAGCGCTGCTGATCACCTATGTGCCGGCGCTCACCCTGTGGTTGCCGGCTTTGCTATTGGATTAACCCGCATATTGCACCGAGGATCCCGGATGATGGCAAAGGGACTTGCTGCTGCGCGTAGTCGCAGGGTCGGGCGGTTCGGCACCGTGACATCCGCTATCGCAAACGGTCAATCCAGCGCCGGTATTCTCGTTCCGGGATCGGTGGGTTAGTCGCGGAGAGTCTTCAGATAATCGATGAGCTCGGTGCGTTGTTCCGTGTCCGCTATGCCGATCAGGGTCTTTGTAGTGCCCGGGAGAAATTTGTCCGGGTCGGTCAAGTACTCGCCTAAGTCTGTTTCGGTCCACACACCTTCCGCCTGGGCGAGCGCCGTTGAATAACCGTACCAGTCAAATCTGGCTTTATCGGCGTCGACAATTCCCCACAGTGTTGGTGCTACGCGAAGGGGTCCATCTTTTTCCAGGCTGTGACAGACGACGCAACCGCTTGCTGGACTGTCGTATCCCTGGGGCTGGACCGCATACCGGTATTCGCCCTCGACGCGTACGCTGCGCGGCTGGGTCTCCGTTGAGCAACTCCATAATGGGCCCAACATCACAGGCAATGCCATGGCCATGAGTGTTTTCGTGTTCATGAATCTAACTCCCGCGCATCCATATTTGATAACTCACAATAATTCATTCTGCAACATCGGCGGCTGGATGCCTGTGCCGAGTTGGTCGAATCCAGCCGCTGAGGGCCAACTACCTCGAAGCGCTCCGGTGTCTCCTCAACGCCGGCGTCCCGCGAACCAATCGCGATACGTGGTACCGCGGGTTGATCGACCGCGCCAACACCGAAGCAAGACCGCCATCACCAGACCTGCGGCGATCACCGGGAGCAAATGATGCATACCCGGCAAAAACTGCGCGGAAGCGGCGACCAGTCCACCACTCAGCCCATGCCCGGGGTGCGCGAACGCTGTTGTGCTCAGTGCTGAGATGAGCAAGCCGATGCTGATGAATTGATTAAGCCGTTTCATTGTTGACTCCTTCGCGCCTATCTATCAGTTGATACTGTTGCAGTGCCTCAAAACCCTTCATGCGGTGTGGTCGTCCGCCGCTATGCGCGCCGCCCGCGCGGTGTCGAGTCCTGAGCTTAGCCAGGCCCACCACGCGTCGCAGCCTTCGCCGCTGAGGGCGGAGAGCTGTAAGATCTCGATGTTTGGATTTACCCGTCGCGCGTAATCGACACAGCGGCTAGTGTCAAAGCTCACATGGGGCAGCAGATCGATTTTGTTGATCAACATCAAATCAGACACCGCAAACATGTCTGGATACTTGAGAGGTTTGTCTTCACCTTCGGTGACTGATATCACCACGACCTTACGGGTCTCGCCCAGGTCAAACGCAGCGGGACAAACCAGGTTACCCACGTTCTCAATAAACAGCACGCTGTTATGCTCGATGGGGAGTTGCTCCAGGGCGTGGCCGATCATGTGTGCATCGAGATGGCAGCCCTTTCCGGTATTGATCTGGACACCAGGGACCCCGGCGGACCGTATGCGCTCGGCGTCCTGGCTGGTCTGCTGGTCGCCCTCGACGACGGCGATGGAGTAATGAGTTTTTTGCGCGCCCACGGTATTCACCAACAGCGTCGTTTTCCCGGAACCCGGGCTCGACATAAGGTTGACGACGAATATACCGCGCTGTGCGAAAAAGCGGCGATTCGTGTTGGCATAATTGTTGTTCTTGCTCAACAGGTCCTGTTCAACCTGCAATAAACGTGTCTCGGTGTCGTGGGCGTGAACCTGATGGCCCTCATGATGGTGGGGATGATGAACATGGGGGTGCTGGGGCTGATCGGCGCTGGTGATCTTGACTTCGTCGGTGCCGCATCCACAGGTAGTACACATTACGCCACCTCCAGCTCTTTGATCTTCATTTCATTTCCGGTTCGCGTCTGCATTTGGTGTCCGCAGCAGCCCGGGCAGGGGTCACCGTGCCGCTCGATGTCAACGATCCGCGAACAGGTCCAGCACCAAGCATGACCGGGAACCCTGATGATATCCAGCGCTGCCCCCTCGGCAACGGTGCCCCGGGTAACGCTATCGAAACAGAATCCAAGCGCCTCGGGCTCGACGCACGACAGCGCACCGATTTCAAGTCGTACAACTTTGACGCTTTGAAAACCATCGGCGACCGCATGCTCCTGAATAATCTCCAACATGCTCTGACTGAGACTCATCTCATGCACCGTTAGTGCTCCACGATGTCCAGCTCGTATCCGACGCATGGGTCCAGGGCGTTGATCAGTAACCCGGTGTTTTTGTCCAGCGTCTCACCCGCTTGTGCCTCCACACCCTGCAATCCCTGTATCAACGGACCCCGGGGATGAAAATTCCATTCCGTGGGTGCGAGGATCCGGTAGCGATTGACCACATTGTCTACGATCTCCACCCAGTGCACCAGCGCGCCCCTAGCAGTTTCAATCATGCTGATGCCTTGACCGCTGCTGTTATTGGCTGTAATACCCATATCATCGGACAGCTCTTCTACGTGGAGCCGCATCTTGGAGATCAGTTCCTTGGCCTCAACGAGCCTTGCCGCCAGACGTGTGAGCAGACCATTCCCATGTCTATTCCGCAATGCACTGATCAGTGGGTGGTCCACCAGGCGCGACAGTGCCCCGGTTTCCAACACGTTGCCGTAGTAATGTGGTTGCGCGCAAAAAGACCAATCAACATCGTTGGCCAATTGTTGCGCAAAGAAACCGGTGTCCGGCATCGTTGGTAATAGATCTACTGGGCTGTGGCCGAATGCCGCGAGCCCTTGGTCGCGCACGTAAGTCAAAGCCGAAGGCCCCGGGCGATGCTGCCGGCCGAGCCAACGCTCAAAGGATCCGAGGTCACCTAATTTCGGCACCAGGTCGCCGAAAAGAATCCATGCCGTCTGTTGCGCCACTGTATCGATGGTCTTGGTGAGCGCGATTGGATCCGGGATCAGATGACTACCGCCGATTCGGTTCCATGGAGTAGCGGTGAACATAGATGTCTCGAGGCTGCGCAGCAGCCGCCTAAGATCGCGTATGCCGGTCACATCCGGTTGTATGGCCAGGCAGGTCGGCCAATCTACGGTGATGCGCCAGACGGTCTGCTCCAGGGCCTCTGCGGCCACCAGCAGCAGGCGCGCCGCGGTTTGCGGTGCGGCAAGTGAGATCCCCAATGCGTGTTCCACCGCTGCCAAGCCGGCCGCTGTCTGAGCGGTACCACACAGGCCGAATATTCGAGGCAACAGATTCAGGGCATCTGCGGGAGACCGGCCCTCGAGCAGGGCACCGCTGTTTACTGGACGCCGTGAATGGACTTGAATACTGCTCACCAAGCCGGCATTGATCTCGACTTGGACACGCAGGCTGCCTTCAATGCCACCGGTTGTGCCACGGCTGCCGCTCATCTAGCTGTTCACTTGGCCCCGCAAAAAAGCACGTCGGCTGTGATTCGCCGGAGCCCGATGCTGGTTAACACCTTCGGTAACCGGCGCGGGCGGCGTCAGCAACGAGGTTAAGCGTCGTCTGGCCTCGATTCTTGCGAGTTCCTGGGTGTTGAATGCGAACATTGGTGAGTGTAATGACAAGCTCTTGTATAATCCCACTACGTCATCACCACCGAACATGAACTGCCATGTTCCCGCGGGTAGCGTTTCATCGGTGGGTGATGCGACTAACGAATAGTCCATCGTCGCTTTGTCTTGTGGCAGCAGGATGACGTTCATGAACCACGGTGTGACCAAAACGCCAAGATATTCCTCACCATAGTCTTGAAAACCAATTGCCTCCACCTGCAGGCTTTCATTGTATACGGGCAGGCCCCGCATATTGAGCTCTCCAATTTTTTCAAAACGCTCAACCATCTCAACCACACGAGGGTCTAGGTTGGATTGTTCTTGGTCGATCATGTCACGCTGCCTCATGGTCTGATTTGGGTTTGGTATTGCCAGCCAGTTGTTCGGCGAGTTCGTCGAAAAGTAACAACGCCTCCCGCGCTGCGTGCGAATCCATCTTCGCGACTATATGGCTGCGGGCGCGCAGTACCACATAGTCTCCCACTGTCAAAGGTTCGGTCATCAATCCGGTGTTTACTTCGAGGCGCTCCCCGTAACGCTCGACGATCACCTTATCGTCTTTGATTTCCACGACCTTGGATGGAATCGCCAGGCACATTACTCAGGCGACCTCCGTGGCCGCTAATGATTGTTGTCCGACGTCAATCCCCAGTGCCGCCAACTCATCGATGATCATCGTCTGCGCGTGTACCACTGCGCCGGTGGCCGTGGCTGAAAGTTCAGTTCCTATATTCAGATCTTCGGGTACGATGCCAACGATGCTGACGACCGGAGGGAGTTCGTCCAACAGCTTCAATGTGGCGAGTACGTCGGATAATCCCACTTGATGGGGTGAAAGCTTGGTCTGGAAAAAAGCGGGTACGTCATCTCCGGTGATGCGAATGACGGCGCCAGGCGGAGCGTCCGCCTGGATTGCGTCGCACACGATCAGATGGTCGCGACCGGAGATGGTGTACAGGAGATCCATGCCTGAGGTTCCGCCATCGAGCAACTCAACCTCCTTGGGTAGGGTGCAATGCTTGGCGATTGACTCAATGACGCGAACGCCAACGCCTTCATCGCGAAGCAAGATATTTCCGATGCCCAGTACCAAGAGGTTCATGCGCCCGTCCCCGCTGTGATTAAGCCGCCTTGATGCGAACGATTGGCCGATTCCTAGCATCAACCATATGTATAGCGCAGGCCAGGCACGGGTCGAACGAATGCACGGTGCGCAACACCTCCAAAGGCAATTCGGCGTCCGCAACCGGGTTGTCCAGCAGGGACGCTTCATACGGTCCGAGCTGTTCGTTATCGTCCCGCGGTCCGGCGTTCCATGTGGTGGGCACGACCGCCTGATAATTGGCAATTTTGCCATCCTTGATTACCGTCCAGTGCGAGAGGGTGCCGCGCGGTGCTTCGTGAAAACCAAACCCGCGAACTTCGCCTTTGGGAAATACCGGCCGGTTAAAAGTATCGAAGTCCCCCTTGGCAATATTGTCCATCAACAATTGCCACTGATTTTGTAGCGACTCGTACAGCACTGCAGCGCGCACTGCCCTGGCTGCCACGCGACCGAGCGTTGAATGCACCGCAGCAAGCGGAATCTCCGAACCTGCGACGGTGCTCGCGATCGACAGCAATCGGTGGAGATGACGTTTCGTTGGTTCGTGACCGGCGGCGTACATCGCGAGCACATTGGCCAGAGGCCCGACCTGGGCGCGCTTGTCGTAAAATGTCGGGGCCTTGACCCAGGAATATTTACCTTCGTCCTGGAAGTCGGTGTATTTTGGATTGGTTTGACCTTCATAGGGATGCAGCGCACCGTCGCCGCCCTGATATTCATACCACGCGTGCTTGACACTTTCTTTGACGCCGTCGCGAAAATATTTGTCTTGGTAACTGGCGATCGGCTTGAACGTCGATACGTCGCCGCCATCGATATAGCCGCCAGGCAGTTCAAATTGGGTGCCTTTGGTGTCGAGCGGCATATCCGGCACCGAGAGATAATTGGTGACGCCGGCACCGTACTGCGCCCATTCCGCGTATAGCGCGCCGACCGCGCCGACATCGGGTATCAACGCTTCATTCACGAACTCGCCGAGCTTGTCGATCTCTGCTTTGATCGCAAACAATCGCTCTATGGTTAGGGTGGATTGGCTTTCGGGATTGATGGGATTGGCGACGCCCCCCACCGCAAGATTCTGAATATGCGGTGTCTTGGAGCCGAGGATGGCCACAATTTTGTTTGCGGCGCGCTGATACTCCAGCGCCTGCAGATAGTGCGCCGCGGCCAGCAGATTGACCTCCGGCGGCAACCGCATTGCCGGGTGGCCCCAATAACCACTTGCGAACACCCCGAGCTGACCGGAATTGACGAATGCTGCGAGCTTCTCCTGGACCTTGCGGATCTGAGGCACACTGTTGTGTGGATAATCCGACAAACTCGCGCCGAGCTTGGCGGTCGCCACCGGATCCGCCTTGAGTGCGGAAACGATGTCCACCCAGTCCAGGCCGGTGAGGTGATAAAAATGCACGATATGGTCGTGAACACCGTGGGCGGCCATGATCATGTTACGGATGTACTGTGCGTTCAACGGAATCTCGAGGTCGAGGGCGTTCTCTACTGCGCGTACCGAAGTGATGGCGTGCACCGTGGTGCACACTCCGCAGATGCGTTGGGTGAAGATCCACGCATCGCGCGGGTCGCGGCCCTGCAAGATAAGTTCTATGCCTCGCCACATCTGCCCCGACGCCCAGGCGTTGGTGACCTTGCCGTTCTCGACCTCACAGTCGATTCGTAAGTGACCCTCGATACGGGTTATGGGGTCTATGGTTATACGTGTCACGTTTGTCTCCCTTGATTAGGCGGGCCGGGTGCCATGCAACACCGGTAGTTTTTTAACAAAGAACAGATAGAGCATGATCTCGAGGGCAATCACACCGATCGTCACCATGAGTTCCGGCGCCGACGGAAAATAGCTCCAACCGTTGCCGGGATCGTACGCCACTAAATAGGCGTTGATGCGGTACAAAGACCCCGCGGCCAACAACAGCAACGCGGCGAGAAACATCTGCCGTTGATTGGTGCGCCGCGCCGGCGAAAGCAGTATCACCGCCGGTATCACGAACACGAGCACTTCCAACCAAAACATGGATGCGTTTAGATCGCCGGCAAACATCGATGCGACGTGCCCGCGCGCAAGCAGGTCCACGAACCGAAGCACCAAGAATCCGGCCAGCAGCCAACCGACAATCGGTGACAGCTTACTCAAGATCCGTTGCTCGGATGGCAATTTGAAGGCGTTGGTGACCAACGTCGATTCCAGGATGACGATACCGTAACCCATGGCGATGGCGGTGAGCAGAAACAGCAGCGGCAGCCATGCGGTGAACCACAGTGGCGACAGCTGCGATCCCATCACCAGCAGCAGCGAGCCCAGCGAGGACTGGTGCATGGTGGGTAATAATACGCCAAGGGCGATTACAACGTACATGAAGCGCTTCAGCTTTTGCTTGGCATTGGTGAGACCCAGGCGTTCGAGAAATGCGGGGGAGAACTCGATCCACAGCACCAGTATGTAGGCCATAACGCACAACGCCACCTCGAACATCACCGAGCTGGGTTGCGCATACCAGGGTAGCAACAGGTTATAGAAGTTCCAGTAACGCCCGAGGTCGAAAATCACCGCCATTCCGCCCAAGGTGTATCCAAACAAACCGCCGAGCAAGGCGGGCCGCATCAACGGATGATATTCACCTTTGTTGAAGATGTAGACCAGCAGCGCCATCGCGAATCCGCCACAGCCGAAAGCGGTACCGATAATCACGTCGACGACGACCCAGATTCCCCACGGATAGCCGCCGTTGAGATTAGTCACCGACCCAAGACCGAAGACGAAGCGCGTGGCGAGAAAGTACACCGCTATCAGAAACAATAGCCCGAAGAATAAGAACGGTTTGGTCAGCAACTTACCGCCAAGGGGTTGATGTGTGGATTGTGCCATTGTGCTTTATTCCCCATCCTCGTGTTGCTTGGTGCTGCGGCGTGCAAGGTAGAGGAGCCCACCCAGGAGCGCCAGGGGCGCGATCATCCCCTTGTACAGGGTATGCTGTACGCCCTCGGACAAAGAGGCATAGGACTCGTCGGGCAGTTTCGGCAGCCCCAGCTTTTCGTGCGGAACGCCGGCTAGATACCGGATCTGTGTGCCCCCAACCTCTTTGACTCCGTAAACATGCGACTGATATTCGGGGATCGCGGCCTCATGGGTGGGGCGATCATCGCCCAGGCGCCCGCGTGGAAATTCGTAGCGATCACCGGGCTTTTGGGATAAGCGCTGTTCCGCTTCTTTCTGCAGATCGGCGACCAGCCCAAACAAAGACGCCCCTGTCGGGCATACGTCGCAGCAGGCCGGGATCTGGCCCTTCTTCTGCAAGTGTTCGCAGAACTGGCATTTCGCAATCTTGCCGAAGGTCTCGTCGAACTGATACTGCGGTACGCCGAATGGACATCCGTAGACACAGTAGCGGCATCCGATACATGCGTCCGGATTGTGGGTAACAATGCCGGTATCGGCATCCTTGAGCATCGCACTGACCGGGCATACTGACACACAGGATGGATCCACACAGTGCAGGCAGTGGCGTTTTATAAAGGCGTAACCGTTTTCGCTGCGATCCTTCTGTTCCTTGGTGCCATGGGTGAACACGCGGATCGTGTTCAGGGTCTTGCCGGATATGTCTTCTCCCGAGTCCCACACTCCCACATTCCATTCGCGCAAATGAGCGGGCTGCTCCACCGGCACGTCGTTGGCCTCCTTACAGGCAGTGACACAGGCGCGGCAGCCGATGCACAGCGTGGAGTCATACAACATGCCCAAGGCATTCGGTGGCAGTTGTTTATTCTCCCGGCGCAGCGCCTGCGCCGATTCCACCGGTGCCACCGCGCCGGCTAGGGCGCCGGCCGCACCCTGGAGGAAACGTCTGCGGTTTTTATCCATGGCCTTACCTCTTACGCTTTTTAAGAGTCTTGATCGTCTGGCGGCTGGCCGCTGTCCGCGGAGTGGCCCATGTTGCGCATCGCGGTGGCAGCGGCGCCCACCACCAGGCCGCCCACCCCGGCGGCGACCGCCGCCGCCGCGGGCGTTATGCCTTCACCTTTGGCCGCATCCACAGCCGGGAACGCAGTCGGTGGCGAGAAGGTCTTGACGTCGGCCAGCGCGTGCAGCGGTTTTTCAAAACCGGTCTCCTTCATCGTGCAGCCAAAACAGGGATGCCCGGTGCCGACGGGCCATGATCCGAATCCGACGTCGCCGAAGCCGATGGCCGGGCAGTTCGCGTAGGTCTCGGGCCCCTTGCAGCCGAGCTTGTACAGGCAGAACCCCTGCCGGTGGCCGTAATCGCCGAATTCGAGGGCGAAGCGTCCGGCGTCGAAGTGCGGTCGGCGTTCACAGTTTTCGTGAACCAGGCGCCCATAGGCGAATTTGGGGCGGTTCTGCTGGTCCAGCTCGGGCGGCTTGTTGAAGGTCAGCAGATACATCACCGTGGACAGAAAATTGTAAGGATTGGGAGGACAGCCGGGGATGTTGATGACGGTCTTGCCGGGCAGCACCTCATGGGTGGCCTTGGCGCCGGTGGGATTCGGGTGCGCCGCTTGGATCCCGCCCCAGGAGGCGCACGACCCGATGGCAATGATGGCAGCGGCGCCCTCGGCCGCTTCGCGCACGTGTTCTACATGGGGTCTGCCGCCGACCTTACAGTAGATGCCGCCGTCTTTGGTCGGGGTCCCGCCTTCGGTGACCAGCACATACTTGCCATGGAATTCCTCCATGACCTTGCGCTTGTGGGCCTCTGCTTGTTTTCCCGCGCCCACGCATAGGGTTTCATGGTAATCCAGGGAAATGGTGTCAAGGATCAGGGCTTCCAGAGTTGGATGATACGACCTGAGCAACGATTCGGTGCATCCGGTGCATTCCTGGCCGTGCAGCCAAATTATCGGCGGACGGATCTTGGTGGCCGCCGCTTCCGCGATGCGTAGACCGACGCTCATGGGCAACCCCATGGTGGCGGCGATACCGGTACAATATTTCAAGAACTCGCGGCGTGTCAGACCACCCAACCCCCCTTCATAACTGTCGAGTTCTTGTTTCGTAAAGCTGGCAAAGTCAATGCTGGTGTCGTTGATCTTGTCCATCAACGTGCCTCTTCCCTATTGGTTCGTGGTCACGCAAATCTACGAACCGCCCCTAGGACACGCATTGACTAACGTCAAATTTTGTTCGTACGAAAAGAGAATTTATGGGTAGATGCCGGACCGCGCACATCGGCCCGTCTTACTGTTGTACGGTCGATTGTTTGGTCACGGGATTGGCGCGACTGCGGACACAAAACGTGCCCCCTAACGTTTATCGAGTTCGTTATCTCAAGCAGAAAAGTCGCTCATCGATGCGCCGCCGTGGCGCAGTATGCGGGCTAGTCAACCCACGAGCTGCGGGCGGATTTCTTCGACCAGGGCGTTCACCTGCGGGATGCGAACCGAGCGGCCGGAGAAATACGCGATGCCGTCGCTCTCAAAGCGGCCTATGATTCGTGACACCGTCTCGTGCCGGGCACCGATCATCGACGCCAGATCTCGTCGTGACACCGGTAAATGCAGGGTGCTGGTGCCGTCCGCGGTGCGACGCCCGTAGCGGTCCATGAGGATCAGCAGCAGGTGGGCCAGTTTCGCGCGGTTGGATAGGGTCGCGTGATGCACCAACTTGTCTTGCGCATCGTCCAGGCTTGCCGCAGTCCGGCGCAGAAATTGCAGTCCCAGATTGGGGTTTTTGTCGAGCAACTCCTTAACGGTCAGGGATTTGATGTGACAAACGTTGGCTGGGCCCAATGCCTCGGCGTTGCAGCGATGTGGTTCACCGGTGAGCACTGCCTCGTAGCCCAATGTGTCGCCGGGGTAAGCGAGTTGCAACAGCACCGAGTTTCCCTCAGCGTCCAGCCTGCGGATGGCGACCGTCCCGGAGCACACGCAATACACGCCGTCGCCGCTTTCGCCCATTGAGTACACGGGTTCGCCTGAGCCGTAGCTGAAACTAGATTGACCGTTAGCGAGCAGCGTGACCTCGTCACGGCCCAACACGCTCCAGTCACTGCGCTTGCGCATTATGCAGGTGACACAATCAAAATTTGAACCGCGCGACCGGGACTTAACCATCTATTGATTAGCCTTGAATTTATAACGCCCTGTGTGTGCCCCCTCATCCCTCATGCATCATGCTTCATCCGTGCGTGTAGCGGCGGTGAAAGCCCAACCCGAACCACGTGTCGAGCATGGCCAGGCAAATACCTTACTGTTCGGGTCAGAATTAGCTATACTGCCAGATCACCGAACGGTCAGGCAACCCCAATGTCGTTAATTGACGGTAATTCTTCACCGGTCCACGATACGCACGTGATGCAGGTCGAACACGACGTGCAGATCAAGTTGCTAAGCGCATTCGGAGACGCCGTGAAGCAGCGGCAATCCGCGCACGAGCTTGAAGTCGTGTACAAGCAGTTGATGGACTATACCAGTGTGCACTTTCTGTCGGAACAGTTGCTGATGCGCATGTATGCCTACCCGGACTACGAGCTACATGAACAGCGGCACACGCAGCTCATGGAACGGCTCGACACGCTGCAGGCATCACTGGCGAATGACGACCGCGAGCGGACGTTGGAGACCGTGCAATACCTGCGGGAACGGATACTGGGACATATCGAAACAGACGATGCTGCGCTCGCCCAATATTTACAAGCGGATCTGGTGCCCAGCGTTGCAAATATGACGGGGGTGCGACAAGCTGACGCCGACTAAACCGGCATTGCGACCGCACACACCGTGACTCTCGTGGATTCCAAGGCGGCAGTGCATTCAGACCCATGCAGGCGTTGGCAGATCCGGGTCCGCGGTGCGGTACAGGGGGTTGGATTTCGTCCCTTCGTATACCGCCTGGCACAGCGTTTCGACGTGACCGGCTGGGTGCGCAACGACGGAGAGGGCGTAATGATCGATGCGCAGGGCCGTTATCTGCGGGCATTTCTGGATGCATTGCGCGCTGAATGTCCGCAGCTTGCGAGGATCGATGACATCCATTGCAATGATCTCGCCCCCACCGAACAGGCGAGTTTTCTCGTCGTTCCCAGTGGCCAAGGAAAGATCAGCACGGTAATCAACGCGGACCATCCGGTGTGCGATGACTGTGTGCGCGAACTCTTCGACGCCAACAACCGGCGCTTTCTTTATCCATTCATCAATTGCACCAACTGCGGTCCGCGCTATACGCTGACAAAGAAACTGCCGTACGATCGCGTCAATACGTCGATGGCGCAGTTTTCGATGTGCCGCCACTGCGCTCGAGAATATCAGGATCCAGCGGATCGGCGCTTCCACGCGGAGCCCATCGCCTGCCCGAGCTGCGGACCCACGTTAGGCACCGATATTGCGGAAATCGTATCGCGGATCGGCGCCGGAGAGATTGTTGCGCTAAAGGGCCTGGGTGGATTTCACTTGGTCTGCGATGCGCGCAACGAAAGCGCTGTGAATCGGTTGCGGCATCTCAAGCAACGGGATAATAAGCCGTTCGCGGTGATGCTTGCCAACGCCGCTTCGGCGCGGCGCCTGGTGGCGTTGGATGGCGGCGCGGTAGCGCTGCTCCAACACCCTGCGCGGCCCATCGTGTTGGCGCGCCGGCATGCCGCGCGATTACCTGCGGCGGTGGCGCCCGACGTGCCGTGGCTGGGCATCATGCTGCCGTACACGCCGATACATTATCTGCTGTTTTATGATGCCGCCGGCTGTCCCCGTGACACGCGATGGTTGCTGGAAGCGCAGGATCTGGTGTTGGTCATGACCAGCGCCAATCCCGCTGGCGAGCCCCTGGTAATCGACAATGCAGAGGCTCACCAGCGGCTCGCCGGTATCGCGGATCACATCGTTACCCACGACCGGGACATCGTCATTCGCGCCGATGACTCGGTGTTGCGGATCATTGACGGTGCTCCGGCGTTTGTGCGCCGCGCGCGGGGATTCGTCCCCGAGCCCATCAAACTCGCGCGGCCGGTGCCGCCGATACTCGCCGTGGGCGCTTACCTCAAGAATACCATCTGCGTCACCCGTGGCCGCGAGGCGTTCGTGTCCCAGCACATCGGTGATCTGGACAACGTCCGGGCAATACACTTCTTCGAAGAGTCCGTGCGCCACTTGCTGGATATTCTCGCGGTCGAGCCCTGCGCAGTGGCGCATGATCTGCATCCCGATTTCCCCAGTACCCGGTTTGCTCTCGATCTCGGGATAAGCACTGTCGCGGTGCAACATCATCACGCCCACGTCGCCGCCGTCGCCGCGGAGCATGGTGTCGACGAGCCATGTCTGGGTGTCGCCTTGGATGGTTTCGGGTTGGGTCCCGGCGCGAAAAACTGGGGTGGTGAGCTGCTGTGGGTGAATGGGGGGCAATGGCGGCGCGTGGGTCACCTCAAACCGCTGCCGCAACCCGGGGGCGATGTCGTCGCCCGCCAACCTTGGCGGATGGGGGCTGCGGCCCTCCATGCGCTTGGCAGAGGTGGGGAGATCGCCTCCCGATACCACAGCCAGGCAGGCGCCGCGGTGATTGCGCAAATGCTGGAGAACAACGTCAACACCCCGCTCAGCTCGAGTTGCGGGCGCCTGTTCGATGCCGCGTGCGGCCTGTTGGGCGTGGTCCCGGAGGCTGGCTTCGAGGGCCATGCGCCCATGGTGCTGGAAGGATTGGTATCGCAACCCACTGCGAACCGAGATGGCTGGCGGCTCGCAAACGGTGTGCTGGATTTGTTGCCACTGTTGGAGCAATTGATTGACCAGGATGCACAATATGGGGCGGAGTTGTTCCACGGCACGCTGATCGATGCATTGACATCCTGGATCCAATCGATTGCGATGGAGAGCGGCTGTCAGGTTATCGCATTATCCGGTGGGTGCCTGCTAAACCAGGTGCTCGCGGACGGATTGTTGAAATCATTGCAGCGCAGCGGACTCAATCCGTTGCTGCCGCGCCGGCTGCCGCCCAATGACGGAGCGATCAGCTTGGGCCAGGCGTGGGTTGCTGCGCACGACCCCGGCTTGGCCGGATGAAATCATGATCAAATCTGAGTAACCACTATGTGTCTAGCCATACCAGCGCGCGTGACCCGGATGCTCGATGACGATTGCGCCATCATTGAGCTCGATGGCGTGCAAAAGGAGATCTCGCTGGCACTCGTAGATGATGTCGCGGTGGGAGATTATGTCATCGTGCATGTGGGTTACGCCCTGGGCAAGCTCGATCCAGCCGAGGCGCAGAAGACCCTGGAGTTGGTGAGGGCGATGTCCCTCGTTACGGATGACACCACCCCATTATGAAATATATCGACGAATATCGCGATGGCGTAGCGGCTCGCGGCGTTGCCGAGCAGATCATCTTGGAAGCCAAGCCGGACCGCGTATACAACCTAATGGAATTCTGTGGCGGCCACACCCATGCGATTTATCGTTACGGTGTGCAGGACTTGTTGCCGGACAACGTCAATATGATACACGGGCCCGGTTGCCCGGTGTGTGTGTTACCCATCGGCAGGTTGGACATGGCGCTCAGTCTTGCTGATCGTGACGGGATTACTGTGTGTACCTACGGCGACATGTTGCGGGTACCGGGATCCGGAGGGCGCAGTCTGCTCCAGGCAAAGGCCGAGGGCGCGGACATTCGCATGGTGTATTCCGCCGCCGACGCATTGAAGTTGGCGCGTCAACATCGGGAACAACAGGTGGTATTTTTCGCCATTGGATTCGAGACCACGACACCGCCTACGGCGGTGGCGATCCAAGGCGCGCAGGCCCAGGATTTAGACAACTTCACGGTGTTCTGCAACCATGTATTGACGCCTTCCGCGATCGCCAACATCCTCGAATCTCCGGATGTGCGTGAGCTCGGGACGGTGCCGATTGATGGATTCCTGGGGCCCGCCCACGTCAGCGTGGTGATTGGTTCCCAGCCCTATGAGTTCTTTGCGCGTGAGTACCACAAGCCAGTAATTATCTCGGGATTTGAGCCCTTGGATGTGCTGCAGTCCATACTCATGTTGATTCGGCAACTAAATTGCGGACGTGCTGAAGTCGAGAACCAGTACATTCGTGCGGTGTCCCGCCATGGAAACCTCAAGGCCAAGCGGATGGTGGCGGAAGTTTTCGAATTGCGCAGACAGTTCGAATGGCGTGGCTTGGGCGTTGTGCCTTACAGTGCGCTGCGGATAAAAAACCGGTTTGCGAAGTTCGATGCCGAGGTGCGATTCGACCTGAGCTATACACCCGCCAAGGAACATAATGGATGCGAATGTGGCGCCATCTTGCGCGGCGTGCTGCAACCGATCGACTGCAAATTGTTCGGTACCGCGTGCACCCCGGAAACTCCGATGGGATCATGCATGGTGTCGTCTGAGGGCGCCTGTGCCGCCCACTATATATACGGCCGATATCAAGCTGCGGCGGGGACTGCATGAGCGCGCCGCAGGCGCGCACCAAGCGGAAATTCGGGCGGCCGCTCAATTTTAAGCGTGGCGTAATCGAACTCTCCCATGGCAGCGGGGGCCGCGCGATGGCCCAGCTCATCGACGAGTTGTTCACCAGGTCTTTGTCTAATCCGTGGCTGGAGCAGGGTAACGACCAGGCGTGTCTGGAACTACCCGCGGGACGAGTGGCGATGACCACCGACAGCTATGTGATTTCGCCGCTGTTCTTTCCCGGCGGCGACATTGGCTCGCTTGCCGTTCATGGAACGATCAACGACATCGCCATGTCCGGCGCGCGTCCGCTGCACCTTTCGGCGGGTTTCATTCTCGAAGCCGGTTTCCCGCTCCGCGACCTCAGGCGCATCGTCGATTCCATGGCCGCGGCCGCCCGCGCCGCCGAGGTCGCGGTGGTCACCGGTGATACCAAGGTGGTGGAGCGTGGTAAGGCGGATGGTGTGTTCATTAACACCTCCGGCATCGGCGTTGTTCCGGAGGGATTACAGCTCTCGGGCAACCTGGCGCGGCCTGGTGACCGTATCTTGATCAACGGGACCATCGGTGATCACGGTGTCGCGGTGATGTCCAAGCGGGCCGAGTTGGATTTCGAAGTATCGGTGGAGTCCGATTCCGCCGCGCTACACGATCTGGTTCGGGTCATGGTGTCCGCGGTGCCACAGATGCGTTGCCTCCGCGATCCGACGCGCGGCGGTGTGGCCACCACGCTCAATGAAATAGCGCGGCAATCCGGCGTCGGTATGACGCTCGAGGAGGCGGCGATTCCAATCAAACCGGAGGTAGCGGCGGTGTGTGAGTTGCTCGGTCTTGATCCCCTGTACGTTGCCAATGAGGGTAAGCTCATCGCCATCTGTCCGCCGCAATACGCACAAGCTCTACTCACCGCAATGACGCGTCATCCCTTGGGCAGGCGGTCGGCGGTGATTGGTGAGGTGGCAGCGGACCAACCCCATTTTGTACGCATGCACACCGCGTTTGGCGGCAGCCGCGTAGTCGATTGGTTGAGTGGCGAGCAACTGCCGCGTATATGTTAGTCAGCCCGTGCCGCTTGCCCCTACCGTGCGACTACTCTTGCTTACACACGCCTTCAACAGTCTGAGTCAACGACTGTGGGTGGAACTCGCTGAAGCGGGGCACACGGTCTCGGTTGAATATGATATCAATGATGCGATCACCCGCGAAGCCGTGGCGCGGTTCCGACCGGATGTCATCATCGCCCCATTTCTAAAGCGGGCGATACCGGAAGATGTTTGGCAAAACAACCGCTGCCTCGTGATCCACCCGGGCATCATCGGTGATCGTGGTCCTTCGGCCCTGGACTGGGCAGTGCTCAATAATGAACCCCGGTGGGGGGTGACGTGCCTACAGGCCAATGCGGAGATGGATGCCGGGGATATCTGGGCGTGGCAAGAGTTCGCAATGCGTGCTGCGGCCAAGGGCAGCCTTTATCGCCATGAGGTCACCGAGGCGGCGGCGGTGGTCGTACACCAGGCCCTGGAGCGGATACAAAGCGGATCGTTTCGGCCGCGACCGCTTGATTACGGCGACCCGCAGGTCCGGGGCCGTTGGCGGCCGTGGATGACGCCGCGCGATCGCCGCATCGATTGGTTGAGCGATCCCACCGAGATTGCGCTTCGCAAGATCCGCTCCGCCGATGGACAACCCGGTGTCTTGGACGAGCTGTTCGGTGAGGCGGCATACCTCTACGATGCCTGGCCCGAAGACCGTCTTGGCGGGGTACCGGGCGCGCTTATTGCCCGCCGCCACGGAGCACTGTGCCGGGCCACCGTCGATGGCGCAGTGTGGATCGGCCATGTCAAGAAGAAGAGGCTGCAGAATGGTCCTGGTTTCAAGCTTCCCGCCGCCGTTGCGTTCGCAGATCGGATCGCCCAACTGCCCGCATCTGCGGAAGAATTTACCGGCGACGATCAACGAGAAACATTCCGCGAGATCGCGTACCGGGAACACAACCGGGTCGGTTATCTGGAGTTCCGCTTTTACAACGGCGCTATGTCTGCCGATCAATGTGAACGTCTGCTGCGGGCATTCGAGTTTGCACGATCCAGGCCGGTACGTGTCATTGTTCTGCTGGGTGGGCCGGATTTCTGGTCGAACGGCATGCACCTAAACGTAATCGAAGCCGCAGACAGCCCGGCGGATGAGTCATGGCGGAACATCAACGCCATCGATGATGTCGCGCGCGCGATCATAACTACTGAGGATCGGTTGACCGTCGCCGCGCTGCGCGGCAACGCCGGCGCGGGTGGGGTGTTCCTCGCATTGGCTGCCGACCGAGTTGTCGCCCGCGAGGGCGTGATCCTCAACCCGCATTACAAGAACATGGGCAATCTCTACGGGTCCGAATATTGGACTTATTTGTTACCGAAACGAGCGGGCGTAGCGCACGCCGAAAACCTGACTGAGAATCGCCTGCCGATCAGTGCGCGCTGGGCCGCTGACATCGGCCTCATCGACCAAGTCATAGAATCCGACGCCTCATCCTTTATACCGGCGGTGGAGGAATTGGCCGAAGAGATCGCGAACAGCCACAGTTACCATGAAACCGTTCGTGAAAAGCGCGCGCGGAGGAAACGGGACGAGTTCGCACAACCGCTCGCCAGCTACCGGGCGGCGGAACTGGAGCAGATGCGGCTCAATTTCTATGGCTTCGATCCAAGCTATCATGTGGCGCGCTATAATTTTGTATTTCGGGTTCCGCATTCACGGACGCCATTGCATCTGGCTGTCCACCGCCGCAAGCCAACCGCAGCGCGAAATTGAAGGCGCAATGCCAACGCGTACTTGCATCAAGGTCGGGGGCAAAACCATCCGCGCGGCACTACAGTGTTGGGATATGTTGTATTTTTTCAGGAGGTAACGAGCATGTATAGAAGTTTTCTGATCACGCTGATGCTGACTTTGAGCGGTGTAAACCAGGTCGGCGCACAGGCGAACCCGCAGGGCGCTGTGAACAACTCCCGCGTGCAGTCCGTTGGCAAGCTCATAGAAACGTCGAAGGCAGCCAAACAGATTGAGGCGAGCGGGAACCTGGAAGCAAGCAGCCAACGCGATGAGGCGCGCACGCTATATGATCAAGCGGTGGAGGCGATTAATGTCGGTGATCTAGAGCGGGGTAACGCGTTACTCACTAAGGCAAGCAAGACCATGTTCGAGGCCGCGCGCCTGGCGGGGAATAAAGAAGTATCAGAAAAAAAACGCGAGCGTGATTATCTGTCGCGGTTGGACACCGTCACCGCGCTTGTTGACACCCATACCCGCATCACCCAAGAACAAGGCACTGCCTCCAATAGCGGTGATTTGCGCGCGCTCGTCGACGCCAAGTTAGCGCAAGCACAGCGCTTGCGCGACGCGCAAAAACTGGTTGCGGCGCGACAGGTACTGGATGAGGCTTACGTCGCGGCCACGATGGCGATTGAACAAGTGCGCGGCGGAGAAACCTTGGTGCGCACGCTGCATTTTGAAACCAAGCAGGACGAATATCAATACGAAGTTGACCGCAACAATACCCATAGAATGCTGGTGGACGTGTTGCTCAAGGAAAAAATTGCGGCCAATGTAAGCCTGAAATCGATCGTCGAGAAATTCATGGAGAAAGCGGCGAAGACACGCGCTTCCGCGGAACAGCAGGCGGCCGGCGGTGACTACGAGACTGCGGTTGGGACTATGGAACGCGCCACCAAAGAGATCGTGCGCGCCATACGCAGCGCCGGCATCTATATCCCGGGATGAGATATGCGACCGGCGGGGAAATCGGGCTGAAATACTTATTCGAGTTTGCGCTGGTACGGTCCGTCACCGGCCCGGCCACGGGGTGATGGATCCCACATAATATCAAGTGATTGCGTCTTGCAACGTCGCGACCTGCAGCGCCGATGCCCAGGCTGATCCAGACGTTATGCGTAGCGTCGGCGTGTTGGTATAGCATGTGGGCCAAATTTCATTGTTACCGAATGATCGATGCGTAATGCGCTTCCAGGCTATTCGTACGCGGTTGCTGCGTACGTGATTTGGGGATTATTTCCGGTGTATTGGAAGTGGCTGGCGCATGTTGATGCACTGGAGGTCCTCGCCCATCGAATCTTGTGGACCGCGCTTTTTGTGGCCCTGGTGCTGACCATAGTACGCCGCTGGCGCCGTGTGGTCGCAGTAGTGAAAGACCAACGGCAGATGTTGACATTGATGGTGACCACGGTCCTGATTGCGGTCAACTGGGGAATTTACATCTGGGCGGTGAATCACGATCAGGTGGTGCAGGCGAGTCTGGGATACTTCCTGACGCCGCTGTTGAGTGTGCTGCTGGGGATGCTGCTGTTTCAAGAGCGCCTGCGATTGTGGCAATGGATCGCGCTGGCGCTGGCGGCAGCCGGCGTTGTCAACCAGGTTGTCTTCAGCCATGCACCGAGTTGGGTGAGCCTGGGCGTGGGATTTAGTTTCGCCGGCTATGGCGCGCTGCGTAAGCTGGTGTCATGCGATTCCGCAACCGGCCTGTTTGTCGAGACCATGCTGCTCGCGCCCGTCGCCCTCGCGTGGATGTGGTGGCTGAGCGGTACCGGCGCGTCCGCGTTCCTGCATGCGGATGGGATCACAGACGGCCTGCTGATATTCGGTGGCGTGGTGACAGGTACGCCACTTTTACTCTACGTTGCCGGCGCCAAACGACTGCCGCTGGCGACACTTGGATTTATCTTCTATCTTACGCCTACTCTGCAGTTCTTGCTCGGCGTTGTCGTTTACGGGGAATCGATGGAACTCGCCCAATCAGTCACCTTTACGCTGATCTGGATCGGACTTGTCTTGCATACGACCGAGGGCAGACTGCATGCGCGCCGTGTCGTTGCGCCGGAGGTCACTTAGCAACCGAGCCTTGCACTCGGGGAGACGGGTCGTGGCAGGTGTTCTCGGAACAGACGAAAGTAGCGTCCCCGTGATGCAAACTTTGCGAATCGGCCATGCGCGTAACACGTTGTAACGCACAGATTGATAACTAATTTTGCGATTAAAGTTTGTCAATCAGGCCGGTGGTGACGAGAAATCCGACGGCAATGAGAACGATTCCAATGAACACAAACTGTTTTACGTATCTGTCCTCCGGGACCTCGATCCCCCGCCTCCGGTAAAGCGCCGTCATCTTGCGGGCGGCGGCCGCACGGACAGAAATCAGGAATGCACCGAGCACCATAAAGGCCATCCCCAAAAATGATAACGAGGTCATTGTTCAAAATCTCATCCGTTGCAGCTGTTCGACCTGCATGGCGAACTAATCGTTGCGGCGGGTACGACCGGTGGTAAAAGGTATGTTGCCGGTGACGGCGACATATCCGGCAATGAGGCCTAATGAGCCCGGAAACACGATGCGCAGTACGTGGACGAAGTTTTCGGCGGCCGATGTTTCGATATCGAGCACAAACAAACTGTAAACGCGGAGAAGCACCAAAACAAAACATGCCACGGCCAAGGTGCCGCCGACAACGCGTAGCACCAATGATAAATTTTTGTCGTCCAAGTTCATGTTATTGCTGCAACAGAAAGCCGCAATCCACTGCTGCGAAACCGCTGAACATCGATAACAAGCGCAGAAATATCAGGCTTTGAGTCCACTTTGTTGCGCTTCGAGTTCCTGCTTGATGGCGTCGAGCCATTTTTCCAACCGCTGTGTCAGCTTGGCCTCCATGCGTGCTTCCTCATCTCGCGACGCGCTGGGATCTTGCTGTATCGCGTCCCGGTTGCCGAACAAAAGGCGCAACAACCTGCCGCGCCAGCCGTCCGCCGTGGGCAACGGTATGTGAATTCGCGGCACCGTGAAAGATTCCTTCTGCGTCAAACGTGCGCCGTTCGATAAAGGCGTCACGGTCACCCGCACCGTGAACGGTGGATCCGAATCCGACACGGTCTCGATCAGCTTGCCCGGGTTGAAGGCGGTACAACGGCTGCGGTAGTCGGCGATCCTGCCTTCGATGACGAGCCGGTAGTGAAACGTCGTACCGATAGCCAACGGTCCCTCGGTCTCCTGCACCACGTCCAGTACCGTTGCGTTGTGGTCGAGCCGGGCTTTGCGGGGTATATCCGTTACCAGCGAAAACACCGTTTCCGGATCCGTATTGATCTCTACCGAACATTCCACATCAACCATGGGACGGTATCACCCGAGCTGCTTAAACCGATAACTTATCACACACGCCTTGAAGCTTACCCAAAAAAAGAGAGACCGTGTGACTACGGTCTCTCAGGTATTGGTAAAACAAAATACGTATTGTTGGTCTATTAACTCGACGCCAGCGGCGGCAGCATGCCATTATGGAAGATCCACGCCACCAAATAGGCAATCGGAGCGATGACCACAAACAGCGCAATCGCGTACAACGCGGTCAGCCGGCCCATGCCCTTCAGCTTGCTGAAATCGGTAATAACGCCAATGGCAACGAAGGTCAGCATGAACATCATCTTGCGCATCGGGCTCTGCACCACGCCGGCGCCGGAGGAGGCGGCCTTAATGGCATCCGGAAACCACACCGCGATTGCTACATAGAACAACCAGGCGATAAAGTAGCCGATCACGAATTTCGGGAAACGGAACCAGATCTCCGATGCCCCTACGCGTTGCTGATCCGGTCTTCGCTCCACCTTATAGACCCAGATCAGTGCCAGGACAAACGCCCACACCCCGATAAACACGTCGATCCAGATCTTGGTCAGGATCGCGGCGCTCAATATCCAGTCCGCCTCCCACGTCTCTCCGGTGGTCCGGTAGTGGTTGGCGACCATCATCTCGTCGAGGATGGCGCCGGCCGCCGCGTCGGCGCCGTCGGTCTTCACCGTCATGCCCATCGCCGCGCCGTTCACGATGGGCTGGTCTGGGGCAACTGCCGCATAGAACGTCGGCAGAGCGACCAGCTCGATCATTGCGAACACCACGATCAGCATCGACACCGCGATCGGTAATATCGGTTTGGCGCGAATTGCGCCAGCGGTGGCAATGGCCGCAGACACACCGCAGATGGAGATGCCCGACGACAACACCGCCGAGGCATCGCGCCGCAGCTTGAATATCTTGCGCCCCATGGCGTAGACGATCGGCCAGAACAGCAGATAGGCCACGAAGCACGCCGCCGCGCCCGCTAACGCCAGCTCGAGGGCAAAGCCTGTAGCCTTCATCGACATCAAGCCCAGCTTGATCCCCAGATAGACGATCGCGGTTTTGATGAACCACTCGGGTTTGGCGCCTTCTCTCAGGAAATTGGCAAACCCCTTGAAGAAGTTGCCGATGATCAGGCCTACCGCCAGCGCCAGCATGTAGGAGAATCCGCCACCGAGTTGCAGGCCCCACGACATCCGTATCGAGTTCTTGGATTTGGCGACCGCTTGTGCCGCTTGCTCCTGAGTCGGTACCTGCCCCTCCAGGACATTGACCCCCATTCCCTTTAGTGCCTTGTTGATCTGTGTCGAACACTTATTGACCTTCGTCGTGCAGTACACATTGTCGCCGTAGATCTCGGACTGAGTGATGGACTGACCCGTCTTGAGCGCCTTGAAGTGGGCCTCGTGGCCGGCGATCCACGCCCCCCAGGTGATGAAATAGATGCACGTAAAGCCCATAAAGAACTTCTTGACGTCGAGCTTTTGAAAGTAAGCGCCGATGCAGGTCAACGTGGTGAACACCACATAGGTCACCAGTAACGAGCCGAGGCCACCCAGACCCGCATAGGTCTGTCCTTCTTTTACGTGCGATCCCGCGAGCAGCTTGTTAAAGGATGGGTCAGTCCAGAACTTACCCCACTCCCAGGTCTTGGTCTTGGTCATCCAGCCCACGAGATCCACGCCCCAGATTGTGAGCAATCCGGCAAAGAACATGATCAGTCCCAGCCAGACCGCCCACCAGTCCTCTGTCCGGAGCATACCGTCGGTCCACTTTCTGTTTACAGCCGCCATATTTGTCTCCTTATCACTCTCATTCAGTGATTGTCGTTATTATTTGGGATTACAGATTCACGGTGATGTAACGATTGAAGTAGTGCGCGTGGTATTGCCGTAACCATGTCGGAATAGTGTCGAAGTCAAAGCCCATGAACACCGTTACCGATGAACCCAATGGAAACGCGCCGGAATCCCGCAACGCATGGGTCACGCCTTCATCCACCTCGAGCAGCGTCTCGCCTCTTGCAGTCACGGCGTCGCCACGAGCGATCCACTGTTCTCCGTCGTGGATAAGGCTCAGCTCGACATCTGCCTTCATCGCATCTTCTCTTCGCTAACCCGTCCGCTCACGGCGAATGGGACTCATTGGTGGGCTACCGTAAGATAAAGATGTTAATGAGAACACCGAGAACCAACAGACCGGCGAGGCCGATACCGATGCTCCAGCCCACGAGTTGGGTCTCCCAAGGTTCCCACGGCTCCGCTTCTCCCAGCAGGGCTTGAGCGGATTTCTGTTGATCATCGCCAGGCGCCACAGTATCTACCATGTCATTATCCTCTTGTCTTTGTTGCGGAAACTCGGATTAAGGCGAAGCGATTACTCGGCGCCGCCCGCAATCACGAAAGAGAAAACGCATGGCCACGCGGATTTATTCCGCGAACGACAAGGACCAGCCCGCGTTTCTCGCCAGGATCCCGGATGCCGGCGCATACTGCGACTCCGCGCAGCACAAGGGACTCATGCAGCTGAGTCCCCTGCTGTGCTTGTGCTGCGCGAAGTTCCCCTGCTTTGCGGGGACAAGCGCAGTGCGGGGACAAACCCCGCGCCTGGCGCGATGAAAAAAGGAGATCCGAGTCGCATGGCACTTACTTGAGGGGTCACGACACGCTGAACCGAGTGACCATTCCCGGGACGCGCCGTCAATACCTCCCTGTAGGCTCGGCGCCAGCATCCTTGCTGGCGACGGTCCCGGAAATTCTCCCTCAATTCAGCACTTTTTTGTCTCCGTAAGGCTCAAGTAAGTGCCCTTCGGGTCAGAGTCTGTGACTCCGACCCCGTTTTTAGAAATGCGGACTAGACATAATGTTTTGACCTGCCCATCTCAACATGCGTGGATTATGTTGAGATAGGGATCTCAGACACAGAGCCATAATTGAGAGGGCAGATCAT